>CAIKND010000106.1 GCA_903828675.1 uncultured Acidobacteriaceae bacterium
CGTCGTTCCGCTTCCCGTCACGCCGCTGCCTGACCACGAATAAATCGCGTTCAGCTTAGGATCAAGACCGCCTGCCGTCGCCGTCACTGTAACCGGGTCGCCAGGGAATACCGATGCCGGACTGGCCGAGCAAGCAAGCGTGAGAGGCAGTGGCTCCGCGGCCTGAATGTGGTAGGTGATGCCGAAAGCCAGCCGCAAGTCGCTTTGCGTGTTCGCATAGGCGTTGGGCAGCGCCGTCCGCACGTAGTCGGCTTCCAGCAGGCGCACGCCGAATCTCCTGGTGAGGTAGAGATTCAGGCCGCCGCCGGCTTGGATCGCCAGTGAGTTGGCGCTGCTCGTCGCAGCCCCTTCGGCCGGAAAGAGCCCGTCGAAGGCATGTACCTCGCCAAACAGTCCCTGAGCATAAACCTGCAACCGCCGCCTGTCCGGAGCGCTGCCATGCCCCTGCCAGGCCGTGAATGTGTACCGCGGACCACCCATAACGGCGATCTTGTTCACATCAATACCCGGTGTGAAGTTGGAGGCATGATCGCCGGTAAGGCTGGCGGCAATGCCGAAGCCATTCCAGAAGGTCACCGCCGCATCCGCCCCGCCTCCCTTGAGCCAGAAGCAGCAATGGCCCGGTACCCACCGGGCATGCTCGGCGGCAAAAGTCACGGCCAGATCGCCCGAGACCACCGCCGGAGCAGCCGGCTTCTGACTCTGCTGTGCCCAGCCTGCGGCCCCAGCCAACATGCTTGCGCCCACAAGGAGCACCCTTACGCGATTCGAAAAACGCATCCCAGTTCTCCTTCTTACTCAATCGTCAACGTAACGTTGGAGGTGTGCGACAGCGCGCCCGAAGTTCCAGTCGCGGTCAATGTATATGTCTGCTGTGCCTGGCCAAAGAAGCCTGTGGCGGAACCGCAGCCGCTCACGCCGGCCAGAGCCACCGCGCCTGCTACGAGCAGCAGAAAAATCGAGAGCATACGGCTGAAGCGCCTGCCCGCCTTGCGAAGCCTGCCCACAAAAGGCAGCAGGAAGAACGCCAGCGAGAACGGCGCAAGCCGCGAAAGCAGATTGCCCCCTGGGCCGCTGGGCGGCTCAATCGCCGCGGTAGCCTTCGTCGTTTGGACGGTCAAGGTAACCGTGGTCACACCCGCCCCAGCTGCGATGGTCGACGGGGTGAAGACCGCCGTAGTTCCAGCAGGCAAGCCGCTGACCGACATCGTGATGGCCGACGGGAACAAGGTAGCCCCGCCCGAAGGACTCACGAGAAATGCGTACGTGGCCGTTGAGCCCGGTATCACCGTAAACGAAGCTCCCTGGATAGTGATGGTGAAGTCCACCACCGCTTCGGTCAGCACGCTGCTGGGCCCCGGAAGATAGTTCGCGTCGCCGCCATACGACGCGGTGATGCTGTGCGACGCCACTGCCAGATTTGAAGTGGTAAAGGTGGCCACGCCGCTTGCGTTCAGCGTTCCCGTGCCCAGTGGAGTTGTGCCATCCAGGAAGGTCACTGTACCGGTTGGTCCGCTCAATCCAGGGGCGCTCCCCATCGGCTGCACTCCGCTTCCGGAGCCGGTCGGCTGGCTTGCGCTCAATGCAACCGTTGCCGTGAACGTCACCGCGTTCTGTACAAACACCGGGTTAGCGCTACTGGTTACCTTCACTGCCGAAGCTGCCCGGTTAACCGTGATTGCGTAAACTTGGCTCACCGAGAATGGCGCGCCTGTTCCCGTGCTGCTGTCGGCTGCCGTAACCGTGAAGGAGTATGGAGTCGCACTTGCCGCGGTCGGCGTTCCCGAAATCAGGCCGGTCGAGGCGCTGAGCAACAACCCGGGAGGTAGACCGGCGCCCACCGAGTACGTGTACGGCGCGGTACCGCCGCTGGCGCTGATGGAACGGCTGTAGACCGATCCAAAAGTTCCGGCAGGCAGTGTGGCGGGCGCGAGCGCAAGCACCGGCGCGCTTACCACGATGCTGTAAGCCTGGCTGGCCGTGTTGTTCGCACTGTCAGTGGCCTGAATCGTGAAGTTGAACGTACCCGCGGCTGTCGGAATTCCCGAGATCAGCCCCGCGTTCGCCCCGGAACCGGCCAGCGTCAGCCCTGCAGGCCAGCTCCCGCCCGTCACCGAGTACGCATAAGGACTTGTCCCACCGCTGGCAAGTATCTGTTGAGCGTAGGAAACTCCCACCTGTCCGGCAGCCAGCGGGGGCGGCGTCAGCGTAATGGCGATAACGTCGAAGCTGGTGCTGTTGGCCGTGATGGTGAAGGGGCCTGCCGTGGCCGAGGCCACCAGGTAGTCCCCGGTTTGTGCCCCGGAGACCTTCAGACCGCTAAAGATCGCTGCTCCATTTGTGCCCGTATTCATTCGCAGTGTTCCGCTGAGCGCGCCGTTCTTGAGTGCAACCGTAATCGGCGCTCCAGGAAGCGCGAAAGGCTGCGCGTTATCGCTCAACTGCACCACCGAATCCGGCGTGAACGCGACATTGATATGTTGCGAGGACGCTGGCGAGGTGGTAAAGCTCAACGAGTAAGCCGTCTGTACCGAGCCCGCATCTACGCATGCAGTTGGGCTGTAGGCTGTCGTCGAACGGGGATTGCCGCGTTGATCGGTGCTTAGTCCGGCCGTCGTCGCGTTCGCAGGAATTCCGGCGCAGATGGCCACACTCGAAAGCAGGGGCATCATAGTCTGCGTTGGGCCGCCGTAGTTGCCTAGCGGGGCAAGGTTCACATCGGCCAAGGTCACCCCTGGGGTTCCAGAGCCGACCACCACGTTGCCGCCGTTATCGGTCTCCGTGCCGTCGCCGTTGTCGATGGCATCGGCGAGCAGGTTGTTGGCCAGCGTAAGTGCTGCGTCGCTATAGCCGCCTGCAGTGGTTTCGCTGCCGGCGCTATTGCCGCTGATAGTGTCGTTCACCAGCGTCATGGTCGCGCCATCGCCGGTGTTGTAGAGGCCGCCGCCCATGTCTACTGCGGAGTTGCCGCTGAAGGTGCTGTTGCTCACTACTGCCGCGCCGTAGTAGCCGTCGTTGTCGCTGTAGTTATAGATGCCGCCACCAGTCGTCGCGCTATTGCCGCTAAACGTGCTGCTGGTCACCGTCAGCGGGCCATAGTTGACAATGCCGCCGCCGTTGTTGCCTGCGCTATTGCCGCTTACGGTGCAGTCGGTCATGGTCAGCATGCCGACATTGTGGATGCCGCCGCCGCTCCAGTTAGTCGCGACATTGTTACTGATTGTGCAATTGGCCAGCGTCAGTGTGCCAAAGTTCTTGATGCCGCTGCCTTCCTTGTACTTGCCGCCAGTTACGGTCAGTCCGGATATTGCGACCGTCGTTTCTCCATCGATGTAGAAGATTCGATTCAGATTCGCGCTGGCCACACTGAGCGCGTTCGCGCCCGGTCCCACGATGTCCATATTGGCGCCGATTTCCAGAGAGCCGCCGGTGTCCACGTTGTAGACCCCCGGATGGCTTGCGCTCAGGTTCAGCGAGGCGGCAAAGTTGATCGTCGGCGTAAGCGTCGCGGTACTCATCTCGGTGGCCGCGGCAATCGCGTCGCGCAGGCTGCAGGTTGGCTTCGCCGTTGCGCCAGTGGAGGTATCGTTGCAGTTCGCCGCTACTCCGACCTTTCCATCCGCGCTCGTGGCGCTGGTCACGCCTTTCGCGCTCTTTACAACAGCCGAACCATCAGGAGTTGGGATAAATGCCACATCATCGGTCAGGGTCGTCACCGTGAAGACCGGAGGCGGCAGATTGGTCAAATTGAATAGCGCCCCCAAGGTCGCCCCTGGGAACATTGCGGAAACCTGGTACGCACCGGGAATCATGTTGGCCGTAGCGGACACACTGGCTGTGCCATTCAAATCGGTGACTGCCGTCATGCTTGACAGCACCGCGCTGGCGCCAGATGTGGGTATTGTGAACGTCACCGTCACGCCCCACACGCCGTTTCCACCCCCATCGACCGCCTTAACCCACAACCGGTCGCCAAAAAGCTGGCCCACACGCGCAGATTGATCATCCGCAAGAGCGTCAAGCCCAACCGCTGAATCCAGGCTAACCACCATCGTCCGCTGCACCTGAGGTGCCGCCACATAGTTGGCGTTGCCGGCCTGGTTGGCATCGATGATTACCGTGCCTGGACCGATAATCGTCAACGTGCCGCCGCTGATGCTGGCGATTCCGGCGGTTGAGCTCGGATCGACGCTGAAGACAACTGGATTGCCCGAGCCGCCGCCGCTGGCGCTGGGCGTAAAGGTAAGATTAACCCCGTTGTAAATGGCAGTGCCAGGCAGAGTGAATACGATCGCCTGCGTGGCCATTCCCAATCCGCTCAGCGCAATGCTCTGCGTGGCGTATGCCGGAGATACCGCATTGAGCGCGTCGTCTGTAAGCACCAGCGTGCCGTTGTAGCTCGCGGCCTGTGTTGGCGCAAAACCGATAGGCAACTGGCACGAACTTCCAGCTTCCAGCGTCCCGGCAGAAGCGCCAGCCGAGATCAGCTGGCAGTCCGATCCGTTGCCGCTGATCAATGTAAAGCCGGCCGCGATGCTGGGGTTGGTCCCGGAGCTTGGCGCCGGAAAACTCAGCGGCGCGTTGCCGATATTCTCAACCGTCACCGTCTTCGAACCGTCGGTAATTGTCGATCCAACTGCCGCGCCGGCAAAAACAATCGTCGGACCATCCGCCACGTCCAGCTTCATCACACCCGGAGTGGCGACGTACGGCAGAACTACATAGATGTTGCCGAGGGCATCGACCGCTATGTTGTTGTCTTGACCTATTCCGCTGGCAACTGTATTGGCCGTCGTGTAGCCGCCCGCCACCAGTATCTCTTTCACTTCTTGGTGGCCAGCGTCGGCGACGAAGACGTTGCCATTGCCGTCCACCGCCACGCCTCTGACGGTTGAATAGCTGCCCGCCAGGGTTTTGACCGTGGTGTAGCCACCCGCCACTAAGATCTCTTTGACCGCGTTGTTGTTGGTATCGGCAACAAACACGTTGCCTGCCACATCCGCGGCAATGCCATAAGGCTGGTTGAAACTGGTGGCCAGGGTTTTGACCGTCGCATAGCCGCCCGCCGCTTCAATCTCGTATACAGCGTTGTTGCTGGCATCCACGACAAAGGCGTTTCCCGCCCCGTCTACCGCCACGCCGTAGGGGTAGCCGAACACAAAGCCGACGCCGAGCTGTTTGACCGTGGTATAGCCGCCCACCGCCAGAACCTAATAGACCGCCTTGCTATTCGGTAAAGCGACAAAGAGGTTTCCCGCGCCGTCCACAGCCACGCCGTCGGCCGAACCCGGTACGCCGGTCAGCGTTGTCACTGCGCCTCCCGGCGCAAACTTTTTCACGCTAGAGAATGCCTGGGTTGCAAAGATATTCCCGTCGCCGTCTACCGCAACCGCGGAAGGAGAGCCAAGGCCAGTTGCCACCATGCTCCGCGTTGCTGGCGAAAACGCAACCTGGGGCCCCACGCCCGTGCCTTGCAGATAGGCCGTGGAAATCACGTTGCCATCGATATCCAGAAGTTCCACCGCGCCCACGCGCACGCCGGAAACCGTCGGCTCCAGCGTCACGTCCACCGTGCAAGTTTCGCCAGTTTCGTAGATCTTGTCTGATCCGTTATTTGTGGTGCATGTGCCCGTTCCAGCATCAACAAAGTCCAGATCGACTGCACCCTTGGTCACAACCATCGGCGCGCTGATCGCTCCCCCGTGGATGAAGGTAAAGGTCAAAGTCACGGCTGAGCCGGTGCTGCCCACATTCACCGCACCAAATTTGGCGGTGATCAGATTCAGCTTGTCGATTACCTTGGCTGCTCCGTTGGCGACAAAGACGTTCCCCCGGCTGTCCGCCACCATACCTTCTGGGCTCTGAACATTGCCCAGGATGACAGCATCACCGCCCGCTCCCTGAATCTCCCACAGGTAACTCTGATCGGAAACGAATACGTTGCCGCTGCCGTCCACCGTGATGAATTGCGCGGTGTTCAAGCCGGTCAACAGCGTGTTGATCGTTGACGATGACGTAACCACGCCGCCGGTCGCGACCATCTCATACGCGTTGCCGTTGCCATTGTCCGCCACAAAGATGTTTCCGCTCGCGTCCACGGCAATGCCCTTGGGCGCGCTGAAACTGCTTGAAAGCAGAGTTGCCGAGCTGTAGCCACCCGCCTTCGTAACCTCGTACACGCCCTTCGAGCCGCTGAAATTCGTAAAGAAGAGGTTCCCGCTGCCATCCACCGCAATGCCGCCCAGATTGGTAGCGCCAAAACTGCTCGTCGAGCCGCCCAGCGTCTTCAGCGACGAGCAATTCCCCGCGGGAATCTCGTAGATCGTCTGCTGAGCGTTATCGGCGACAAAAACATTCCCACTGCCATCCACGGCCACGCCGGAGGGGTATCCGAAGCTGCCGCTGCAAAGGTTGTTCACGGTCGTATGACCGCCCGCCGCCAGAATCTCATAAACAGCAGAACTCCCCGGATCGGCAACATAAAGGTTCCCGCTGCTGTCCATCGCGACGCCCTGGGGATTGCTGAAGCTTGCGCTCAGCGCGCTCTGGGCTGAATTGAAGATGGCTTCGGTCGGAGGTGTCGCGCCCATACCCAGCGGAAATGCCAACAATGCCGCTAAAAATGTCAGGGTTGCCGCCCAGGAAGTCCGGACTACTCCGGTTCCCACTTTGAATGAGAATAATGACTGGAAATCGAGAAGCATCTTGCGCCTCTATGCCAGGAAGACTCACCGCTGATCAAGGCCCCAGCTGTGCGCCGTTTCGCCTGAATCAATGCGGAATTCCTCTGACAACACCGTTGAGTCCCGCCATCGCCAAAATAAATGCGATGCACAAGATCGTTCCTGTTCGACTGGCGACCCAAATTTGATCGCAAGCCCATGCGTCGGTTTAGACAGAAGACGTGTCCCGTCTCAACTGCCATCCGGCGTCTGCCTCCACGTAAGTGAGCAGAAGTCCCTGGTTTGGTTCAGAGTATTTCAGCCCTAAACCGATCTTCTTTAGAATGCTGCACAAGGCTACCACATGAGGCTCAAAGCAGCGCGTTATTATCTGTATCCGCCTAAGGCAACCAAAAGAGAGGACTTGCGTGAAAATAAGTAACGTTTACGGCCCGCGCCACCCTATCTTCTTCCCCGATTCAGCGCAGAGGCTACAGTAGAGGATCTCCCCTAATGTCTCTCCAGCGCCCATTGCCTCAAATCCCCGCCGCTGCCATGTCCGCCACACAGTCGCTCACTTGGTCGAGAACTTCAGCAGGAAAGACATGACGGTAATACTCTGACTATGATTTCATGGGCTCAGCGAGGCTCAATCCATGGCATTGGAAAACTTCGGGGGCATCCGGTCCATCTCAGTTCCCACCTGGCTCAAACTGCTCATCTTCCTCATCGTGCTGGCCGTGCTTGCGGCGGATCTGGCGATCGCCTTGATTGCTCTCACAAACCCGACGCACAAGGACTGGTTTTCCGTTTCGGTGCAACTCGTAGGCTCGCTGCTTCCCTTGCTGCTGGTCATTTTGCTCCTCGCATTTTCCAGCCGAGGTCCGGAGGCTATTCGACGGAAAACCTCGCATCTGCTTCTGCACCTTGTGCCCGAAACCATCGAATCTTCGCTCACCTGGAGCCCCGAGTTCGACGCCATTGAAAAGCAGCAGTGGGGCAAGAAGCGCAATGGAAGCACGCAAATCGAAGTCGGTCACCGGCAGGGAGATTTCTGCTGCATCTACAGGATTTCGTTCCCCGAGCTTCACTCCATCCCCGCAAGATCGCGGGTCGTATTCCTGGTCGTCGAGCTGAAGGTGCGCCAGGCGAATATGCACCTTTGCGTGCCACGAGATGCGTTTGACAATTTCTGCAGCCAATCCGGAATGGCAGGATTCGAGGCCTTCAAAAAGGCATTCGGGCTGACCCTGGGCGGCGCGGAAAAGGCCGGATGCAAGGTCAACCCTGCAATCTACCAGTTCCCCTACTCGCAGGGCACGCTCCAGACCGGGGTCGTAGTCTATCGGGACCTGTCCGAGGATTTTTTTACGGATCCTGCCGAACAATTGTTCTGGGCGCAGGACATGGTCACCATGCTCAAGGGTTTCGTCGAGGAGGGCCTTGCCGCTTCGCAGCCCGCGCCGTGGTTTCCTGAGGCGACTCCTCCGGAAAAACCCCGCTGATGGCTATACCGCGGAGCAGAGCGCGGACCCGGCAAAGAAGGTGCCGGCATAAGCGGCAGCGATCAGGTCCCAGGTAACCGTCAGGGGCGCACCCCAGGTGAGAGATTTCCAGGCGATTGACCACGAACTCTCTAAAACATTGATTATATTGAGGAAAACTGGTGGCGGGAGGCAGGATCGAACTGCCGACCTACGGGTTATGAATCCGTCGCTCTAACCATCTGAGCTACCCCGCCAGAGGGACAAAGGAAAGGAGCAGGCCGCGCTGGCCCCGCTGCGTGCGTGCGGACAGGAATCCACCACAACTTCCAACCTTGATGATACGGGTGCCTGGAAACTAGGTCAAACCTGACCGCTGCGCAATAGCTGCCCAGGCCCGCCCCTCCGCCCGCCTTCCAGGTGCCGCGCAGATGAATTTGCCTCCCCCGTTCCTGTAAACTCGCCTCCATGAGTACGTTCCGTATCGCCGGCGTAATTCCCGCCCGGCTCAGTTCCACGCGCCTCAGCCGCAAGGTCCTGCGCTCCATTGCCGGCCGTCCCATGGTGGAGTGGGTGTGGCGCGCCGCCGCCTCCAGTGGCCTTATGGACCCCGTTGTCGTAGCCACCGACTCCGACGAAGTGGCCTCAGTCTGCCGTGAGCGAGGCATCCCCGTGGCGATGACTTCCCCATCCTGCCCCAGCGGGTCCGATCGTGTGCGCGAAGTCGCCCGCCAGATCGACGCCGACATCTATGTCAACATCCAGGGCGACGAGCCCACCCTGACCGCAGACTTTTTCCCGCCATTGCTCTCTCTCTTCAGCCGCCCCGAGGTTCAGGTCTCCACCCTCGCCGTCCGCTGTCAGCCCCATGAGTTCACAAACCCCAACGCCGTCAAAGTCGTCACCGCCCTCGACGGCCGCGCCCTCTACTTCTCCCGCGCCACCATCCCATTCGACCGAGATAACACCGGCTTCTCTGGCTACCGCAAGCACCTCGGCATCTACGCCTACCGCAAAGCTGCCCTTGAGCTCTTCGCCTCTCTCCCACCCTCGCCCTTGGAGAAACTCGAACGCCTCGAGCAACTCCGTCTCCTGGAAAACAACATCGCCCTCTACGTAGCCGAAGCCCCAAGAGACACTATCGGCGTCGACACCGAAGAAGACCTCGCCCACGCCGAAGCCGCCCTCAAAGGTGCCGCAGGCCCAGCCATCGCATAGCGTCCAATAAACCCATAAATTCCGAATTCCCCGCAAGAACTGGATAGCGCCCCGCCCCCCAATGAGCGACCATGGTTCTCGTGAGCATCAACCACCCCATCGATCCGGAAGCCGCCTGGCAGCAACTCTTCGCCCGCGACCCTGCCGCCACCTTCTTCTACGCGGTCGCTACCACCGGCGTCTTCTGCCGCCCCACCTGCGCCAGCCGCCGCCCCTTGCGCGCCAACGTCCGATTCTTTCCAACCGCCCAGGCTGCCCAGGCCGCCGGCTTCCGCCCCTGCAAGCGCTGCCGCCCCACCACCGCGCAAATCAACCCGCTCGATAAAATCCGCAGCTACATTGAAGACAATTTCGACCGCCCCGTCCCGCTCGCCGAACTCGGCCGCATCGCCGGCATGAGCCCTTTCACCGTGCAGCGCCTCTTCAAGCGAGAGATGGGCGCAAGCCCGCTTGCCTACCAGCGCGCGCTCCGTGCCAGTTCCCTGCGCGGCGCGCTCAAACAAGGAGATTCCGTGACCAAGGCAATCTATGAAGCAGGCTTCGGCTCCTCCAGCCGCGCCTATGAGGGTGCGCCGCTCGGCATGACGCCTGCGCGCTTCGCTCAGGGAGGCCGCGGCGAGCAGATCGCTTTCACCACTGCGCGCTCCCCCTTCGGCTGGCTCGTCGTTGGCTCCACCCATCGCGGCCTCTGCTGGCTTGCCCTCGGCGCCACCTCTGCCGAAGCCGAGGCCAGCCTCCGCGAAGAGTTTCCTCTCGCTACCCTCTATGGCGATCCATCCCTCTCGAAACTTGTTGACGCCGCCGTTGCCATCGTCAGCGGCAGCGCGCAGCCGCCCACCGAACTTTCGCTCGACCTGCGCGGTACAGCCTTCCAACTGCGCGTCTGGCAGGCTCTCCGCCAGATTCCCCGCGGCCAGACCCGCACCTACAGCCAACTCGCCCGCGAGATGGGCATTCCCCGATCCACCCGCGCCGTGGCCCGCGCCTGCGCCACCAACCGCGTCTCCCTTTTCGTCCCCTGCCATCGCGTCGTTGGCGTCACCGGCTCGCTCACCGGATACCGCTGGGGCGTCGAGCGCAAACGCAAGCTCCTTGAAGCGGAAGGCGCAGCCAATGGAACGCACATCCCCCGGTCTGCGTAGTAAGCTGCGTAACAGTCTCGATGCACCGCTTCTGAAGGAGGCACCATGTTTTGCAGTGGATGTGGTCAGGCTTTGGCGGCTGGGGAGGCCTTCTGCCCCCATTGTGGCCGCCCCTCGGCGCCGGTAATTCCCGCAGTTCCCGGCCTTCAGTTCCAGGTAGAGAACTACGCCGCCAAAGTTAGAACCCTCAGCGTCTTCTGGTTTGTTTATGCGGGGCTCTCTCTCGTCGTCGGATTCGCCGGCCTTGCCTTCGCCGGCGCATTATTCGCCGGCCGTCTCGGCCCCTGGATGCAAGGTCCCTGGGCGAATGGCGCCATGCCGCCCATGTGGATGGGGCCGGCGATCCTGCATTTTGCCTGGGTCTTCCTCGTAATCCGTGCCGGCCTGGCTCTTGCAGCCGCGTGGGGGCTGTGGGAGCACGCGCCATGGGGCCGGGTCGTCGCCATTGTCGCTGCCGTCCTAAGCCTTCTCAAGTTCCCCTTCGGAACCGCCATCGGCATTTGGACCCTGGTCATGCTCCTCGGCTACCGCAACAGCTCGCTCTACGAGCAGTTGTAAAGCCATCGAGTTTTGCGAAATAGCCTCGGCGTAGAATGCCCGGAGAGCGCTGAAAATGCCCTCTCCGGGCAGCAAATCAAGGTCAGCATCCCGCATCGCTCTATCCGCCGCAATCGTAGTTTTGAAAGGGCGCGGCTTTAGCCGTGCCGCAAGCGTTCTCAATTCAACTGGGCTTCAGCCCCCGAGGGAATGCTTGTCGGCACATCCATACTTTTCGAGGCACTGCGGTATCTGCCGCTCTTTCAGGCGGACGCCACTTGCGCCAATTCTCGGGCTTCTGCATGCATGTCCAAAACAGCACAGTCCATGTTCGCCTGTGTAGAGGAAAATCAGACTCCAGCCACCTTCACGGTTGGCCAGGAGTCCGTCATGTCTGAAGCTATCGATTTCCCTTCCATCCCCACCAAGATCCTTTTGCCCATCGACTTCAGCCCCTCCTCCCAGATGGCTTTGGAGATGGCTGCGGATCTTGCCCAGCACTTTAGTGCGGAACTCTGCATGGTGCATATCATCCCGTTCTTTCCAACCACCACCCTCCCCGATTTCGCCCCGGAGGAGGCTTTTGTCGTGAATGCAAGAGCCAGCGCTGAAGTAAACCTGGCCAAGTGCCGTGCGATTCTCACCGGCAGGGGGATCAAGGCTAGTTCCATCGTCGACGTCGGAAACGATGTAGCCTCGAGCATCATGGAAGTGGTTGAGCGCGAGAAAGTCGACATGATCGTCATCTCCACTCATGGAATTTCCGGGTGGCATCCGCTTGTGTTCGGCTCCATCGCAGAGAAGGTGGTAAAGCTGGCGCAATGTCCGCTCCTGCTCCTTCGCTCGGCCAAACCCAAGACGACCGCAAAGAAACCCTCCGAACGCTCAATGGAATGGTGGTAGGCAGCGACGCGGTTCAGCCTCGCAGTACAATTTATTCCATGACCTTCCCTGAAATGCGGATGCGCCGCCTTCGGCGCAGTGACTCTCTGCGGGCCTTGGTGCGCGAAACCAACGTCGAGCCCGGCGACCTCATCTACCCCCTCTTTCTCTGCCCCGGTGAGGGTGTGCGTAAAGAGGTCGGCTCCATGCCCGGCGTCTTCAACCTCTCCATCGACGAAGCGGTTCGCGAGGCGGAAGAGGCCGCCAGCCTGGGCATCGCCGGCCTGCTGCTCTTCGGCCTGCCTGAAGCCAAGGACGAGCAAGGCACCGGCGCGTGGGACGAGAACGGCATTGTCCAGCAGGGCCTTCACGCCCTCCGGCAATCCGCCGCCTCCAAAAAGCTGGTCCTCATCGCCGACGTATGCCTGTGCGAGTACACCAGCCACGGCCACTGCGGCGTCATCATCGAGGGCCGTGACGGCTTTGAGGTGGACAACGATCCCTCGCTCGATCTGCTCGCCCGCACCGCCGTCAGCCAGGCCAAAGCAGGAGCTGACATCGTGGCCCCCAGCGACATGATGGACGGTCGCGTGGCCGCCATCCGCACCGCCCTCGACAAAGCGGGCTGCGCGCAGACGCCCATCCTCAGCTACGCCTCCAAGTTCGCCTCCGCCTTCTACGGACCGTTCCGCGAGGCCGCCGACTCAGCTCCCCAGTTCGGCGACCGCAAAACCTACCAGATGGACGGCGCGAACCTCCGCGAAGCCATGCGCGAAATCGACCTCGACCTGGCCGAAGGCGCAGACATGATCCTCATGAAGCCCGCCATGCCCTACCTCGATGTCATCCGCGCTGCCCGCGAGCGCGTCGACGTCCCCATCGGCGCTTACCAGGTTTCGGGCGAGTACTCCATGATGCAGGCCGCCTTTGCCAAAGGCTGGCTCGACCGCGATCGCGCTATCCTCGAATCGCTGCTAGGCATCCGCCGCGCCGGCGCCGATTTCGCCGTCACCTACTTCGCCAAGGAAGCCGCCAAGCTGCTGGGTTAAACGCGCGGTCTCCCAGGCCTCCTAATCGAGAACTGGGTCACCCGCCAAATATCCTTCACCACTCGGAGCGCGCACTATGAAGTGGCAGGCAAAGAGTGTTCTAGTTCTACTCTTGATCGTCGCCCTGACAGCCGGTGCTCAATCCTCGCCCCAGGACACTTCGTTGGCGCAGGAGACTCAGGCGCGCGGGTATTGGATCGATCCCTCCACCGGATTGATGTGGGCCGGGAAAGACAACGGCAAAGACGTGAGTTGGCGCCAGGCAACAAAGTACTGCCGCAACCTGCCCTTAGCCGGGTTCTCCGACTGGAGGCTGGCGGGAATCGACGAATTGCAAGGGATTTACGACAAGAGCGTCAGAGCCCTCGGGCGGGCCGGGATGCACGACGATGTATCGACCACGTGGCACGTGAAAGGCAACATATTTCTGACGGGTGATGAATGGGGCAGCGCTCAGAGAAGCGATGATCGCGGGCATCCTTCGGGATATGCGTGGTACTTCGATTTCAATGAAGGACGATCGAACGAAGAGCCAACCGGGTTCCCGTATTCCTTCTCCTTTATGCGCGCGCTGTGTGTGCGCAATTCCGGCGAGAAACCCCGGCTTGACTACCCCAAAATGAATGTGTCATCCGACAAGGACCTTCCGCCAGGCGATCTATTTGAACAGGCTGAAGTCTATAAAGCCACGGCCGAAGCCGATCCTTCGGTTGCACAAATCTACAACCAAAAAGCCCTTGCAATCTATCTTTCGCTACTCAAAATGAATGGGCTGCCCGAGGCCCGTCGCGCTCAGATGGAATTGGGCAACTTTGTTATCGACGGCATCTACAGTGCCGGAGACGACCCCAAGGCTCGCGCGCTCAATTTGGAGTGGGCGCGCATCATCGCGCAGGAACTGCTTGGGCAGGAAGAGTTGAAGATCGCCGTCGATTACAGAATTGGTCGTGAGGACCTATCTATAGACCAAGCTATGTGGCTACGATTCTGCAAGCGCGCAGCGGCATACAACATCGATCTTGCGCAGCATTCCTATGCGGAAGCCATCAATAATGCCGCCGCCAAAGATTTCTCTGGCCATGATGCGATTGCCTGGACCCGGCTCGCCGGCGAAAAGCGGAGTGGAGATTTGCCGCTGCTGAAAGCATTCACAAGCTTCATGACGGCACAGCAAATCGAACAGGCGAATGCGGCATACAAGGCCCTGGCCGACACCCGGAAGCGAGCAGGCGCGTATTATCCAGCAGACGACCCGCTACGCAGTCCCTCGCCTGCCGATCTTGACGCCCTGCCCAAGGATGACCCTGACGCGCAACTGCGGCGCGCTTTCGACCTCGAAAAGGCGGCAGCCGGCGATGCAGAACTGTATGTGCGTGTGTTGCACATTTACCGGACCATTCGCAACCGGCGCAAGATGGACATTCGTTATGCGCTCGGCCTCTACTCGCTCGACGGGAAGTTTGGTGTGCCGAAGAATAGGGAGATTGCCGAATACTGGCTTCGCGAAGCCGCCAACGAAGGTTCGAAGCCAGCCCAGAATCGTTTGGCCGATCTCGCCAGTCAACCGGCGAAATAGAAAGACCTGAGGCTTGACTCCATATCGTTTTCGCGCCGCGTAACGCATTGAGGCGCCGGGTGCCCCATCCATTCCGCGCACTTTGCGGAATGGGTGGGATTCGAACAACCTCACCTCCGCCCCGCTTCCCCACCAGCCCCTTCCATCCACCGTGTACTCTTTTAGCAGCACCCGCCTATGCTCAAACGCCTCGCAATTTACTTTGAATTCGCGCGCCTCGGCACCAACTGGCGCACCGAGATCCTGGCCGGCATCACCACCTTCCTGACCATGGGTTACATTGTCCTGGTCAATCCGGCCATCCTGTCCGCTGCGGGCATGCCTCTGGCCGCGGTCACCGCCGCCACCTGCCTCTCGGCTGCCTTCGCCTCCATCCTCATGGGCGTGGTCGCGCGCTATCCCATCGCGCTGGCCCCCGGCATGGGCCTCAATGCCTACTTCGCCTACGCCGTCTGCATCCGCATGCACGTCCCCTGGCAGACCGCTCTCGGCGCAGTCTTCCTCTCGGGAGTCCTGTTTCTGGCCCTCACCGCCGCCGGCATCCGCCAGATGATCCTCCGCGCCATCCCTCACGAGCTTTACGCCGCGGTCGCCGGTGGCATCGGCCTGTTCATCGCGCTCATCGGCTTCCGCAACGCCGGCCTCGTCATCGGCGACCCGCAGACCCTCGTCAACATCGGCAGCATCCGCAATCCCACCACCGCCCTGGCCCTGTTCGGTCTGGCCCTGATGACCGCGCTTGAAATCAGAAAAGTCCGCGCCGCCATCCTCATCGGCATCCTGGCCACGACCATCCTGGCCTGGCCCTGCGGCCTCATCCATTGGACCCCCGCCGCCGGAGGCTTTCACTCACTGGCCGACACCGCCTTCAAGCTTGATATCCGCGGCGCGCTTAACAAGGGACTGCTCGAAATCGTCTTCATCTTTTTCTTCGTCGACCTCTTTGACAACCTCGGCACCCTGGTCGCCGTCACCAAGCGGGCCGGACTCATCGAGGCCGATCACACCATCCCTCGCCTCAACCGCATCCTCTTTGCCGACGCCACCGCAACCGTCTTCGGCTCCCTTACCGGAACCTCTACCGTCACCAGCTACGTCGAATCTACCGCGGGCGTCGCCGCCGGAGGCCGCTCCGGCATCACCGCTATCGTTACCGGGCTGCTGTTTTTCCTGGCCATCGGTGCAGCGCCCTTCATCGGCATGGTGCCCGCCGCCGCCACTGCCCCCGCGCTCATTCTTGTGGGTTCCCTCATGCTCGGCGGCATCTCGGAGATCCGCTGGCGGGAACCCCTGGTCGCCCTGCCCGCCTTCCTGACCCTGGTGCTGATTCCTTTCACCTACTCCATCGCCAACGGCCTCGGCTTCGGCGTCATCGCCTGGGCAGTCCTCCACCTCGCCACTGGCAGGTTCCGCCGTCAAGACTGGTTCCTCTATCTCCTCGCCGCCCTCTTCCTCGCCCGCTTCATCTACATGGGGGCAACCTAGTGTCCTGAGTCCAGAATTCCCAACAAAACATCGGCTGTCCTTCTGAGCATCTTCACTCGCGGCAGCGCGTTACATCCGGGGTGAACGGCCGCCGTCCACCTCGCAAAAAAGCACCGTGCCCCATCCATTCCGCGTCCTTTGCGGAATGGGTGGGACAGAACAACACTCAACCGGGCCGTTCATTAGGAGCGAACGGGGCGCCGAACGTTTTCCGGGGTCCCCAGGGAGCGTTTTTGCTCTTTGGGGTGGAGCATCGGGGGTGGTGAGCGAAGAATCTGCTTTTGTCCTTCGGCGAACTTCAGACTCACCACACTAGAACTTGAACAAAGTAGCCACCTTGAGTCCTCTTCTCCCTGGCGCTGGCCAAAAAGTCGTAAGCCCATCCCATCTCTTCCCTGTACTATGGGTGGGAGGCTTGTGCCACTCACGAACATGCGCGCCATGAGAACGATTCGGAATCGGTGGATGGGGAATGTAAGGCAGTTCACGCTGCCCAAGTTGGCTGTCGCGGCTGCAGTTTCGCTTGCGCTGGCGCTCGGACTTTCGGCCTGTCAGACCGTAGCCACTTTCACCCAGCCCAGCTTGGTTCGCGTCATTGACGCCTCGTACATCGCTCCGGCTGTCAATGTCGTGGTTGAAGGCACCGTTCTAGCCGCCAATATCGGACAGGGTTCCATCACCCCCTACGGCACCCTGCCGGCTTCCAGCGCAGCCCTCATCAAGGTCACTGCCGCCACCGGCGGCGCATCCCTGGTCACCACCAACGGCACTCTGCTCGCCGGCCGCCAGCACTCCATTTTCCTCACCGACAACGGCGCCGCGCCCACCAGCTACACCGTCACCATCCTTGAAGACCAGCAGACCGCGGCTGCCGGCGGACACTCCGCCTTCCGCTTTCTCAATCAGGCGCCCAAGGTCGGCCCCCTCGATGTCTACATGGTCCCCGCCGGCACCACCCTGGCCAACACCATTCCTATCGTCACTGCTCTGCCCGTCGGCGCCACTGCCGGCTACATCAGCTTCACCTCGCAGACCGTCACCATGGTCATCGTGCCCACTGGCCTCATTAAGCCCAAGTACACCTCCGCGGTCATGGCCCTCACCGGCGGAGAAGTCCGCACCATCCTCATGGTTGACACTCAGTTGACCTCCGACCCCCCCGTCGCCGTCTACATGGCAAACGACGTAAATTAGAGCCAGCCCCGAGTCACAGCCCCCGCCGCTTTCCCCGCGTATACTTTCTCGCAAGGCAAGCCATGGACCCAACTACGATCCTGCTCCCCAATTCCCTGCAAAACGCAGCCGTCCTCACCGTTGTGCTCGCATTTGCCGGATACCTCGTCACCTTTCTCATCACCCGCATGATGGCCCGGCGTGCCGATATGCTCCGCCTCGTCAACAAGCGGCTCAACGAGTTTTATGGCCCCCTCTATGTGGCCTCCCAGGCTGGCAACATCGCCTACCGCTCGCTGCTTAAAAAGCAGGGCAAAACCCAGAGCGAGCCCATCCTCGATTCGGAGATGAAGGAGTGGGTCCTATGGATGAGCACCATCTTCATGCCCCTGAACGATATCCGCGAAAAAATCATCATTGAGAAGGCCCACCTCATCGTCGAGGAAGAGATGCCCCACTGCCTGCTTCAGTTCGTCACCCACGTTGTGGGTTACAAGGCCGTACTCTCCAAGTGGGCAGACGGCGACTACTCCGAGCGCCGCTCCACCATCGGCTGGCCACCCGAGTTCGACGGCTACATCGAGCGCAGCTATAAAGCCCTCAAGTCCGAGCAGATGCACTTGCTCCACAACTCCGCCTGGCGCATCTACCACCACCTCTCCCGCCGCAGGCGAAAGTAACGCAGAGAACGAGAACTCTGCCCCAAACAAGCAAAAGCCCCGGCCGCGGCCGGGGCTTTTGCATAGTCACATCTATTCGTTCATTCAGGTTCAAAGCTCCGTGCCCCATCCATGCGGCTTTTTCCTGCCGCATGGGTGGGACAGCAACCAACTCAACGCGGTGCCTTTTCACTGTCCACTGACCACTGTCCACTGACAACGGCCTTTAGTACCTGTAATTCTCCGCCTTGTACGGTCCGCTCACCGGAACGCCCAGATAGTCAGCCTGCTTTGCCGTCAGAGTCGTCAGCCTCACGCCGATCTTCTCCAAATGCAACCGCGCAACCTCTTCGTCCAGCTTCTTCGGCAGCACATAAACGCCCACCTTGTACGTGTCCTTGTTGGCCCACAGGTCCAACTGTGCCAGCGTCTGGTTGGCAAAGCTGTTGCTCATCACAAAGCTCGGATGTCCGGTCGCGCAGCCCAGGTTCACCAGCCGTCCCTCCGCCAGCACAAAAATGCTGTGCCCGGCCGTATTCTGGCCTGAAGGGAAGGTGTACATATCCACCTGCGGCTTGATGTTCAACTTCGTCACCCCCGGCTCTGCGTTCAACGGATCCATCTGAATCTCGTTGTCGAAGTGCCCAATGTTGCACACAATCGCCTGGTCCTTCATCTTCTTCATGTGATCCAGGGTGATAATGTCCACGTTGCCCGTGGTGGTGACGTAAATATCGCCGCGCCCCAGCGTGTCTTCAACGGTAGTCACTTCGTAACCTTCCATCGCCGCCTGCAGCGCGTTGATCGGATCGATCTCCGTGATCACGCAGCGCGCGCCCATGCCGCGCAGCGACTGTGCGCAGCCCTTGCCCACGTCGCCGTAACCGCAAATCACGGCGATCTTGCCCGCCACCATCACGTCGGTGGCGCGCTTGATGCCGTCGGCCAAGGACTCGCGGCAGCCATATAGGTTGTCGAACTTCGACTTCGTAACCGAGTCGTTCACGTTGATCGCCGGAACCAGCAGCTTGCCCTGTTCCATCATCTTGTAGAGCCGGTGCACGCCTGTCGTCGTCTCTTCGGATACGCCACGCCACGCTGCGGCCACCTTGTGCCAGTGCTGCGGATCCTCGGCAAACACCTGCTTCAGCAAGTCCTTGATGACCTTCTCTTCGTGGCTGCCTGATTCGGAATCCACCCACGTGTCGCCGTTCTCCAGTTCGTACCCCTTGTGGATCAGCAGGGTCACATCGCCGCCATCGTCCACCACCAGCTCCGGCCCCTTGCCGCCCTTATGCGCCAGAGCCTGATACGTGCACCACCAGTAATCTTCCAGCGACTCGCCCTTCCACGCATACACCGGTACCCCGGTCGCCGCAATCGCAGCCGCCGCATGGTCCTGCGTTGAAAAAATGTTGCAACTCGCCCAGCGGACTTCCGCGCCCAGGCTCACCAGAGTCTCTATCAGCACCGCCGTCTGAATCGTCATGTGCAGCGAACCCGTGATGCGCACCCCGGCCAGCGGCTTGCCCGCCGCATATTTGTTCCGGATCGACATCAGGCCCGGCATCTCCTGCTCGGCGATGTTGATTTCCTTGCGGCCCCAGTCGGCCAGGGTCATGTCGGCTACTTTGTATCCAAGATCGGTCACTTCCAGCGTCGAACTTGCCATTTTGATTCTCCTCTTATCGTCCTATCGTGATATGTTGATATGTATCAGAATCCGTAGCTCGCAGTCAATCGCAAACTATGCCGTCCATCGTGAAAATCCTCCGCGTACTCGCCGATCCCAACCGGCTCCGCATCCTGCTCCTGCTGCAGGGTGAGGAGCTTTCTGTCGCCGAATTGCAGGAAATTCTCACCATGGGCCAGAGCACCATCTCCACTCATCTCTCTCAACTCAAGCAGGCCGGCCTGGTTGAGGACCGCCGCACCGGCAAGAGCAATCTCTACCGCCTCGCCACCCGAGCTTCAGAGAATGTTGCAGTTTTGAAAGGGCATGACTCTAGTCGTGCCGATAGTGGCATTCAATTAGCCGGGCCTTTAGACGCTGAGGGATCTTCCGCTTTCGCCACTCCGGAGGCGGGCAACTTTCTACACAACCTGCTCGCGACGGCCAAAGCGGAGATCCCTGAAGCCGCCCCCGACCAGGCCGCCATGCGCCTCGTTCTCCGCAAGCGCCAGGACAAGATGCGCAGCTTCTTTGACTCCGTTGCCGGCCGCCTTGGCCGCGACTACGTCCCCGGCAAATCCTGGAAGAGCCTGGCCGAAGCCCTGCTCCGCCTCATGCCTCCCATGGTCATCGCCGACCTCGGCGCCGGCGAGGGCGCCTTCGCCATGCTGCTGGCCGAGCGCGCCCGGCAGGTCATCGCTGTCGACACCTCGGCAAAAATGATCGAAGTGGGCCGCGACCAGGCCCTCCGCCACGGCGTCCAGAACGTCGATTTCCGCCTCGGCGACATGGAAGAAGTCCCCATCGCGGACGGCGAAGTCGATCTCGTCTTCTTTTCGCAGTCCCTCCATCACGCCCTGCACCCTGCCCGCGCCGTCGAAGAAGCCTACCGCATCCTCGCTCCCGGAGGCCGCCTCGTCATCCTCGACCTCGTCCGCCACCGCTTTGAAGAAGCCCGCGAACTCTACGCCGACGAGTGGCTTGGCTTCAGCGAAGTCGATCTCGAATCCATGCTCGAAAAGGCCGGCTTCACCCAGGTCCAGACCTCCATCGTCCACAAGGAACCTGACACTCCCCAGTTTCAAACCCTCCTCGCCGTCGCCCACAAGCCCGGCAAATAAGCGCGCTGTCAGCCAATCGTGAGCGTCTTCCGGAACGGGGTGAAGCCGGTTATATAGACTCGGTAGCGGTCCGGCTGCGATGGCCCTTGGCGCGTGTCATAAAACTCCTCTTCCATCCGGATCATCTCGTGATCGGCCTGTCCGGGACCGAACATGATGACGTCATTGCCCACGCGAAACCGTCCAGTTCCCTGGCGCAGGAAATAGAGATTCGGCCTTGTTGCGCCAAGCTCGATCCCTTCCAATTGGCCATTCCGTCGAAATGTGAGTTCAATCGTCACCGGGACGCGATCGTGCCCTCCCACATCGAACGCAAGTTCAAAAGTGCCGGCGTTCTCGGTCACGCTGACTTTCTGCTGCAGAGTCTGGATATTGCTCTTTGGCCGCCCGGTAAAATTCAACTTGCTCCAGAAGCGATTCCCTGCGGGTGTCAGCGCATAGTCTCCCTGTGGATTGCGCAAATGCTTGGGTAGAGGCTGATAGTAAGGCACCTGCATGTCCTGGTGGAGCAAGTACCGTTTCCCATCCAACTTCATCCCCGCACTGCGGAAAGAACCTTCGCTGAAGAAGTTCGGGATCATTCGCACAGATTCCAGCACTGCTTTTCCTTTGCGAAAACTGAAGAACGTCGAATTACTGGCCAGCCCGGATGCAACGCCCAGGGGCCAGTCGCTTCCGCCGTACACCGTAGCGCTCACATCTCCCCTTCGAATGCGAGACAGGGCGCTGTTCCTGAAAAACCGCTCGTAGTCCAAGGGCAATGGCTCAGCATTGGGCAGCTTTTCACAGTAGAGAGGCTCTTCCAGAAATTCAATCAGGGGAATCTTCGCTTCCGCATGATCGAGACCGATCTGTTCGGCCAATCTGGCCACCGCGGCAAACTGTCCGTTCCGGTCTTTGATCGCCATGTAGCGGTATTGCAGATAGTAGTTTGAAATCCAGGCGTCCATCGTCTGATCTTGCCGCCTTGACCCAACCGTTTCGAGTTCGCCATTCGGATGCATGTAAAACATCGTCATGGCCAGGTTTCTGCGGACCAACTCCAGCAGTGCAGGACGATCGAGCAACCGAGCCATCGTGATCAGCGCGTTGTCCACCACGCGCGAGTATATGCCCGTGCTCCTTTCCTCAAACTGCCCATCCGCATCACAAAAAACGCCCTCTCCCAACCAGTCATCGATCCTGTTTGTGTACTTCGCTGAGGGGAAGAGCGAATTCAGTTGCGCCAAAGCGGAGCAGACCACCCAGCGATGGTTTGGCGTATGGATTCCGCCAGTAGACAGCGCCTCGCCGGCCGCCAGCACGAACCTTCCCAGTTTCTTGTTGACGGAGGAGAGTTGCGGCAATCTCATGCGCTGCAGTACAGCCAGGGCCAAGCAAACCGTTTGGACCACAAATCCCGTGTCTGGCGGAGAGTACAAATTGCCCGAATCGATGGTCCCATCGGCGTGCTGAGCCGCCAGTAATTTGTCCGCTTCTGCTTCCAGCATTGTTAGCAGCACCTGGGACTCGAAGTAAGTGGACTCCGGCGCGCAGTACGCGCCCGCCAACGCGTCCACTGCCTCCCCAACGCCGCGAGCGCCAAAACGTTGAGCTGACCCTCTCACCGGCTCGAAATAGGACCGCAGGCCGGCATCGTTTGCTTGCACCAGCCGGCGATAGTAATCGTCCTCTCTCTCAGCTGCGTCACCCGCGCTCGCACCCCCAATGCCGGCCAACCCCGCCAACGCCGCTGCGGTGCCCAAAGCATCTCGCACAAACCCTCTCCGTGATATGTCCATAGTCAGGCCTTGAACACTAAACTACCTTTCTGTGTCGATGTCATGAAATTGTAGCCCTCGCGATGCAGATCAAGCCTCGCTCATCAGGAGCGCCCCCAGCATGCCTGCATCAATAATTGCGGCGGGTGGCCCCGATCCCTCAGTCCTTTCCAAACCACAACGAGGGTGCTCCCGGTCCCTCGGCGGGTGGCCCCGATCCCTCAGTCCTTTCCAAACCACAACGAGGGTGCCCCCGGTCCCTCGCTTTTGGGGACCGGGGATGACAGCCTCCAACCCTCCCGCCAGATCACTCCCTGAAGTCGGCTTCTCACCAGCCATCGACGACCCGCGCCGCTTCCAACTCCTCCAGCACATCGCCAAAGCCGGATGTCCACTGCGTTGCGCGCAGGCCCGCGCCAACCTCTTACCTTCAAGCTTTGCGCGGCGGAAAAACTCAATCTGACTTTTGTACGGACTTTTGCCCCCGAAAGCACCCGCCTTCAAGCCACGCAAAAGAATCGCCGCGCCGTTTGCAGTCCAGCATGGGGCGCCGCCGCACCCCGAAAAAGATGAAAATGAGGCATAATTTTACAATGCTTAATTTCAATAACTTAGCCGCCATTTTCACTGCAGATAATTACCACCCATCGGCGCACAATAGTTCTATGTTCACTTTTCGCCCAACTCGATGCTCATCCGCCGGCCCGGCATCGGCAAACCCATTCAAGAGACGCACCACCCTGAAGCAGCCCCCACCCCCCTCCCTACCTACCACCCTCCCTCCCACCCCCCCTCTTTGAAATGTTTTCTAGTTAGTTAACACGCTGCCTGGCACCTGATCTTCTTCACCTGAGCGCGCGTTCCCCATTCTGGGATTGTCCGCGCGGCTCAACATCACGCAAGCGTTACGATTAAGACAATGACTACAACGCATATTGAGCATGCACCGGCAGCGGTGGCCGAGGGATCGGTGCGCTCTGCCGACGGAACGCGCATTAGCTTTCATCGCCTGGGCAGCGGACCGGGCGTGGTCTTTGTCCATGGCAGCGTAGCCATGCACACAGACTGGATGCCAGTTGTCAGACTGCTGGCGAGCCGCTTTACCTGTTTCGCCATGGACCGGCGCGGCCGCGCCAAAAGCGGTGAGGGCATTGGGCCTTATTCAATCGAGCGCGAGTATGAGGATATTGCCGCGGTGCTTGCCGCCGCCGGGCCGGGAGCTGCGCTGGTTGCCCACTCTTTTGGCGCCACCTGCGCCCTGGGCGCGGCCTTGCGCCATCCGGTGCCGGGGCTGGTGCTCTATGAGCCGCCTCTGCCCGTCGGCGGCCTCATTGCAGGCGAAAACCTGCCGCCCTACGTCCGCGCCATCGAAGACGGTGATCCCGACAGGGCTCTGGAACTGGGCCTCGCTAGATTTCCCCGCCTTCCCGCCGAAACCATAACTGGCCTCCGCACCTCGCGCGGTTGGCCCCGCCTGCGAGCCATGGCCAAAAGCTGGATTCGCGAACTCGAGGCAATGGATGCGTTGAGCGCGGATGTGGAACCCTATCGCGCACTCTCTTTCCCGTCCATGCTGCTTGTAGGCGAACTCAGCCCCGAGCATCCCATGCTGGACGCCTCCCGAGCGCTCGCCGAAGTTCTACCAGGCGTGCGGGTCGAGTGGCTGTTAGGCCAGGGCCATGGAGCGATGCGGGCCGCGCCGGAGATGGTGGCGCGTCTGATTCGCGAGTTCCTGGCAGAGTAATTGGCCGGCGTCGGTAACCAGCAGTGGCCTGAGTTACGCACGAAGGGGAGGCCAGATCGGCCTCCCCTTCGTGCATTGCTTACCCTGACTTCCAGATCTCAGGCGTCAGTGCCTTCGATGCTCTCGACATGGATCAGTTTCGCTTCCATGTCGAGCTGACCAGTCACCGTAACGGCTTTGCCCTCAAATGGTTTGGCCCGCTCCGGGTCGTCGAGTTTGAATAACTGCCCTGAGGATTCTCGCAGAACGAATTGCTCGCCGTCCTTCACCACAGTTCCGGTATAGGTTTTGGACTTGGCCTGTTCCTGCTGTGGCTGTGCCGGTTGGGCCTGCTCTTGCACCGCTACAGCCTTCGGGCCTGAGCCAGTTCCGAAAAATGGGCTTCCCCACGCCAAAGCGCAAGTGAAAACCAGCGCACTAAGGGTGAGGCCTAGGGAGAGATCGCGCTTGATGAATTGCATAGGTCATACCTCCGGGGGATGGAATGATCGTGCGCCTGCATACAAGCATTCCCGGGGCCAAACCCATGGCTATTGAGGGCAATGGAATTCCCACCGCCCATCTCGCGCAACCGGTAATAACAACCGATCCGCAAGAGGTAAAAACTACCTGCAAAAGAAAGTACGACCCAGCCTGATCTAGCAAACCTCTGGTTGAGTCGATGTTTTGAAAGGGCCCGGCTTCAAAGCCTGCACTGAGCGAAGTCGAAGTGTGCCGCAAATGCTGCAAAATGAACGAGGGCTTCACAGGCTGCGGAAAAACTCTTATTGCGCCGCTGTTTTGAAAGGGCACGGCTTGAGCCGTGCCACAAACCCCTGAAAACAAACGAGGGCTTTAGCCCCTGAGGGACGTCTTTCGCCATTCTCGCTCGGAATCAGGCCTTTTTCCGCAGCCTGTTTCAGCCCCTGAGGGAATGCCCGCCGTGGAATAAGACTCAATGAGAGGTTCCCTGGCTCTGCTCGCCAATCCGCAGTTGTTTTGACAGCGCCCACTTCAACTCATCAATCCCCTCACCGGTAACCGCCGAAATCGCATGAAATTCCAGCTTGCGCCGCTTCACGTGCGCCGCCAGCTTCTTTAGCTTTTCAGGGTTCGCTGAATCGATCTTGGTCGCGCACACAATCATCGTCTTATCGGCTAGCGGGTGATTGGGCAACAACGGATCGTCATCGCTTGCAAAGGGGTCAGATTCCTTTCGGATTCCACTGCTGGTAAAGCTGGCCAACTCCTTGTTAATGATCTTGAAGTCCTCCACCGGGTCCGGCCGCCCTGAAGAGTCCGACACGTCAACCAGATGCAGCAAAAGCCGCGTACGCTCGATGTGGCGCAAAAACTGGACGCCCAGCCCCGAGCCCAGGTGCGCACCTTCAATGAGCCCCGGCATATCGGCCACAACATAGGATTCCAGGTCCGGCTCTTCGCCCACCGTCACCACGCCCAGGTTCGGCTCCAGCGTCGTAAACGGGTAGTCGGCAATCTTGGGCTTTGCAGCCGAGATGCGCGCAATCAGCGTCGACTTGCCGGCGTTCGGGTAGCCAACCAGCCCCACATCGGCCAGCAGCTTCAACTCCAGCCGGTAATTGCGCTCTTCGCCCGCTCGTCCCAACTCGTGCTCCCGTGGGGCCTGGTGGGTACTGGTGGCGAAGTGCTGGTTGCCGCGTCCGCCACGCCCACCACGAGCGATAACTACTTCCTCATCGGGTTCCTGGAAGTCGTGGACCAACTCCCCGGTATCTTCGTCGTAAAGCGCCGTGCCCACAGGCACTTGCAGCGTGACGGACCGCCCGTCCAGACCGGTGCAATTGGAGCCCATGCCGTGCTCACCGCGCTGTGCCTTGTGCTCCGGGTTATACCGGAAGTGGATCAGCGTATTGTGGCGCTGCGAAGAGACCATCACTATATCGCCGCCACGGCCGCCGTCACCGCCCGAAGGACCGCCGCGGGGTACAAACTTCTCGCGCCGGAAAGCCATGCAGCCATTGCCGCCGTCGCCGGCCTTCACGCGAATTTTCGCTTCATCGATAAACATAGACATCCAGGGGAACAGAGATTTGCGCTTCCTTGCGCTCTATAGGAGCCAGAAACAACACGCCGTCTCTTCAGTTTATCGAAATTGCGGCCATTTCACAGCGGATTCCAATGAATCTTGCCCGGCGCTCGCGGTAAACACCTCTGGGGCGCTGTGACGAACACTACTTTCCAGTTCCACCTGGGCGGCATAGAATCGCTTCCAACTCCACTTGGGTGTAGGCAAAACGGGCGAATCCGCACTGCCCAGGAATCCGGACCCGCCAATAGAGCGGGCTGGCGGAGTGTGTTGTGTAATTCTCCCAGGGTCTGCCACGGGCAGGTGTCTCGATGGCAGGTGTAATGCGGAGCTGGACCAGCCCGCTATTGATAGTCGTGCTGCTTGTTGGCGCGGCAATGCCTGCTCTTGCCCAATCTGCTCCGCGTGGCTCCCTCCTAGGAAAACTTACTGATCTGCATTCGAAGCCGCTGGCCGGCGTTGAAGTTATCCTGCGCAATCAGGCTACTGGTGCGGAGATGCGCACCAATACCGCCAGGAACGGCGCTTACTGCTTCTCTTCCCTCGATGCCGGCGAATACACCATCGAAGCGAATAGTGCCCGCTTCGAAGACATCCACGTGTCCGCCGGATACGAAGCCCGCGTGCAGGCAGCCCTCCAATTTGAGCTTCCTCCGCCCCACCCCATACAAATCCTCTTTCATTACATCGCCACCCAGCCACCAACGGTAGCTGAAACGCTGCCGTTAGAGCCCTTGCACGCGATGCACATGACAGGGCAAACCATGCCCGCCCTCGTGCGAGACCCACCCCCTACCGAAATTCAAATGTTGACCGCCACACTTCCGCCTTTGCCGTGGCCGCAGATGCTCTTTACCGCGCTGCCTACCCGGGAGGCTCCGCATCCGCCGCCCCACCCCACCAGTCCGCTACAGCTGACCGCAGTCGCTCCAGATGCAAGCGAAGTGGAAGAGCTGAACGCACTGGCAACCACGGGGTCCAACCTGCCCAATTCCAGCCATGTGCAGGGGGCCTCGCAGGAGGAGGGTGGGGTCACTTCTGCCGTGACCACCACAGTCTCGGCAGCGGAGTTGCAATCGTTGCCGCTGAGTGGCCGCAGATGGCAGGAGTTTGTACTTGACACCGCAGCAACCGCGGCTCCGGCGGGCGCCTCGCAACCTTCATTGCGCGGCGCAGGCCAGGGTACCTCCGACATATCGGTCGATGGTGCAAGCACTAGTCTTGCGTTTGGTGGCGAATCGCAGGGGGCCGGGTCAGCGGGCCAGGGCATGGCGGAGCCGAGTGGCATGGGCCAGGTCTGGTCGGGAGGGCGCGGTTTCGCTGTCAGCGAGGCGGCCATACGGACGGTTCAGACCACCGCCGGCAACGTCGAGGTGCAGGCATCCCGCTCAGCTGGTGGCCGCATGAACGTTTCAACCATGCGCGGTTCCAACGGCCTGCACGGGCAGGGCTTCGTTTTCGACCGGCAAGACACCTGGGGTGCGCGAAACCCCTTTACCCAGTGGGTGCAGGAAACCGCGCCTGCTACCGCCATCTCCACGCCGGTTTTCACGGCTAAGGCGTACACGCCTCCGGACCACGAAACGACCTGGGGAATCGGCGTCGGCAGCCAAATCCGCCGCGACAGGCTCTTTTGGTTTGCCGCACTCGACAGGTATCGCCGCAATGATCCAGGCGTTGCCGCCGTCAAGCACCCAGACAAGTTTTTTGCTCAACCGTCGAACGACCAGATGCAATTGCTGGGCGCGCAACTGGGATCCGGCAGCGCTCCACTGGCCCGCTACTCTCAAATGCTCGAGACACTGGACGGATTGCTCGGACCCGCCGCTCGTGTTGCAGAGCAATGGGTGGGCTTCGGCCGCACCGACTGGGCGGCAGGAGAGCGCCATCGTTTCACCCTAGAGGGAATCGGCGCGAACTGGAACTCCTCCGGCGGCGGGCTCACGCGCGTTTCGGAGACCTTTGGAAGCCACAGCTTTGGCTCGAGCCACGCCGCGGAAGAATGGGCGCTTACTCGCTGGGAAGCATTCGTCACTCCAAACCTGCTGGCGGTAACCCAGGCATCCGCAGGACGCAATATCCTCAATGCGCACGCTGAAACTCCTTCGGCTTTCGAGCAAACGCTCAACCAGAACAGCTGGGGCCAGTTGCCGCAGATCGTTGTGGATTCCCGCTATGGCTTCACGATCGGCAACCCGGCGCGCTTTGGCCAGGGCAGCTATCCTGACGAACGCCTCTATCGGGTCCAGGAGTCGTTGGACTGGGTTCACGGCAACCTGCTGGTAAAAGCGGGCTTTGACGCAGGCCACAATGCCGACAACACCAGCCTGCTGCGCAACCAGACAGGCACCTATTACTACGCAAGTGTCGAGAATTTTGTGTCTGACGCTTTGGCCTATGGCGACTTTGGCTTCTCCAACGCACTGGACAGAACCAACCCGCACAACTGCGACGAGACCGGCAAGGTCTGGCGGGATTCCGTGGGTAAATTGCGCGGCCTCGGCAACCTGCCATGCTACACGTATCACTCACAGACCATGGGCCCGTCGAACTGGCACTTGAGCACCAACGACTGGGCCGGATATTTCACTGCCCAGTGGCAGCCTAGCAAGCTGACGGTGTTCGCCGCCAGCTTGCGCTGGGAGCGCCAGCAGCTGCCGCAACCTATTGCCAACCTCGCCAACCCGGATCTGCCGCGAGCAGGCAAGCTGCCAAACCTCGGCAACAATTGGGGTCCGCGCCTGAGTCTGGCTATCGGCAGCGCCGAAAGCCGGAAGATAGGCTGGCCGGTGCTGCGCTTCGGCTATGGCATGTACTACGGCCGTACCCAGAACTCCACCATCGAGACGGCGCTCACCCAGACCGGCTCTCCCGCAGGCGATCTTAGCTTCTTCTCCCGGCCTACGGATAACCTGCACGCGGGCGGAGCACCGCCCTTTCCTTATGTCTTTGCCGGCGAGCCGCTGAGTGCGGTCAAGCCCGGAGCAGTGGAGTTTGCGCCCAACTACCGCAACCCTGAGATTCACCAGGCGGTCGCCGTCATCGAGGAGACCCTTCCTGGCCATATACAACTGGCTGCGAGCGCATTGCTGAGCCTAGGCCGCAGGCTGCCCATTTCCATCGACACCAATTTTGATCCCGCGGTCAACCCGGGAACCATCACCTACAACGTGGTTGACGGCACCGGCAAAGGGCCTATCAAGGCTTCCCAGATTACCGTCCCCTTTTACGCCTCGTGGCCTTCAGCCACTTCAGGAACCGGTACAGCCGGACGGCTCAATCCAAACTACCAGCAGATCACCCAAATCACGAGCCGTGCCAACTCCACCTATGAAGCGGCGATGTTGAGGGTGAACCGTTATGGCAAGCGCGGCCTGAGTCTCCACGCTCACTACACCTACGCTCACGCCATGGACTGGAACCCAAACGAAAGCACGCTGGTGGCGGGAAGTAATGTCCTCGACCCGGCCGACTTCAGCCACGAATACGGAACAGGCAACCTTGACGTGCGCCACTCCGGTTCCGCGACGGTGATTTACGAAGCGCCATGGAAGCTCCGCAAGTTGGCCGGCCGCTTGGTCAACGGCTGGATGCTGTCGGGCATCGGCCGCTTCCACACCGGAACGCCGTACAGCATGCGCACTTCCGGCGCACTGCCAAAAGAGTTCGTCGAGACGACAGGCCAGGCAATCGCGGGCGTGGGGCCAGGAATGAACGGTTCCGGCGGCGACAACCGGATCTACGGCATTGGGAGCGATCACATCACCTACAATGTTGGCCGCAATACCTATCGGTATCCCTCGGCATGGAAGGCCGACCTGCGGCTCGGCAAGCGCTTCGACCTCGGCCATCTGCGCCAGTTGGAGTTGCTTGCCGAGAGCTTCAATCTCTTCAACCACCAGAACGTCACACAGACTGAAACGGTCGGCTATATCATTCAATCCGGAAGTCTCAACGGCGCTTTCCCAACGCTGAACTTTCTTACCGGCCTGAAAGCCAACACCACCGCCTTTGGCCAGCCGCTGAATATCAACGCCACCAATTACTACCGCGAGCGCCAGATTCAGTTCGGGATGCGGATTAGGTTCTGAGCTCAGTTCAGGCCCATCTCGATTCTGTTTACTATTTCAGCGACAGAATCACATTTAGATATTAGTGGTATATCGCTCTAACTAGTTTATTTTAAGTAGTTTGCTGAATCGGTCGCCGTGAGAATGTGCTTTATTGTAAAGAGAAAGTAGGGGGGTGGGGGGGGGGACGTCAATGGACATGAGGCGGAGGGTTAGCTTATGCCGGTGGCCGATTTTCGGTCAGAAATACGCGGACTGAATGCGCAACTTGCCTAATTCTTCTCTTTAGAACCATTGTGCGCCAAGGGATGGATATTATCTGAAAAAGCGCGAAAACTAAAATGGCCGCGGTCCCTGGAACCGGTTTTGCCCTCAGTCCGTTGCCAGTGGATTGCACTTCACAAATCGCCGTTCCCGGATTTCATATTCCCCGCTGACGACTTTGCCGATGGCTTCGCTATAGGCCTGGTGCTCTTCGACAAGAATTCGATCCGCAAGCGAGTGGGCGTCGTCAGTCTCCAGTACGGGAATCGCCCGCTGCAAAATAATCACGCCGTGGTCCAGGTGTTCGTCCACAAAGTGAACGGTGCAGCCAGCCACCTTGACTCCATAAGCGAAGGCCTGGGCCTGCGCGTCGAGCCCTGGAAAGGCGGGCAGCAGGGAGGGATGGATGTTGAGGATGCTATTGGGAAATGCCGCGACAAACTCCGGGGAGAGCAGCCGCATGTATCCGGCCAGGCAGACCAGATTCACCTGATGAGCCTGGAGGCAGGCAATCATCTCGGCATCGTGCTCGGGGCGCTTGCGCCCCCTGGAAATGAGAAGCGCGTGTGGCAGGCCGAGTTCCTGGGCAGCCTTCAGACCGCCGGTTTCTGCCACATTGGAGATGACCACAGCGATCTGCGCGCCTTTGATCCGCCCGGTGCGGATGGAGTGGGCGATGGCGAGAAAGTTCGATCCGCGGCCAGAGAGCAGGATTCCCAACCTTACCGGAGCGCCGCCCGCCGCGACTGCGGAACCGCTCATGTGTACTGCACCTTGCGATCACCCTTGACCACACGGCCGATGACAAAGAACTTTTCTTCGGCCCGGTTGAGCAGATTCTTGGCGCGCGCGAACTTGGCCGCGGGAATGACCGCGATGAGACCGATGCCCATGTTGAAGGTGCGCATCATCTCTTCTTCAGAAACCTGGCCCAGCGTCCGCAGATGCTCAAAGATGGGGAGCACCGGCCAGGAACCGATCTCGATCTGCGCCCCGGTGTTCTTGGGCAGGATGCGGGGCAGGTTCTCCGTAATGCCGCCGCCGGTGATGTGGGCCATGCCCACGGTGATTCCCGCTGTCACCAGCTTCTGAATCACGGAGAGATAGCTGCGGTGGGTCTTCATCAACGCCGTGCCCGCCTTTTCTTTGATCGCGGTCACATATTGGTTGGGCTTGTATCCTGCCACCTCAAAGAACAGCTTGCGCGCGAGGGAATATCCGTTGGTGTGCAGTCCCGTTGAGGGCAGCCCGATGAGCACATCGCCCACCTTGATGTCGGCGCCGGTCACCATCTTTTCGCGGTCCACGGCGCCCACGATGAAGCCCGCCAGATCGTACTCGCCGTCGGTGTAGAAGCCGGGCATCTGCGCCGTCTCGCCGCCGATGAGGGCGCAGCCGTTGGCCTTGCATGCCTCGGCGAGCCCGGTGATTACGCTCTCGGTGACCTCTGGGTCCAGCTTGCCGCTGGCCAGATAGTCGAGGAAAAAAAGCGGAGTCGCGCCCTGCACGGCGATGTCGTTGACGCAGTGATTGACGAGGTCAATGCCAACCGTGCGGTGCTGGCCGAGTTCGAAGGCGATCTTCAGCTTGGTGCCGACGCCGTCAGCCGAACTGACGAGGATGGGATTCTTCCAGCGCTGCAGATCCAGCCGGAACAAGGCGCCGAAGCCGCCGATACCCCCGAGCACGTTGCGGTTGAAGGTTTTCTGCGCCAGGAACTTGATGCGCTCCTTGGCTCGGTCGCCGCTGCTGATGTCAACGCCAGCATCGGCGTAGGTCACGGATTTGGGCTTGGGTTCTTCTGGCACGGTGTGGGCTTTCTGCGTGTGGAGTTGACGCCGGCGTGGAGGTCCGGAAAGGTCGATTCTAGCAGGATTTGATGCTCTTGAACCCGCATTGCGTGATCGAGGCATTGGGATGGGCGCGGATACTCGCGGCAAAGTATGACAAGCCGGCTTGACATCGCCTTGTCTCCAGGTTACTCTGATTTGGAAAGTCGGCTTTACATGGAGCGTACGATTTCAAATCGGGTCAAGGAGCTGCGTACCGCTCGCGGGTGGACGCAAGAGGAGCTCGCTCATGCTGTCGGCGTTTCGCGGCAGAGCATCAACTCCATCGAGCGCAACCGGTACGTGCCCAGCCTCGAACTGGCGCTTATGTTCGCGCGCACATTCGCCTGCCCCACCGACCAAATCTTCCAGTTGGAGAACGAAGCATGACTCATCCCTTCCTGAGCAGAATTCCTTTCCTCGGCCGCTTTGTCGACGAGCGATTTCTGGAGCACCGCCGCCGCTCCTCGAGCGCAGCCGGAATCGCTGTTGCCTGCCTGGCCGTGGTCCTCTTCGAATACCGGTTCTTCATCAACCACGTCTGGAGTTGGGATCTGTTCGCGATCGCCGCCGGCTTCGTTGTTATCAAGATGTCGCTATTTGCCTGGTACCGCTTCAACGACTGAGCCTGAAAAGAGAGTTTTGCCATGTGTCTTGTTCGCCGCAACCTGGACCCGAAAGCGCGCCGTTTTCTGGCCTTCGGCAACCTCTGCCTCGCTGTTGGCCTGACGCTTCCTTACCTGGGCAAGGGCTTCGGCCTGCGGCATCCTGAGCTGTTTGATGGACTTCGGGGGCTACTGCTCGGCCTTTCAATTGCGTTCATCTTCACGGCATTTCGTCGCAGCCGACGGTGCGGAGACAGGCAGATCTGATTCCGGTGTTTGAAGGCAGACTTCTATAGAAACCGCTCGCGCTCCTCAGGCGTGGGCACGGGGCAGCTTTCAAGGCGCCCCCAGATGTGGTTGCGAGAGCGCGCGATAAGGCGATAGCCGAGGTCGCGGACGGTGCGCGGAATCCACCCGAGGGCAGAGCCAATTCCTGGCCATGGCTGCGGCAGTTCGTGCAATAGAGCCAGCACGGCATCGGAATGGCCCAGGACAGTCTCAGCAGCCGCGCCGGTGTTGCGTACCGCAAGAATTGTGCCCAGCGCCGCCGCTTCTGCTGGTGCCTGGAAGCCGTGGCGCGCCAGCAACGCGGCCAGCTTCGGCGACTCCGAGGGGGCAAACCGCAGCCGGTCGTTGCGGTCGTGGGCGAGGAGCCATCGCACAGAGCGGTTGCAAAATGCGCAATGGCCGTCGAAGATGACCAACAGCCGGTCGCCGATATTGATGAGGCTCGTCACACTCAGCGAGATGCCTGCGCAGAGCTGCACGATTCAATTCAGCGGAGATGCAACGTCCCGCCTTCTATACTGAATCAACCATGAGTTCTCAAACCCAGATTCGCACCCGTTCACAGGCCCTGCAACAACGCGCTGAGCGCTACTTTCCCGGCGGAGTCAATTCTCCTGTCCGCGCCTTTCGCGCAGTGGGCGGTGCGCCGCCGTTTATCGAGAGCGCCGCGGGCGCGTGGCTTACGGACGTTGACGGCAACCGGTACATCGACTACTTCGGCTCCTGGGGGCCCATGATTCTGGGCCACGCATTTCCGCCGGTTGTGGAGGCTATTGAGCGCGCTGCTCGGAACTCGGCGAGTTTTGGGGCGTCTACAGCAGCCGAGGCGGATCTGGCCGAACGCGTCGTGGCTTGCTTTCCCGCCATTCAAAAGCTTCGCTTTGTCAGCTCCGGCACTGAGGCCACCATGTCGGCCATTCGCCTGGCGCGCGCCGCTACCGGCCGCAAGATCATCATCAAATTCGAGGGCTGTTACCACGGCCATGCAGACGGATTGCTGGTGAAGGCCGGGTCGGGCGTTGCGACATTCGGCATTCCCGGATCGGCCGGCGTGCCGGAAGAGGTAGCCCACCTTACGCACGCCCTGCCGTACAACGATATCGCCGCTGTCGAAGCTGCTTTTGACGCCCATCCAGACGAGATAGCCGCCGTCATTCTGGAGCCGGTGGTCGGCAACGCGGGCTGCATTCCTCCTGCTCCCGGCTATCTGGCCGGCCTGCGTGCAATAACTGCGCGTGAAGGGGCGTTGCTGATTGTCGATGAAGTGATGACCGGCTTCCGCGTCGCGCTGGGCGGCGCGCTGGAACTCCACGGCGTGGATGCGGATCTGGTTACGCTGGGCAAAATTGTCGGCGGCGGGTTGCCTGTTGGCGTCTTCGGCGGCAAGCGCGTTTTCATGGACTTGCTGGCCCCGCTCGGCCCCGTCTACCAGGCTGGAACTCTGAGCGGGAATCCGCTGGCCATGGCTGCGGGCATTGCCACCCTCAGCTATTTACAGGAGCACGAAGGCGAGATTTATCCAAAGCTCGAGGCCACGTCCAGGGCCGTTGCCGAAGGCGTTGCCGCGGAGGCCGCCAGCGCGGGCATTCCGCTGACCCTTAACCGCGTAGGCGCCATGTGGACGTGGTTCTTTACCCCCGACCCGGTGACCAACTACGACGAAGCAGCCAAATCCGATACGGTCGCTTTTGGGCGCTTCCACAACGCCATGTTGAATGCGGGCATCTGGCTGCCGCCCTCGCAGTTTGAGGCCGCGTTCATCGGTATTGCGCACGGAGAAGAAGAGATTGCTGCCACCATTGCAGCGGCGCGTGAGGCATTCAAGGCTGTCCTAGTGTGATAAGCGCGCTGAATCGTCCCACGCATCGAGCGTGACAAAGCGGCAAGTGTCTTTGTAGTGCGCGGCCAGCAGACCGGCGGCGGTTACGGACGGTTCGCGGTAGACCCCTGAATCCAGATGCCCCCCATCGTGGAGCACGATGTTGGCTGCCCAGCCGCTCTGCATGAGGCGGTCGATCTTTGCGGTGAGTCGCGCCACGATCTTGTCCGTGGAGGGCTCGCTCCAATCTGAAGTCATCGCGTTCCACAGCACCGGGCTCAGGCCCAGCGAACGCGCAATGCGAAACACGGCAGGCCGGCGTGCGCCAAAAGGCGGACGAAAAAACCGCACCGGGGCTCCGATAATCTGCTCCAGTGTGTCGTTGGTCCAGACCAGTTCATCGAGAATGCGGCTCTGCGCGGTACGGGCCAGGTTGAGATGGCTCCAGGAATGGCTTCCGATCAGGTGTCCGGCCTCGGCAACTCGCCGAACCAGATCGGGCTCTGCGTGGGCGTAGCTGCCCAGCATGAAGAACGTCGCCTGCACATCATGGCCGGCCAGAATATCGAGGAGGCGCGGCGTCCATGCCGGGTTAGGACCGTCGTCGAAGGTGAGCGCAAGTTCGCCCGGTCGAGGCGGCGCAATCAGCGCATGCCCAAAGATCCGCGAGCCCGGCCACATGGCCGCGTATGCGCAGCCGCCCGCCGCCAGTCCGGCAGCGCCAAGCCCAACGGAAAGCCCAAATGATAAAGAAGAAAACATTCTCTATCTCAGTGTGCGGTCACAGGGGCTTTGTCGGCAAGCGCCTGCGCCAGCATCGCCATCGGGGGTATACTCAGCTTGTTCGGGTCGCATCCTGAGTTTGCGGAGCGGCACTGGAGACAACCATGAGCATCACGCACTTCCCCGGCGGCGCGAGTTCCTCGCCCCTCGCCAGTCCCCTGACAAAAGTGACCATGCCCACGCTGAGCGAGATGAAGCGCCAGGGCAAGCCTATCTCCGCACTCACCGCTTACGACTACGGCACCTCGCGCCTGCTGGACGAGGCCGGCATCGATCTGGTTCTGGTGGGCGATTCGCTGGCGATGGTGGTTCTGGGCCACGAAAACACGCTGGCCGTCACCGTGGATGAGATGCTGCACCACACGCGAGCCGTTCGCCGCGGAGTCCGTCGCGCGCTGGTGGTGGCCGATATGCCGTTTGGGAGCTATCACGGCACGGTGGCGGAAGGCGTGGCCAACGCTGTCCGCTTCGTCAAGGAAGCCGGCGCCGAGGCGGTCAAGATTGAAGGGCCGCGCATCGAGTTGGTGCTCGCTCTTACCGAGGCAGAGATTCCCGTCGTGGGTCACCTTGGGCTGACGCCGCAAAGCGTGAATCGCATGGGCGGCTATCGCGTGCAAGCCCGGAGTGTCGAAACGGTGCGGCAGCTCAAAGCAGACGCCCTGGCGCTGGCTCAGGCCGGAGCGGGAGCGCTCGTTTTGGAAGGCATTCCGCGCGAAGTGGCCGCCGGCATCACCGCCGAACTGCCCATTCCGACTATCGGCATAGGCGCCGGTCCCGATTGCGATGGGCAGATCCTCGTCTTCCACGATTTGGTGAACCTGACGTTTACGCCGCCGGCCAAGTTTGTCCGCCGATACGGCGATGCGGCTGCGCTGTTCCGCACCGCCGTCGAGCACTATCGCGAAGATGTGGAGCATCGCGCCTTTCCCTCAGACGAAGAGAGCTATCACTTGCCTGACGAGGTGCGAAAGTCCCTCAAGCCTGGTCGAAATACCCTGACAAAAGTGGGGGTGATACAGAAAGCCTAATGGATATCTTCCGCACGACAGCCGAACTCCGACGTTGGTCACGCGCAGTTCGAAGCAGCGCCGCCGTTGGCCTGGTGCCGACCATGGGCGCTCTGCACGCCGGGCACGCCTCCTTGATTCGGGCAGCCGCTGCGTCCTGCGGGCAAGTGGCGGTGAGCATCTTCGTCAACCCCACGCAGTTCGGCCCCAATGAGGACTACGGCCGCTATCCACGAACATTTGATGCGGACTGCGCTCTCGCAGAGGCTGAAGGCGCAAGCGCTATCTTCGCTCCCACGGTGGAAGAGCTTTATCCGGCGGGGGCGGCTACGTTCGTTGAAGTCGAGGGTTTGAGCAACCGCCTCGACGGCGCATCGCGGCCCGGCCACTTTCGGGGTGTAGCTACGGTCGTCGCCAAGCTGCTTATCGCCGCAGAGCCAGACCGCGCCTTCTTCGGGCAGAAAGATGCGGCCCAGGTATCCGTAATTCGCCGCATGGTGGCCGATCTTCGCCTGGCCACGGAAATCGTCGTCTGCCCCATCGTCCGCGAGGCCGATGGATTGGCTTTAAGCTCCCGCAATATCTATCTGAGCCCCGCCGAGCGGACCCAGGCACTTGCCCTCAGCCGGGCGGTACGGCAGACAGAGGCGCTTGTCTCGGTTGGAGAGCTTCGCGCCAGCACGCTGATAGAGGTGGCTCGCCAGATTCTGGCTGCCGAGTCGGAAATTCGTATCGACTATATTGAAGTGGTGACCTGGGCGACGCTCGAGCCTGTCGAAGTTGCGGAGCCGGGGACTCTCTTTGCCGTTGCGGCATGGGTGGGCGCTACGCGCCTGATCGACAATACGATTCTTGGTTGAGGCAGTACCCTCAAAAAGTATAGGGGCTGCGCACAAGATCGTTCTTGCATTACAGCTCCCTCCGGCAGCAAGCTGATAAGCAAATGCCGGAACTCCCTGACATCGCCGCCTACATCACTGCTCTCGAAGCGCGCGTCCTTGGGCAGTCGCTGGAGCGGGTTCGACTGGCCAGCGTCTTTCTGCTGCGCACTGCGGATCCACCGCTATCTGCCGTCGATGGTAAAACGGTCCGCTCGCTGCGCCGTATCGGCAAGCGCATCGCCATTGGCGTTGAGGGCGATCTGTGGCTGGTGCTCCACCTGATGATTGCCGGACGCCTGCATTGGAAGCCCGCGCAGGCGAAACTCGCAGGCCGGAACGCCCTGGCCGCCTTCGACTTTCCTTCCGGCTCCCTGGTGCTGACGGAAGCCGGCAGCAAGCGCCGCGCCTCTCTGCGTGTGATTCGCGGCGAATTCGCACTCAGCGCCATCGATCCCGGCGGCGTCGAAATCTTCTTGACGGATCTGGACGGCTTTCGCGCGGCTCTCACTCTGGAGAACCGCACGCTCAAACGCGCCCTGACCGATCCGCGCGTGATCAGCGGTGTCGGCAACGCCTACTCCGACGAGATTCTGCACGCGGCTCAACTGTCGCCCATCACGCTCACGCACAAGCTGAAGCCGGAAGAGTGGGAGCGGCTCTTTGACGCCACTCGCTCCACGCTGACCCTTTGGATCGATCGCCTTCGCGCTGAAGCCGACAAGAGCTTTCCTGAGAAAGTAACCGCCTTTCGCCCGGAGATGGCAGCGCATGGGCGCTTCAACCTGCCGTGTCCGCGCTGTGGCGAGAAGGTGCAGCGCATTCGTTATGCCGACAACGAAACAAATTATTGTGCGCGCTGCCAGACCGGCGGAAAGGTGCTGGCGGACCGCAGTTTGTCGCGCCTGCTTGGCTCCGACTGGCCGCGAACCCTGGAAGAGCTGGAAGGGCTGAAGCGCCGCTGACGGCCCTTGAGCTTTCGGCCTGCGATTCCTCTTGACACCGCTCTCGCCTGTGCCGCAAAGTCAACTGCAAGACTGCTTTCCGCTCGGAAGGCACTTTTCCCCATCTCCCTGAACTTCCGGTTTTCAGACGCAGATTCAATCGCACCTTGGAGGATTCCCGATGCACCATATTCTTCACTTCAATCACCTGGCAATCCTGGTTTCGGCCTTGATCCTGTGGTTTCTGGGTGCGGCGTGGTACTCGCCCGCCCTGTTCGCCAAGCCTTGGATGGCAATGGTGGGAACACCAAAAGACGCTGCCAAAAGCAAGACGATGATTGCAGGCATGATCTCGTCTTTTATCGGCGACCTGTTGCTGGCCTTCATATTGGCGCACATGGTCAAGTGGGCCGGGGCAGACTCGTTTGGGTTCGGAGCGTTCATCGGCGGCATCGTCTGGCTGGGTTTTTTTGCGGCTCCCGCTTTTCCGCAGGGGATCTACGAAAGCCGTCCCTTCAAGCTCTTTGCCATCAACGCGGGATATTGGCTTGTGGGGTTGCTGATTGTCGGCGGCCTGCTGGCGGTGTGGCCGTAATCAGTTGACGCCAGGCGGGCGCATGCCGCTTACAATCTAGCCATGAGCAAAACAGTCATCGCAACCGACGGCGCACCCGCGGCGATTGGGCCCTATTCTCAGGCCGTGCGTGTGGGGAATCTCATCTTCACGGCCGGCCAGATTCCGCTTGACCCAGCTACGCAGCAGATCGTGGCAAGCGGGATTACGGACCAGACCCGGCGGGTTCTGGAAAATCTGAAAGCCGTGCTTGAAGCCGGCGGCAGCGGGATGGACCGGGTGGTGAAGGCCACTGTCTTCCTGAAGGACTTCAACGACTTCGCAGAGATGAATGCGGTCTACGCCGAGTATCTGGGCCAGGATGGCGCTGCCCCGGCGCGGTCCACTGTGGAGGTTTCACGGCTGCCTAAAAATGTGCTGATTGAGATTGAGTTGGTCGCCGAAGCCTGAGCCGGGCGGAGGGAGCTTTGTCGCAGCTTGGCGCATCTGATTGATGTAGAACAAGTTGGAATGCCTAACTTCCCCTCAAATTGATGACTGGAGGTTCACATGAGCGAGACGCCCGAGAAGGTCGTGCGCAGCGAGGCGGAGTGGCGCGCCCTGCTGACGCCCGAGCAGTACCAGATTTTGCGTGAGAAGGCCACGGAACGGGCTTACACCGGCGCGCTAACCCAAAACCACGACACCGGCAACTACCATTGCGCCGGATGCGGGGCGCTTCTGTTCATGAGCGGGGCCAAATTTGACTCGGGGTGCGGATGGCCAAGCTTCATGCTGCCGGCTGAATCCAAAGCAGTTGAAGAGCACGAAGATGTGAGCTTTGGGATGCGTCGCGTGGAGGTGACCTGCGCCCGATGCGGCGGCCATCTGGGGCACGTTTTCCCTGACGGACCGAAGCCCACGGGATTGCGCTACTGCATCAATTCGGCGTCGCTCACATTCACGCGGCAGGAGCCGTAAGGAGGCGGGAATCGGCTGGGGTCGCGCAGACACAACAAAACCCCGTCCGGCACGGACGGGGTTTTGGCCGATACTGAAGTTTGCCCTTAAGCCTGCGAATGCTGCTGATTATGCAGTTGTTACGACGGGCTTGACGGCGGTCGAAGGGCCGGCCTTGGTGATCTTTCCGCTCTTGATGCAGCTGGCGCAAACGCGAATACGCTTGGCATTGCCGTTGACCAGGGCCTTGACGGCCTGCAAGTTAACGTTCCAGCGGCGGCGGGTTACGTTGTGGGCGTGAGAGATGTTGTTACCGAATTGCGGGCCTTTGCCGCAGATGTCGCATACTTGTGCCATCGTCCAACTCCAAATCCTTGAGTACTTTACGGCATCCGAACATGTGTCAGGGTCGACCCGGGCACACTACGGACTGCCTCCGCGGAGACCTGCCGAATCCTCAGTATACCGCGAATGCGGCGAGAGCGCCAAAATGAGGCGCATCGATTGGAATGGCGATGTCTCGAAATCAGTACGTGCGCAGTTACCAACAAGGAAGTCCGGCGGCGGGCAAGGGGCGTGCGAGGGGGAACCGGGCACGAATCTCGTAGATTGATCCGCCGGGAGAGAGGTGGCTCTCGTAGAGAAGAAACTCGTGAGCCGCGAAGGGCGTGAAGCTCGGCTGGCGGCTGATTTTGGCTTTCAGTTGCTGGAGCGGCCGGTTGCGGGCTGCGCCCTGGCCCTTGGCACGGGCGAGAGTGATGTGCGGATGGAAGAGACGCGCCTCAGCGACGAAGCCACAGAGGGCTGTGGCCGCAGTGACGCGCTGGGCGAGCGAGACGAGTTCATGGCATGCCGCGATGTCGGCAAAGAAGACGCCGGGGCGGTCAAAGAAACCCAGCTTCTCAAGGCGGACGGGCACAGGCGGAGAACGCAATGCGGCGAGGTGGGGAAGCAGGCAGTCGTATTGCGCGGGAGTCGTGTCCCCGAGAAACTGGAGAGTGATATGCCAGGTCTCCGACGCCGTCCAGCGAAGACTGTCAGCGTTGGACCGGAGCCGCGCGACCACCGCTGAGATTTCGGAGAGGACAGAATCCGCCAAGGGAATGCCGATGAAGAGGCGCATAGGTATGTAGTTTAGGGCATGCCGGGTTTGATGCGAATTTCTCATCCTTCACAAGCGAATGTCATGTTATGCTCGTGGCCTGAGCAACTCAGAAAACCCCAACTGGCGGCTTCCACGCCTCCAATCTTCTTCCCTGACCTTCCTACATTCGTGAGGAGAGCCATGACTACTCGAGCATTCTCAGCAGATGTTCAAGCCGTACTTGACCAGTTTCTCTCTGCCTCCCGTACGCAAGGAACCCGGCCGATCGAGGTCGATGGCAATGTGATTCAGGTCCCCTACCCTTATCCGTCGCCTGCGGACTGGCGCGACTGCTGGATCTATTTCCTCATGGTGGACCGCTTTAACAACCCGGCTTCGCCGCCGGTTTTCGATTGGAACAAGAAGTACGGATTTCGCCAGGGTGGAACCTTCGAGGGGGTGCGGCAGCAATTGCCCTACCTTCAGGAACTGGGCGTGAACGCCATCTGGCTTTCGCCGGTGGTAAAGAATACGCGGCCGGAGATTGACGGCTTTGCGTATTGTTATCCGGGTTACAACGCGCAGGATTTCTTCAGCATCGAAGGGCGCTTTGCCTCTGACGGCACGGAGGCTACCGCGGAGATCGAGTTGGTGGCCCTGGTCCAGGAGGCCCACGCGCGGGGCATCTTCGTTGTGGTCGACATTGTCCTGAACCACACAGGGCGCGTCTTCGACTATCTGCGGCGGAATCAGGTTGAGGGTGCTTTCACCGACGATGGTCTGCTTTACGGTCCGGCCGGTAACGAGCCGGCCATCCAGTGGATGAACGGCTTCGGAAATCCGCGGGGCGATTGGCAAAACGCCGCGGACCCGGCAGGGGCAGGGCAGGACGACGCGGTGTGGCCGATCGAGTTGCAGCAGCCGGTCTTCTTCCGGCGGCGCGGTTCGAAAGACTCCGACGCGCCGCGCCCGCCGCTTGGTTATGTACCCGGCGACTTTGGCACCATGCGGCAGTTGGTGGTGGAATATGATGCCACCGTCCCAGGACAGGTGCAGCTTCGCGACCAATACGGCGTCGCGCCGGTGCTGAGTATATTGATTCGCGCGTATCAGTACCTGATGGCCAAGTTCGACATTGATGGATACCGCATTGACACGGTGAAATACGTGCGGGCGGACATGATTGCCACGTTTGGAAACGCCATGCGCGAGTTTGCCCAGAGCGCCGGCAAAAGGAACTTCTTTACCTTTGGCGAGATCTACGATACGGATGCGACGATCGACCAGTTTGTGGGCAGGAACGCCGCGGACAATCAGGGATTCGGCATCGATTCGGCGTTGGACTTTCCACTGTTTTTTCAGTTGCCCGCGGTGATCAAATCGCTGGGGCAAAACCCTCCTGGAGTTGAAAGCGTTGCGGCAGTTTTCAGCAGCCGCAAACTAGCCGAACGGGGGCAGATCTCATCGCACGGCGAGGCCGGAAAGTACTTTGTCAGTTTCATCGACAATCACGATCAAAACTCCCGATTCAAGAGCCCCGGAACGCCTGTTGAACAAGTGAGCATGGCGCTGGCGGTACTGTTCGGCTTACAGGGGATTCCCTGTGTCTACTACGGAACTGAGCAAGGGCTGCAGGGAACGACGGACGGCCTCGACTCAATGGAATCCGTGAGGGAAGCGCTCTGGGGCAAGCCGGACGCCTTCGATCCGAATTCCGTTCTATACGTAGAGTTGCAAAAGATCGCACGCCTGCGCATGAGTGAAAATGCGCTGCGCTTCGGCAGACTCTACTTCCGCGAACTCTCCGGAAACGGCGTTGACTTTGGCCCGTCGACTGGTCCGCGCGGGGTGATCGCGTTTTCGCGGATTCTCTCCAACCGCGAGATTGTTGTGGTTGCGAATACGAATGGCTCAAGCTTATTTCAAGGCAGCGTGCTGGTGGATATCGACATCAATCGAGCCAACGTGGCGATGCGCATCGCCTACAGCAACAAACAGAGTACCGGCACGGAGGCAACGGTAATCGCCGAGGGCAACCTCTACTCTGCCGCGGGCGCCGCCACGCCGATGCGGATTGCGTCGCTGGCAGTCTCACTTGCCCCCTGGGAAGTCCAGATTCTCACGCCGGCCTGAGGCTTTTGAGCACAAAGCGCAGTCGCCGGCGATCTGAATCTCAATCTGCATTGCTTGCGCTTGGTGCTTGACAGTGGCCCATTGCGTTGGGAAAATAGGGTCCCGTGTTGATGCAGGAAACGCGGATTTCCCCACCCCCCAAGGAGGAATCGTGACTAAGACAGTGGCTAGACTTCTGTTCGCATTGGCGGCGATTGTGTCGCTGGCGGCAACCTATTCCCAGGCACAAACGGCATTGACCGGGCATGTCCATCAGGCGATTCGGGATGGCGAGGCACGGCCCGTTGGACGGCTGCAGGCAGACCGGATCATGCAGCTCGATTTGGTTCTTCCGCTGCGCGATGAGCCCGGCCTGGACGCATTCCTGAGCGAACTTTACAACCCGGCGAGCGCCTCTTATCGCCACTTCCTCACCGTACAGGAGTTCACCGCGCGATTCGGTCCCAGCCGGGCGGATTACGACGCTGTGGTGCGCTTTGCAAAGGCGAACGGCCTCACGGTAACGGGCGGCACGCGCGATGGCATGGAAGTGCAGGTGAAGGGGCCGGTTGCAGCAGTGGAGTCGGCCTTCCACGTAAATATGCGCACCTACCAGCATCCCACCGAGAACCGTGTTTTTTACGCGCCTGACCGCGAACCAATCACCAACCTGGCAAAGCCGCTTTGGCACGTGTCTGGATTGGATAACTACTCGATTCCGCACCCCATGCTGGTGAAGAAGAGCGACTACGCGCAGGCTCATGGCATCAACGCCAATGCTGTTGTTTCCCACGCCACAACGGGCTCCGGGCCCTCGGCATCGTTCCTGGGCAGCGACATGCGTGCGGCTTACTCCGGAGGTACGTCTCTGACGGGCGCGGGCCAGAGCCTGGGGCTGCTGGAGTATTACGGCACCGATCTGGCGGACGTTACCACTTATTACAACAACGTCGGACAGACCAACAGTGTGCCGATCACCTTGCTGTCAACGGACGGCACCAGCACGGCCTGCGTGTATTCCAGGGCCGGCGGCAACTGCGACGACACCGAGCAAACGCTGGACATAACCCAGGCGCTGGGCATGGCTCCGGGGCTGTCGAGCCTGGTGGTGTATGTCGGGTCCACAGACACGGCCATTATCAGCGCAATGACAACACATAGCCCGCTGCCCCTGACCATTGGCTGCTCGTGGGGCTGGACGCCGGCGGATCCGGCGACGCTGGACCCCTACTTCAAAAAGATGGCGGCTCAAGGGCAGACATTCTTTGCGGCGTCGGGCGACGCCTCCACCTGGTCAACCAGGAATGAAGCCTGGCCCGCGGACGACGCCTATGTGGTTTCAGTGGGCGGCACAGATCTGATTACCTCCGGCGCGGGCGGGCCGTGGTCGTCGGAGACGGCCTGGGTAAACAGCGGCGGCGGCATCTCTCCTGACGCGATTGCCATTCCCTCTTGGCAGCAACTGTCGGGCGTGATCAACACCAGCAACAAGGGTTCGACGACCCTTCGCAATGGCCCGGACGTATCGGCAAACGCCAATTTCACGTTTTACGTTTGTGCGGATCAGACCACTTGTACCGCAAACTCCTATGGCGGAACCAGCTTTGCCGCTCCCATGTGGGCAGGTTATATCGCGCTCGTGAACCAGCAACTGGCCTCGCAGGGAAGCCCGGGGATCGGCTTCATTAACCCGACAATCTACACGCAGAACGTGAGCGGCAGCTATGCCGCGGATTTCCACGACGTCACCAGTGGCACCTCGGGCAGCTATGCAGCGACGACGGGTTACGATCTTGTGACCGGATGGGGCAGCCCCAACGGGGTCGGCCTGATTAACGCGCTGACTTCGTCGGCCACCTCTCCGACCTTCACGATCTCCGCCTCGCCCTCGTCGGTTTCAGTGCTTCCGGGCAACAACGGAACCACCACCATTACGACCAGCGCTCTGAATGGTTTTGGGTCGGCGGTTGCTCTGTCTGCGAGCGGCCAGCCCACAGGCGTGACGGTTAGCTTCAGTCCGGCCTCGATAGCGTCGCCGGGATCGGGTTCGTCCACCATGACCCTGGCGGTGGCCTCAACAGTGGCTGCGGGCACCTATGCGATTACCGTCACCGGCACCGGTGGAGGGGTTACCAAGACCGCTACGGTTTCGCTGACAGTGACGGGGCCGGCCAGCTTCACCCTCTCGGCATCGCCAACCTCGTTGTCGGTGAGGCGCGGACGGTCCGGCACCTCTACCATCACAACCGCCATCTCCGGCAGCTTCAACTCGGCAATTGCCTTGTCGGCGTCCGGGCAGGGCAGTGGGGTGACGGTATCCTTCAGCCCTGGCTCGATTGCTGCGCCCGGCGGCGGAACTTCGAGGATGACGGTCACTGTGGCCTCCTCGGCTACAACCGGAAGCAGGTCGATTACAGTCACGGCAGTGGGCGGAGGCATTACCCATACCGCAACGGTGTCTCTTACCGTGCGCTAAGGCTGCAATGAGGGCGCTCGCTGCGCCTGCATTGAAGCATAGAAGGCCCGGACTTTTCAGTCCGGGCCTTCAGAGTTTTGGGAGTGAAGTTTATAAAACCACGGGTCCCAACAAATATTTTGCTTCAGAATTTATTGACTGTTGGCCTGTTCCGAGTATCCTGCTGGCAGAAGCTAATTATCCTCATATCGAGTGCCGGCGCAAGGGCGGACGTGCAGTTTCTGTTCTCGCTTGGGGGACTGTAAGGTCCCGTCCGGCTGGAAACCCCTGTGGAGAAGTTCTGAATAGAGTTCCGAGAGGAGACGCTATGCGCCGCATTTCAGTGTTTGTACTTCTGGTGGTACTGGCAGTCAGCGCCAGGGCGCAGTTCGATACAGCAACACTGCTTGGGACGGTGACCGACCCGAGTGGAGCGGTGATACCGAACTGCCAGGTAGCCTTGCACAACACTGCCACCGGGGCACTTGCCACGGTGAACACCGACGACCGGGGAGAGTACCGGTTTGTGGACGTGTCGATCGGTCCTTATGAACTGAAAGTGACGGCGCAGGGCTTTCAACCGGCCGCGGCCAAACTCCAACTGACAGTGGGCGCTCGCCAGCGTGTGGATGTGGCATTGCGGGTGGCTACGGCGGCAGCCTCCGTGACTGCGACGGCTGAGGCCACGCAGCTCGAGACCGAATCCAGCGAACGAGGGCAGGTGGTGAATGAGCGCGAGATTGCCGAGCTGCCGCTGAACGGGCGTCAATATTCGCAGTTGGTCGCGCTGACCGCGGGTGTGGTTCCCAGCCCCAACCAGCTAGGCACGGGCTACACGCAACGGGAAGGATCGTTCAATGTGAATGGCCTGCGCAGCGTGTTTAACAACTACCTGCTGGACGGGTTGGACAACAACCAATACGGCACCTCAAACCAGGGATTCTCCAACCAGGTGGTGCAGTTGTCGCCGGACGCAGTGGCCGAGTTTCAGGTGGTGACCAACAACATGAGCGCGGAGTACGGCCGCTCCGGGGGCGCCGCCATCAATGTAGTCACGCAATACGGCACTAACCGGTTTCACGGCCGGGCATGGGAGTTCCTGCGCAACACGAAGCTGGATGCCGCTGGCTTTTTCAAGCCGGATTACGGCGGCAAGCCGGCGCTGCACCAAAACCAATTCGGCGGCACCCTGGGCGGCCCGCTGAAGAGAGACAAGCTCTTTTTCTTCCTCGACTACGAGGGTTCCCGCCGGACCAGTTCCTTTACGGACACGGCTACACTACCCACGACGGCTCAGCGCGGCAACCCGGCCGGAGGCGCCGGCTTGCCCACGACGAACTACCTGATTGACAACCCAGGCGTAGGGTCCGGCTACCTGCCGGTCTCCAACCCCTGCCCCTACGTCGGCCCGAACGGCGGTCCGCAAACAGTGGCCGCGAATGTGAACCCGTGTACTTCGCAACAGTTGTTTGGCATCGGCCTCGGCGCGGGCGGCCCTGCCCTGCAGGCCTATTATGGCGGCACACAGTACCTGAACCCGCCTTATGCGGCAGCGCCCGGGGTTCCCATCTCCGCGGTCATACCCTATGCCAAGGCGGTGCTTGCGCTGCTGCCGGCCACAACAAACAGCAACCAGACCAACAACTACGTCGTCCTGCATCCAAACAGCTTCAACCGCGACAAGGGCGATATAAAGGTGGACTACGACCTGCGCAAGGGCCTGCGTCTTTTTTCCCGCTACTCACAAGCCCGGTTCGACGCCTTTGACCCCGGAACCATTGCCGGCCCGGCCGGCGAGGGCGGCGACGGCCACGTCTATGCCCCGGTGATTCAGATCGTGGGCGGCGCAACGTGGACCATCAATCCGAAATCCTTGCTGGAGGTCCGCTTCGGCTTCTCACGCATGAGGGCGGGCAAGACCCCCCCGCTGGCCGGCGGCCCCAGCATGTTGCAGCAGTTCGGCATCACCGGCCTGCCCACCGACCCGCAGTACACCGGCGGCATCACCTACGAGTACTTCGAAAGTGGCGGTATGACCAACCTGGGCCGCCTTTGGACCAGCCCCCAGTACCAGAACCCTACCGTCTGGAATCCCAAGGTGAGTTACACCCGGCTGCTGCCCGGCCACACTCTCAAGGCGGGGTTGGAGTACACCTTGCTCCACGTCGCGCAGCAGGACTTGCATCCTGTGATGGGCGGCGACGTCTACGGCGCGCAGATGAGCGGCTACGGCTATTACAACGGCCTCTATTATGGCGTCAGCCCCTCCCTCTACGGCGGACATACCGCGCAGACCAACAAGATGTACGACTATGCCGACTTCCTGCTGGGATACCGAGCGGAAATCGGGCTCTCCAACTCTCCTATCGCAAACATCCGCGACTGGAGCTGGGGCGGCTATCTGCAGGACGACTGGAAGGTGAGCCACCGCCTGACGGTGAACCTGGGCCTGCGCTACGAGTACGCCACTCCCCTCTACGAAGCCAATAACCAGCTCTCCAACTTCAATCCCACCACCCAGGCCCTGGTGCTGGCGAGCTCCAGCAATCGCTATACGATCAATCCCAACAAGAAGGACTTCGGTCCCCGTTTGGGCGCGGCCTATAGTCTCTCCGGCAACACCGTGCTGCGCGGCGGCTTCGGCATCAGCTATTCGCACTGGAACCGCACCGGTTCGAGCTACCTTACCCAGAACGCGCCCTTCGGCATCAGCGCCGTGCGCCTGGCTTACCCCAGCCTGCCCACCTATCTCAACACCGAGGCGAGCTTCCCGGCCAATATGGTCAGCCCCACCAGCTACAACCCGCTCGAGGTGGCGCTCCAGTACATGCCGCCCAACTCGCCTGACACGCAGGTACAGAGCTGGTTCTTCTCAGTGCAGCGCGACTTGGGTCACAGCCTGCTGGTCGACCTGGCCTACGTGGGCAACAGGGGCCTCAACGAGGTCATCATCAACGACATCAACCAGGCCTCGCCGCAACCGGCCACATGCACCATTGCCACGGAAAACGTCTCCGGCGCATGCATCACAAACTTCCAGAGCCGTGTCCCCATGCCCAACTTCACTTCGGTCCTTGGCACGTTGCCTCAGGGCAGCTCCAACTACCAGGGCTTGCAAGCCAAGGTGGAAAAACGCTTCAGCTCCGGACTCTACCTGCTTGACTCCTTCACCTGGTCCAAATCCATCGATATCGCAGCCCAGGCGCAGGACGGCAGCGGCGGCTGCGACAACTGCGGCAACTTCATTCCCTCCGTGCAGAACATCTACAACGTGAAGGCGGACCGCGGCATCTCCGCCAACAACCGCCCGCTCATCAACGTCACTTCCGTGGTCTGGACGCTGCCCGTCGGCAAGGGTCAAAAGTTCCTGCCAAACCTCAATAAGGTTGGGAACGCAATCCTGGGCGGCTGGCAAATGACAGACATCTTCCAGGCCCGCAGCGGCGACCCGCTCACTTTTGCCTATAGCCCTGACGGCGACACGCAGGTCTCTCCGCTCATCACCATCAGCGGCCGCAACAACTACCGCCCCAACCAGACCGGCCCGGCTATTGCTTCAAACAAGACCTACAAGGGCTATTTCAACACCGCCAATTTTGCCACGCCGCAACCCTATGCGCCCTTTGGCAATTCGCCCCGCAACGCGGTCCGCGGCTACGCCTTCTGGCAACTCGACACCGGCCTCACCAAGGACTTTCCCTTCACCGAGAAAGCCCACGTGCAGTTCCGCGCCGAAGCCTTCAACATCACCAACAAGACCAACTTCGGCGAGCCCAACACCCTCTACAACGGTGCCGGCAGCACCACATTCGGCGTCATCACCTCGACCCTTCCCGCCCGCGAATTACAAGTGGCGGCAAAGATCGTTTTCTAGCTGGGTCCTGGAGTTATAGCGAGGCATACAACCGAGCGCGGCGGATTCTTCTTCTGAAGAATCCGCCGCGTTCGGTTAGCGCTACAGTGTCATTCACTCGGCGAACGTAGTCTGTTTTCAGCCGCGCTGTGGATTATCGGGGGCAGGTGTCTTCAGGAACATGAATACCACGGCCTAATGAATAGCCTTTAGAGCTGGGCCTTTTCCCCTTGCATTTAAGGAGGCTTTGGGCCCAATCCAATCCACCTAATCAGTCGGCAAAATTCACATAGATTGGGCTGCTCATCAACAGCAAGCCGCCCTTGGCGTCGCGCACCTCGACGCGCAGCCAATGGCGGCCCGCGCCAACAGTGACCTTGGCCTCCACCGGAGCGCCCGCGCTGTCTACAGTCATCGGCGGCGCAGCGGCAACCTCCTCGCCATCCAGCAGCAGGTGAACCAGCGAACCCGCGCATCCAACGGTATGAATCCGCACGCGAATCTCCGCTCCAGCGGCGGCATGGAGCGTTTCTCCCATGCGCGCTTGGACCCCGCCGGACTCGGCCTCGAAATCCACCACCTTGTCGTGCGAAGCAGTCAGGTCAACAAACGTGCGCCCCCTGCGAATGCCGCCGAGAATGGCGGAAACGGAGAGTTCGTCCGCCTCAACAACCGTTGTCGGCCATCCAATAGACCCCTTCGGCCCCGGCGGGTTCATCGCGTTGTGGCTGTCGCTGCCGCCGACCGCGGCCAGCCGATGGCCCTCGCGCAGTTGCGCATCCCAGAACTTTGCGCTGGATAGCATGAACGGGCCGCCGTTGATGACCTCGACAGCAGTAAAGAGGCTTATGTCCTCGTCCGGCGGTGGATCCCACTTGCATCCCATGCAGATCTCGCCATCCGGCGACAGCGCGTGATTGACGGATGCAATGCCGCCCTTTGCCGCCACGTCGCGCAGCACGCTGTTCAAGTCGAGGCCGCCCTGGGTCACGCGCCAATCTACAAACTGGGTCACGCCAAAGATGTTGAAGTGCCCGTGGAAGGTGGTGATCTCACGAGCCGGTATCAGCAGCACGCGGTCGAAGTAGGGCTGCAACTCGCGCTCCGCGTCATATTGAGAATCGGCGTTGTGGTCGGCGATGGCGATAAAGTCGAGTCCGCGTGCAGCCGCCGTCTGCGCGTTCACAAAGACCGGACACGCGACCATCGCACCGCTCTGGCTGGGGCAGCGCCCGTCGCTGTGCCCGCTGTGCATATGCAGATCGCCGCGATACCAACGCGTGCCCTTCGCTAGCGGTTGCTCCGCGAAGCTCGCATCCTCGGCGCGGTCGTTGAAGCGAATCTCGGCCCGGTAATGGGAGACAACGTGCGCGCGCATATTCGGCACCGCGATCAGCAGATGCCAAGTGCCCGCGGGAATTGCACCGGGCAAATACGAGGGGGTGGCGTCGTTCTCGCCGATGGTGAAGTGGCTCTTGTTGCCGCCGCTCTCTCCGCGAAAGCGTTCCGGATCGGCGATGCCCAGATCGAGCGTTGCATGCTGCTCCGCGCCCGTGTAGTGGAAGTCGACACTGATGCGATGCGTCCCGGCGGGCACATTGAAGGGAATCTCAAAATGCGTCTTGTTCTGTGCGCCTGTGACATCACCGGTGAGTACGATGCCTGCCGGCGGACTCTGCGCCTGTCCTTGAGCCGTCCTGATCGGGATCGCGAACATCAGGAACATCAGGCTGGCTGCTGCTGTCCATTGCTTCTTCATCGCCGCGAAAACTCCTCGCTCATTCTACTCAGCTTCGAATGCGAGCAGCAGATGCCGTGAACAATTGCCGTGAGTTGCGGGCGCGATGTGCCAGCCGCCATGCCTCCGGTGATAATCTGCCGTCGAAGCGCGCCCACGGTTATCCTCATGGGCGCGCTTGAGACCGGCTTCGCTACTGCAATTCAGCGTTCGGCTGCGCGGCGTTGGCGTCGATTGTCAACGAGCCACTGCTGAGGGCGGAGCTTTTGACGGTCAGGTTGATGGGGCCAGCCTGTCGCGACGCGCGAATCACGACTTGCGCGCGCCCCTGGTAGAGCTTGCGTCGATCGCTGGAATAGGAATCAGGATCCTGCCCGTCTCCGTTGCCCACGGCAGCAATCACACCAGGACCGCTGATCTCGAACTGGACCTCCTGACTCGCGTGCTGATCGGGCTGGCCGTGCGCATCCACGGCCTCGACGGTGACGAACGAAAGGTCCTCGCCGTCCGCCTGGAGCACTGTTCGATCCGCCGTGACGCGTAGCCTGGCCGCTTCTGCCGCCGTTGTAAGCACGCTCACCGCAACCACGCGATCACCGCGCAGGCCCACTGCCTTCAGCGTGCCTGGTGCATAGGGCACGGAGAACACCGCCTTGAACTCCTGCTCGCGGCCAGTGGGTTTTTCACCAATGAGCTTGTCATTCAGGAAGAGCCGCACCTTTTCCGCTCCAGAGTAGACCTCCACTTCGAGTCCTTTACCTTCCTGTCCTGGCCAACTCCAACTGGGAAGGGTGGGATAAGTAGCCCACATGATCGCGATGATCTTTTTGCCTTCAGGGTCGGGCAACCGCACGGTGGCATAAACTCGGTCGCCGCCGTTCCAGATGATGTCGCGATAGTAAGACTGCGGCTTGCGGAAGCCGGTGAGATCGAGATCGCCGCAGACAGCCGCGTGCCACGGGTAGGGATGAAAGAAGACTTCCATCATTGCCTTGGCGTTGGGATCGGAGTTGTTTTTGGCCAAGTCGGCCATGACGTCCTTCCCGTCAGCCATTCCAGCGAAGAGCTGGTCGACCATGGCGGTGTCCGACATCATACCCGACATCCCCTCGGCCATCTTTGCCTGCTGCGGAGTGCCGTATTGCCAGGCGCCAATGCCGGATTCGCCAAGGTAGTCCATCGCGGTCCAGGTAAGGTCGCCGAGAATATACGGATTGTCGTGCGAGACCTGCCACAGCGGAAAGGCCTTCGCCGGCCACGACTCGGTTGTGAGCATCATGCGCGCGGGTAACTGCTCGTGGTCCTTCTGATAGGTGGGAAGGATGTTGTAGTTGTAGCCGGTGATGTCGAGTTGCGAGAACACCGCCTGCGCGTTGGGCTTGGTCGTTGAGCCTGGAAACGCGAGAGTGAGCGGGCGCGTGCTGTCGAGCGCACGCACCTGGTCAGCAATCTGCTTGCCGAGCGCGGCGCCACGATCCACTTCGAGCTCGGGAATCTCATTTCCTATTCCCCAGATCACAATCGATGGATGATTGCGGTCTCTCAGCACCATCGACGAAACATCCTGCTTCCACCACTCATCAAAGTCGCTGCCGTAATCGAACTTCACCTTGTGGGCCTTCCACACGTCGAACGGCTCATCGAGAACCAGCAGGCCGAGGCGGTCGCATGCGTCCAAAAACGCAGACGACGGCGGATTGTGCGCCGTGCGCACCGCATTCATGCCCGCGGCTTTCAGCAGTTCTACCCTGCGCTCTTCCGCGCGATCAAAGGCGGCAGCGCCGAGAGGCCCGTTATCGTGATGAACGCTGCCACCGGTCAGTTTGACGGGCTTGCCGTTGAGCAGCAGCCCTTTCTCTGCCGACCACGCAAGCGAGCGAATGCCGAACGGCGTGACTACCTGGTCAATAATCTTTCCGTCTTTGCGAACCGTGGAGACGGCGCGGTACATTGTGGGCGACTCCGGCGACCAGAGCGCGGGATGCGAAACGGTGATCCCTTGCGCTGCGTCGTCTTCCTGGCCCGGCGCAACGCTCAACTTGGATTGCGAGCTGCCAATTTTGCGCCCGGTATTGTCGAGTAGCGCGGTCTCGATCGTCACCCCCGCAGTATCGGAGGACTCATTTGCCACCCTTGTGCGGATTGAGACCTTGGCCAAGGTGCTGTTTGCTTCCGGAGCGGTAACAAAGACTCCCCAATGCGCCACGTGCGTGGTATTCGTGACCACGACGCGAACATGCCTGTAGATGCCTGAGCCGCTGTACCAACGGCTGTTCGGCAGGGCCGAGTTATCCACGCGCACAGCGAGCACATTTGCGCCTGAAAAATCAAGTTCCGGGGTGAGGTCGAAGGTGAACGCCGTATAACCGTAAGGGTGCGCTCCCAACTTGTGCCCGTTTAGATACACGGTGGCATCGCGGTAGACCCCATCGAATTCAACGCTCACGCGCTTCCCTTTCCAATTGGCAGGGGCGTGGAATGTCTTGCGATACCAACCGATACCACCGGGGAAGAACCCTCCGCCAGCGCCGCTCGCGCTATCCTTGTCGGGCTTGTTCTCGATGCTCCAGTCGTGGGGTAGAACGACTGCGCGCCAGGACACATCGGAAAACGAAGGGGTCTCCGCTCCGCTCGGATCGCCGAGGAAGAACTTCCATCCGGCATCGGCCGCGAGCTGTTGCCTGGGTAAGTTGGTGTTGGCGGCGCGCATCGAGGCGGGCACAAAGCACGCCAGCGCGGCCGCGAGAACGATCAGGGATCGAGACTGAAGCTTCATGAGGACCTCTTTCTGGATGGACTTTTGGGAGTTTTCTGTTTTTGGGGATGTGGGCGGGCCGGAGCTTCCGGAACTCGCAAGCCCAGCAGGAGCACGCGGATGGTCTCGCGGAACAAGCGATCGATGGGTTTTCCGTATTCCGCCTCGACCTTTTTCCCCAGGGAAGCGAGGCGGCGCTGGGCTCCGATCACAGCGTTGATAACGGCGTGCATCGTCAGGTCGGGGTCAAGATCGGGACGGAGTGAGCCTTCTGCGATGCCTTCGCGGATCAAATTGGTGAAAACCAGAAACCCTTCTGGGTTGATTTGCGATTCCAGGGTTATGAGCCGTTCGGCCGGCCAGTCGTGCGCATAGATCGCGTCAAATTGCGCCATGAACCGGACCTCCAACTGGTTGGTCGCCAGTTCATCGGCCATGAAGTCCAACAGGGCGGTTAGCCGGGCGAGAGCGCTGGGTGCAGCATCCACCCTCAGCTTCGCGCGGCGACTGGCCTCTTGCATCGACTCGCTCAGGAGCGCCCAGACGATGTCGTCCTTGTTGGCGAAATACTGATAAATCGTCGAAGGCTGGACGCCGCTGGCCGAGGTGATCTCGGCCATGGTGACCCGATCGATTCCGCGCTCATCAAACAGTTTTCTGGCACCATCGAGGATCCGACGGTGTTGTCGCTCGCGGTGAGCATGGTAAAGGTTTGGCTGTTTATCTGTCGTCTTCCGAGTCATGCGTCGACGCTTCAGTTCGTAATGATAGATCGAATTCGAACTAGTATTTCGAATTTATACACGCAAACGACTGCTGAGGTCAAAAGAAATAAACCCCTGGATGTGGTAATTACAAGCCGGCCCCTGTTGAAAAGATCTGCCTACTTAGAGGGTGACGATTCGCCTGCGCCCTCGCCCTGCGCTACCGGGGGGCTGCGTTCGTCCTCGGCGGAGTACTTGGCCAGTCGGGAAACAGTCGCGGAAGTAGCAATGGCCAAAGTGCTACCCAGGAGGTCTTTTAGAAAGCAGCTATAGGGCAGTGGAAGCACGAGAGGCGCAAGAGTTGGTCATACAGGGCCTATTGTGGAAGGAGTTGACTTCAGCACAAAAAACGGGAGAGAAAGAAGATGCCATCCGAGTAGATCATTGATTCTAATCTAAATATGGTAGGCACGACTGGATTAGTAACTAACTGCAAGATGTTTATTTTCAAAGGAATAATACATTGCCAGTCATACGTACCCCCAAATATACCCCCTATCAAGCAGGGCTTGGTGCTTTTTGTCCCAGATCAGGCCCGAATCCCCTCCAGCGCGACGGTGTGCTCCAGGGGTACGAAATCTCCCGGCGCAGGTAGAGGAAATCCGGTTACCGGTTCGCAACTTCTGTCCATGACGGGTCGCGAGGGGCCGTGCTCTCGTCTGCTGTTCTCGCTCGTTCCAGCATCCATGAGTAGAGGTCTGGATAGTTCTTCTTGAGGTACTCTCTCCTCTTTCGGATTGCGTCGCCGGACAGATCCTCTGTAAGCGAACGCTCCGAGACGGCTTGATACAGCTCTGCGAGATGCTCATCATAGTGCTGGCCGGTTTTCAGCCGAACGAATTCCGACGCGACAATCAAAAAGAAACCGTAGAGATTTCCTTCCTTATGGCCGCGCTTCCCAAACAAGTCCAGCATCCCGCCAACCACCTTCGAGAACTCGGTGAGCTGCCGTGGGAGATCGCTGAAACTGGAGATGTATGGGAGCAGTACATCGGAATCCGGCCCGTGGAATACCTCCGATTCCAACTTCGAGCCAAGCTTCGCCGCATCGGCCACAAGCTTAGCCTCTTTTTCCAATAGTCCATCCTTTGATCGTCTCTTCCCGTTCTGGGTGGTCACCGCAGCATAGACCTTGAGCATTGAGTATAGGATTTTCTGATCCGGCCCACTGAGCTTCCGCAGCGGATTGGTGGCGGCAATGTGCCGGAAAGCCTGGGCTGTAGGGCCAACGAGATCGACAACCATGGGGAATTGACCTCCTCCCAAACCGGACAAAAGTACGGTCAGGGTTTTGTCCATTGAACTCCTGCATTCCGATTCTAAGCTGCAAGCAGCAATCAGAAGGAGTTCCCAACATGGCCAACATGATTCTCAGACTTCCGGCAGTGAAGACACGAACCGGACTCTCTCGTTCAACGATCTACCTCCGCGTGGCGGAAGGCAGGTTCCCGAAACCCATTTCCCTGGGTGCTCGCGCAGTTGGCTGGGTCGATGCCGAAGTGGAGGCATGGCTTGCAGGCCAGATTGAACTGAGCCGCAGGACTCAGGGAGGGCGGCTGCTAGCGCCGGGGTCGCACTGATGATCGCCTCTATAGCTCCGGTGCTTCCGCCAGAAGTGTGCGCCGTCGCAGCCAGTGACTGGCGCTGGTACATGGGCGGCACACCATGACCGTAATGTGCGAACGTTTTTTTGGAATCCCGCAAGCGGTAGTGCGAGATGGCATGATCGAACGACTCAGCCCAGTTGCCGTGAAACTATACATTGCCCTCTGGCATGAATCCGAGCGTTACAGTACGAGAGAACTAAAACGGACAGTTACTCAACTGCAAAAACTTGTGGGAGGATCACGAAATTCCTACGCCAAAGCAAGACGCGAATTGTCGCAGGCCGGCCTATTGTCCGCAGACGCCTATGGGTCGGATGGCTTCATCTTCCATCTATTCAACCCGGAAACTGGAAAGCCTTGGCCTCTCAAACCAACGGAGAAGCCTGTTTATCAGCGGAAGGGAGCACCCGCCGTTGCAAGTTCCCAAGCTCCGGCCAGGTCTACGGAACCTCCACGAACACAAGACACTGGAACCGATTTCACCTTCGGCTTCAATGGCCCCCAATCCAATGCCTTTGCACCAAGCGGCGAGCTGTGCCGCCAGTCATTGTCTTGGAGTGAAATCGGCAAGTAGTGTGCTGCACCATGCACAAATATTGTGCATCCCCACGCGCAGAATTTGCGCTCCCCATGTACAGATATTGCGCAGGACAGGCACATTTATTGCTTGCGGACTGCCTGCAACTCATTCAGAAATAGAAAGTTGTTGCGGTAACGTCCATTCCTAAGTACATTCCTAATAAAGAAGAAGATTCCTAAAGAGCATTGACCGTCCATATCAGCCAGATGCACTCATTTGTCGTTCGAATCGTTTGAAGGATCAATCTGGATGGAGGTTGTCAATGCTGGATCAGATGCTTCTTCCCGCAAGCGAGATTCCAAAACCGGCCTTAAAAAAGTCAATGTCGCCGTGACGCCGCCTTTTCTGGAACGGGTGCCGTATACACGAAGCCACGATTCGAGCACAAAAAATCTGGATATTTTTTGAAGAAATTTTTGCTGGTGCGCCGCGAAGAGCTTCCAAGAGCAATCTGAATCCGTTGAGGTACTCTCAATATCGGGAAGGGATGGCCATAGAGCTAGCAACGGATTCGCACTAATGGTGATCCTGATCCCTGGCTTGCTTGTTGCACCGATAGTGCTGATTCATCGGGGGGAGTGTAATCTATGGCGAGTCAATACGGTAAGCCTATGGAGGGGGAGCGACACACTCCCAAGTATCCGCGCGATTACCCTGCATTGCCGTCCGGTTTGCAGCCCTTGCCGTTCTATCCGAACCTGAAGAGAGAGCTTCGATCAGTGACGGGCGCGCTGGTCCTGACCTATCTTGAAATCTACCATCCGCCCTCGCAGGACGCATCTGGTGCCCTTCTCAGCGCGCCTGTGACCCTCCACCTGGATAAGATTTCAGAAGACCTACAGATCTCCCGCAGGACTCTGTTCACAGCCCTGTGTGTACTCGCAGCCCGGTGGGGAAGCGAAGAGGCTCGTGCGCGCGCAGCCCGCGCCGGCCGCGAGTTCCTCAATCCTGCACACACCATCAATGGGCGGACAAAGTTTTACTCGGTCACCGGCGCAATCGGCTATATCCCTCACACAATCGTCCAGCTTCGTCGGAACTTTTCGCTCATCGCAGCCATGCTCCAAAATGCCGGAATCACTTCGCTCGCTCAACAAGAGTTTGTGGGCATAGACCGTTTCAAGACTTTGGACGCCGCCGCCATTTCAGCGCCAACTGCGCACATTCCGGCACAAAAAGAATCCCCCTCGGAGATTCTGTTGCTGACATCCGTGTTTGCGGGGGATCGGCGGAGCACACGTTATCCGCGGCTGCGCGCGGCTGTGGGGGCTGGCCTACTCCCAGCGAGTGCGCTCAAGCCCCGTCGAAATGCTGGGAAACACTTGCCGGACAGTGCGGAGCGGGGATAAGCCGAGAAGTCGTTGAAATGTCAGGATGCTCTTTCACTCTTCCGGGGAGCTTTTCCGTAATGGCAGCCGGGACTGCCCCATCCGCTGAATCAAACCAGCCATCTTGATGACTGTTTCCAGGCTGATTGAGGGCATCTGGCCGCCCTCACCAAGGTAGTCAGCAAGATATTCCGCAGAGGGGGTCTCGATTCCCAGCCGGGTACACACAAGGTACGAGATGGATTCCGCCTCACACTCCTCCACTTGCCGATCCAACTTGCGCCGATCAGGCCAGTGTTTTTGATTTGGACTGCCGAGATGGCCGCAATAAAGGTGGCCAAGCTCATGGGCAAGGGTTGCGTATTGCTCCTCGCGGGATTGGTGGGAATTGAGCAACAACTCAAAGCGCACTGGAACGGTTTCGCGCTTCTCTTTGAAGGATGGGGGTTCCGGCAAACGGAACACGTCCTTGGTATTCGCTGGCTGGATTTGACCGGCGTGCTGAGAGCCGAATTCGCGCTGGTGGATTCGAACGCCATCCCGCTTCGCATTCTCAATCGTTTTGTCGAGTTCGCCGTTCTCATTTCCGAGATGAATTGCGAATGGATTGATGATGGACTCCGGAAGTTCCGGGGCACCGGACAATGTGCTGGTATCGCTGACATCGAAGACGAAGAGAACCGGACCCTTGGGTTGCAGGATTGTGATGGGCCTCGCGCAGGGATGAATTGTGCGCTTGTAACGCTCCAACCAGCGTTTGGGTGTGGCAACAAACCGCGCTCCGGGCATCTGGGTGTGAACCAGCATCGCATTGAATGGGGAGTACATCCTGAACCGGGCGATGAAGTGGAGCAGGTCTGCATACGCCGCCCGCGTCGTGAACTGTCCCGCTATCAGGAAGAGTTCGTCCAGAGCCTTTAGCGATTCGAGCGACTCGGAATGCGTTGGCTGATCGTCAAAAGGAATATCGTCGTTATCCACGGATCAACTCCTGCTCGCCACCGAACCGCAATCTACTTTGGCAACGCCTCTTTTTGAAGGGATCAGTGATCGACAGCATTCCGTGGCCTTGGTGCCTCATTGATGCGGCGGGTCAGCGAACGGGCCAATTGGCTGCGCCTCTTGCAGAATCCCGTGCGCAAGAAAGTAGTCCTGGTCGTTGTCTTTCTCGTCAGGAGGCATAGAGACTTTCTCTACGCTTGCGATTGTGGCCGCAATTACGAACGTATTGGACTGCCGATCCTCATTGTTCAAGATAGCCTTTGTTATGGCAGGGGCCGACAAGAGGGAGAAACGTAGATCCCATTTCATTGTTCTGCCAACGTCTTGGATCAGTACGAAGGAGTTGTCCTGCTCTCCAGATTTGCGCACGTCTTCCACAAGTCCAAAAGCAAGGATAGGCCGACCCTTTATGAGTGCGTTTTCAAGCTCGATCGTGTACGGAGTAACGTAAGCGCCCTTGGAAGAGAAGGTATCTTCCCAATTGTCGTCAGCATTCCAAGAGTTCCCAACTCTCGCCACAATCGACCTTGCCTGTTGTTCCCTGGCCGCCGCTGCGGCTTCGACGGCTTCCGCCGCACGGCGCTTGACCTCGTGCGAATGATAAAACCACGCTGCGATCCCAGTGACTATGACGAGCACTGTTACAAGTAGAGGGGCATTCTTCCTTAGAATGCTGCCGCTGTGCAAGGCTAGTTCGGCTGGTATCTCGTCTTGGTGCTCAACCTCTTCCGTCTTCAGTTCGACTGGCTTCTCCTCCGCTGCCGGCGCTTCGCCCTTCCATTTGGCCGCCAGCGCATCAAGTGCGCCTTGGGGGTTCTGCTTGTCCCGCGCCGCCTTGCGAATGTCTGCCGGGCTCATCTCCTTGGCGTGGTAGTAGGTTCCGCTGAATGGTCCTGCGCCCTTGACTTGGGTTCGCGCCAAATCCTCGACGCCAGTCGGCTTGAACGTGGATGCAGCGGGTAGGTGGACATACGGATGCTCACCGCGGCCCGGGGCATCTGCCAAGCGTTGCAATTCTTCCCGGCTCTGACCCGGCGCGGCCGGTTCGCCAATCATGGCGGCTTGCGCGTAGTCTTCCTGCCGGTTGGCTCGGCGCTGAATCTCTTGCCCTACCATCGCCTTGCGAACAGAACTCGTGACGGTTGCAGTCCTGCGGATTAGCGCATCAAGTTGCTCCGAGGTCGAATCCATCGGCGCGGCTGCCAGCACAACAGCAGCCTTCCAAGTTGCAGGTGTATCAGGGATTTCCACGGGCTCATCTTCGTCAATGCTCATCTCGCTCCTCAGCTACATCGAACAAATCGCTACGGGAGTTGGGACCGACGTGCATCCCTATCGGTCAATTTCAACCGTCACAGGTTCATCCAACTCGACTGGGCCGTCTATGGCGACCTCGCCATTCACGAAAGAAGAACTCTCCAGTCTCTTGGCCGCAGCTCCTCGAAGTACGTTGCGGTGTTCCTCCGGCAACGCATACATTGCGTTCTTCACTTGTTCACTTCGCATCTGGTGAATTTCATGCCAAATGCCGCCCAACTCCAAAATGACCACGCCCAAAGCGGCTGCCTTGGCAATTGCACGAATGTTCATGCGGCAATAAACGACGAATTGTCGCAACCGCCGGTAAGCTGATTGCAATCTGTTCCCCTTCAATGAATCCGAGTCCATAATGCTCTCTCTGCATCACCAGTATTTGTCCTTCTAAGGCTGAATAGGATGAGCGGCAAACCACGCAGCCGCTCTTTGCTGCGCCGTGGATAGGTCGTCAGGAGTCAACTTCGCCGCCGCTTCATCGCGAGCCTTGGTGACCCTCTCCTGTTCTTTCCCCTTGGATCTTGCAGCGGCTAGGTTAAGCCAGAAGTACGCTTCTGAATAGTCCTGCTGCACGCCATGGCCCCCGTAATACAGTGAGCCAAGGCCGAATTGTGCTACCGCATTTCCTTTGTCGGCTGCCTTCCGATACCACGCTGCCGCCTGTTCATAATCCTGCGGAACACCGTGGCCATTTTCATATAGATCGCCAAGGTTATTCTGGGCGATAGCGTAGCCTTGGTCGGCAGCTTTCCTAGTCCATTCAGCCACCTGGGCGTAATCCTGCGAGACACCACGACCGTAGTAATACAATTCGCCAAGCATGGATTGCGCTCTGGCATCGCCTTGGTCAGCAGCTCTCCTAAACCACAGAACAGCCTGAGCGTAATCTTGGGGCACACCTCGGCCACGGTAATAGAGCGAACCAAGATGCTCCTGAGCCTCAGCAAAGCCCTGATTCGCGGCCTTGTTGTACCAAACCGCCGCTTCCGCAAAGTCCTGCTGGGCTCCTTGCCCTTTGGCGTAGGACAGACCGAGGTTGAATTGCGCTCCGGCGTTGCCCTGTTCAGCAGCCTTGCGATACCATGCCACCTTCTGAACTGGGTCGGTTGGCATCGTCTGTTGGCCAGTATCTACAGTGGTTGCAGCGGCCGACTGCGGTGGTCTGGAATCGTCTCTTTGTGTGGCGCTCGGCGCGACTTTTACCTCATGCTTTCCCGGCAGATGGAAGGGGATTTCGTAGCGCACGTTTCCAATCTCTGCCCTCACCAGCAGATTCTCACCGCCTTTCTGCTCTGGAAAGAACAGCCGCCCCATCGTATGCTGCCCTGGGTCCAATGTAGTTCGCTTAATCTCTTCGCCAACGAGATAGGCACCACGGCTCTGTGTTCTTCCGATGTTTGCTTGCGCCCGGTTGATGGCGTCGCTTTGAGCTTGAGGATTGGGGATCGTGACGCTGTAATCAGCCGTGGTCCCGTCGCTGTAGGTAGCGGTTCCCGTGGCCGTTGTTTCAGCGCCAAACGAGGACGCTCCAGCCGCAAGAGCGTTAGCGATGCGAGAGTGCCGCTCCATCGACTTTGCCATTTTGGCAGCTTCTGCGCGTTTCAATTCCAACACGCCTTTGTCCGTGGCTTTGAATAGGTGGATGCTTTCAGGGTTCACGTCGATTCGTCCTGCTCCCTCCGCTGGATTTCCCACATAGACAGAAACCGCCAGCTTGCCGGAGTCAGGAATCAGGAAAACGATGAGAGATGCTTGGTTTGTAAACAGCCCCTTTTCTTCCAAGCCATTTTCGTATCTATCGTCGCAACCTGGACCGTTCGGTTTCCAAGTTATGACCAATGGATCGACCGTTAATGCCGGTGCTGAGGCTGCTCCAGACGGCGTCTGCGCAAGAGATTGAAAACCTGCGCAGAACAGGCAAGCTAGGGCAATCTGCTGATTTTTCCCTTTCACATCGTCCTCCGAGAACTTTCGTAAATACACCAAAAGCGAAACGCACGTCTTCCCTGATCCGGCATTTTGAGCTACCTCACTGGATTCTGGCAAACGGTTTGAGGCTACGGCTTGAGCGGAGTGAGGGGCAGGACTGACACGATGATGGGGATCTGGGTGGGTGCAGAGAATGGCTTCCTGTCGAATTGCTCCCACAGATCACGCATAGAGGTTCAACGAACCCCCTCTCAATGTAAGCCGCAGCTTACACGTAAGCCTTAGCATACAGCCATGCTGAAAGCATGGCAACGGACATTTGCGTGCGGATCGGCAGACGGATTCGCGTCCTGAGAACAGAGCGCGAGTGGACCCAGGCCATGCTGGCGGACCACGCCGAACTGACGCGGGAGCACTTGTCAGAGTTGGAAAACGGACACAAAGAAATGGGTGTCAGGGCGCTCGAAAAGATTGCCAACGCGCTCGACATAAATCTTCACAAATTCTTTGACGGGTTCTGATGTTCAGGGTAAGAAGACCTCCGTTGTGCCGGACCTGGAGCAGTGCACAAACCTCTGATACCCCTTAGCGGCGTTCACTTCATGCTGGTTGCCGGGTGCGCCGGAACCAGTATCCTGCCCATCCAAACAGCAACACGCTGATAACCATGTCAATCGGCTGCCAGTGCTCCCGGTGCATCCTGACCGGCAGGACAGGGTTCAGCAGCAGAGCAACAGCCAGGAAAGCCCACATCCAGCCCCGTGGCCCCGCCTGATACATCCGCACCGCCCAATAGACCCCGCCCACCGTTGCAGCCGTCCTCAGCACCATGTAAAAGCCGTAGGGATGCTTCCCCTCGGCGGCAACCAGCAGGAATATTGCCACCAGCACGGTGAGCGCAACTTCCAAAACCCGTTTGTTGTCCATGAAAGCGCCTCCGCTGAGATCATTATCACGGTACTGCCCACCTTCTTTGCGTCCGGGCCGGCACATCTGCGCGACGCTCAACCATGCAACCGACCTGAGTCTTTTTGAGCCTTTGTGAGCTTTTTTCTGCCCTCGCAAGCCTCTTCGCAATGTGCCGCACATGGCCTTCTTAAAGGTACATGTGTGCGGCACTATAAGCCGCTATAAACAAATGGGATACACGAGTAAAACAGCCATTGTGCGTCTGCGCTTTATGTTCCACTACTGCGATACCCGGTGAAGACGACTGCAAAACAGCCTACCTCCAGGCGGTCATGGACCGTAAGAAAGCGCAGCCTGCGGCTACAGGAATCGCGTGATTAAAGACGAAGAAAGACGAATATCCACGACTGATTGGCACGAGGGCCGAATCGTCCTTATTCGTGGTTCGGGTATGCGGGTGGGCCTTCACCGGGGGCTTCTGGGTTTGCTGATGCGAACCTCGACAATGAAAGCGGAAGGGCTTCGTTTTGGCTTTTGCTTTTCCATGCTCATGCCCGGATAGTGGGAAATTCGGCCTGGGTTGAAGCTCTGGGTCAAGGCCGCGGAGCGCCGCGTTCTGCGCGGTTTAGCCTTGACGCGGAGCTGGCCAGGCCGATACTTGCTGAGCCGGGATGGCATTCCGGGAGATTCTTCGGAAAAGATTCCTTGAGTTTAATGAAGGCTCATTGTGGACCGAAGCTCCGATGCGCACGAAGCTCAAGCCTCAGTTCTTTCTGGAGCGTCTTGCTCTTCTTGTGGCGCTTGAAGAACTCTTCGAGGACACTCACAACAATCGCGTTGATGCTTACGCCTTCGGACTCTGCCCATTCTTTTAGCGCCGCCCTGGCTTCTGGACCAACATGAAGGAGTTGTGGGTTGGAAAGCTCCAGACCCGCCTTGCGCGTTTGCTGTATCTCCACCTTTTCTCGATCAACCTGACTCAGGGCGAAGAGCACAATCCGCGCAAGATCGCCCTTCACGCGCGATTCCTCCGTGATTGCTTCCCGCAGATCAATCGGAAGCCGGAGCGTCATTCCTGGCCTGTTGTCAGCCGCCTCTTGCGCCTTTTTAATAGCAGTCTGGGTTTTCTTCTTCACGGCCACAAATGGACCTCGGCTTTCATTCTGCGCTTTTCCTGAGCCTTCAAAAGGACGTGCGTTCTGTCCGCATCCGCATTCACAAAGCGCACTGAACGCCCATCACACAGACGACACTCAACTATGATGACACGCCACTACTGCCATGCACGTCGCGGTAGTCGATTCTCTTCTTGCGATTTTACCCGATGGCCGATTTGTTTGCCGAAGACGAATATGGCACACTATAAGCGATGTACATTGCAGTAGTAGATGATCGGCAGCTTGCGGACCCGGAGGTAAGAGGATGCCCGAGAAGATTCTGAGATTGCCAAACGTGTTGGATCGCACCGGCCTGTCACGCAGTACCGTCTATCTGCGCGTCACTGAAGGAAGGTTCCCAAGGCCAGTGTCATTGGGTGCCAGGGCTGTCGGCTGGATCGAAACGGAAGTAGAGGAATGGATTGCCCGCCAGATAGAGGTCAGCCGGGAAATCAGGGGTCAACGTACTGGAGTGAATCCGTTGTCGTCAAGATGAGGCCCGGAATGGGATTCCGCCTTCGCATCCGTCTGGGATCGGATTGCAGGGCATGGCCTGATTCTCTGCCGGCCGAGTTGACCGAATGGCTATGCGGCTGTTCCACGGAAGGGCAACACCTTACCTCCGCGCTGCGTCCGCTCCAGAAAATCGGCCCAGTCCTGCATCATCTTGGTGCGGGGCTCCAGGTAGAGGGCGTGATTGTAGGCGGCGCTCACGGCGTTGCGTGGCGCGTGGGCGAGTTGCAGTTCAATATGCTCGTGGTTGTATCCCTGCTCGTGAAGGATGGTTGAAGCAAGGCCGCGGAAGCCGTGGCCGGTCATCCGGCCCTTGTAGCCCATCCGTTCCAGCGCCTTCAAGATCGTCATATTTGACATGGGTTTAGTCGAGTCCTGCTCGCCGGGAAAGACAAGCTCACCATTGCCCGAGATCGTTCGCAAAAGATCAAGCACTTCGACGGCTTGGATTGACAACGGAACAATGTGAGGCGTTTTCATCTTCATCCGGGTTTCGGGGATAGACCAGCGCCGGGCATCAAAGTCGAACTCTTCCCACCGCGCGCCAATCAACTCGCTGGTACGAACAAAGGTGAGGGCCATGAGCTTGATAGCCAACCGTGTCAGTTGCCGCCCCTCATAGACTTCGACGGAGCTGAGCAGCGCCGGTAGTTCACGGGCATCGATGCGCGCCATATTGGTTTTGCGGGTCGGTTTGAGGATGTCCGATGGCCGAATCTCGGCGGCAGGGTTGCGCTTGCTCAAGCCGTGCGCGACGGCGTATCGGAAGACCATTCCCACGATCTGCAAAATCCGCTTCGCCATATCCGAGGCTCCACGGGCTTCAATCCCTTTGGCGAGTTGGACAAGCTCCATCGGCTCCACGTCGGCAATGGGTCTGTCTCCCAGGACGGGGTAGACATTCGCCTTCAGGCGATTCCCTGTTGTGGCTGAATGACGCGCACTCTTGTTGCCACCCCAATGTTCCAGCCACAAGATGGCGACTTTCTCAAACGTATGCTCCGTGGCGACCTTGACGGCTGTCTTTTGGGCCATCCGCTCCGCCATCGGGTCGGAGCCGTTGGCAAGTCTTTTCCGGGCTGCATCGCGGCGCTCGCGGGCGTCAGCTAACGCAACTTCTGGGTATCGGCCCAGGGCCATCAACTTCTCGGCTCCGTCAAAGCGGTATTTCCATCGCCAGAGCTTTCCCCCGGCTTGGGTGATGAGCAGATGCAGCCCGCCACCATCGGAGAGCTTGTACGGCCTTGCAGCGGACTTGGAACGCCGAATCTCAGTGTCTGTGAGCGCCATGATGAATCACCCCCAAATCGCCGGATTTCAGAAATACCCCCATTTCGAAAATCCGTACCCCCGGAAATACCCCCACCGGGGATTGGCTTTCATGATACGCATTTGGACGTAAAAAGACAAAAGCCGCTGATTTTTCAGCGGCTTATCGAGTCTCATTGGACTGTCTAGGATGTCTTTGAATCTAATCTTGGTAGGCACGACTGGATTCGAACCAGCGACCTCTTCCGTGTCAAGGAAGCGCTCTAACCAACTGAGCTACGCGCCTGCAAAGCAATACAAGTTAGTTTATCAGCATCTGGGCAACGGGGAAAGTTCGGCGTGGCTGTCGCGCCCCTGTTTCATGCTGTACCATCGTTGACTAGCGAAGAACTTACCTCTGCAAGTGAATTGTCTGCAGGCATTTCCAGAATCGGTACGACCTTCACGGTTGTCGCAGGTTGCACCCTTTTGATGGGATGGTTTCGTAGGCAAAACCGAGCGGGGGTCTCCGCATTTCTCATGCTTGCTGAGCCTGCCATGTACGACGATCCGAGCACACGCCTAAACCCGTTTCGCACTGCTCCCAACCTGCTTACGCTGTCGCGTATCTGTCTGGCGCCATTTCTGGTGGCCGCCGTCCTGGAGGGCAAATTCGTTGTCAGCTTTATCCTGTTCATTGTCGCCGGATTGACGGATGCGCTGGATGGCACGCTGGCACGCATGCTCAAGCAGCGCTCCATGCTCGGCCATTACCTTGACCCGGTTGCCGACAAGGTTCTGTTGAGCACCCTGTTTCTGGTGCTTATGCACAAGGGACTGATTCCGGTCACGGTCACAGTGCTGGTTTTTGGCAGGGACGTGGGGATTCTTTTGGTTGCGGCTCTTCTCTACGCGGCCGTTGGGCGGCGGGAGTTCAAGCCAAGCATCTTCGGCAAGGCCAACACGCTGGCCCAGGTGAGCGCGGTGGCTGCCGTGCTGCTGCATCAATTGGTTGCAGCGCCCTGGGTAGTCGTTTTTCGCACGCTGTCGCTCGATGCCACGATGCTTTTGACCGTGATTTCGGGCCTCCATTACGCATGGATCGTGTCACGCCGGGGCAATAACTCGGCGGCCAACGGTGCTGCTGCTAAATAGAGCGCGTGTCGTTCGCGGGATTAAGAGTCGTCCGAGACGTCCTCCGTTTCAGCGGTTTCTTCAATCTCCATATCGCGAAATTCTTCGGAGTCAAAGACCTCGCCACAATCCAGGCACTCGACAAACTCGGTGTCTTCGTGCCGGGAGACTATTCGGACCTTGGGGTGTTTGCAGGCGTTCGCCATCACTCTTTGAATCAGTTGGAATAGATGCTCGTTACCGCAAGATTGTAGCGGTCTTTGCGGCAATTTCAAACCGTTTTTTCTTGAATCTTCGTCCTTGCGCAAAGTTTTTTCAGACAAAGGCGGGAATGGCTCCCCGATGGGCTTGAAATGCCGACACATTCGGTCGTATACTGAACACGGACCGAAGAAGTCGGATATTAAATGCTCAAGCTGACCAAGAAGGCCGATTACGGGTTGATGGCGCTCAAGTACCTTGCTGAGCATCCCGAGATGCCTGCGCTCAGTGCCAAGGACGTGGCCGATGCGTACGGAATTCCGGCGCAACTGCTGGCCAAGATTTTGCAATTGCTGACGAAAAAGGGCCTGTTACGGTCACACGCCGGCATGAACGGCGGCTATGCATTGGCGCGCGACGCGCGGGAGATTTCCGCCTTCGAGGTAATTCTGGCCATCGACGGGCCGTTTTTCATCACCTCCTGCACCAAGGGCACAAAGTCGTGCGAATTGACCCCCAGTTGCACGATCAAGGAGCCGCTGGCGCGGGTCAACGAGACAATTGCCGGAGTTCTGAAGAGCATCAGCATTCAGGACCTGGCGGAGCACGAACAGCCTGCGATGCGGGCTCGCGAGGCACAGGCGCTGGTTTCGCTTACGTTGTAACCGAACGCAGTCCTACGTAATTCCCCCTTCGCCTAAAGCGGAGAAAGTACGAAAGAGGATGGAGATCAAGATGGGTACAGTAACCAGTAACGTGGAAGTCCCGGTGGGCGTCAGCCTTCCAATCTATATGGATAATCATGCCACCAGCCCACTGGACCCCAGGGTGCTGGAGGCGATGATGCCTTATTTCACCAGCAAGTTCGGGAACGCGGCAAGCCGCAATCATTCTTTTGGATGGGAAGCCGAACAGGCCGTTGAAACCGCGCGCGAGCAGATTGCCAAGCTGATAGGCGCCACTTCAAAGGAAATCATCTTTACCTCGGGCGCCACGGAAAGCAACAACCTGGCCATCAAGGGCATTGCCGAGATGTATCGCGAGCGCGGCAACCACATCATCACCCAGGTCACTGAGCACAAGGCTGTGCTGGACACCTGCAAACGGCTGGAAAAGTACGGCTATCGCGTCACCTACCTCCCCGTAAAGGCCGACGGCCTGATCGACATGGAGGACCTGAGGCGCGCCATGGACGACAAGACCATCCTGGTCTCGATCATGGCGGCCAACAACGAGATTGGCGTACTGCAGCCGATTCGCGAAATCGGCAAGCTGTGCCATGAAAAGGGCGTAATCTTCCACACCGACGCGGTGCAGGCGGTTGGCAAGGTTCCGGTGAACGTGATTGCCGACAACATCGATGTGCTGTCGCTCTCCGGCCACAAAGTCTATGGCCCCAAGGGTGTGGGCGCGCTTTATGTTCGCCGGCGCAACCCCCGTGTGCAGATCGCCGCGCAGATTGACGGTGGCGGCCACGAGCGCGGCATGAGGTCAGGCACGTTGAATGTGCCTGGCATCGTTGGCTTGGGCAAAGCATGCGAGATCGCTCGCGAGGAGATGGATTCCGAAGCGGCCTATCTGCGTGGGCTGCGCGACCGGCTGAAGACGAAGCTGGAGTCGGAGCTGGACTACGTTCACGTGAACGGGTCCATGGAGCACCGGCTTCCCGGAAATCTGAATATGAGCTTTGTGTATGTCGAGGGCGAGTCGCTGCTGATGGGCATCAACGATATAGCGGTATCGAGCGGTTCGGCTTGCACGTCGGCCACGCTCGAGCCTTCCTATGTTTTGAAGGCTCTGGGACTGGGCGACGACGTGGCGCACAGCTCGATTCGATTTGGATTGGGCCGGTTCAACACCCAGGCCGAAGTGGATTATGTCGCGGACAAGGTCATCGACATTGTAAAGAAGTTGCGCGAGCTTTCGCCGTTGTACGAGATGGTCAAGGAAGGCATTGACCTGACCAAGATTCAGTGGGCGGCACACTAAAAGCTAGTTTTCAGTGGTCAGTTTTCAGTGGTCACCACCGATGAGCCCGAAACTGACAACTGTTGACTGATAACTGATAACTGTTTTTTACGCGGCTTCCCCCGCAGGAGGAGTAATTCATGGCATACAGCGATAAGGTAATCGATCACTACAACAATCCGCGCAATGTGGGCCAACTGGACAAGGCTTCGACCGAGGTCGGTACTGGCCTGGTGGGCGCTCCCGAGTGCGGCGATGTAATGCGGCTTCAGATCCGCGTGAACTCCGAAACGCAGGTCATTGAAGAGGCCAAGTTCAAGACCTTTGGCTGCGGTTCGGCGATTGCGAGCTCCTCGCTGGCTACCGAGTGGATCAAGGGCCGGACAGTGGAAGACGCACTCGCGATCAAGAACACAGATATTGTGAAGGAACTGTCGCTGCCGCCAGTGAAAATTCACTGTTCGGTTCTGGCCGAGGATGCGATTCGCGCGGCCATCGGTGACTGGAAGAAGAAGAACAGCGTTGCGGAGACAGCGAACGCCGCTGCCGTAGCGCACTAAGGGCGAGTCTGTTGCTTTTGAAGGGGCGTAGCCAAAGCCGCGCCCTTTCAGGATGAACGAGCTTTTCCAAGGAACGATGAAAAGGCAATTATGTCGAACATGGTGACAATTGAATCGAAGCCGGCGGAAGGAATGTTTGCGGCTCCGTCGCCGGTAGACTCGAAACCAGCGCAGCCGGCGGCTCCCAGCCAGGGCCTGCAAGTGACCGAGCGCGCCATCAAGCGCATTCGCATCGCTATGGCCAAGGAAGAAATTTCACCCGAGGAAGGCGGCCTGCGCCTGGGCGTTATGGGCGGCGGTTGCTCGGGACTTTCCTATTCAATCAAATTTGACACGCAACCCCGGGAGCGGGATCGCATCTATGACTTCGACGGTGTGCGCGTGTTTGTCGATCCCAAGTCGTTTCTCTACCTGCACGGCATGACACTGGATTACGAGGAGACGCTGATGCGGCAGGGATTCAACTTCATCAATCCGAACTCCACGCGCTCTTGTGGCTGCGGTTCGTCGTTCTCCTCGTAAGTTTGGAGGCTGGGGTTCAGTCATGTTGAAAGTTATCGATTCTGCAGTACCGGTTGCGTGCTGGTCCTGTTCCATTGGCCACAACGACTTCACGTTGTTCTGTCCGCATTGCAGCAAGATTCAGCCCCCTCCCGGCGGAGACTATTTTTCCGTTTTCGGATTGGAACCGCGGCTCAACCTTGATCTTGCCGCTCTGGAGCACGAGTTTCACCGGCTTAGCCGCAAGTTGCATCCCGACCGCTTTGCCCGCGCGCAGGAAAACGAGCGGGAATGGAGCCTGGCCGACACGGCGCTCCTGAACGATGCCTACCGCACCCTCAAAGAGCCTCTTCGCCGCACCGAATACCTGCTGAAGCTTTTGGGAGCGGAGATTGGTTCGGATGCCGGCACAGAGCAGGGTGGCCACGACAAAAAGGATCTCTCCCGCGTCCCCGCCGATCTGCTCGAAGAGGTTTTCGAGTTGAACATGCAGCTTGAAGAGATGCGCATGGCCCGCAAGTTGGGCGAGACAGATCCTGAATTGCAGGTGAGCCTGGAACGGGCAAAGAGAAAGTTTGACGTCCTTCTGAGTGAAGTGGACCAGGACTTGCGTTCGCAGTGGCAGGTATGGGACGAGGGCGACGCAGCGGTGCGCAAAACGGCGCAAAAATTGATGGTGGCCTTGCTGGACCGACGCCGCTACCTCAGCAATCTGGTCCGCGATGTTACAGAGACTCTGGGAGCTTAAAAGGGAGACATGGCGGAAGGACGCGTAGTTGGAATCGATCTGGGAACCACGAATTCCCTGGTCGCTTATATGCAAGGCGATGCGCCGGTAGTGATTCCGGGCGTGGATGGCTCAAACCTGGTGCCGTCGGTCGTGGCGCTCGATCCTATTCCTGCCGGTGGCGGCAGACCCACCGTTACCGTGGGCAACAGCGCCCGCAAGGCGCTTATCCAGACGCCGGAGCGGGTCATCTATTCCGTCAAGCGGCTCATGGGCCGCGGGCTTGAAGAGATTCAGAGCGAGCTGAAGATGTTCCCGTTCCGGCTCGCCGACGACGTGGAAGAAGGCGAAGTTCCGCGCATCACGCTGGGCGAGCTAAAGTTCACGCCGCCTGAGATTTCGGCCTATGTATTGCGTCAGCTCAAGCGCAACGCCGAGCGGTTCTTTGGGGCGCCGGTTACGCAGGCGGTAATCACCGTGCCGGCCTACTTCAACGATGCGCAGCGGCAGGCCACCAAGGATGCGGGCCGCATGGCCGGCCTGGAAGTGCTGCGGCTTGTGAACGAGCCCACCGCGGCTGCGCTGGCCTATGGTCTCGACCGCGCCAAAGCGGGCACCATTGCTGTTTATGATTTCGGCGGCGGCACCTTCGACATTTCCATCCTCAAATTGCGCGATGGCATCTTCGAGGTGCAGTCCACCAATGGCGACACGCATCTGGGCGGCGACGACATCGACAACCTGCTGCTGACCATTGCGCTGGACGAGATCTACGCCGAGCATGGCGTGGACTTGCGTGGGCATCCGGGTGCGGTACAGGCCTTGCGCAAGGCGGCTATCGACGCCAAGATCAGCCTGTCTACTGAGGCTGCCGCGCACTTTGATATCGAGCTTCCCAACGGCGACCGCTACCAGCGCGAGATCCCCCGCGCGGTCTTCGAGTTGCTGATTGAGCCGGTGCTCGAGCGGACAGCCGGCCCCTGCAAACAGGCTCTCGCGGACGCCGGCATCACCCCGGAGCAGATTGATGACGTTGTGATGGTGGGCGGCTCCACGCGTATTCCCGCGGTGCGTCAGTTGGTGGATGGACTCTTCCACCTGTCTGCGCGCGGCAAAAAGCCGCACATTGAATTGAATCCCGACGAAGTGGTTGCATTGGGCGCAGCGGTGCAGGCGGACATCCTGGCCGGAGCTTCGACAGCCACCGAGGAGATGCTGCTGCTGGACGTAACGCCGCTTTCGCTTGGCATTGAGGCCCTGGGCGGCACGGTGGCGCGCATCATTCAGCGCAACTCCACCATTCCCGCATCGGCCACCGAGCACTTTACCACCGGCGTGGACGGGCAGACCAATGTCGCCATCCACGTGGTGCAGGGCGAGCGCGAACTGGCGGCGGATTGCCGGTCTTTGGCGCGCTTCGACCTCAAGGGCATTCCGCCCATGAGCGCCGGGCTGCCGCGCATCGAGGTCAAGTTCCTCATCGACGCCGATGGCATCCTCCATGTCTCCGCACGCGAGCAGCGCAGCGGCAAAGCCGCGGAAATTGAAGTGAAGCCCACCTACGGCTTGACCGACGAGCAGGTCGAGAGCATGATTCTCGATTCTTTCGACCACGCCGAGGACGATTTTGCCAAGCGCCTTTTGATCGAAACGCGCAACGAGGCAGAGACGATTCTTACGGCGGTCGAGCGCGCTCCGCAAAACCCGGCGTGGCAGCTATTGACGGACGAGGAGCGCAGGATCGTTGCCGAGGCCCGCGACCAGCTCAATGCGGTCAAGACCGGCGAAGATCTGACCGCCATTCGCAATGCAACGCTGGCGCTGGACCAGGCGACACGCCGCTTTGCCGAGCTTATGATGGATGCCGCGGTCAGTGGCGCCATCCGGGGCAAAACCATGAGCGCGGCCGGCGAGGAGTTGGGCGAGGCGGTCACTGCGCCTCATGCCATGGCTCCGGCGGAATTCAAGTAACGGCAGGTTAGCCAGTCAGCACCGAAAAGAGTGTCGATTATGAGCGAAGAGACGAAAGCAAGCATTCCCCCCGAAAAGCTGGTGCGCGTCACATTTCTCCCCGAGGGCAGGACGGTGGAGTTCGAGTTTGGCACTATGCCTTACCAGCATCACGGCAAGCCGATGTCGTTTCTCGATGTGGCGGAAAACCATGACGTTTTTCTCGACCACGCGTGCGGCGGCGTCTGCGCCTGCACCACCTGCCACTTGTGGATCAAGGATCAGCAGGGCATCAGCGAGGCGGATGACGATGAACTCGATCGGATGGATATGGCCGCAGACCAGCAGTTGAACTCGCGGCTGGGCTGTCAGGCTGTTATTACCCGTCCTGGCGACTACGTTGTGGAGATTCCCAAGTGGAATCGCAACTACGTCTCCGAAGGCAAGCCGCTCACCCTGGCGGAAGAGAAGTAAAGGAGCGATTCCGATGCCGCGCGAGATTCTGTGGACGGATGCCGAAGAGATCGGCATCCAGTTGCAAGAGAAGTTCCCTGATCTGGACCCCTTGACAGTGCGCTTCACCGACCTGCATCGCTACGTGACGGAACTGGAAGGCTTCGCCGACGACCCCGCGAAATCAAGCGAGGGCCGCCTGGAAGCCATTCAGATGGCCTGGCACGAGGAGTTCGAGGACGCGCAGGAATAAGGCCGCCTGAAACGGACCGGGGCCTTATATGAACTCAACCGAGAAACCAATTTGACGCGCCGCCTGCGCCAGGCGTTGATCAGCCGTTACGAATACATAGCCATGCGGCTCCTGTTCGCAGGCTTCCAGAGCGGCAGCCAACTGAAGGGCGTCAGCTGCGCGAAGAGGGTGCGCCTCAAGCAGTGAGCAGGCTTGGGTAAGGGTGATCGAGGAAGGACTTAACGAAGCCCAGATGTCAGCAAGTTCACGCGCTCTCTTCCTGGCAATCAGTAATTGGTCACGGCCGATGTCGCCCATACGTTCAAGCCGAGTGAGTCCGCTGATGATTTCAACTGGTGTGGCCCACCAGACTACAATTCCCAAATTCTTGTAAAGCGCTCTTGCCCTCGCGGTTTGAGCCTGCAATACGCAAAGTGGGATGAGTGCGCTAGAGTCCCAAAACGCTGCCGGTAAACTCATCGGCCTTCCCGCTCTTCACGCCAGACCTGCTCCATCACTTCCCGAGCGACCATCGGTCCGGGCAGCTCTGGCCACTCCCGCCCTTGAACGCGAGGTGCTTTTGCGGGAGTGAGAATGCCTTTGGCGATTAGCCGCTGGGTCCGCTCGTCATTGTCATTGGCCGGTCCGACAGAGACCAATCGGGCTACTGGGGTGCTGCGGTCCAGAATCAGCACTTCCTCGCCGCGCTTTACGAATGCGATGTGCGCGCTGAGTTTGGCCTTCAACTCGCTGATTTTTACCGTTCTCATGAGATCACTGTAACATAACGTGACCAACTTGGTCACGTTGCGCTTTCGGGATTCCATAGAGCGGGAATGAGCAGAGCCGACCGACTTGATCAACCCTACTCATCTGTTCTCCACTCGTTCCAGCCGAAGGCGCCTTCGAAGTGGACGAACTCCTTCTTTTGTCCCGGCACCAGGTACACGCTGATCGCGTCGAAACGAACCTGCGGCGCAGTCGGCCGCGGCAACTGCCGCACATACTGGCGAGCCAGGCGGCGTAGCGTATTGCGCTTGTGCGTATCGATGGCGACCTCAGCCGGCGTCATGTCATGAGCAGTGCGGGCTTTTACCTCTATAAAGCAGAGCAGGGGCCCCTGCCAGGCGATCAGATCGATATCGCCGGGTTGATCGCCCGACGACCAGCGCCGCGCCACGACGATGTAACCCTTGCGGCGCAGGTAGAAGCAGGCAGCGTCCTCGCCCTTGATGCCAGTCACCAGATGCGCGGGAAGATCCGCGGTTCGGCCGCGCCATTGGGCCACCCGGTCCAGCCCGGCCAGCGTTCGCTCCAGGCAGTTGATCCGCATCTGTGCCAGCCATTGCATCGCACACCATTCTCGCCCGGATGAGCCGGGGGTGCAAATCTCGTCCCCAAGGCAGAGCACGCATCAGGCTCAAGCCATCGCCGCTTCACGTGCGGCGGTCTGCTGGTGTTCCATCTCAACCAACGTTAGCGCCTCCTCGAGAATATCGAGGGCGACAGTGGCCTCGTTTTCGCTGACGATGAGCGGCGGGCACAACCGGATCGAGGTTTCGCCGCAGCCCAGGATCATCAGGCCGCGCTCGAAGGCCAGCGTCTCCACGCGATTGCGCAGGGCGGTGGCCGGCTCGCGGGTGGTCTTGTCCTTCACTAACTCGATGCCGATCATCAGCCCGCGTCCGCGCACATCGCCCACCAGAGGGTGGCTTTGCACCCAGCCGCGAATCCGTTTCAGGATGAACTCGCCCACACGGGCGGCGTTGCCCATGGCTTCCCGTTCGATAATGTCCATCGTGGCCAGTGCCGCCGCAATGCACACAGGATTGCCGCCGAAGGTGGATGCGTGAGAGCCGGGCACCCAGTCCATTACATCTGCACGCGCCATGCAAATACCGAGGGGCATGCCGCTGGCAATTCCCTTGGCCATGCAGACGATATCGGGCTCGACGCCGGAGTGCTCAATGGCCCACCACTTGCCGGTGCGCCCGGCGCCGCACTGCACCTCGTCTGCGACCAGAAGAATGCCGTGGCGCGTGCAAATAGCGCGCAGTTCGCGGAGGAAGTTGGTGGGAGCGACCACGTAGCCGCCCTCCCCCTGGATCGGCTCGACAAAGATTGCGGCCACCTCCTCGGGCGGAAGGATGGTCTTGAAGAGCTTCTCTTCGATGTAGCGCGCGCAGCCCAGGCTGAAGGCTTCCTCGTCCTGCGCTCCGCCGGTGCAGCCGCGGTAGGCATAGGGATAACGGATGTGCGTCACGCCCGGAACCAGCGGCGAGAAGCGGCGCTTCTGCTGCGGCTTGGAGCCGGTGAGCGAAAGGGCGCCCATGGTGCGTCCGTGGAATGCGCCAAAGAACGAAATCACCTGCTGGCGTCCGGTGTGATAGCGAGCCAGCTTCAGTGCGCACTCGACAGCCTCGGCTCCGGAGTTTCCGTAGAAGACCCGGTGCGGGCCGGGCATGGGGGCGATGGCGGAAAGCCGCGCGGCCAGATCCGTCAGCGGTTCGTTATAGAAATCGGTTCCCGAGATGTGGATCAGCTCCGCTGCTTGTTTCTGGATTGCGGCCACTACTTCAGGATGGCAGTGCCCGGTGGAAGCCACGGCGATGCCTGCGGAGAAGTCGAGAAACTCGTTTCCGTCCACGTCTTCGATGCGGATGCCGCGGCCGCGCTTGGCCACCAGCGGATAAGAGCGCGTGTAGCTGGGCGAAATGAGGCGGTCGTCCGCCTCGATGGCGGCCCGCGCCTTGGGGCCGGGCAGGGGACAGACAAGTTTGGGGCCGTACTGGGCGTGCAAACCTTGCTTGGTCATAGAAGGGTCTCCTCGGCAGATTCGGTTGTGCGGCGGTGGTGCGGCCACGGATCCCAACGGCTGGGATCATCCAATTCCGCTCGCTCCTGAGTACGAGAAGCAGCAGGCGAGACGGAGCAGGTCCCGAAGGCCTTTGCGGACCTTCGGCGGACGCACGCTAATCGCTTGCGAAGAGACTGGGTCGGGTACAGGTGGGCAGGGCGCGCAGGTGGTTTCTAGGGCAAATAGACGGCGCACACTCTCGGGACCAGCGTCTGGTGGCCGGCAGCAGCAGCAACCCCTTGGCGGCTCGCATGTGCATTGAACCCCCGCAGCGTTGAGAATAGCACGCATTTTGCGCGCCTTTCTACGGAGTTGCGCAGCTCACGCTACGATGGAATCAACGCCATGCCCGCTTCCAAGTCCCATTCGGAACACAAAACGGCCACCAGGGCTTCCATCGTGCTGGCCTTTGCCTGCGTCTATTTCTTCTGGGGTTCCACCTACACCGCCATTCGCATTGGAGCGGCGGAAATGCCCGCGCTGTTGCTGGCCGGGACGCGTTTTCTGCTTGCCGGCGTAATCCTGCTGGCCTGGTGCCGATGGCTCGGCTTGCGCCTGGTGTGGCCAGCCAAAACCATGCTCATGCTCGGCGTAATCGGCCTGTTGCTCCTGGGCGGCGGCAACGTGGGCCTGGTGTATGCGGAGCAGACCGTTCCCAGCGGACTGTCTTCGCTGGTCTTCGCCGTCACCCCCCTCTATGTAGCGCTGATTGAAATGGCATTGCCGGGAGGCGAGCCCTTGCCCGTGCGTGGCTGGCTGGGCTTAATGCTTGGATTTGCGGGATTGGCCGCCCTGCTATGGCCATCCTTGCGCAACGGCCTGGGCGGAGACCCAGCCCTGCTGTGGGCCCTGGCGGCTCTGTTCGCGGGAGCGCTCTCCTGGACCGTGGGAAGCATTTTGTCGCGGCATGCGCGGCTCAAGGCGAACAGCTTTGTGGCCGCCTCCTGGCAGATGCTTTTTGCCGGCGCGTTCAATTTCCTTTTGGGGACGGCATTAGGCCAGTGGCGGCACTTCCACTTGAACACCGCGGCGATCGGGTCAATGGCTTATCTCATCACCGGCGGCTCGCTGCTGGGCTACACCGGCTTTATCTATCTTCTTGAGCACGTGCCGGTCGCCAAGGTCGTGTCCTATACCTATGTGAACCCGGTGGTTGCCGTGCTGCTGGGAATCTTCCTGCTCCATGAGCGTCCCGTATCCGCGGAGTTCGCCGGCATGTCCAGCATCGTGGTGGCGGTATTTCTACTCACCACGGCTCAGGTCAAGGCGAAAGGCAAGCCGCAGCTCATCGAAGAACTGGAGCAGATGCCTGCGGAGTAGGCATCTGCTCCAGCAAAGGCCTTACTTCAGCAGGAGTACCGATGCGGCTGACAAGATGCCGCCCAGTGAGAACACCAGCCCGAAGTACCAATAAATACGCTTGCGCGTGAGCAGCGTAACCGAGGTGATGACCAAGCCAATCTCCAGCAGAGCCTCGCCCAGGTCGAAGCGGTCTGCGCGGGCTTCGGCGGCCTTCACCTCGCCCTCGAGCGCCTTGGCCTCTTTGGACTCATCCGCCATTTTCTCTTCCCACCTGGCCTGGTCCTTGCGACGGTCATCCACGTCTTTTGCGGTCGCGGCCTTGTCTGTGACAGGCAGGATCTCGGTCAGTTTGATGTGCAGTTCCGCGTCATAGGCGCGGATATTCTGCGCCTGGAACTCGCCCCACATATCGGTGGCCTTGTTCTGGTCCAGTACGGCCTCGGTGTGGGTGCGGTGGCCGAGTACGGTGGTCACCGCCACCAGCACCGCCAGTACGGTCATGGTTAAGGCGACGGGGCGCAGCATGGACTCGTGCGAACCATGCTCGGCATGTTCCTGCAACTCCTGAACTTCGTTAGCTTCCAAGGGGAAAACCTCCAAGCTCCAATTGTAGAAGGTGAATCAGATGGCGGGTTTCGGCGGCTAGCACGGATAAGTCAGATGGTCTCCGTTGGCAGAGATGCCAATATCCAGACAACGCCACTTCCATCGAAACTCAGCCGTTACTTTACCGGTTGCGGACGGTATCGACCAGCTTGAAATGCAGGAGATAAACGGGCCGTCGTCCTTGATCAGCGGCATACGCACACCTTTGATGTGGATCGGCTTACCGTTTGGGTCTACTTCGAAGGCGAAGATCGCGGTGAACTGGGCCTCACGCCAGACATCGGCGATGGGAATGGTCGAGCACCAGTGGACCGTGTCCTTTTGCGGCGCCTGCTGTGCAAACGCAACTTGGGCACTAGAGGCCAGCAGAAGGAAAAACACAAGACTTGTTTTTGCGCTCATCCAATCCTCCGGTCCATTCGACACATAATTCGAAGCCAGCAGCCAAAAACTGAAAGCTAGAGGCTGAAAGCTGGAGGCTCCTATCTATTTCCGCTTCCAGCGCACGCCGTCCTTCGAGTCTTCCAGAATGATGCCTTTTTCGGCCAGTTCGTTCCGGATCTGGTCGGCGCGGGAAAAATTGCGCTGCCTTTTTGCCAGTGTACGTTCGGCCACCAGCGCGTCGATCGCCTCATCGGTCAGCGATTCACGGCCCACCAGTTCGGGAGCTACATCCGCCTCGCGGCCTGCCTGCACAGCCCATTCAATTGCCTTGCGGGTCGGTTCCGCATCGCTATCTTGAATCACGTCGAAGACCTTGTCAAAACTGGCCAGAACGCTCAGAATCGCATCCCTATCCCCGGCCAGCAGTTGCCCCTGGTCGATGGCCGTATTGGCTGCGCGCACCAGGTCGAAGATGGGAGCCCGTGCTTCCGCGGTGTTCAGGTCGTTGGAAAGTGCGGCCAGGTAATCCGCTTGCGCCTTTTTCGCGGCCTCTTGCAGCGCTGGGTTCTCGCCCGGCGCGTAGTTGCCCGTCTTCAGCCGCTGGCTGAACGTGCGCAGCCGCTCAATGGCGTTGGTAGCCTCGATCAGTCCGTCGAAGGTAAAGTTGAGCTGGTGCCGGTAGGGCACTGAAATCAGCGCCATGCGAATCGCGGAGGCCTTGTAGCCCTTCAGCAGCAAGTCGCGCAGGGTATAAAAGTTCCCCTCACTCTTCGACATCTTGCGTCCGTCCACCAGCAGAAACCGGACATGCATCCAGTGGCGTGCAAAAGTCTTGTGCGTTACGCTCTCGCTCTGGGCAATCTCGTTCTCGTGATGCGGAAACATCAGGTCTTCGCCGCCCGCATGCAGATCGAAACTCTCGCCCAGGTACTCCATCGCCATGGCCGAACATTCAATATGCCAGCCTGGGCGGCCCCGCCCAATGGCCGTATCCCACGAGGTTTCGCCCGGTTTGGCGGCCTTCCACAGCGCAAAGTCGCGCGCCGAGTCCTTCTCGTACTCGTCCACATCCACGCGGGCGCCGTCTTCCATGCCGCTCAAATCTTTTTTGCTCAGCTTGCCGTATTCCGGAAACGCGGCCAGCCGGAAATACCACGACCCATCCTCGGTCTGGTAGGCAGCCCCGGCGGCGGCCAGCTTCTGGATCAGCTCCACCATCTTCGGAATATGTTCCGTTGCGCGCGCAAGCTGCTCGGGGCGTTGCACCTTCAGCGCTTCCAGGTCCTCAAGGAATGCCAGCTCGAACGGAGCCGTGTACGCGCCAATGGAGATGCCCGCGGCGGTCGCATTGCGGATGATCTTGTCGTCCACATCCGTAATGTTCATCACGTGCCGCACCTTGGTTCCGGTCAGCAGCAGGAAGCGGCGCAGGATATCGACTGCCAGAAACGTGCGGAAGTTGCCGATGTGCCCGAAGTCGTAGACCGTGGGCCCGCAGGCATACATCCGCAGCGCCTTGCCGTCGGAAGGGACAAGATCGTCGAGTTGTCCTGAAAGGGTATTGAAAAGGCGGAGCGTCATCGTTCGAACTTCTTGCCCAAAAAGTACTGAAATCGGCGGTTTTCGGCCCACTTGATTGTAGCAATACGGGGTTACATTTACCGCCCCAGCGCCAGCGACGGATCGGCAGAGAGGGACTGGTCGGCGAAATCGCCCGCTTGCAGGCGCGGCCAGGCGGCGGTGGCGATCATGGCGGCGTTGTCTGTCGAGAGGGCCAGCGTGGGAAAGGCCACCCGGACGTGGCGGCGGGCGGCTTCCGCAGTAAACCGTGCGCGCAGTTCGCGGTTAGCAGCCACGCCGCCGGTCACCAGGATGCGCCGCGCCCCCAGCGCCTCGGCGGCGGCGAAGGTCTTCTTCATCAGGTCGCCCACCACGGCGTGCTGGAAGCTGGCAATCAGGTCCAGAGTGGCCTGAGGACAAAGCGCTAGAGCCTCGGCTTTGGTTTTTGGCGGGGACGGGGGTTGGCCACCTTCGGGCGGGAACAGGCGGGCGGCGCGGGCCTGAGCCTCCGGGCGCAGGTTGTGGAGTTCCACGTAGCGCAGAACGGCTGTCTTGATCCCCGAAAAAGAGAAAAGAAAATGCGGATCGAGGTTGGCGATCGGTGCTGTTTTGGCGGCCTTGGTCCGGGGAGCCTTGCCGGTCAAATGCAGCTTGGTCTTGATCTGCGAAAAGGCAAAAGGGACGGCCAGCGGATTGCCGTAGAGCGCCAGGGCGTCAATCCAGGGGCCGCCGGGATAGCCAAAACCAAGCAGCTTGGCCACCTTGTCGTAAGCCTCGCCGGCGGCGTCGTCCACGGTGCGGCCAATGAGTTTATAGGTCCAGACGCTGTGCGCTGGGCGGGCCAGAAACAGGTGAGTGTGGCCGCCGGAGACTACCAGCGCCAGCGCCGTTTCGTCAGGCGATTCCGTGTCCGGCGTGGATTCCCGCTCGTTTAGCAGCACCGCGTGAATGTGGCCTTCCAGGTGGTTGATGGCGATCAGTGGAATGTTCTGCGCAAAGGCCAGCGCCTTGGCATAGGTGATGCCCACCAGCAGCGCCCCGGCAAGTCCCGGGCCGCTGGTCACGGCGATGGCGTCCAGGTCGTCGAGCGTGATGTTGGCCTGCGCCAGCGCACCGCGAACCACGGGAACAATGGCGCGTAGATGCTCGCGGCTGGCCAGTTCTGGGACGACCCCGCCATAGCGCGCATGAGTGGCGATCTGCGAGGCCACCACCGAGGAGAGAGTGCGGCAGCCGCGTTCAACCACGGCGGCGGCAGTCTCGTCGCAGGAGGATTCGATGGCTAAGATGAGGCCGCTACCATGCATCCTTCTAGTTTAGCGGCTCGAATCTTGGCGGTCTGGAGGATTACTCTCAAGCAAAGATATGTTTCCGGCTACCAGGCAATTCGAAGCGGCTCTCGGGGTGTTGAGAGAACTGCGCGCCGCGGGGCATGAGGCCTTTCTCGCCGGCGGATGCGTGCGCGATCTGCTGTTGGGCCGCGACCCGATGGACTGCGACGTGGCCACCAGCGCGACGCCGGACGTAGTTTTGGCGCTGTTTCCGCGGACGTTTGCCGTGGGGGCTCACTTCGGAGTCGTCCTTGTCGCCGATGGCGATGAGGAGGGCTATTTGACCACCGAAGTGGCGACGTTTCGCTCCGATGGCGCCTATTCCGACGGCCGCCATCCCGACGCCGTCAAGTACACAAAAAGCGCCGAAGAGGATGTAAAGCGCCGGGACTTCACCATCAACGGATTGCTTCTTGACCCGCTCAGCAACACGACCGATCTGCGCTCTGCGGTCATCGATTTTGTCGGTGGAGTTGCGGACCTGGATGCCGGACTGGTGCGCGCAATCGGCAAGCCCGAGGAGCGTTTTCTCGAAGATCATCTGCGTATGCTGCGCGGTGTCCGCTTCGCCGCGCGATTTGGGTTTGCGCTGGAGCCGGGCACCGCACGCGCCATGCGTTCTCTGGCCGCACGCATCGACGCGGTGAGTCGGGAGCGTGTGCGCGACGAACTGACCAAGATGCTCACCGAGGGGCAGGCGCGGCGGGCCTTCGAACTGCTGGACGAGACAGGCCTTCTCGCCGAGGTGCTGCCGGAAGTGGCGCGGATGAAGGGAGTCGAGCAGCCGCCGCAGTTTCATCCCGAGGGCGATGTCTGGGTGCACACCCTGGGGCTGCTCGGTCAGCTTGAAGCGGGTTGCTCCATGACGCTGGCCTGGGGTGCTCTGCTGCACGACGTCGGCAAGCCGCCCACATTCCGCCGGGCCCCCGACCGTATCCGTTTTGACGGGCACGTCGATGTAGGTATCGCGGTGGCGGCTGACATCTGCAGGCGCTTCCGGTTTTCAAATGAGGAAGCGCGGCAGGTGCTGGCGCTGGTCGAAAACCACATGCGCTTTATGGATGCCAAACGCATGAAGACCTCCACGCTCAAGCGGTTTTTCAGGCTCGACAGGTTCCAAGAGCATCTTGCCCTGCATCGCATGGATTGCCTCGCGGGCAGCGGATTTCTGGACAACTGGGAGTTCATGCGCGAGCAGTGGCTGGCCATGCCGGAAGAGACGGTCAGGCCGCAGCCGCTTATCACTGGCCGCGAGCTGATTGCCGCCGGCTACAAGCCTGGGGCCGGGTTCAAAGAGATGCTGCGGATGGTCGAGGACGCGCAACTGGAAGGCGCGATTGGGACAGCAGATGAAGCATTGACGCTGGTTCGAGAGCGGTTCAGGAGCAGCGAGGAATTGGGAGGAAGCCCACCTTGAGGAAAGTGGTCGTCGGGTTCAATGCCCGCGGCGGCCGAGATAGTCGGCGATCCAGCCGATTATGAATCCGAGGATTCCGCTTACGATGACCACGGCCACGTGCCAAACGATCACATGAATCGCCTTTAGATTCGGGCAATGCAATTCGAGCATGCCCAGACCGGTAAGGCCCGCCAGCGTGCCCGCGGCAATTCCCGCCATGCCCCTCTCCATCACAAAGCCACGGCGCAGGATGAGGGCTGCGATCAGGCCGGTGGGGATCGCCACACTCAATCCTGCGATCAGGCAAGGCACTCCTTGGTGTACGAATCTGAGAGTGCTGTAATCGTGGAAGAGAAGTGAGAAAAGAACGGGAAATGCACCGGCGGAGAGGAGCAGCGCGATTGCTCCCAGGTGCGATCCGGCGGCGGGGCGCATTTCTCGGGCGCACGCCGCCGCAGCCAGCCAGGCGGCCGCGACCAGCACTGGGAAGATGAGTACGCGCTGGAACTGGCTAAGTACGCGAATTCCGTACAGGCCAGGAGGCAATGCGCCCCCTACAGCGAAAATGGCGAATAGAGCCAGCAAGGCCAGCGTGAAAACCCAAAGCGGAGCCAGCGGCCGGACCGGGCGCAGGTTACTAAGGACGGTGCTGCGGATTCTCTGAACGGCCGCGCGGCCGGCATCTGGAGGAAGGGCGCGTTGGGCGGCTTGGGCGAGGATATTGTCGATAGGGTCTGGCTTCATGTTGTCCTCACTCTGCTGCCAAGAACATCGCGCAGCTTTTCGTACGCTCGATGCGCCTTCTGTTTTACCGATCCAGCGCTGGAAGATGTGGCGCGCGCGACTTCCTCAACGGTCATTCCGGAAACCTTGAGCATGACGATCACTTCACGCTGGCTGGCGGGCAAACCGGCAAGCATCTCATCCAAACCGGGAATGCCACTATTGGAACTCTCAGGCTGCGAACCTGCATGGGTCGCAGCAGTCTCAGGCAGCACGTCTACCTGCATCTCGCGGAGTTCCACGCGCCGCGCCTTGCGATAATTGTCCAGGCCAGTGTGGCGGGCGATGGAAAAGATCCAGGGCAAAACAGCTTCGCCCGTCCGATAAGTGTGGCGCGCCTTGTGTATCCGCATCCAAGTGTCCTGCAACAGATCGTCGGCAAATCTCCGGTTCGCGGCCTGAACCAGGAAATAGCGAAGCAGCAGGGGGCTCACCCTTTCGATTAGAGCCGTGGCCGCTTCCTCATCCGCCTGCTGGTAGCCGGACATTAGCGACTCGAGCCCCAGCAACGGCGCCGCATCGGACGCCGAAGGAGTGGGCATCATGGGATCCTCTTGGGTCCGCGGGGACGCGGTCGAGATCTTCACTTCCCATTATGCCCGCGTCCGCCAGCGGCGTGGGCTTTTCTTTTGCAGAAACGTCCACGCCGCACCCTGTCCATTGATCCATCTGCGTTTTCGTTAGTCGTCTCCCGGAATGATGGCGACGCCGTTGGTTCTGGGGGTGGTGGCAACGCCGGCCAGGTTGAGGTTGCCGTCTCCGTCCACCTTGAAGATAGAGAGGTGAGAGACCGTCCCGGCTCCGTCGATCACCGCCACCAACCCCGCCTTGTACGCGATGTCGGTTGGACTGCCATTCAATGTCGCGGCCACTGCGGCCTGCTGCACGATCTTGTTGCCGTATGCCAGGTAGCGCGAAATGCTCTTGCTGGGGGAATTGGAAGAGAACAGATACGGCCCGTCCAGCGCGACCCAGCAAGGAGCGTGCTGCGTGCCGGAACCGGTCACCGTGACAACAGCGTCGCGGCGCACCAGGCTGATCTCGTCGGCATGGGCAATGGTTACGTATGCGTCGTTGCCCCGGGTAACAAGCCCAAATGGAGCGCTTACGTTGGCGGGAATGTTCTGGACCAGCGTAGCCGCGCCGGTGACAGCTTTGTCGGCGGTAAGGTCGACGGTCTCGATGGCGTTGCTCTTCTCAGAGATGATCAATTGTGTACCCAGGACGCCTACCTGCGCGGCCGAGCCGTCTGCCTTGAAGAGCATCGCGATGCCATCGGGGCTCGAAGCGACGCCGTAGTCGAAGATCTGGTGCGATTCGACCTTGGTTGTTCCGAGCACGTAAAGGTGGTTGTGCCCAAATGCCACGCTCAGAGGGCTGGATGCGGTCGGGATCACTTGTTTCAGTTCAAAGCCATCGTTGGACCTCTGAAAGATGGAAACGGACTGAGAACCGAAGTTGACAACCGCGAGTTGGTCGCGCCATGAGGCGATGCCGCCGGAGTTCCCGCTGGCCCCGCCCTCGCCGCCTGTAGCCACGGTTTGCGTGAGAATGCCGGAGGCGTCGTAGACAAGCAGTTGGTTCGTGGCTGCATTTGAGGCTGTCACGACGAGGGTTTGCCGGTCCTGATTCTGGGCAGGGAGGGTGGAAGCGGTTCCGAGCAAGAGGGCGAGGGCGCTGACGTAGTAGAAGCTCTTCATCTGTGTCTCCATTGATAGGGGAAGTCCCGCCGCGGCGCCGTAGGAAATGCCCCGGATGAGGACAGGCCCTGCAGTTTCGGCGGTCACTTGCAGGTTCGCCTCAGCGGAGGGAAAAGTTACGGTGCGCGCCAAATATTTTATTGCGGGCCTGGCACAGGCGGCGCCGGACCTGAAGGTGGGGATCGCCTATTCACGGACAATGCGCATCTTTGTTCGCGAGGATTACGCAGATGTGCGAATGAGACGTTAATGCGGGTTCAGAGGCGAATTCCCATAATGTGATGTGGCGCACTGCCAAGTGTGATGGTGAATGAGATAAAAAAGGTGAGCCCTTTCGGGCGGTGAACCGGTTTTGAGCGCGTCAATTCCCCAAGGAAAGCGAGAAAACTATGAGCACTTCGGCGGCTGACGGGAAACTTGTCGATTTTCAGGCTTGCTGGGCGGATATGGATTTGCCTGCCGCTGTTAAGGAAGTGCTGAGCGCGGCGCCCCTGGTGCAGACCCCGGAGACGCGCGGCCAATTGATGGATTGGGCGCTCGGGCGCGCCACCGGGGAGACGGATTGGACCTTGGGCAATCGCGAGGACCATGGGCAATATGAGGCCGTCTTTCTGACGCCGGGCATGGGACGGATTGCCGAGGCGGTGGTCACCAAGGCGCGCAATGGCCTTGCCATCAACTTTCCTGATCCGGCCATGCGCCGGCGCGATCCCGATGCAATGGTCATCGGGGACAAGTTGCCCACCGACAAGCCGACCTACGAGGAGCGGTTTGGCGAGACCTTCGAAAAGACCCGGCAGGAGACGCTGGACTGGCTGAAAACTCAGGAGTTGGTGGCCATGCCGTTCTATGCCGGCACCGATGCGCTGGGGTATGGATCCTTGCTGATTGTGCCGCGGCAGGCCGCATTTTTTGCCGCAGCTCTGGGCGACTTGCAGGGGATGATTCCGCGCAACCAGGTTCCAGCCGGCTTCAGCATTACCGGCGGAGTCTTGTTCGTTGCGCCCCCCTTCCGCCATACCCACTTTGGAGGACGCCAGGTGGTTGTGCACCAGCGCACAGAGACCCACCAGGAAGTGTTTGCCTACAATCTCTATCCGGGTCCAAGCGCGAAAAAGGGCGTGTACTCCATGCTGCTGGACAAGGGCGAGCGCGAAGGCTGGACCACCAACCACTGCGCGGCGGTGGCCGTGGTTACGCCTTATGAGAACCAGTTGATTCTGATGCACGAAGGCGCCAGCGGCGGCGGCAAAAGCGAAATGACCGAGCACATCCACCGCATGGAGGACGGACGCCTCTTGCTCGGCCGCAACGTGGTCACCCACGAAGAGCGGACGCTGAACCTGCCCGAGGCCTGCCACCTGCGGCCCATCGCCGACGACATGGCATGCGCGCATCCAAAAATTCAAGGCAACAGCAAGCGGCTCACCGTGGCCGACGCTGAGAACGGCTGGTTTGTGCGCGTCGACCACATCCATAGCTACGGCACGGCGCCCAATCTCGAGCGGCTATGCATCGACCCCCCCGAGCCCCTGATTTTTCTCAACCACTACATTGTGCCCGGCGGCACCTGCCTTACCTGGGAACACGTCGAAGACGCACCGGGGAAGCTCTGCCCGAATCCGCGAGTGATCCTGCCGCGCCGCATGCTCGAAGACATTCTGGACGGGCCGCAGCGCGTGGACGTGCGCAGCTTTGGCGTGCGCTGCCCTCCGACCCACAAGGGAAGCCAGCTCTACGGAATTCTGGCCATGCTGCATGTGCTCAGCCCGGCGCTCGCCTTCCTGTGGCGCCTGGTGGCCCCGCGCGGACATGCCAACCCGAGCATTCAAACGCAGAAATCCAAAGAGATGCAGTCCGAGGGCGTTGGCTCCTACTGGGCTTTTGCCACCGGCCGTCGCGTGGACCAGGCGAACCTGCTGCTCCGCCAGATAGTCGATACGCCCGAGACCCGCTATGTGCTCTTGCCCAACCAGCACATCGGCGCGTGGAAGGTGGGCTTCATGGCCGAGTGGATGGCGCGCGAGTACCTGGCGCGGCGAGGCAGCGCGAAGTTTGCACGCGAGCAGGTGGGCGAGGCAATCTGCCCGCTGTTGGGATATATCCCGCACCAGTTGAGGATTGAGGGCTCCATGATCCCGCGCGTGTTTCTCGCGGTCGAAGAGCAGATCCAGGGCGGAATGGACGTGTATGAAGAGGGCGCGCGCCAGTGGCGGGAGTTTTTTGCAAAGGAACTCACGCAGTTCCTGGTGCCGGAACTCGATCCACTCGGGAAGAAGATCATCGAGGCGTGTCTTGACGGAGCACATCAGGAGGATTACCGCCGCCTGATTCCGCATCCGATGTTCCGCGACGACGGGCTGTAAGGGCAGAGCCCGGTTGCAGCCGGCCGATATTAGCTTCGGCGACCGGGTACCCCTGCCGCTGGAGCATTGCTTCCCGCTGTGGTGATAACCACTACGCTCACCAGAATCAGGAGCGTTCCAGCCACCGTGCGCAACCCCAGCGCCTCGCCGCCAAGGAAATACCCCACCACCACGGCGACCAACGGATTCACATATGCATAGGTCCCCACCTTCGTGGGCGACTCATGGTGAATCAGCCAAACGTAGGCAGTAAACCCGACGACGGACCCCGCCACGATCAGGTAGAGCAACGCAAGCCATGCGCCGCGTGAGACAGCCCAGGGGTGGAAGTTGTGAAATTCTCCCAGCGCCGCCGAGGCCAGCGCCAGCAGCAAACCACCGGCCAGCATCTGCGCTCCGGAACTCATCACCTTCGACGTTGGCAGAGGCAACTTGCGGGTAAGAGCCGAAGCCAGCGACCAGCACATGGCCGCGAAGATCAGCGCGATGGCCCCAGCCCGCTCGATGGGCGCACCGCCAAGATTCAGCGAGCGGCTCATCAGCACCGCCACTCCGCCTATCCCGATCAGAAGGGCCAGCCCCAGGCGAACGGTCAGCCTCTGGGTGCGCAGAATCACGATTTCAGAGAGCGCCATAAATGCGGGGATCGTAGCCATCATCACCGCGGCAATGCCGGAAGGCACGCGCTGCTCGGCCCAGAACAGCAACCCGTAATCAAATACAAAAATCAGCAGAGCCAGCAGGAACGCAGAGGCCCACTGCCGCGCACTCGGCGGGCGTTCGCCATGCGTTCTCATCCAGCCGTAGAGCACCGCTCCCGCAACCAGGAAGCGCATTGCGGCCAGCAGGAACGGCGGCACTTCATGAACACCCACCCAAATGGCGAGAAAGGTCGAACCCCACACGAAGTAGATAATCGCGAAGGCCAACACTGTCTTCCATGCCGGACGATGGGTTTTGCCATCCATAGCAGTTTCCTGTCAGCAATCTACCAGCTTCCGCGCGCCCCGTCGTGTACAGCTGTTGCAAGGGCGCGTTACCATTCCTTCAATGATCAAACGCAATTTAATCACTGGCCTGACGCGCAGGCAGATGCTGCAACTATCAACCGCCGGCGCTGCCGCAGTGAGCGCGCGCCTGGCATTTCCGCAACTAGCTGCGGCAGAGAATCGTGCTTCAATGGCCCGGGCTCCTCATTCCGCGGAGCAAAAGCTCTATGCTGACACTTTGAAAATCTGGTGCGACGGGCTCGTTGCGCGCCAGGTTACCGGCCTCACTGACCCGGCTCTGCGCGGTGGTCTCCTGTGCCCGGCCTGCGGCTTGATCCATGGCCGCTGCGGAGACGCGGTATATCCCCTGCTGCGGGTGGCGCATTCCACCGGCGACCAAAAATATCTGCGTGCCGCGCTCGCGGTGCATGAATGGTCCGAGCGCACCGTGAGCCGGCCGGATGGCAGTTGGGCAAACGACGTCTCGCTCAGTACCTGGCAGGGAATCACCGTGTTCCATGCAATTGCTCTGGCCGAAGCGCTCGAACATCACGGCGCAATTCTGGATGCGGCGACCCGGAAGCAGTGGACTGAGAGGCTGGCCCGTGCGGCGAAATTTCTTAATGGTTTCATCTCCATCGAGACCGGCAACATCAATTACCCGGTCACGTCTTCGCTGGCCTTTGTGCTGTGCGGCCGGGTGCTGGGCGATGCGCACTACATCGAGCGCGGGCGCAAGATGGCGCATCAGGCCATGTCGTACTTTTCGCCCAACGGATTCTTGTGCGGCGAAGGGCATCCGCTGGCCGGCGTGAGCGTCAAGGGCTGCCGCCCGGTCGATCTCGGCTACAACGTCGAGGAGTCTCTGCCCTCGTTGGCGCTCTATGCGCTGCTTACGGACGATAAGCCGGTTCTGGACCAGACCATTGCTGCTCTCAAGACACATATGGAGTTCATGCTGCCCGATGGCGCGTGGGACAACAGTTGGGGTACGCGCAACTACAAGTGGAGCTGGTGGGGCAGCCGCACCAGTGACGGCTGTCATCCCGGCTTCGTCTTGCTGGCCGGGCATGACCCGAAGTTCCGCGAGGCGGCGCTGCGCAATCTTGAACTGATGGCCGCGTGTACGCACCAGGGGCTTCTTTACGGAGGCCAGGATTATTTTGAGCATGGCGACCAAGCCTGCATTCACCACACATTCACACACGCCAAGTCGCTGGCAACGGTGCTCGATCGGGGCAGTTTTCCCGCCGAAACCGCTGCCCGTCCCAACCTGCCGCGCGATGAGCCCTACGGGCTCAAAACATTTCCAGAGATCGGCACGCGGCTCGCGGCTGTGGGTGAGTGGCGCGCCACAGTAACGGAGAACGACTGGGAATACGTGGAACACGTACAGGCGGGCGGAGCCGGCGGGGGTGGTGGGCACGTCTCCGGCGGGGCTCTGTCGATGCTCTACCATCGCGCCCTGGGGCCGGTGCTGGTGGCCAGCATGACGGAATACCAGATGATCGAAATCTCCAATCAGCAGGCGTATCGCGGTGGGCCGCACATGGAAATGACGCCGCGCATCGAGTGCGTCAGCGGCGCAACCTACACCAGCCTGAACGATTTCAAGGCAGTTGTTACAACGGCCGAGGCAGACGGCGCAATTGTGTTCGACGCCCGTGGTCGGCTGTTGAGTACGTCGCGGCAGACCCTTGCGGGCGGGGATGTTGCCTATCACCTTGTCTGTCGGATCAGTGCCGGCGGCGTGGACCTTGAGGCAACGGTCACCGGCGCAGTTGCTGCCCCGGTACGGTTGCTCGTGCCGGTGGTTTCGCTGGCCGGGGAGCGCGTCGAGTTGCCCAACGGGCGAACCGTCAGAATTGCCAAGCCGAAGGGAACCCTGACCGTAACTACAGATGCTGCAGAGGGTTTCGAGGCGGTGCCAACCGAAAGAACCTTCAACCTGGTTCCGGGCTTCGAGGCGGTGCCGCTGTCGGTAATGTTAAAGGCAGACGAAACGGCGCGCATGAGGATAGAGGGAGCGACGAAGTTGTAGCCGATTTAATGCGACGTGAGATATAGTCATCGACATAGCGCATCGATAGCGCGCTTCCCCGGTCTTCCCCGACTATGGACAAAAATTCGCTTCACCTTTGGTTTGCTTACCCTGACGATCTGCTGACGGAGAGCCTTGCCCGCTCGTGCGCGGCGCTGCTCAGTGAAGAGGAAATTGCGCGATGGCAGAAGTTCCGGTTCGACTGGCATCGCCGCGAATCACTCACCACCCGCGCCCTCGCGCGCACTGCCCTGTCTTACTACCACCCGATTCCGCCTGAAGCCTGGCATTTCAGGGCCAACGCATACGGCAAGCCGGTCGCTGAGCCGGACTGCGGGCTGCGCTTCAACCTGTCCAACGCCTCCGGACTGGTGGTCTGCCTTATAGCCGAAGGGGCCGAGGTTGGCGCGGATGTGGAGCCGATCAAACGTGCGGGAGATATTCTGAACCTTGCCACAGAGGTGTTTTCCGCCCCCGAATTGGCTCAGCTCAAAGCCCTGCCCGACACGGAGAAGCCGGACCGCGCCTTATCGTTGTGGACACTCAAGGAGGCGTATATCAAGGCGAGAGGATTCGGACTTTCGCTCCCCCTGCGGAGGTTCTCCTTCCTGTTTGGAGGCAAAGAGGGAATCCGGCTGGAAGTGGACCCGGCTATGGACTCTGATCCGGGGCGCTGGCGGTTCCGAATGCTCGATCATGTCGGACACCGCATTGCGATGGTCGCGGAGGGGCCTGCCGAGCGCGACTTGCAGGTCTGGGAATCGCATCCCTTACTGACGCCGCCGACGCGGCTCGGCGCGACGGGAGAATCGTGGTTTCCCCTATCGAGCGTCCCTTTCCTCTCCGAACTCAAAAGAGAGCCAGCTCCGGTTGGGTAGTAAGTCAACCAACCCAAGAATAGTTCCAAGGGCTGCATTTTTGCTTGGCGATGCCGCCAAGCCGCTTTTAATGCGAAATTGCACAATGATTCGGGTGGGACAGAATGCTCTTCACGATCATTGCGGCAATATTTTTTTAAGCATCCCCGCAAACGTGCCCACATAGGGCTCGAACAGCATGTACATATGCTGTGTGGGAATGTTGTGAACCTCGATACCGCCACCGGCAAGTGTGCTCCATCCCAGCGCCTCATTTTCGCGTTTCCCCAGCGACTCAGGGCCGCGGTCAATGGCGCGCATCAGCGTGACTTTTCCCGCATAGGGCGTAAAAACGTAGCGCTCGATCGCCCGGCGATGCGCTTCATCCATCTGGAAGTAGCGAAGGCTCATGGGCAATCGCAGCCCCGCAAGCCGATAGCCGGAGCAGGTAAGAACGCGGGCTTGATGGTAGATCACGTCCCACCAGTAACGGATCTTCTCCGCGGCCTTGCGCCTCAGATAACCCACACCCTGTTCGCGCAGATGCTCTCCAAACGTGGCCAGCTTGTCTTTCGTCGCGAGGATTTCCTCGCTCCCGGGAACCGACGTGTCGAACAGCAGCAGCAGGGCGGGTTCGGCGCCCTGCGCGCGCAGTTGCTTCGCCATCTCGAAGGCAACCAGCCCCCCATAAGACGCGCCCCCGATCAGATAAGGCCCCTGCCGATAGAAGGCCCGCATCTCTTTCACGTAGATTTGGGCCAGCTCTTCCACGCTGGTCTCGCCGATCACCGCCTGCGCAATCAACGGCGATTTGAAAGCATAGAAAGGCTGGTCAGAGCCCAGAGCCTTGGCCAATTGCTCGTAGAAAAGTACGTCGCCTCCCACAGCGTGAACACAGAACAGCGGTATGCGCAGGCCGTTGGGCTGTATGGGAACCAGCGTGGACCAGACTTTTTGTTCCGCAGTGGCAACGGGTTGCTGCGCCTTGCGAATGAGTTCGGCGAGCTGGCGCACGGTGCGCGCTTCAAACAGGATTGCAAGTTCCAGGTCCACCTGCCAGGCCTTCTTGATCTTCGCAAACAGTCGCACGCCCACCAGCGAATGACCGCCCAACCCGAAGAAGTCGTCGTCGAATTCCACTTTCTCGACTCCCAGCAGGTCCTCCCACCAGGAGATGAGTGTCCCCTCAATGCCTTCACTCGCAGGCGCGGCTTGGTGTGCTATGGCCTTCGTCGCTGTCCCAGTGCTGCCTGCGTTCAACTCATCAAGGGGCTGCGCAACGGCAACCACCGCAGTGGGAGTAGAAGCAAGCAAAATGCGAACCAGCGCCCTCGCGCCCTCGCGCGGCGAAATTCCCGGCAGCGCGGGGATTTCGATGGGCAACTCCCCAGCCGAGCGTGAGTCGTCGCGAACCGCCACCTTGTTCTCCAGCGCAACGGATGGATCCGCGATGCGCCGCATTGAGAATCCTTCAATCTCCGCGAGCACCAGGCCCCGCTCATCGAAAAGCGTTATGTCGAACGTCTCAATCTCGCTGTGAGCGGAATTTTCCTGCCGCGGCCGGATGTGACTGAAAAAGCGCGCAGGCAGCGGACGATAGGCGCACATCTTCTTGTAGGAGATGGGCAGAAACAGGTCGTTGGAGTGGCCGTAGTCTTCCGTCAGGTAGAGCGCGGCCCCAGTCGCCATGTCGAGCAGCGCGGGGTGCTGGCGCAGGGCGGATACATCCGTGGCAAACCGCTCATCCAACTCGATCTCCGCAAGACCCTCGCGATGGCCGATGTGCAGCTGTCGCAGCGATCGCCAGCGTGGGCCGAAGTCGAACTGGCGCTCCTGCCGGGTGCGATGCTCGTCGTCGAATACGACCTCGTCTTCTCGGCACCGTGCGGCAATAGCGGCACGATCAACCTGTGATGTTGGGCGATAAACGCAAGGCGCAATGGTGCCGGAAGAATGTTCCACCCACTCGCCGGGCCGTGCCGAGCCCGCGCTCGCGAACACGGAGAAGCGGAATGCGCCCGCCTGCGGACCGGCTTCCTTGTCCCGCTGCAGCTGCACCCGCACCTGCTTGGATTCGGCGCGGTCGCACAGGAGCGGCGCGAGAAAATACACATCGCGGAACTCTATCGCGCCCTTGAGCGACCCTTGCAGAAACGCTCCGGCGACCATCTCCAGGTGACCGGTTCCAGGGATAAGCGCCGTGCCGTTCTTGAACCTGTGCTCTGCCAGCACCCAGCGGCTTGCCTGCGAAAAACTGCCGCCGTAGACAATTGCATCGGGCGTGTTGAGCAGTCGTTGCTCCAGCCACGGATGCGGCGAGCCCGAGCGTGCTCCCATGCCCACATCGCGCCACAAACCCCAGTTGACAACCGTCGCCGCGCCTTTGCGGCTGAGCGCAAAGGCGTCGAGAAATGCGTTGGCGGCCGCGTAATCCACCTGCCCCGCCTGCGGAAAAATGGAACTGATGGAAGAGAACAGGACGAAGCAGGGAGGCGGCGCATCGCCGAGTGCCTCTTCAAGGACCAGCGTTCCACGCACCTTTGGATCTAGAACGCGGGCCGCACTCTGCGCGGTCTTTAACATCAAAGGGCCATCGTCCAGAACCCCCGCGGCATGAACGACGCCGTCGATATTTCCGAACTGCTTGCGAGCTTGCGCAACGGCCGCGCGCATCTCGTCGAGATTGGTTACGTCGGCCTGAACAACCAGCAACCCTCCGGCAAGCGAGCGAATTTCAATGAGCGTCCGAATGCGCCGCTTATCAGCTTCAGACAGTTGCACATCGCTTGCTGAGGCTTCCCACTGCGCCTCCGCGGGCAACGGCGAACGGCCCACGAGAACCAGGCGAGCCTTGAACTCACGCGCCAACTGCTCGGCCACAACGAGGCCGAGCCCGCCCAGGCCACCGGTGATGAGGTAGACACCGCTGCGCTCCAGACGGCGGCGCTCTGGCGCAGCAGACAGATTGAAACGGTCAAGCGATTCGATGAACCGTTGGCCCTTGCGATACGCAACCGTCGTGCTTTCGCGAGCGGAGTTCATCTCGGCGATCAGTTCAGCGGCGCACTCTTGCGCATTGCCTTTTTCAAAATCGATATCGACGGCGCGACACGCAATTCCCGGAAGCTCTTTGGGCAGCACGCGCGCCGGTCCGAGCAGCACGGCACGCGCCGGATTGCGAACCGGCTCTTCCGCAACCTGCTGCATTCCATCGGAAATCAGGGCAATGTCGATGTCCGCAAGGTCGGGAGCGCCAAGCGCCTGGGCAAGATAGAGCGGGCTATAAAAGCTGCGGTCCAGCGTTTCCTCAAGAGTCGGAACAGAATCTTCCAGCGACCAAAGGTGGAGTATCTTGCGGGGCGCGGGTCCGGTCTTCAGCACGTCCGCGAGCAGTGCGTCGTAGTCCGCGCGCGCGGCGGGGCGCACGGTGTAGCTTCCATCTTTGAGTTGTTTATAAGTGGCGCCTGCATCGACCAGAACAACTTCCTGCTTGCCGGCCCTCAGTGTCGCGGCAATGCGGTCGGCGAGCCCCAGGGCATCGCGAAAAATCATCCAGCGGAAGGGCGCGCTCGTGGCGACGGGGCTGAGCGTGGCGCTCTTCCAGATGCGACGATAGAACACTATCTCTTCGTGGCCTTGAGCAACGGGCTCAGGCTCAAGCGCAACCGCGACCGCCCGTTGAACCTTATCCGGATCGATCCAATACCTCTGGTGCTCGAAGGGGTACGTGGGCAAGGGAACGCGCTGCACGGAACCGGGTGTATTCGGTTTGTTCCAGTCGATGTCCGCGCCCAGAGCCCAGAGCTGGCCCAGGGTTGTAAGCGCGCAGCGAAGCGCGGGAACGCTCTCGCGCGGATGAGGCAAAGACTGGAACGCCTTTGCCGCGGCTCCGCCCTGCTGCCGCGCCAACGATGTGAGCACAGTGCCAGGGCCGGATTCGAGCAGGATTTGATCCGGCCTGCGGAACAGTTCGCTCAGATTGTCTGAGAAGCGGACCGTCGAGCGAATGTGCCGCGCCCAATACGCCGGGCTCGTAGCCTCCTCGGCCTTGATCCATGTGCCGCTCACATTGGATAGATACGGAATGCGCGGCGGCTCGAACGCAATCGCGCGCATCCGCTCTTCGAATGCGCTCAGAATAGGGTCCATCATCGCGGAGTGGAAGGCGTGCGAAGTGAACAGGCGGCGGCACGCGATGGACTGCTTGCCGAGTGCCTCTTCAAATTCCGTGATTGCTTCTGTTGGCCCTGAGACAACGCACATGCCGGGGTTGTTGATAGCGGCCATCGAGAGCGCCGCAGGCAGCCGCACTTCAGCCGCGGGCAGCGGCACGGCAAGCATTGAACCGGCAGGCAACTCGTAGATCAGGCGTCCCCGGAATGCGACGATGGCGAGCGCATCTTTGAGCGAGAACACTCCGGCCAGGCAGGCCGCGACATACTCTCCGATGCTGTGCCCCACCATGGCCGTGGGCTGCACGCCAAGCGACATCCACCATCGCGCCAGTGCGTATTCGATCGCGAAAAGTGCCGGTTGTGTAAGCCATGTCTGGTTCAGCTTCTCAGTGGCGGTGTCTTTTTCTTCGTCGGGCGGATAGAGCGAGCCCAGCAGGTCAATGCCCAGAGGCTCGCGCAAGTGCTGTGCGCAGACGGTGAGTGCATCGCGAAAGACCGGCTCGTTTTCGAAGAGTTCGCGGCCCATGTTGAGGTACTGGGAGCCTTGCCCCGAAAACATGAACGCCACCGGAGGCGCGGCTTTGGCGGCGATGCCGGAGACGAGCTTGTTGCGATCCACACTGAACAATGCGGCGATCGCTTCCGGGTTGTCGTCGACGGCAAGTGCACGGCGATGCGCAAAGGCGTGGCGGCCCTGTTGGCAGGTAAACGCAACGTCAGCCAGCTTCAGCTCTGGATGCGCTTGCAGATGAGCTGCCAGATCCGCGAAGGCCTGATCGGCCGCCGCCTCTGTTTTTGCGGAGACTGTCAGCAGTTGATAGGGCTTCGACTCACGCGCAACGGTGGGCTGTGGCGCTTCCTCCAGCACAACGTGGGCATTGGTTCCGCCGATGCCCAGCGCCGTCACTCCAGCGCGGCGCGGCCCGCCTGCTGAAGCCCAATCCCTCAGCGTGTTGTTGATGAAGAACGGACTGCCCTTGAGTTCAATGTGCGGATTGAGTGTCGTGAAGTTCAAGCTGGCGGGCATTTGCCCGTGTTCGAGCGCCAGCACAGTCTTGATAAGGCCGGCCACGCCCGCCGCGGCGTCCAGATGCCCCACGCTCGACTTCAACGAGCCAATGCCGCAGTACCCGCTCCTCGCGGTTGATTTGCGGAAAGCCTGGGTTAGTGCGCGAACTTCAATCGGATCGCCGACTACGGTCCCTGTACCATGCGCTTCGACGTAGGAGATATCGGCGGCCGTCACTCCGGCAAAGTCCAGAGCTTCGGCGATCACTTCGGCTTGGCCTTCAACGCTTGGCGCCAGATAACCTACCTTGCGCGCCCCGTCGTTGTTGATGGCCGATCCAAGAATGACGGCGTGAATGTGGTCGTGGTCTTCGAGTGCATCTTCAAGTCGCCGCAACGTGACAACGCCCAGCCCGCTGGCGAAAACCGTGCCGCTCGAACTCGCGTCAAACGACCGGCAGTGCCCATCGCGGGAGAGAATTTCGCCCTCTCGATAGGGGTACCCAAGGCCATGCGGAATTTCAATTGTGACGCCGCCGGCCAGCGCCATGTCGCACTCAAAATTGAGCAGGCTCTGGCAGGCCAGGTGCACGGCAACCAGCGATGTGGAGCAGGCGGTTTGTATGTTGATGCTGGGGCCGCGCAAATCAAATTGATACGAGACGCGCGTGGCCAGCACGTCCTTGTCGTTACCCGTTTGCTTCAGTTGAAACAGGCCCGCGGATTCGAGCAGCCGTCGATTGGCCAACAGGTTGTGGATCAGGTAGGTGTTCATGCCCGACCCGGCAAACACGCCGATGGAGCCCTCAAATCGTTGCGGCGGATGCCCCGCGCTTTCCAGGGCCTCCCATGCGCATTCCAGAAAGTGCCGGTGCTGCGGGTCCATGATCGCCGCGTCCCTGGGGCTGAAGCCGAAGAAGAATGCATCGAAAAGAGGAACGTCGTCGAGAATCGATGCGCGCTTGACGTACTCCGAGCTGGCCAGCTCTTCAGCCGTTGCCCCGGCGGCGAGCAACTCCGCATCCGTGCGGTCGCCGATGGCCTCAACGCCATCGTGCAGGTTCTGCCAAAACTGCGCCAGATTGCGTGCGCCGGGGAAGCGTCCTGCCATGCCGACGATCGCGATTGTGGAGGGCTTCACGGCGTTCCTTTCAGCGTTGCCGGGCTAGTCTGCGGCGCTGCGCACGGTCAGAAAGCTGGCTCTGTGCCTGCGATCCGGCCAGGTGCCCGGCAAGCGCATTCACCGTCGAGAACTGAAAAAGATCGAGCAGTGCAATCTCGCGGCCCAGGGCCTCCTGCAGCCGCGCGTGCACTTCGGCCACAGTAAGCGAGTGAGCGCCGAGATCGAAAAAATTGTCGTCCATGCCGACGCTCCGAACCCCAAGCGCCTCCTGCCAGATGCGCGCTACAACGCGCTCGATCTCCGTGGCAGGCTCGGGACTGGCTTGGCTGGTTGCCGCGGCCGGCGTGGGCGGAGGCAGCTTCAGCAGAGCCTTGCGGTCGATCTTTCCGTTGTCGGTAAGCGGCAGCGCGTCCAGAAAAACGAAAGTGGAGGGAACCATGTACTCGGGCAGTTGCGCGTCCAGGGCACTGCGCAGAGTGGCAGCCGTCGCGGTTGCGGCAGCGTCCGCGACCAGATAGGCGACCAGCCGCTTGTCGCCCTCGCGGTCTTCGCGAAGCACGATGACGGCCTGACGAACGCCGGGGCGTTTTTCCAGCAGCGCTTCAATCTCGCCCGGTTCGATGCGATGACCGCGAAGCTTGATCTGGTAGTCGGCGCGGCCCAGAAACTCGATGCTGCCGTCAGGCAGAAAGCGCGCCAGGTCGCCGGTGCGATAGATGCGCCCGCTTTGCAAAGTCTCGATGGTCAGAAAGCGCTCGGCGGTCAGGTCGGGCCGGTTCCAATAGCCTCTCGCCACGCCGTCGCCGCCGATGAAGAGCTCGCCCACTTCGCCCACGGGGACCTGGTTGAACTGCTCGTCCAAAATATAGATCTGGGTATTCGCGATGGGCTTGCCGATCGAAACCAGGCTGTCGGCTTCTTCCGTGCGGCAGGTCGTAGACCAGATCGTGGTTTCCGTTGGTCCGTACATGTTGTGAATCTCGCCCGTGAACACCTGGCGCAGATGATGGAGGAGGGCGGCAGGCACAGTCTCGCCTCCGAGCAGTATCTGCTTCAGCGAGCCTAGGGCGGCGAAGGCACGCGCGTCGAGCGTCAGCATCCGCGCCAGCGACGGGGTCATCTGCAAATGGGTCACATGATGACGCGCAATCTCATCGGCAACCGTGGATGAGCCCTCGTCGCCATGGAAGACGACTGTAAAGCCGCGCGTCAGTGTCCAGAAAATCTCCAGCACAGATATATCAAACGACACGCTGGTAACCGCCAGCCACACTCCAGGCTCGCATCCGAGGTCGCGATCCATGCCGGTAAGAAAGTTGACGACGTTTCTGTTCTCGACCATCACGCCCTTGGGCCTGCCCGTCGAGCCGGATGTGTAAATCACATAAGCGATGTTGTTGCTAATTGCGGCGGAAGATACCGCGTCCGAGCTTTCTCGTGCGATGACAGTGTCTTTGGCGTCGACTACGGTGAGCTTTCCATTGTCTATCGGAATGCGCGGGCGCGTCTCCGTGTTGGTAACGAGCACCGTCATGCCGGAATCTTCAATGACCAGCGAAAGCCGTTCCTTCGGATAGCTGGGGTCGAGCGGAACATAGGCCCCCCCGGCCTTGAGGATGGCGAGCATTCCAACCACAAGCGCCGCGCACCGCCCCATGGAAATGCCCACCAGCGTCTCCGGCGTTACGCCGAGACTCTGCAAGTGGCGGGCAAGACGATTCGAGCGCTCATCGAGTTCGCGATATGTGAGCTTTTGCTCGTTTGCAATCAGGGCAACCGCGTCTGGCGTACGTGCGGCCTGCGCGCAGAACAATCCTGCAATGGTGCTTTCGCGCGGGTAGTCTGCCTCGGTTCGATTCCACTCAAGCAACTGTGCGCGTAACATGAAAGTTCTCCAGGAACAGAAACTCAATGCCGGTTCCGAGGAAGGTCTCAATGGCCTCATCGGGCGTATTCACGATCGGCTGCCCCTTGACGTTGAAACTGGTGTTGAGCACCATCTGGCGGCCTGTAGTCTTTCCGACGGATTCAAGCAGCGCGTGAAAATCCGGATTGTCTTGGACCGAGACTGTCTGCAGGCGCGCTGAGCCGTTGACGTGCGTAATGGCCGGCAGCAGATTCCTGACTTCGGGCCTCACGTTGACAATGCTGATCATGTAAGGAAACTCAGAGCCCTGCGGCACTTCGAACCAGCGATGCGCTTCTTCCACTGCGCACGCGGGAGCGAAGGGGCGAAAGGCCTCGCGCTTTTTGACCATCGCATTAATGCGGTCGCGCATCTCCGGGTGACCAGGGTCTGCGAGAATGCTGCGATTGCCCAGCGCACGTGGGCCATATTCCATGCGCCCCCGCAACCACGCGATCACGCGTCCATCGGCAATGAGCCTGGCTGCCGACTCGCAGGTCGCTTCAAGCGAGCCAAGATTCCGCCACTGAACATTTCCTTCAAAGCGATGAAGCGCGGCTTCAATATCGGCAGCGGTATATTGCGGTCCGAACAGCGGCGCAGGCAGCCGGTGGTTAGGCATAGGCAGCGTGAGTGATGTGCGATAGAGCGCGGCGCCCAATGCGACGCCATCGTCGCCGGCCACCGGCTGCACATAAACTTCGTCGAAAAGGCCGGAACGGAACAGCTTTCCGTTGGCTGTGCAGTTCAGAGCCACGCCCCCCGCCAGCGCAAGGCGGCGCAGGCCTGTCTCGTTGCCAAAGTGTTCGCACACATGGATCACCACGCGCTCTAAACACTCCTGCAGCGCGGCGGCCACGTCTTCATGGATGGAAGAAACGGATTGAGCCGGAAGCCGGCGCGGTATCAGGTGCTCGTCAAGATAAGCGCGGGTGGCGGTATAGTTTTCGCGCTCTTCGCGCGTCTTGTTCAGCTTGAGAATAGGAATGCGAAAGGACCCGTCGTCGCGCAGTTCCACGGCCTGCTCAAAGAAATCCCGGAAGCGCGAAGGGTCCCCGTAAGGCGCCAGGCCCATGATCTTGTATTCGTCTGAATTGAAATCAAAACCCAGATGAAGCGTCACCAGCGAATAGAGAATGCCAATCGAGTCGTTAGCACCGATGGTGCGGATTTTTTCAATCTTGCCGTCGTGAAAATCGTAAACACTCAGGCTCTCGATTTCGCCCATCGCATCGTTCACAACAATCAGGCATTCATCCCATCCAGATGTATAGGCGGCGCTGGCCGCATGAGCCATGTGGTGGCCGACGAAGTGAACCTTCTCCTCAGGGAATCCGGGCAGATCGCGGCGTACCTGCTCAAGCAGCGCATCGCGTGAAAACACCTTCTTGTAGAGTTCGGACGAAACCTCATCCTGCGTGTAGAGATCGCGATAAGGAGAGTAGTCGAAGCCGTGGGCAATCTCGTCGATGTCGTCGATTGTGAGTCCCGCCTGGGCCAGGCAAAAGCGGATCGCATCAATCGGAAATTTGCCGGTGGCCTTTTCCCTGTTGAAACGCTCCTGTTCCGCCGCGGCAACCAGCTTGCCGTCAATCACCAGCGCGGCCGCTGCATCCATACCCTGGGTAATCCGGTATTCACGCTCCTCGAGGCCGGGAAATCTGGCCTTCTTGAACGGCATGGAGTTCTCCAGCCCGCTGATCCCAATCACCCTCATTCTTGCCCCTTTCAATGAAGTGCCGAGCCTGTCCGCAAACCGCATTTGCTGCGGGCGGTTCGCAGCGCGTTCCTGGCGCTGCGCGATCGGCGATGGCCCTCGGTTTCGGCGCAGAGTTACTGTCTGAATCGACGATGCACCGGGAATGCACGAGGTTTCGGCGCAGGGCTGCGACTATCCTCCACAGAGCGGCACTCATCATCGAGAGACTAGCATAGTGGCTGCCGTCCCGAGAGAAGCGGATCGTTCGCCGCACCAAGTTCAATAACCCGAATAAGTTGCAAGGGATGGCCCTCGTGGGTGTTACGGTCGAAAAAAGCGTACCCGCCCGGTTTTCCCTGCCCACTTCTATGGCGGCAGGAGTATCCTTCCTCTTCAGACAAAAAGCGATTGCTCTCGTGAGGACAAGAACATGAAGCGGATACTGTTTATTCTTTTGCTCTCTGCGCTGGGTGCCTGCGCGGCCTCGGCTCAAAGCAAAGGCCACGTCGCAGACCGGATTCCGGTGATGATTCTCGACGGGCAGAGCGCCGGCGCCTACCACAACTGGAGGCTGACCACGCCTGTGCTCAAGACTGAGCTTGAAGAGACGGGACTGTTCTCGGTAACGGTCTCCACCGCGCCGGTATCGGGCGAGGACTTCAGCAATTTCAAGCCGAAGCTCAGCGACTACAAGGCCATTGTGATGAACTACGACGGCCCAGATTGGCCTCAGGATCTGCGTGCGGCCTTTGAACAATACGTGAGCGCTGGTGGCGGTTTGGTCATTGTCCATGCCGCTGACAATGGGTTTCCCAACTGGCCGGCTTATAACCTGATGACCGGCATCGGCGGATGGAGAAATCGCACCGAGCAGGCCGGACCGTACTGGTATTACAAGGATGGCAAGCTAGTATCTGATCCTTCGCCTGGTCCCGCCGGCTCGCACGGTGCGCGTCTGCCGTTTCAGGTAGTCACGCGTGAGCCCGAGCATCCCATCATGAAGGGATTGCCTCCAGTATGGATGCACTTTCCCGACGAGCTTTACGCCACCATGCGCGGCCCCGGAAAGAACATGACCGTGCTGGCCACCGCGCACTCCGACGCCAAAAACAGGGGAACCGATCGGGACGAGCCGATTCTGATGGTTCTGCACTTCGGAAAGGGAAGAGTCTTTCACACCATCATGGGCCACGATGTGGCGGCGCTCAGTTGCGTTGGATTCCTTGCAACCTTTCAGCGCGGGACAGAGTGGGCGGCCACCGGAAAGGTGACCCAGAAGATCCCAGCCAGCTTTCCCACCGCGAAAACCGTGAGCTACCGTGCGGATATTGCCGAGATGGATCCGGCCATGCTCAACGGTGCTTCGTCGGCGGTGCGTAGCCAGCAGACGCCGATTGCTGTGCCGGCGGCTACTTCGTCGCATTGAGTGCTGTGCGTAGTTGATTCAATCGGCCTGGCGGCCTGAGATATTAGTCCCATCTATGCAAAGCGCCCCGGCGAAGCTCGAATGCCTTCGCCAGGGCGCTGTTGGACTAGCTTCAATTACTTTGCGGTGCGGTAGATTTCAGAGCCTGCCAGCAGGTAGGCGCCCACTCCATAAACATAGCTCGACGTCTCCGTGAAAGCTCCGGGAGCAGCTCCAACCGGCTGGATCGCACCAAGCCGGCCATCGGCATAAATATGCGTCAGCATACCGCCCCACGCCTTCTCAACCGCGGGCCAGTAAGTCTTCTTGTTCAGAATCTTCTCGTTCACGCCATAAGCCAGCGCGTAGGTTACAAAGGCGCTTCCCGAAACTTCAGGCAGAGGATAGCTCTCGGCATCCAGCATCCCGGGACGCCACAGGCCGTCCTTGCTCTGGATTGCCAGAGTCTCGGCAGCCATCTCCTTCAGCAGCGCAACATACTTGGGCCGCAGCGGAGAGTTCTTCGGCAATTCCTTCAGTACGCGGACGATGCCGCCCATCACCCAACCGTTGCCGCGCGACCAGAACACCTTCTCGCCGTTCTTCTCGTGCTTGTCCAGGTAGGATGCGTCGCGGGAGTACAGGTGCTTCGAGCGGTCATAGAGCAGGTCGGTCGTAATGTCCCACTCGTGATCCATAAACGTCAGGTACTTCTTGTCGCCCGTGGCCACTGCCATATCCGCAAACACCGGCGGCGCCATGAACAGCGCGTCACACCACCACCAGAGCGGCTTCTTTGCGTCGTCCGGGGTCGCAATCTCCGCGTCGAGCCGGGCTTTCATCGGATCGAGCATCTTCTTGTCCTTGTGGATGAAGTACTGCTCGAGATACATCTGGCCCACCGCCTGGTCGTCGGCGTGCTCCACCCGCGGTCCGGGCGACCACTGCAGATTTTCTGCAATGTCCATCATGGCCTGCTTGTACTTGTCGCCGGCCACCGGCTGCGGTACGCCCATGAACCCGGCATACAGCGCGCCAAACGTCCAGTCGTATTGGGCCTGCTCGGGCATGTGGTTGAGCTGCCAGTCGGCCACGATCTTCATCGCCTTGGCCAGATCGGCCTTCGTCAACTTGGCCGAGAGGTCCGTCGCAAGCGGTCCGGGTGTCGGTAATGAATCACCGGGGGGTGCGAGCTTGACGTGCTCGTTTTGCGCGATCGCAACGGAAGAGGGTGAGATCAAAGCGAATATGCCGGCAATGGCCAGAACAGGGAGGCATTTAAGGCGTCCCATCCGTAGAGAAAAATTCGTAGTCTTCATTTAAATCTCCAATGATGTGAAAAAGCAGTTCAATTTGGTTGATCGCTAGGCGGGCGTTGAGCCCGGGACCGTTCGCCGCGGTAGGCAGTACCCTTCCGTTTACTAGGCGTGTTGCTGTTATCGCTCGGTGTATTTCCGATTTTCGCGCCAGACAAACTTATTGATACGCCAGTCCAATGGAGTTCCCCCCAAGAGGAAAGGCCGCCACGGTTATAGCAATTCCAGAATTGGTATACATCGAAGGCAAACCACAAAGTCGACGCGACCGTCAGGGAGCGGCAACCTTGCATGAATTCTGCCAGGGTACGGTGATCCTGGAATTGCTCTTATTGTCCAATTAGCACTATAGATGAGTGTAATCCCACAAGAATCCAGTTCAGGCGGCTTCTTTGGCACGCGCAGTAAATATGCGGTCCCGCACCTTCGCAACCGGCCGATGAAAATGCGCCAAATTTGCATGCCATTTATTATGAATAATTTAGAAGAAATTTTAACTGCAGATTATTAAGGTCCATCGGCGCACAATAGTTATATGGTCTGTTTCTGCACCGACGGAATGCCATTTCGCCGGAAAGGCATCCACGCTTCCCATTGTGGGCACGGTACCCCCACCCCCTCCCCTCCCTCCTCCCTACCCCCCTCCTCCCACCCCCCCTTGGCATTTTCCAGATTGATGCTTAACGGCGCCGATTCGCCCATCTGAACTCGCCCTGTCAAGAGGGCCGTGGATTTCAATCTACCTAAGTCATTGATTTTATTAGCAATAAGTCCACCTTCCACTTTGCAGAAGATATACCGCCAATCCCATAGCCTTAAAGGTAAGCAGACAGCAAACGGATGTGCCGCGCCCGGAGAATGTGTACGCCCTCCCCCAATCAACGGATGGCTCCGGGGCGCGGGGCCGTTTGTGTCTGCGGGTAAACGGCTTTTCTCTGAATGGCAGACCGCAACCACGGCAACATTCAGCTTCTGGAAGCTGATCCATACCAGGCCCATGGCCGGCTCTCGGCGGGCCGGTCATGGCATTGGAGCGTTTTCGATACGACTGTGAACAATCATTTGGGTGCCCCGTCCTTGAATCGTTCTTTGATCCATGGGTGGGAGAGCACAAATCCTAATCTCCGCCGTAAGCACTTAAACAGAAGGCGCTCCAAGAGGTACCAAAGCAATGGCTAACATCCTTGTAAACATTGAAAAGGGCATAGAAATTGGTGCAAAGGACGTCCTGAAATGGCTGAGGGGAGCTGATAGAGCCCTGGCGGCGGCCCCCGTCGTGATCGCGGCCCTCGCCATCCTGGTCGAATCCCTTGAAAAACCCCTGTCCGAGCTGGCGGGCGCCGCTGCCAACCCGCTCAACATTCCACTGGATATACAGACGGCAAAGGATCTGCGGGCAGTCTGGCCCGAGGTCAAGCTGTTTCTAGGCACTATGGGCGTGAAGTTCTAGGGCACGCCGCGAATTGAAGGAGCACTCTGAATGAAATCTATCTCGAATATGTGGGAACACCCGAAGACGTCGGCTGCCGGATTGCTGATCGCCATCGTCACCTTTGCCGGCGTTCTGTCGCAGCAGGGCGTAACCCTGGGTGCTGTCGGCACCGGCACAGTGGTCACCCTGGTCAGCGGAATTGCCTCCGCTCTTCTCGGGCTTCTCGCCAGGGACCCGGGCGGCGCTGTGAGCCAACCCGCCTGCGGGTCCGCAAGCCAGCAAGCCAAGCTGAGCGCATGGGCGCTGATTGCGCTGCTGCTTCCGCTGCCGTTTCTCAGCGGCTGTACCGGAACAACCGTTGCCCAGAACATTGTCAACTGGACGCCCGCTCTGCAGGGTGCGGTAGCGGCTGTGAATTCGACCGCGGCCCTGCTCACCCCCAAGGATGCGCCGGTCTTTGTTTCCGCCACGGCGGGCTTCAAGGCGGCCTCGGATCTGCTGGTGGCGCAAGCCAGGGCCTACCTTGCCAACCCTTCGGCGGGGACACTGGCGCAAATGCAGGCTCAGGTAGTGGTTCTGCAACAACAAGTGAATGTGGCTCTGCTTCAGGCCTCGAGAATCATGGACCCGTCGAGCCAGCAACATGCATTGATGGCTATTCAATCGGTGGGTGCGGTGGTAAGCGCTGTTCTGGCCCTGGTTCAATCGGTCTCAAGCAAGGCGGCGGTAGCCCAGATGGCCACGGCCTCAAAAATCAAACTGGCGTCGGTCCAGCCCTACCTGAACGAATCCTGGGTGGCCGTAATAGTAGCCGATCACTACGATGAGCCAGTCGCGCTGGCCCAGATGCAGGTAGCACAGGCAGAGCAGAGCCAGATGCGGGCCGGCTTCTAAAGGCCCGCGCAACAAAGGCCGCTCCAACTTCGGAGCGGCCCTCGTTCTTCATGGATTGGGTAAAGTAGATCGATTCCCCGCCTACGAATTTGTGTCTCGCGCTTCTCCCAAAATCAGTTTAAGAGTGATCTGCTTTCTGCCGCGCAGGAAGGTCACGCTGATCGTGTCGCCGGCCTGATGCTTGTCCATTAGGGCGTTGATGTCCTGCGGATCGGTCACTTCATGTCCGTCGATGGCGATAATCAGGTCGCCTCCGAGCATGATGGGCGTGTTGCCTACATACGCCTGCTGCTTGCCGCCGTGCAGGCCGGCGCGCTCGGCCGCTCCGCCGGGAAGCACCTTCTGAATCAATACGCCATAGTCGGAGGAAAGCCCCATCTGCGAAGCCAGATCGGGACCGATGGCATAAGAGACAATCCCAAGCGAAGGCCGCTTGACGCGCCCATATCGGGTCAGGTCGGCCAGCACGGCTTTGGCCGTGTTGATCGGAATCGCAAAGCCGATGCCCGAGCTCTGGTCAGCTCCGTTCGAAGCGATCATCGTGTTGATGCCGATGACTTCGCCGCGTGAGTTCAGCAGCGGGCCGCCGGAGTTGCCGGGATTGATGGCTGCGTCGGTCTGGATCGCGTCCTCAATGGGCGTGCCGTCCGCGTTGCGAATGGACCGGATGGAGCTGATGATGCCCCGCGTCATGGTGCCGCTCAGGCCAAAGGGGTTGCCGATGGCATAGACCTTCTGTCCTACGGCAAGATCGGTCGAGTCCGCCAGCGTAACCGGCTGCAGGTTCGGCGCGTCAATCTGCAACAGCGCCAGATCGTGGACCTTGTCCGTGCCCACAACCTTGGCTTGGTAGCGGCGCTTGTTGCTGAGCATCACTTCAATGCCGCGGTTGGCGCCCTCGACCACGTGGAAGTTCGTCAGCACGTGGCCGGCCTTGTCCAGAACGAACCCGGAGCCCTGCCCTTGCTGCGGCACGGTTCCATAAAAGAAGTTGAAGACCAGCGTCGTCGAAGTAATGTTGACCACAGAAGGCAGCACCCTCTTATAGATGCCGATATTGTTTTGCTCCTCCGCGTCATACGTGGGCGCAGCCTCAGCCTCGGTAAGCTCGAGCGGGGAACTGGACGCCTTGGCGCCGAAAAGTGAGAAGCGGCCCAAAACAGGGGATACATGAGCGGTGAGGTACCAGAACCCGCCCACTAGCAGAACGACTAAGAGAACCCGGCGCAGTTTCATGGTTTGGAGACCTGAAAACCTTCCTTGAAGTTGTCGGTGGTCAGTATTCAGCAATAGCCCCTTGCGGTGAAACCGGCACTCGCTGGCAACTGATACAGCGGCTGCGCGCCCAGGTTCCATCGGAAGGGCGCTACGCCACTAACTCCTATTCTAAAGACATGTTCCGCTGAGAATTGTTGCTGTCCGCCTTCAGATGTTGCCACAATGCGACACTCTGGGCGCGCAAATGTTCCATATCGCCCTTATTGTCAATCACATAATCAGACTGGGCTGCCTTTTCGGCATCTGGTATCTGGTGCGCTAGGCGAACGCGCGCATCAGCTTCGGCAGCCTCCCGCTGAGGGCCGGGCGGGCCGATTCGAGCAGCAAAGCGGGTAATTTTGATCTCATCGGGAGCCGTGACCACGACCACTCGGTCAATACGCCGTCGCCAATCGGACAGCACGCTCTCCTTTTCGCCGCGAGCGCAGGCGTCTCGGACAACCTCAAAGATGAGCGCCGACTCCACGACCGCTACAGCAGAGCTATCCCGCACGAAAACTTCCCTCATCCAGCGCTCCTGCGCTGCGATCACCGCAGGATGCACGATTGCATTCAGTTGGTCGAGCCGTCCGCCTTTGAAGGCCAGTTCGGCTAGGCGCGGACGGTTCAGACATCCGTCGGAGCCTACTACTTCCGGCCCGAAGGTGCGCACAATTTCGTCGTAGACGCTCTGCCCGGGTTCCATCATGGCGCGGCCCAGCGCATCGGCCTCAATGACTTCGGCGCCCAATTCTCGCAGAAACCCCGCAACGGTGCTCTTGCCGCTGCCCAGTCCGCCTGTGAGCCCGACGCGCAACACGGGCTAGAGTCCCCGCCGCGGCAAGTCTCGTCTCATTTGGGCCGCATGCACCGTGTTGGCCATAAGCATAGCCACCGTGAGCAGACCCACGCCGCCGGGCACAGGCGTATACGCTCCGGCACGTTCGAAGGCCTTTGGATGCACGTCGCCCACGATGGTGGAGCCCCGCTTGGCAAACGTTGCCTCGCGCTTGGCGTTGCCCCGGAAGAAGCGGTCGAACTCTTCGCGCGTGTTCAGGCGGTTGATGCCCACATCAACGATGGTCGCGCCGGGCTTGACCATCTCTGGAGTGATAAAGCCGGGACGCCCGATCGCAGCCACCAGTATGTCGGCCTGACGGGTGATCGCGCCAAGGTCGCGGGTCTTCGAGTGGCAGATGGTGACGGTGGCGTTCTGGTGCAGTAGCAGCATGGCCGCCGGTTTGCCCACCAGGTCGCTGCGGCCCACAACCACCGCGTGCTGCCCGGCCATGGGAACGCCGCTGCGCTTCAGAATTTCTATAATCCCCGCCGGAGTGCAGGGAGCCAACGCCGGCCTGCCCGCCTGCAGGCGGCCCACATTCACGGGGTGAAAGCCGTCCACGTCTTTTGAGGGCAAAATCGCATCGAGCAGGGCCTTGGTATCGACGTACGCGGGAAGAGGCAGTTGGACCAGAATGCCGTCGATGTCATCGCGATCGTTGAGGCTGGCGATCAGGTCCAGCATGTCTTCCGTGGTGACGGTGTCGGGTGGCGTGATGAGTTCGCTGTAGATGCCGAGTTCGGCGCAGGTTTGCACCTTGCTGCGCACGTAAATCTCCGACGCGGCTACATTCCCCACCAACACCGCGGCTAGTCCCGGCCTTACACTCTGCCCCGCCAGTAAGCGAACCTCTTCAGCCACTTCCAGCTTGATTTCAGCGGCAATCGCCACCCCGTCAAGAATTTTGTGCATTCGTTCCCCCACAATTCATGGTATCGCTTCCATCCATGACACTTGCACCCACCCCCGGCCGAAATAGGCAGTCAACGCCCCGCGCCACCGCTTTTCAGAAAGGCACAGTGGCACTGGCGATGAGGCAGTCTGTCCGTGAGAATCGCACAAGTTCAATGCTTCGATTGGTCGAGCGAGGCACGTCACACCGACTTGTGATTTATCTCACATACAACCATGAGATGAACTCCTGTACGGTCGAGCCTGCAAGTAATGTTTCAAATCACATGCAATCGAGTCACGGAACCCGCTGGCAACGGCGCAACGGAGATAGGGCTTCATGAGTGTTTTCAAGGATGCAGGACATCTTTTCAGGTTTGCGGGGCTGTTCGTACTCGCCTTTCTATTGTTTCTGGTGATACGAGGGTTCGTTGTCCCCAAGACCTTCGGACAGTATGGGCACTATCGCGGTGCGGCCATCGGTGAAGTTGGCGCACATCCGATCAAGTTTGCTGGGCACCAGACCTGCGAGATCTGCCATACAGACGTTCTGGATGTAAAGAAGAGCGGCAAACACGCGCACGTCAACTGCGAGGCTTGCCATGGCGCACTGGCGAGTCATGCCGATGATCCAGCGTCGGTGACGCCGGTAAAGCCGGATACGGCTGTACTCTGCGCCCGGTGCCACACGGCTAGCGCAGCAAAGCCGAAAGGCTTTCCGCAGGTTGTGCCGGCAGACCACTCCAACGGCTTGCCGTGCCAGACTTGCCACAATCCACACAGTCCGGCGATGGCTGCGGGAGGTGCGAAGTGAATCTTTCCCGGCGTCAAATGTTGATTCTTTTGCCGGCTGCGGCGGTTGCATGGAAGTCCGTGCTTGCGGGAACTCCTGAAGATTCGCCCAACTACAAGATGTCCGAGCACTGGTGGGGAATGTTGATCGACATTCCGAAGTGCATCGGTTGCGGCAACTGCGTGAGGGCATGCCAGACCGAGAACGACGTGCCGGACGGCAACTTTCGCACATGGGTAGAGCGGTACCATGTGACCGATGGCGACATGGTCAGCCCCCAGGTGATATCACCTGACGGCGGCAAGGAAGGCTTTCCCGTTGTGCAGGAAGACGCCGGAAAGTACTTCTTCGTTCCCAAGCTTTGCAATCACTGCGCGGACTCCCCGTGCACGCAGGTGTGCCCGGTGGGCGCAACATTCGTAACGCCTGACGGCGTTGTGATGGTGGACCCGAAGTACTGCCTCGGTTGCGCGTATTGCGTGCAGGCCTGCCCGTATGGGTGCCGCTACATTCATCCCGAAAAGAAAGTCGCGGATAAGTGCACGCTTTGCTATCACCGGATTACCAAGGGACTTACCACAGCGTGCTGCGAAGCCTGTCCAACAGGAGCACGCCAGCTTGTCGACTTGAAGAATCCCAAGGATCCGATTCACGAGTTTCTGAAGACCCACAGCGTGCAGGTGTTGAAGCCACAAATGGCCACCGGCGCAAAGGTCTATTACAACGACCTCGACGGTTCAGTGAGATAGACGCAGCTAGCCCAGGATTGGTGAAGAGATATGAATGGTGTTGAAGGCTTCATGTATCCCAACGAAATCGCACTCCAATGGAGTGTGCTGATCGTTTTGTACCCTTTCATCACGGGGTTGGTGGCGGGCGCCTTTATTCTGGCATCGCTGGAGCGGGTTTTCCAGGTTGATGCGGTCAAGCCGACGTACCGGTTGGCGCTGCTCACTGCCCTGGCGTTCCTGTTGGATGCGCCCCTGCCGCTGGTTTTACATCTGGGCCATCCGTTCCGCTCACCGGAGATGTACTTTACTCCGCACAGCACATCGGCAATGGCGATGTTCGGGTATGTGTACCTGTGGTACCTGATGGCCGTGCTGGTATTGGAGATATGGCTGGACTACCGGCGCGAGATCGTGCGTTGGTCGCAGCAGTCGAAAGGAATTCTTCGCCTCGTCTACAAGGTGATGACGCTTGGCTCTTGCAACATAAGCGAGCGTTCGCTGGCAATCGACGAGCGGGTCGGATGGATCATCACGCTGATCGGCATTCCTTCCGCCTTCATGCTGCACGGATATGTCGGGTTCATCTTTGGTTCGATCAAAGCCAACCCCTGGTGGTCGTCGCCGCTCATGCCGGTGGTATTCATCTTCTCTGCAATGGTGTCGGGCATTGCGGCGGTGATGCTGCTGTACATGGGACTGACCAAACTACGCGGATACAAGATCGATATTCGCTGCGTAGACACTATTGCAATGTACCTGTTCTATATCTTCATCATCGACTTCAGCCTGGAGATGCTGGACCTTATCCACCGCATCTACGAGGCCGACGAAAGCTTCCGCAGTTTGAACTTCCTGGTCCACACACAGCTCTACATTCCGCACATCCTGATCCAGATATGCCTGGGTACCCTTACACCGCTGATCCTGCTGTTCCTCACGCAGGTGGTAAAGCTGCCCGAGATAGTGCGCAAGCGGATGTATGCCATAGCCGGCAGCCTCGCTCTTGTGGGCATCTTTGCGATGCGCTGGAACGTCGTGATCGGCGGACAGTTGTTCTCCAAGAGCTTTCTCGGATTCACAACCTACAAGATGACCCTGGTGACGCGCGAGGGACTGCTGGCGGCGATTGCCCTGACTATTCTGCCTCTCATCTTCCTCTGGATACTGGTGAAGCTGCTGCCACCTTGGACTGAGAAGAACGAGCACGAGGCTATAGCAGCGGACTGACCATAACTGGAACTCTACAGAACTTCGGGTGGAAGCCATGGATAATCTTCCCGACGAACTAAACCGGCTCACGGAGCGCCTGGAAACGCTCGAGCAGCGCGTCTACGCCCTCGAGCACCTCTCCCCAGCGTCCAGTGCGCCTCCCGCACTGGACGCCACTCCGTTGCTGGCGGCGCAGGCAATTGAAGCGCCCGACCTTTCCGCGGAGCGCGCCAGTTCCGCAGAGCCCACCAGTTCCTTGAACAGCGGAGTGTTTTCTGTTCTTGGCAAGGCTATGCTTGGCATTGCCGGTGCCTACCTGCTGCGGGCAGTGGCGGAATCGAGTGTGCTTCCAAGGCAAGCCATAGCCGCGATTGCGATTCTATACGCGATCACGTGGTTGGTATCCGCATCCAGAGTCAAAGCTGGTGACTGGTTGGCAGGTGCGACTTATGCCTGCACATCAGCCTTGATCCTTGCTCCCATGCTCTGGGAACTTACCCTCCGCTTCAAGGTTCTGCCTGCACAGTTGGCAGCTGGCGTACTCTGCGGATTTGTGATTGCGGCGTCTATCCTGGCATGGAAGCGCGACCTTGCGCCGGTATTCTGGGTAACCAATGTTACCGCCGTTGCAGTTGCACTTACACTATCGATTGCATCGCACGATATTGCGCCGTTCGTCGCGGTATTGCTGGTGATGGTTGCGATTAGCGAATACGGGGCGGAGCGCAATCGTGAACGCGGTGTGCGGTTCCTGGTGGCGCTGGCCTCGGACCTCGGCATTTGGACGCTTATCTATATTTACTCCAGCCCGCAAAGCACACGCGAGGACTACCCGGCGATAGGTACAGCCGCATTGCTTGCTCCCGCTTTTGCGCTGTTTCTAATTTTTGCTGTAAGTGTGATCGTCAAGACCGTAATGCGCGAGAAACAGATCACAGTCTTCGAGACGATCCAGGCAATGATTGCATTCCTGCTGGCTGCCGCCGGATTGCTCTATTTCGGGCCGGCCGCGAGTGCTGCCGTTCTCGGGATTATCTGCGTTGCATTGTCTGTCGCTTGTTACGCTGTAACGTTTGCATGCTTCGACCGCGTTGCGCAATCTCGCAATTACATCGTCTTTGTTACCTGGAGCGCCGCGCTGTTTTTGGCCGGCAGCCTTTTGTGCCTGCCCCCGTCGCTGATGACCGCGAGTCTGGGCGTGGCTGCGATCATTGCTGCAGTTGCAGGCACACGGCTGCACCGCCAGGTTCTTGAGTTGCACGGCCTCGTGTATCTGGTGGTGGCCGCAATCGTATCCGGCTTACTGAGTCATGTGTTGCAGGCCCTGGCCGGAACACTCTCCACCACGCCGTGGTGGGCCATATACGTGGCCGCTGCGTGCGCCGTTCTCTGTTATGCGGCCGTGAAGCCTTGTTTGGGTGAATCTTGGGGGCTGCAGACTGTTCACATTGTCTTTGCATCCCTGGCGGCTGGCGCGGCGGTGGCGCTGCTCGTACAAGGTCTGCTGGGATTGATCGCGCTCAGCGTGATCCCAGGCGCGCACCACATCGCGTTCGTTCGCACTTTTATCCTGTGCGCCGCGGCTCTCGTGCTTGCCTACAGTGGTGCTCACTGGCGGCGGATGGAGTTGACGCGGATTGGCTACGCCGCGCTTGTGCTCGTTGCCGTCAAGCTCCTGTTTGAAGATCTGCGCCATGGCCATCTTGAATTCATTGCTGCTTCAATTTTTCTCTTCGCCATTACATTGATCATGGTTCCTCGGGTTGCGCGAATCAGGCGGCTCATGTAAGTATCAGGAGCTTCGGACGAGTATTCCTGGAGTTTGGCAAGTACAAAACCGTCACGGAACTCGAGAGCGAGACCCGGGACTCCGCTCTTCGTCTTGAGCTACCAAATCAGCGTTATGTCTGCAGAGGCTCAATCAGGTATTTAGAATTCCTCAACTTCAGTTTTCTGATTCGGACGTTCTAATCGGTCCCGGGCAAAAGCCATCCCCGCACAAAGGTTTCCGTGCCTGCGCTCTCGACTTTGTTGGCACCGAGCCGCACCCTCGCCGTTCCGGTATCCCTACTTCCATTCACTCTAATCCCAATATTTATGCGGTCTATTTTGAAACACATGTACTTAATCAGGACAGAAGTCTCATCGCGGGAAGTCCATCCATCCGCAACCCGCTCTCATAGTTTTCCTGACTGCTGAAAATCGGCTTCCCTGCCGAAATACTACTTATGTGTTATTAGCACGACGGGCGGCGCATGAGCCATCTCCGTCTGCATGGTATCGGGTGATTAACACTCTCTTGGGTAGTTGGTAGACATGAAGGGGACTAAATATGCAGATTGAAAGGCGGAACGACAGGAGAGTGGATCTGCCGTGGGCTCACTTGCGTTTGCCCCCGTTTCCTCAAGTCGCCATCCGCGTGTTACAGCTGGCTAACAACGAGAATGTACAGCTGCATCAACTATGTGACTTAATCTCTTCCGACCCTGCGTTTGCCAGTGAAGTCCTGACTGTTGCCAACTCTATTCTGTATGCTCCTCGCTATCCCTCCAGCACCATTCTCCAGGCGATTGCTGTGCTCGGGGCGAACGCTTTGCAGGGCATGTGCATCACGGTTGGAGTTCGAGCTTACCTCGGGAAGTCGATGAGTCATCCCTTGATGAGGATTCTGTGGCGCCACAATCTGGCATGCGCCATTATCGCGGAACGGCTCGCCGCTGTGGGCTTTATCGATAAGGACACTGCGTACACATCGGGAATCATGCACGATATAGGGCGCATAGCCCTGGCGGTGATCCTGCCGAAGGAATACGCTGCCTTATTGGGCACGCATCGCGGAACTGCCTCTAGCATCATGGAAGGAGAGCGAGCGTTATTTGGATGGGACCACTGCGAGGCAGGGAGGCAGCTGATCGCGAATTGGAAGCTGCCCTCCGACTTCGATGCAACTGTAGCCGAGCACCATTATGAAAATCCACTCGAAGGCGCTTGGGGAATGGCAGAATTGATTAAAGTAAGTTGCAAAATGGCCGACTCGGTAGGTTATCCTGCATTTTCCGGCTGCGAAGTCACTCCATATTCCGACCTGTTGGAGCGGCTTCCGGCGCGTGAGCGCATGCACTTCTGTCCCGATGTAGGAACACTCGCCTCCGATGTGGCGAATGCCATTCACGCGATCGAATCCGTCTGACTGCGGCCAGGCCGTTAGCCGGAATCATAAGTTTCACTCAGTATTTGCGCGCCTTCAGGCGGTGTCAGACACCGGAGATATTGCCGTCCACATCGACATCGATTGCCAGGGCACGAGGCACTCGCGGCAAACCCGGCATCAGCATCATGTTTCCAGCAACAATCACGATGAATCCTGCTCCGGCTGACAACAAGGCATCTGTCACATTGAGCGTCCATCCTTTAGGAGCACCTTTGAGACGTGGGTTGTCAGACAATGAGTATTGCGTTTTGGCAATGCAAATGGGCAGTCTGCCGAAGCCCCATTCGGTATAGTTCTGGAGCTTGGCGCATGCCTGTTCACTCAGCGTGACACCGCTCGCACCGTATACCGTTGTTGCAACTTTGCGAATTTTCTCTTCGAGTGAGTCTTCCATAGAGTAGGCTGGCCGAATCTTGGGCAACGGATTCGCCTCTACCGCAGCAGCAACCTTTTCAGCTAGATCGACAGCTCCCATGCCCCCTTTGTTGAAGGCTTCGACAAGCGAGCAGGCAATCTCCTGCCGGTTGCACTCTTCTATAACAAATTCGAGTTCAGATTGAAGGTCCGCAGGAAACTGGTTGACGGCGACCACAACCGGAACGCCGAAGCCCTTGAGCATGGAAATGTGGTGAGTTAGGTTCGAAAAGCCAGCCTGGAGTGTTCCGCCACCCTGCTCGCGCAGGCTTTGTACCGTAGTGACAAGGACTGCGACAGCGGGACCGATCCCCGAAGACCGCATCACAATACCAAAATACTTTTCCGCGCCCAGGTCGGCGGCGAATCCGGCTTCGTTGACCACGAAGTCCGCCAAACGAATCGCCATCTGCTGCGAAAGGACACTGCTGGTGCCGTGAGCAATATTGGCAAACGGGCCTGTGTGGACAAGCGCGGCCGCGCCCTCGGTAGTCTGCACCAAGTTGGGCTCGAGAGCATCGTTAAGCAGCGCCATCATCGCTCCGGTTGCGCCCAAATCGGCCGCACTCACCGGACGACCCGCATGAGATATTCCAACGATGATCGAGTTAAGACGATGACGAAGATCAGCGCGACTTGAGGCAAGCCCCAGAATAGCCATAATTTCCGAAGCGGCTGTAATTACGAAACCTGTCTTGCGGCTTGTCCGTTCGCCCTTTGAATGGACCCCGACGGTGATGTGTCGCAGAGCACGGTCGTTGATATCGAGTGAACGAGGCCAGATGATCCGGGCCGGATCAAGATCCAGTTCGTTGCCGTGAAAAATGTGTGAGTCTACAATTGCGGCAAGAAGGTTGTGTGCTGAGGTAATGGCGTGAAAGTCGCCGTGGAAATGCAAATTGATCTTCTGACTTGGTTCGACCTGAGAAAGGCCGCCGCCCGCGGCTCCACCTTTCAGTCCGAAAACGGGGCCAAGCGAAGGCTCGCGCGAAGTGACGATCGCCTTACGTCCAATGCGCTCCAATCCCTGAGCCAGCCCAATCGAGACCACCGTCTTGCCTTCACCAGAAACAGTCGGCGTCGTAGCCGTAACCAGGATCAACTTGCCTCGAACAGGAAACGCGGAATCGGAAAGCAAATCCAGCTTGACTTTGGCTCCGTAAGCGCCGATTGGTTCATAATGAACAGGTGAAAGCCCAAGCTTCCGAGCAATCTCATCAATACGTAAAAGTGTAAAATTCATAAAGTCTCTTCATAACTATACGAGGCAAGGCGTTCGGCGGCGTGTGATGCATGCACACTCGTACGCATCCATGACCGCACAAGTTGTCAAGCTCATCGTGATCAAGGCCGTGGCAGTTGCGTGACTTGGCGGATGCAGGCGCTGAAAAGCGTTCGTTTCCCGCACTATGAAGATCTCTCTAGGGCAGCCATAGTTCCCGTGACGCGAACAGCCGGAACTCTTCTGAATAGACAAACTCGTGAGTAATCCACGTGTCCTGTATCAAATCAACACGGCACCACCGGCGAAACAGGCAAATCCACCACTCTGCATGTGGAGATATTCTGTTGTCGGGAAATGCCAATTGAAGATTCGAATAGACCGTATACATAAAGTCCAAGAGTGAATTGGCAAACTGCGTCGCATAGAGCACGCTCTCCGGCGGATCCTGCGGAGCACTCCAGCTAACAAACGGAAGCGTGCCAGGTCCTGAGACGTCTTTTGGATCGAGCCTCATTGAAAGAGTGGACGTCTTTCGCGAATCATTCATGCGGTCTTCCAATCCAACCAGTTCCCTGCGCTCGCGCATTTCCTTCAAGATGCTTTCATATTGCTTTAAATGATCTCCAAAATACTTCTCCATCTCCGGAGTTCGCGGATACCAGATCGCATACATACGCCCAAAGAGCGCGCCAATATCTTCTGAGCCGCTGACTTGGTTCTCTCCTCTTGAAAGAGCAGGCTTGATCGCGGTCGTAGCAATGTGGTGCCCCAGCCGCCGATAGGCTTCGAACAGCGTCTCAGTGAACCACTGGTTTGCTGTCGGATCCTGAGGAAACGCCGCACACTTCAATTGATGAGTGAGTAGATCCGCCGGCTCGTCTCCAACGAGAGACGACTTGAGGTAAACAATCACGCCGGTGTAAGCATCGTCACGCGCGTCTTCCAAACACGGACAAGCAGTAACCGCGGCCGCCTTATCCGTCGCGGTTTGCGGAGGAGGATAGCGTATGGTCCCCACCACGCAGTGCGTCTTGCTGTTCCCTGTATCCGCACACCTCTGCAGTGGTCGCAGGTCCAGATCGATCTCGGCGCCAAAGTCCGCTCTGCACTTGGTGATCGCCCCTCCCATCCCTTCAAACGTCATCTCCTGATCGGCTTCTGCATCGCAAACAATTATGTATTTGCAGCGGCGCCGCACCAATTCATACAACCCCATGTTTTCAAAGTGCCCACCATCGCTCAAATTCACATACTTCGAGCTATCGCCGACTAATCCGAATAGCTCCTTGAATAGGTGATAAAGTGCGAAGCGGGGTGTCGATCTCCCATTGGTGGATGGCCAGGCGTCCATCTTGCGCGTATTGGATATCCACCATCCCAACCGCACATTAAAGAACGTCATCAGAAATGCCAGAGCCGGGTTGCTGTTATAACCTTGGTTAGGATTGAGTGCGGCCCCACTAATGGCCACCGCGGAATCCAAATGGATGCCGCCTCCTCGATACGCATGTTCTTCGGTGAGAACATAGCCGTTATAACTCACCTGACAGTGTGGCCGGGCATCCGTCCATGGGACGCTGTAGCCAGAGTAGAGCGGAGTAAAGGCAAAGCTCGTCCCCTTTCTCTCCTGGGTTGCCAGGTCATTCCCCGTGGTGAGGTTCAACGTTGTGCAAAAGATTGGGAACGGGCCGTCATAGTGCCCCTCTTCTCCCGTAGTCCTGAAATACCCTCGCGGCAGCAGATCACGTACGCGCGGAGGGTGCTCGAGCATCACGCCTTTCCCGGTCCTCACAAAGCTGCGATCGTCGAATCCGGTAAATGGATCTGCCTTCCTCTTCCCTGGAACCGTTGCTCCAAGATAACAGCGGGAGAGCCGATTCTTGTAGAACGCGTGCATTGAGAACTCGTTGATATCCACCCGACAGCCCAGAACCCAAGCCACCAGGGCCGCACCCAGCAGGCACGTCACATCCGCCGTTACAAATGGTAGCCACTTGGGCCCGAAACTCAACGGACACTGTGCCAGCAGGTAAGCAAGCTTGTCAACGCTTATGGAGGCGGCAAAAGATACAAGAAGCAGAAAACTCAGCACCGCCACCGGGGCAGCCACTAAAGCCACAAGGTCAATTGTCTTGAAGCCCAGGAAGCCATTGCCCGTAGGCTTGCCATCCGCCTTGCCGCTCCAACCTGCAAACACAGTCGCGCCATGAGACACCACAAATGCAATTAGCGAGGTCCACGTCCACGCATTTCCTCGGACTGCAATGGCGTAACCTACATAGGGCCCCAAAAGCGCCAATGCCACGATCCCAGCCCATAACAGCGCATAGAGCATTGACCATGCCCGCAACCGGGCCAGCCATTCCCGCCTCATGTTTCCGTAGTCCCGGCCTAATAATCCGAGCGTAACTTCAATCGCCACCCATGGAACACTAAGCAGCAGAGCAGGCAGCAGCGCCAGGCGAATGCGCCAGGCATCGACTACAATTCCGGCCTCACCGTTAACGATCGTCATGTCATGGATCCACCTGCTGAGCGTCACCGATCCCCAGCGACTAGCCTCCATGCCTGCCCAGCCCAATGCGATCGCAACCACCGTTGCTACAATTCCTCCTGCTGCAAATCCAGTCAGCGCGACTCCTGCACGCCACCAGCGTACTTCTGGATCGAAGCTTAGGAATGCCCTGTACGCTCCCCCCGCAAAAATCACCAGCTCTGCCATCAGCAGCGTCAGTCCGCACAGAACGGCAATAGGTCCCCAGTACCGAGGTGAACTCGTAGCTATATGTAGTTGCACCCAGTAGCTCACCCACAGGGAACATCCAAGCCACGGCAATATCACCCATGCCACCACGCCGCTATTGGTCAGCAGGTTCTTCACTGAGCCCACGCTGGTCGCTGCGCGCCGTTCCTGTAGATATAGGTTCCTTGTTAGAATGCAAACTGAACAAAAGGCGTAGAGGGCCCAAGGTAGTCCAGACGCGATCCAGGCCCGTACTCCAACGCCGCCTCCATGTCTGAAGCCTGGGTGCCAGCCTTCGATTGGCCGCGGCACCAGCAGATGGACCAGATAAAATCCACAAGCAAACGCTGCCAGAATCGGGATCTGGTTAAGAATTGTGTTCCTAAGCCATACCGCCACCGCCGTCCAGGTATCGGCGGAGAGAACTCCACGTGAAGGTGTGAGATAACTCGCGTACCGCTTGAGCCATAGGATTGGCTCTGGCGCCCTCGGTAGACAACCCGGCTCCGCTTGCGGTATCAACTCCTTGATTACTCTCGACTGGCTCCCGTTGTGCAGAATCCAGCCCGCAAGAAACTCGTGTATATATCCACCACCTGACACCGAGGACATATACTCAATCCTTGGCAGCAGTCCCATTTGCGCAAATCCCTGCAACACACCCAGATTAAACGTCGCGCTCCGTATTCCCCCTCCGGAAAAGCACACCCCCGTCAGGCCCTTTTCGGCCACAATCTTGTAGATATCTCCTGCCGCCGTATCGCCATTCCACACCCGCCTGGAATGCATTTCCTGTTCCAATAGCCATTTGCTCGGCATAAAGTAAGTCTTGGCCGCCAGTCGCTGCTGTAGCTTCGGATCTGCTATTAGGTCATCCCATATATCGTCTTTCGAATAGAGCCTGCCACCGAGCTCTATCTGGGACGGGAGGATTTTCTCTACTATCTCGGGAGCACTCATCTGCTCAGAGTCAGACTCGTCGACTCCGGCCACTCTCATCCGCAAATCTGCATCGTCGCGTAACGCCGCGCACAGCTCATCTCTGGTTTGCCGCCTCCCCTCGATGTCTACCGTGTCAGGAAATGCAACTTCTATCAGGCGCCTGCAATACAACTCAAGCATCCATTTGCTGCGCGGATACCCACAAGCGGTTCCAACGAGATTTCGATAGCTTCCGCTCCCCGCTTGCAGAGCGTTGCGCAGTTCATCTTTCTCTTTGTATCTCGTCAGGCAAATCCGGACCTCCTGCGGCTCAAGTCCATTCTTCTTCGCAAATGCCACATCCACCAAGCTCTCCCAATACAGCTCGTTGGAAGCGTAATGGTATGTCTCCGCTACATTCCGCCTCAGCGTCGGCGAAGCTTTCATCTCCGCGTACAATCGATCTCGATCGTAATTCGCTCCACAAATATTAACTGTTCGTGGGAACACTATTCCGGCGATCTCTTCCCCGGCTGCGTCAGGATCGGCTCCGTATTTTGCGGCTACGCGCCGTTTGAACTCTATATCGCTTTTGAGTGCAGCCTGCAGCCTCCCCTCGCTGTACAAAGCACCCTCAATCCACGCCCCCGCGGGGAACGCAATGTCTGTTAGCCGAGTGCAATACTCCTCATTCGCCACAAGGGCAGCAACCCTCTGGCGTAGCCTCAGATCGACAGTCATTGACCTCATAAGCGAGTGCTGAGTAAACTTCACGCCTTCGACGGTGAACTCCGCAATCGGATATCCTTGCTCGTCCTTTCGAGCAAATACCTTGTCAACTAAGTCTCTGCTCTCCAGTTCGCCTGCGAATCTTCTGGCTACCCGCAAGCGAAGCCGCGGGTTCTTCATCAGTTCCGCATGCAGTCTTTCCCGATCGAATCGTCTGACCCATAGCCTTAACTTTTCGGGAAAAATGGCCCTTACAATCTGCTGCACTTCCGGCTTACCGGATTGTTGCAGATGCTGCCCCGCGACCTCATAACTGAATTCTTCACTCGCAAGAAGCGCTGTGCGTAGTTGTTGTTCGCTGTAGGTCTTGCCGCCTATCTCCACTTCCGTCGGGAATGCCGCGGCAACTAGACGACTGCACTCGACGAAGTCCGAGTCTGCCTCTATGGTGCGCTTCTGCTTGTCGTTCATGGATTCTCCAACAGCGTTCCGTGCCGATCATTTCATCAGTTGTGGACTCAGGCGCTGAAGGGCCTTTCCCCGTGGCGTAAAGAAGAATGTATCTATAACAAATGAGATAAAACGTTGTGTGAAGATCGTGCTGTGATCCGGAACAACATCAGGATCGATCTCCATCATCCAGTAGGGTGTACCGTTGCAGCGATTTGGCCTCTCCTGAATAGCGAAACATGCGTGCGTATCCGCGAGGCGGAACGTGCTTACAATATTCAGGTGCTGCTTGTTAAACAGGTCGCGATTGCATCCAGCTATCGCGCTTGGATCTTCGATCTGGATGACCTGGCCCGTCGATGACACGCGCATCTGGTTCGCCCCAACTGCCTTCAGCATCACGTGGCTTTGCAGAATCTGCATGTGAGGCGCAGTGCTCAAATAATATGAGCTCTGCGCTTGGGCGCCTTCCTCCTTCGTCTTGAGTTTCCAGTAGGGATGCTCCCTGTGTGGATCGAAGCAGGTAAGATCGAGATCGCCTCCCGGCTCAGAACTCAGTTTCCGAAAGCTCCCGTTTGCCTTGAACCCAAAGTATGGAAGTCCGTGTCCGATTGGCAGCGCGACCTTTGTAGCCATATCTGTGGTGGATGTAAGGGAAACAAAGAGAGGTCTGTCTAGCTCACTTTCCGCCGAGGATGCGCCTTCGGAATCCTGATCGTCCTTGCCGAGTGCGAGCGGATGGTATTTGTATCCGTTATAAGTTAGAAAGTCCAACATTTGCTTGGCCTCGGTGGCCGCCCCTGCCGGATTGATGAAGATCACCAGGTCGGCCCGTGAGTCTACCGCCAGCCTTGCTGCGAGTCTCTTTTCGCTCGCTGCCTGCGGATTTTCCTGGGCATCGGCTTCCTGAGTGTAGATGGTTGCCTCCGCAATTTGACTCGCGGTCGCCTCGCTCACGGTGCGCTCCAGCAGCAAGCCGCCGAAAGAATGCCCGATGAAGACTGCCAGAGCTCTTTTGTTTTCATGAGTGCGAGTAGCAATCTGAGTCAGCGCACTTGACAACGTCGCGCCAGGCACGCGGATTGCCGTAGCCTCGCGGTTGAAGTAAGAGAACTGGCGCGCAATCGGAAAATAGCTCTTCACCAAGTCGCCGCGCCAGCCAATATATATACCGATTACACGATGCGTTTTCTGAAATCTTCGGTATACCTCCTGCAGCGCAGCTTTGAAGCCCTCGACATTTTGGTTCGTTTCACTGGCATTGTTCTTCCACCCATGCACAAAAGTGATGACGATTGGGTCAGACTGTCCTGGCTCGGCATTTGCAAGGTCGTTTGCCTGGCGGATGAGCCGAAGCGCCGTATCCACCTCGCCCTTTTCGAATAGCTCGCCCATGTCGTCAACTTCAATGAACGCCAGGCATACCGCATTACTCGCGCCTGTGCAGTCTTTGTCCGGTACGTGGGCCGCACTATTGTTTCCTGAGGAATCCGGTGGCGCGGGCACCGCAATCGCTGGATGCTGCAGACGGTACGACTGCAATGGCACATGACAGCCGGTAAGAGCGAAGAGCAGGAGTCCGGCTGCCAACGTCTGGCCTTTCGTGATCATTGATTGCCCCCTGTGCCTGATTTCGGCTGCGAACCGCGGCGAAACAGCGCGCCCAGCACGTTAGTAATCTCCGGCTTGTATTCACAGTAGAAGCTCGAAAGCACTGCGGTGCCCAATGCGCCTGCCGCACGCTGTCCCACTTTTCCCGCGGAATTCTCCGCACCGGGATACCACGGAAAGCCCGCGTATGCGCCGCCGAGCTCTGCCGCAAAACGTGAGATCGCTGGTATACGGTGGCCGTGCCCTTGAACGGAGGAGCGGCGAACGGTTACCACGTCGAACCATGCGTGATCGAATCTCTTCCAGCCGTCATGAGCGAAGGCATCCAGGCTCTCCGCCGACGGATTCACGCAACTTTCTTGGGCCCCAATCGACATTCGCGCGGCGAGAGCGCAGACAGCATCCCTGTGACGAGCAAGGACTGCGGCATCGGAGTGATAGGCAAGGAATCTCGGGTCATCCTTGAGCATAAGTCCAAAGACATACTGTGCCGCCCCTTTGCCAATGGCTTGCGAGTAGCGGGAGCCAACGCGCCTGCCATAGCCGTCCCAGTTGCGCCCCCACTCCGGCGGTGACTTGATCACTTGCGCTCCGAATCCAAACACCAAAGCTCCAAGCAGAGACTGGTCGCTGACAGAGCTTGACACGAAGTCCAGTGTCCGCTGCCGCGTCGTGTAACTACAGTCTCTTGCTGTAAGGTCGGTGGGGAATGCCCCGGGGCACACCTGGATTGCCGCAACCTTCTGCGTTACAGTTGGTTGAGCACCCACCGCCCCTGCCGCGATAATTGCGGTAATCAGGAAAAGCAACTGGACTGGCCTCAATATCATTAACCCCCTCCATCCACTTACGAGAGCAGTTCCCTGAAATATGCATTCAGCAAGCGGCCTTGCGGGTCATATTCCCTGCGGGCATCTGCCAGAACCTTCAGCCGTTCTCCATAGGCATTCTGCACGATATTTGCATCCAGGCCCGGCGTCTGATTCGGCAGAGGTTTACCATTCCTCTCGACACAGAACTTGTTGTAGGCATCGAGATAGTCGAACCACCCAGGGTTCGCAGTGGATACGGGATCAATGGTCATCACCGTTCCGTCGTAGGAATACGAAAGTAGCGCCTTCTGATCCTGCGCGATGCGATAGCCAACATAGAGCAGGTTTGACCGATAGCCCTTTTGCGCATAATAGTCGTTGCAGAACTTGAAGAAATCAGTAATGGCCGTCGGATACTCGTCCTCGGGGAAGGCAAATAGGCTGAATGTGTAGCGGCTGTCGTCGGACACCGGCGGATACTGAATGATCTGATCTGGCGGGATAGTGTAGTCGCTCGAAACAATGGATTCCAGTTGCAAACGCCAGGCTGCGTTGAAGGCATCTATGATCCCGTACCGTATGGACGGGATGGAGATATTCTGTTCGATGTCATGCCCGAACTTGGGGCCCGATGTACCCCAGATGTGATTTCTCAATGCCCATGCGGCGTGGTTTGGTTCGCCGGATGCGCCAGGATTGTACTTGCGGAACTCGACAGTAATCTTGCCGTCGAAGGGGAAAATGTAGAACATCATCGAGTAATCAAGGGCCTTCAGGTCGGGAAGCGCGGAAATGAAGTCCTGCAGTGTGTACGTCGTGTGATGCACATGCATCGGCAGTAGTGTCCTGATCTTGTAAGTGACCTCGTAGATGATCCCAAACAGGCCATAACTGGACCGAACTTTTTGCATTAGTTCAGGCTGCCCATCCTCTGTGACTTCCAGGAGATCTCCGCTGGGAAGCACCATTTTCACGCCTATAACATAGGAGCCCACCTGACCATATTCGCCCGCAAAGGAAGCGTCCTTGGTTCCGGCGCAAGAAGCGCTTCCCGCCGACAGGCTTCCAATCTCAGTATTCACGTAGAACTGCAGGTTCTTCGCTTTCAACGCATTTGCCATATTCAGATGCACGGCGCCTGCCTGCACAGTAAGGCTGTCCTGCCCGATATTGAGAATCCGATTCATCTTCATCCGGATCAACGTGCCACCGTCTGCAACACCACAGGGCGCGGTCGAGTGGTTGGAGCCAACGGCACGCACTGGAGATGGATAGGTGACGGAATCTTTCAGCACAGCGATAATGTCGTCTACCGAGTTCGCATCGACAATCACAGCAGGATGCGACACTATGTTGCCGAACCAATTAGTAACAGTGTTCGCTGCCATCAGTCCTCCACGGTGGGCAAGCCTGCCCGCATCTTTCGCGATACCCCGACACGCCCTAAGAATGAGATAGGCTATCTAGCTTTCGCAAAGAATGAGACCTCTCGGAATTGGAGCGTTCGGCCATCAGACCTCTGCGTTACAACAACACCTCTATTTGGCGACCGCCTGGCCAATAAACTCATCGTCTGACTCGGCACCGGGGCGCGGCTTCCATTCAAGGCTGTAGTACTTGCCACGATCTCTGGCCCACGGATCGAAGGCATTGACCACGTTATCCAACTCCGCCTTCAATTCAGGAATATTCCGTGCAAGAATTCGTTTCATTGGAGATACGGGCTGCTGATGCCCATTGGGCAGTCCTTTCTCCATCATCACCGGACCCGGACCGTTGTGATTTACCCAATTGACGCCAAGCGTTGAGTAGAACTCCGCACGGAAACCTGAAGTGAAGAAACGGTCGCTGAAGAGACGCCGCGAAGCGTTTAGAATAAACACGACAAACTGAGTCTCCGAAATGGCAAACCCATGCGGGCGGCGATTTTCAGCCAAGTAGCCTACGGCAGTGTCTACATCCTCAACATTGTCGACGAGAGTTCCATTTGGATGGCCTAGGCAATCGTTGATAGGCGATCCGTCTTCGTTGACTTGAGCGTCGGTGATGACCTTCGATGCGTCGCATACGTGCTGGCCATAGACCTCTCTTAGCGTGCGGGCTTCATCCTGCTGCTCGAGTTGCGCGGCTGAACCGGGCGCAACAGCAGGATCAATGAAGTCGTCGAAGCTGGTCAGGTGGCGCAGTCCGTACTGTCGTCTGAATTCATTGAAGCGCGGCACCCCGTGCTCGCGGTCTCTAATAATGTCCAGGGCCACAACGTCGATCTGCTGAGTCTTGCTTTCGAGCCTGCCCATCTTCAGGTTCTGCAGGAATAGTGGCGAATTATGCAGAGTCAGGAGTCCAAGCCTCTGCCGCCCAAGCGTGAGCCCCCAGTTAGCCAATCCCATGGATTGCATGAAAGGCGTCGCTTTGCCCTGAAAGGTCTCGACCACCGGAACTCGCTTGACAACCTTGTTGGGATCTCCACTCAGATCTCGGTATTCCAGCAGGTCAGGCACGAGTGGATGCAGTCGATACACTGAGACGAATTCCTCTGGGAAATTGAACGGGGAACCGAAGTGATTTACGCCTCCGTTGGTGTACTTAGGATCTGATATATCGTATCCAGGGACCTTGCTTCCAAGGCCGAAGATTCCGGGCCCGGAGGCAAACACCGAATACCATGCCGTGGCTTTGGCGGCATCGTCCGATTTGCCGAAGTTCTTTACTACGATGTTGCTCAGGGCCTTTGACAACAAGCCGCCATTCGCACCGAGCAGGCCATTCCAGTTGCCATTCATCCCCAGATAGAGGGGCTCATTATAGAGCAGTTGTGGCGTCCATTCGATCGTGTGAACCTTGGCAATCTCCGCAGCCACTACCAGTCGTGCAACTTCAAACAGTACATCTGGATTCACATCTTGGTATCGAATTACTTTCTTTGGGTCGGCGGGATCACGGAGTCCGCAGTCCGCATTTGGCGTTAGTGCGGCTGTCCGGCGGAACTCGGCCACAAACGAATTGTGCTCTCGAGCAAACAGGTTATGGAGAAAGCTCAGGCCAATCGTCCAATTGTCTGGGAATCCTGCAGACTCCTGTCCGGACCACTCGGGATTGATAGGATCGCCCGGTGCAAAAAGTGGTAGAAGGCCCGGGCCTTTTTGGCCGGAAACTGGAGTCAGCAGCAGCTTCGCTCTGTCGGTCGGATCGCGCTTGATTCTCAGGCGAGATGTGTCGTCAAATCCGTATAACTGCGAGGCGTCCCACCAAGCCGTGTTGTTATTACTCGTCGTCTTGGGCGCTCGCTCGAGATAAGTATGCCTGCCAGACTCGAATGTTCCGGGAGTCGACTCTTGGGCCACATACCCCTTGTCCATTTGATCGTCCGGCCTGCATCCCAATTGCTGGATGTCTTCGGATGTTAGTGGCCTTTCGACGCCGTCCACCAGTTTCGAGGTGCAGCCTAATTTCATGTACTCCGGTCGATTGTGCCCTTCTTCAAGATGCGAAAACCAATCGTGCGTCATGAACTGAATCCAATATGCCGCAAGCACATTGAAGAATGGAGCCTTCTTGTAGTCGCAGTTGGCATCCTTCGAGTCACCGGCTAGGCCATAGCCTTCCTGGCACTTATCCGGAGAGGATTGGATTCGCGTGAATAACTTGCGACTGATTACCTGCGGATCGGGCTCCAGAAGGGACAGACGATTGCCGTGGCGGTTGCGCGTCAATTCGTTTAGCCCCTGCTCTGGAAACGTCGTTTCAAACTCAACATTGCGCGCAAATAGCATGCCAGATGAGCCCATCGCAGGGTTCAGAATGTCATTGCAAATCCCGTTTACAGTCCGCCAACGAATAAGACCGCCCTTGCAGACCTGCGTTCCATCGCCGCCGACGTCCAGGTACCGTGGATTGGCGGGCTGCAACCTCATCTGCGGCCATACCTTTAGCGCGGGGCCACTTACACCATTCTGGCCCTGCACATACTGGCTGTAAGTTCCGGAATTATCAAAGACATTGAATTTGATTAGCTCGACCCTCTGTTGTTCCAGGTCGACCAGCGCACCGGTTACGCCTCGTAAAACCGGGGCCTTATTCAACAGCAAGCCGGTGGGCAGCGAAGCCATATCGCCCGTGCCCCAGTAGTTACTCCAATCCACCCAGGGCGTCCCGCGGAACTGAAGGGCTTGCTCGCCACCGCGGCAAAGCCCAGCGGCTTGTGACACCTTGCCTTGAAACCTCAGCCCGCGTGCTTCTGGGATCTTAAGGGCGCCGAGTACACCAAGTACCTCGTCTCCGCAAGCAATCAGCGACTTCGCTTCCTCCGATTTGGGGGAAAGCTTATGCGGGGCACCGCCGCCCGGTGTGGGCGCGGTCTGTGCATGGAGCATAAAGGCTGCGATGAAGATAGCAGGGGCGATACTTCGAGGGGTCATACCTTCTCCCATCGTGCAAGATGTCGGTCTCTGAACTCAATCGCTCTGATACATGAGCGGGGGGAACCAGGATCGTATTGTTCTGGTCTTGCTTTTTAACCCGCGTGCCGTGCAAGCTAGCTTCGTTGCAAAGCCTCTCTGCCATCCATGAAAAGAGTCTTGGAGAATGCCGGCTTGACTAAGCCATGCCCGGAATGCCGTGCTATCAGGCAATCAATGAGCACTCAACGCGCAAGTATCCTATGCATTCTCTCTATCTCAAGGAGACGCACAGCGCCTTTGCAGTTGCCTTGCGACAGTCTGAAATTGGTCGTGCAAGAGTTGGGGAACCCGCCGGATGCGAGCTAGACAATACCGGCTTGCCAGGTTCTTTGAAGCTGGCTTCAACGAATTTGTCAAACCCGGCGAAAATTGTCAAGATGTTTTTGCATCATTGGTTATGGTTACCGGATTAGTTAGGCCTGTTGGATTCCGATTGTTTGGTCGCACGCTACTTCACTCGTAGTTAGGGGTCGTCTTCAGGCGAGGATGAGGCGGACTGACACATTTTCGTCTACTGGGTTTTCATGGCCCACTACTTCAGCATCCAATTTCTCGGCGATCTAGAATTCATACCAAGCCTCATGGCGGTCAAACTCACTCACCTTGTTGAACTGGCAGCCTCCGCATTCCTGAGGCCACGGCCTGCCTTACGGGGTTGATTCCCCAGAAAGCCGGATCGGCCGTCGGGCTCGGGCTTCACAAGTCTGGTTAGCGACGCTCGGGTCTATGTTCGGCAGCGCAATCTCAGCCCGGGCCATGAAGGTAGTTGCTAAGGTGGCTGGCACATGCGGGGGTTGACCCAGATTCCATCAATTGCTATATTGTCGCTATGAGTTTCGCTCTCAAGTCGGTGGTGTGTACCCCGTGTCGTCGCACGTCACAATGGTCTTGTGGGTAAGCGATTTTCAGACTTAAACAGTTTCCACAAGGCCGCGTTTCAGCTTTTTTGCTGACGCGGCCTTTGTATTTCCTGAGACGGTATCCAACCTGGCCGCAAAGACTGAAGTCCCGCAAGTTGGGGCGTCAGGTCAAGCGATCGCGCAGTAAACATTCAGAATTGATGAGAGTTCCTTCTTCCCCTTCGCAACTCTACACCCCTGCCTCCCGGCGGGTTGGCTGTTGTTGTTGCCGCTGAGTTGATCCCACACACAATTTGATCTCAAGCGCAAAGGAGACTCCTCACAAGGGCTCCCGGCATGCAAGCCCATTCCCCCATGGCGGCAGGCAAGGCGATCGATCAACCGAATTTCAAGAGCAATTTTCAGGAGGTTTTTGTGACACTAAGAGAAGAGCTGCATCGGGCGATTCTGATTTCTGCGATGGCGCTTGTTGCGTTGGGCGGCGGAGCGGCGACGGCGCATGCGCAGATAGTGGGTGGCACCATCGGCGGAACGGTCAAGGACACAACCGGCGCACTGCTGAGTGGAGCAACGGTTACGGTGCGCCAACTGGAGACCGGGGCAACACGCGCGCTCACTACTGGTGCAGATGGACGTTTTCGTGCGCCGTCGGTTCCCGTGGGCATTTTCTCTGTGACGGTGACCCACGAGGGCTTTCAACCGTTGCGGCGGACCGGCATTTCGCTGGCTGTTGCACAGATCTTGCAGCTTGAGTTTGTACTGGGGCTGGATACGGTACATCAGGACGTGATTGTGGAGGCGAATGAGGCGAGCGTCAACACCACCTCGCAGCAAACGTCGGGGCTCATCGACGCGCGGGAGGTCAAAGAGTTGCCGCTTAACGGGCGCAGCTACGATCAACTGCTGACGCTGAATCCCGCAACTGTGAATTACACGAACCAGCGCTCGGGTGGCATCGGAACTTCGAACTCATCTGTCGGAAACATGTTCTCGGTGAGCGGACGGCGGCCGCAGGATAATCTGTTTCTGCTCAACGGCATTGAATACACGGGGGCTTCGCTGATCAACGTTACGCCCGGCGGCACCAGCGGCGAACTGCTGGGCGTGGATGCGGTGCGCGAGTTCAACGTAGCGACAGATACCTACGGCGCCAGTTACGGCAAGCGCGACGGGGCGCAGGTGAGCATTGTCACCACGTCGGGAACGAACAAAGTACGCGGCACTGCGTTTGAATTTTTGCGCAATAGCGCACTGGACGCGCGGAATTATTTTGATGCGGGATCGATCCCGGTTTTCCAGCGCAACCAGTTCGGCGGCGCGCTGGGCGGGCCGCTACGCAAGGACAAGCAGTTTTTGTTCGGTAGCTATGAGGGCTTCCGCCAGAACTGGGGACTGAGCACAGTGACTCTGGTTCCTGACACCCAGGCGCGACTCGGTTACCTGCCGAATTCATCCGGAGTTGAGCAGTACATCGGCGTCAATTCCGCCGTGGCGCCGCTGCTGGCGCTGTGGCCAGTGCAGAACGGACCGGAGCTGGGCGGCGGGATTGCCGAAGCCTTCAGCCATCCGCCGCAGCATATTTACGAGGACTTCGGCACCACGCGCTTCGACGACAACCTGGGCGGCAAAGACCTACTGTTTGCCGTATACACGGTGGACGACAGCAGCGCGAATACGCCCTCTCAGAATCCGTTGAGCCTGGTCAATGAGAGCCTGCGCGAACAGGTAATCAGCGTGCAGGAGCAGCATGTGTATTCGCCGTCGCTCTTGAATACGGCCCGCTTTGGCTTTTCGCGCGCCAGCTATTTCTTCACTGGAAACACGTCCGTAGACATACCGGGCTGGGTGACGGGAAAGCAGATTGGCGCGATTGTCGTAAGCGGCAGCACGGCGTCAAACGGCTCGTCGCAGATCACTGGCGCGGGGACCAACGTGGGCAGCAACAACAAGACGTCGCGCAACCTGTTTACCGCCGACGATCACGTCTACTGGACACGCAAGCGGCACCAGGTGGAAGCGGGCGTTTGGCTGCAGCGCTTGCAGGCCAACGACCTGCTGGCGCAGAGCCAGTTTGGGCAGGCCTCATTCAGCACCTTGCAGACGTTTCTTCAAGGCACGGTGAAGACCTTCACCGTGGTACCTTCGCCGACCGAGTTGGGCTGGAGGTCGCTGGAGGGCGCTGGCTTTATTGAGGACACCGTGAAGGTGACGCCGAGGCTTGAACTGCGTTTTGGGTTCCGTGCGGAGTCGACAAACGGGTGGAACGAATCGCAGGGACGGGCTTCAAATTATGCGCTGGTGAATGGGGTGCTGCAGACGCAGCCTGTAGTGGGCAACTCGGCCCTCACCAGCAACCGCGCACGATTCCTGCCTTCGCCGCGTGTGGGCTTTGCGTGGGACGTGTGGGGAAACGGTAAGACGGCGGTGCGCGGCGGCTTCGGGCTTTATCACAGCCTGCTGGATACGCTGGATTACAGGCTCGATCAGACTGCGCCGTTCAACACGGCTGAGTCCATCAAGAACATCGCCCTGTCGAACCTGAGCATTACACCTAGAACCGCGCCGCCCGCCGGGTCGCTGGTCTCGCCAAGCAACATACAACCCGATATCGCCACGCCCGCCGTCGAAAATTGGAGCCTGCGCATTGAGCAGGAGATTGCTCCGCGCACCGCACTCACGTTGGGCTATGTGGGATCGCACAGTTACCACCAGATCCTTTCCGAGGATATGAACGAGCCCGTGCCGCAGTATCTCGCGAGCGGCGCGGCATTTTATCCGGTTGGCGCGGTGAATGTGAATCCGAACCTGGCGAACTCTACCTCATGGGTGTCGCAGGGCGTTGGAAGCTACAACGCCCTGGAGGTGGACCTGCGGCGAACGTTCGGGAATGGCGTGCAGTTCCGCGGTAACTACACGTGGTCAAAAAATCTGGACGACGGTTCAGCATGGAACACCAGCGTAAGCGGCAACACGCCGGGGTTTGTGGAGTTCCCTCTCAACCCCAGGCTCGATTGGGGACCGGCGGCAACGGACGTACGCCATGTCGCCTCGTTGAACGGCAGTTGGGAGCTGCCCATCGGGCGCAGGCGAAGGTTCCTCAACCATGCATCGGAGCCTGTAGATATTCTGGCCGGGGGATGGACAGCGAGCGCGATTGTCAACCTGCAGACAGGGTTCCCGTTTACGCCGCAGCTTGGTTACAACCCTACAGGTAACGGCGATACGCGCAACCCGGTGCGGCCCAACTGGAATCCGAACTTCAACGGAAATCTGTATCCGCGCTCTGCCAGCCAGTACTTTAACCCGCTGGCTTTCCTTCCGCCGGATGCGGGAACCTACGGCAATGTAGCGCGCGATGCGCTGACCGGGCCAGGGCTTTTCGGCTTGGATTTTTCAGCGGCCAAGACCGCGCGGATTACGGAGCGGCTTGGCGTGCAGTTCCGCGCCGAGTTCTTCAACATTTTGAATCACACGAATTTCCTGACGCCGAATGAAGTCGTGTTCACATCGGCAACTTCGGGGATTTCACCGACAGCGGGGCTGGTAACAGCAACCTCGACCACGTCGCGGCAAGTTCAATTCGGAGCGAAGTTCCAGTTCTAACGCGCCGCAAAAAACACGGGCCGCCCCACGAATTTGCTTCGTGGGGCGGCCCTGTTTTCTTTCACTGGCAAGCTCGTGATTCTTCGGCTACTCCGGCAGGCCGACAGTGACAACGAAGTACGATGCCGGTTCCGTCTTGCTGGCGTTGGTAATCGTGTGGTCCTCGCCGGCGATGCAGACGCCCATGTCGCCTGCCTTGAGAATGCGCGTCACGCCTGCGGTCATCAGTGCAGCCTCACCCTCGCGCATGAACCAAAGCTCGGAATGCTTGTGATGGCCGATGGCCTCAGGTGGAGCACCCGGAACAAGATGGGTGGCATGCGCTTCGAGACGGATGTTGTCCGGTAAAAGGCCCAGGATGTAGTGCTGCGAGATGCGCGGAGCCGTGGGCGAAGCAGTAGCGGGCGCCGGTGAGTAAAGGCCGGAGACAAGTTTTGTTAGTGCGGCAGTTTGCGGCGCGGGAACCCGAGCGGCAGTTGAAAGAGCCGGAGCAGCCACGAGCATAGGTAGTAGAGCGGAAAATTCACGGCGGTTCATGGAGCCTCGCATTCGAGGGTTATGGTACGCAATGCTTGAGACGACGGGCAAATGAATGGGTATAGCCAGCGCCGCATCACAATTCAGACTCATCTCCACAGGGTCACCGAAGTTCCCCGCGCACCCAGGGCGTAGACTGCGTTCGAACCCTGCTCTTGTGGCGACTCGCCCCACAGCTTCTCCCGCCGAAGCCCCTCTGGATGCTGCACTTCACAGCGAACCGGAGAGTCCTCCCCATTGGTAACCACGCTCAAATAGGCACCACCGTTTTTCAGAATGCGCATCAGGCATCCCTTCTGCGGCTGCGGGAACCGGAATGGTTCGCTGTCGATGGCCTGCGCGAATTCGGTCTTGAGATATCCTGCAAGCGGCTCGGTGCCGCGAAGCCAGCCGCCAATCCCAATCGGAGATGGATCCCACAGAACCAGCCCGCCATTTTTCGCCTTGCGCGCCGTTGCGACAATCTCGCCGCCGCGCTCACCGGCCACTTGCGCCGTGTGATTCTCGATGCTGCTGATCCACAAGTGTGAAGGCAGCGTCAACACCGGGGAACTCAAGCGAAGATTCACATCGCTGCCGATGAAATGAACCTCCTTGAGGTCCGCGCCCGTCACTCGTCCCAACGGAAAGCCGGCAAGAGGCCAGGCCTTGGCGTGCGGGTCGTAGAATCCCGTGAGGCCTGTGATCAGGAGCGTGTTGCCGTTGTCCACAAAGGCCTCAAGATCGCCGACCTGGCTCTCTGTGATGGCGCGCGCATCGGGCAGAATGGCAATGCGCCGGGTCGCCGTCTTCGCTCGCCAGTCGTAATCTCCAAACAGTTTGACGCGCGGGGGCACTCCGAGCTGCGATAGAGCCTGATACATGCCCAGCGCGGCAAGCAGGTGAGCATTGCTGTCGCGCCCTGGGTAGTCAGCGTCGTGGTACCGCGCCTCGAGCGTCATCGTCTCCAGGCTCAGAATCACCGTCACTGGAGACTGCTGCACATGCGCTCCGCGAAAGAAATCGCTGTGGCTTTCGACAATCTGTGCAATCTTCGATGCAGTCTCCAGGCGGCGGCTCGGCCTCTGCTGAAAGTCCAGCAACGACCATTCCGCTGCCTCGGTTCCCTGTGCTCGCGCATTCAGTAGCCAGAAGATCACGCGATCAGCCCCCGCGCCAATACTGGTCCAGACCCACTGCCCAATGTCGTCAGCCGTAGGATCCATCGGTTTGTTGGAACTGTAGATATTGTTTCCGCCCTGCAGTTCGGTCACCCAATGAGGCTTGGGCTCGCTCGCTCCCTGTACCAGGTCGTTGATGTATGACACGCCCAATGCGTATTGGTTGCGGCTCAACAACCCAAAGTGCCATGCCGGATGAATCGAGCAACCCAGGCTATCCAGAAACGGCCGCCACGACGCCAGATCGTCCGACAGCCCCGCCATGTTGCTGATCAGCGCGTGTGGGTTAACATGCATGCCGTGCATGAGATTCGCATCTTGCAAACGAATCTGCTCCTCAATCCACTGCAACTGTTCGGTCTGGTAGTTGCGCCAGAAGTCCAGCCAGTCAATCTGCCGATTCTCGCTGGCAAAGCCCCCCGTGGCGGCTACCACGCTCACTTCCGTGAAGCCTCCGTATGCAGATCCCCAACTCTTATTCAACTCGCCGATGTCGGCGTATCGCTTCGTCAGCCACACGCGAAACTCCGCAACCGCTCGCGGATCTTCCGCGGGCGCCATCCCTGGCTCGTTCACCAGCAGCCAGGTATCCAGCGCCGGACTGCCTTTATAGCGATTTACTATTTTTTCGATGTACACGGCCGCCGCTGCGCGTCCCACTTCAGTGGCGGGGTAACCGTGGCCCTGGTTTCCGTCGCCGCTCAAGAACGGTGGCGGGCCGCCCGGAGTCAACGTGGCCACAATCCGCACATGGTACTTCTCCGCCGAACGAAACACCTGGTCGTAGAGCGAATAATCCCATTGTCCCGGCCCCAGTTCCAGATAGCTCCACATCACGAAAATCCGCGCAACCGGCATGTGCGCCTCGGACAGTTCCCGAAACCATCCGTCAATTTGGGCAGGGGTCTGCCCCGGCTCAATCCACACCTGTGCGCCAAGCAGCGGCGCCTGCGCGGGCGTCTGCGCGAACACTGCGCAACCAGGCAAAAGAGCCAGCAAGCAAGCCAACCAGAATTTCACGATGATTCTCCTCCTCTGGAATCTACTTGATCCGCAGCGATTTGCGCGAGTCGCCAAACCCTTGAATCAAATTGCAGGAGAGAATCCGGGAATCCATCAAATACATAGATGCTCATCCAAATGCAGATGCACCAGTCCACGTGACAACAACTTCCGCCGACAGGTCCACTGCGCATTGGCGCAGCACCCAAGCACGGCTGGAAGTTTGATTGCAGTACAAAAAAGTGGTGGCCAGAGACGGGATTGAACCGCCGACGCCGGCCTTTTCAGGGCCGCGCTCTACCACTGAGCTATCTGGCCTCAGTGCAAACATCAGTTGCAAGTCTACACGTGGATTCCGGGCGATGCCGGAGGAGGTGGGTGTGTCCACGAACAGTGCGCTGCAACAACTGTGTCAGTATACCAAGTCCTATTCTCTAAAGCCAAACCGGTGCCCATAAAGCCGCACCGAATAGGCAATTCTACTCCGCGCCCGTCCCGCTCTGTGCCGTTCCTGCTCTACACTGGAAGGCAATCATGCGCCGCCCTGCCAGTCTCCTCGCCTGCCTTGCCCTTGCCTTTTCCGCCGCAATCGCCATTTCTTGCGCCCAGACGCCCTCTGCCAGTCCCGAGGGCCGCGCCGAACGCGCCTTCAAGTCTGCTGCCCACCAGGGTCCGCCGGCTCTCAGGGCGTTTCTGGCGGATTTCCCCAAAGGAGCCGATCTCCACGTTCATCTTTCAGGGGCAGTCTATGCGGAGACCTTTATTCGCCAGGCCGGGGAAGACGGGCTGTGTGTGGACCCTGTAGCGCTCAGCTTTGCCAAGCCTCCCTGTTCGGGGCGTTTGGTGCCGGCCTCCGATCTCTCGGGAGCCATGACGTCCGCCAACCAGGACCTGTATGACCGCCTGATCGACGCCTTCTCCATGCGCAGCTTTGTCCCCTCTGCGGGCTGGAGCGGCCACGATCAGTTCTTTGCCACTTTTTCCCGCTATGGCGGACTCAAAAAGAGCCATGCCGCAGAATGGGTGGACGAAGTGGCCACCCGCGCCGCCGCGCAAAATCAGCAATATCTCGAACTGATGCAAACCCCGCCTTTCGGTCATGCCGTGCAGATTGCCCACCAGATCGGTTGGCCCACCGATCCGGCACAGCAGGATTTTGCGCAGTTCCGCCAGCTGTTGCTTGACCATGGCCTGCGCGACGAAGTCAGCACCGACCGCGAAGACGTGCGCGCCACCGAGTCTGCCCGCCGGCAAATCGAGCATTGCGGTACGCCTCAGGCCGCGCCAGCCTGCCAGGTCGAAGCCCGCTACATATACCAGGTGCTCCGCGGCAACCCGCCTGAGCAGGTGTTTGCGCAGACGCTTTTGGGATTCGAGACCATCGCAGCCAGCACAGAAGCGCAGGATGGCGGATTCGTCGGCATCAACTTTGTAATGCCGGAAGATGGGTTCCTCTCCATGCGCGACTACAGCCTTCAGATGAAAATGCTCGATTATCTGCACTCCGCTTATCCCAAAGTCCACATCAGCCTACATGCCGGCGAGTTGGCGGAGGGGATGGTGCCGCCCGAGGGGTTGCGCTTCCACATCCGGCAGGCGGTCGAACTGGGCCATGCGGAACGCATCGGGCACGGCGTGGACGTTATGGACGAAAACGACGCCTCCGGGCTGCTGAAAGAAATGGCCCGGAAGCACGTAATGATCGAAATTAACCTCAGCTCAAACGAAGGCATTCTCGGCGTCAAGGGCGCGGACCATCCGTTTCCGCTCTACCGCGCCGCACACGTGCCAGTAGCGCTCTCCACAGACGACGAAGGCGTTAGCCGCATCGACATTACCCACGAATATGTGCGGGCCGCGCTCGACTACCACCTCACCTTCGTGGACCTCAAGACCCTCGCCCGGACCGGCCTGGAACACAGCTTCCTTCCCGGAGCCAGCCTGTGGGCCACCCAGGATGTATTTATCTCTCCGGCCGCTCCTTGCAAGGCCAACGCGCCAGGCGCCGAGAAGCCGTCTACCGGCTGCAAGGCATTTCTGGACGGGAGCCAAAGGGCCGCCGCCCAATGGGAGTTGGAACGGAGATTCCGTGCCTTTGAGGCCAAATGGTAGACGGAACGGGGCGAAAACCAGGACCACTGCGCTTCTGGCGAATCATGGTGATGGTCGCCCTCACGGCGATGGCGATCCAGACTTCCCCGGCGCAAAGCGGGCCTGAGCCTTCCTCGCCCAACAGTATTCACGGCACTGTCGTAGACGGGAACGGAGCGTTCTGCGAGGGTGCGCGCGTCTCGCTTGTCCAGGCCGGCTCAAACGCTCCCCGTGTCACAGTGTCCGACAGCAACGGGCGATTCAACTTTGCCGATGTGCCTGCCGGTGCCTTCACCCTCTCCGTGTCTTCAAATGGATTTGCACCACGCACGGTGACCGGCGCGCTGCTCCCTGGCGAGAGCTTTGAAGCGCAGCCCGTGGTGCTGCTCGTCAGCGCTGCCACCAGCGAAGTTCATGTATCAGCCTCGCAGCGGGAGATCGCGCAGGAGCAGCTAAGGGACGAAGAACACCAGCGCGTACTCGGCATTATTCCCAACTTCACCGTCGTGTATGCGCACAATGCGCCGCCCCTCAGTTCGAAGCAAAAGTTCCAATTGGCGTGGCGCGCCTCTATCGATCCGTTCACTCTCCTCGCCACCGGAGCCTCGGCAGGAATCGACCAGGCGAACAACTCCTTCAAGGCTTACGGGCAGGGTGCTGCGGGATACGCTCGGCGCTACGGGGCAACCTACGGCGACAACGTTATCGGCACCATGATCGGTAGCGCGATTCTGCCCTCGCTGCTCAAGCAGGACCCTCGCTACTTCTACAAGGGAACCGGAACCAGACGCTCGCGCGTGCTCTATGCTCTCGCCATGTCCGTCGTGTGCAGGGGCGACAACGGCCACTGGCAGCCCGATTATTCCAGAATCACAGCCGATTTCGCGGCCGCCGGCATCTCCGACCTCTACTATCCAGACCACGATCGAAACGGCGCTACAGTAATCTTCCAGAACGTGCTGATCGGCAAGGCCAGCGGCGCGGTCGAGAATCTCTTTCAGGAGTTCCTTGCCCGAAAACTCACTCCAAAAGTTCCCACTTACACGGCACTCAAACCGTAAGGCCATCGATTGGCTCGATCAGGGAACGGCGCCAGGTGCCTGCCCGATTGAAATACCCGCAAAACAGCCGTCTGAAAACGACCCTCGATTGTGTCCCTCCTTCTGAAGTATGATGGCAAGTTGTCAAGAAACTCCCCAACTAAATCGCTGTACGCGTTCACGCCTTAACGAGTAAAGCTATCCTCTCCAACGGATAGCCAACCATGTCCAAACCGCATTCTTGCGGTTCGGTGCTTCAACTGGAAAGAGGGCATCTTATGTCACTTCGCCGCTTGTTCGTTCTGCTGCCGATCGTTCTTGCCTCGTTCGCCCTGTGCGTCCAGGCGCAGCAACTCCCATTCGAGGACCCAAAACTGCCCCCGGCACAGCGTGCGCACGACTTGGTTGGACGCATGACGCTCGATGAGAAGGCCGCGCAGCTTGAAGACTGGGCCACCGCAATTCCCCGCCTCGGCATTCCCGACTACCAGACATGGAACGAAGCGCTGCACGGCGTCGCCCGCGCAGGCTACGCCACCGTGTTTCCTCAGGCCATCGGCATGGCGGCCACCTGGGACCCCACCATTGTCGGGCGCATGGGCAACATCGTCTCCACTGAGGCCCGCGCCAAGTACAACGTGGCGCAAACCGAGGGCAATCACCGCATCTTCTACGGCCTCACCTTCTGGTCGCCCAACATCAACATCTTTCGCGATCCCCGCTGGGGCCGCGGCCAGGAGACATACGGCGAAGATCCATTCCTCACCGGCCGCCTGGGCGTTGCGTTCATCTCCGGAGTGCAGGGCACGGATCCAAACCACCTGCGTGCCGGTGCCACCAGCAAGCATTTCGCCGTCCACAGCGGTCCTGAGACCCTGCGTCACGGCTTCAACGTCGATCCCTCCCCCCGCGACATTGAAGAGACTTACCTGCCCGCCTTCCGCGCCACCGTTACCGAGGGCCATGTCCAATCGGTCATGTGCGCTTACAACTCTATTAATGGCTGGCCCGCTTGCACCAACAAAATGCTGCTCAAGGAGCACCTCCGCGACGCCTGGGGCTTCAAGGGCTTTGTCGTCTCGGACTGCGGGGCCATCGTCGACGTGAACAACGGCCACAAAAAGACCGCCGACATCACCCACTCCGCCGCTCTTTCGCTTCAGGCCGGCACTGACCTCTCCTGCAGCATCTGGAGTCCCGGCTTCAACACCCTCGCCGATGCGGTCCGCCAGGGGCTCGTCTCTGAGGATCTGGTAACCCAAGCCGCCGAACGGCTCTACACCGGACGTTTCCAGCTCGGCCTCTTCGATCCGCAAGGCTCCAACAAGCTCGACAACCTTCGTGTCACCGATGGCCTCTTCAACGAGGACCGTGCCGCCTCCCGCAAAGCCGCCGAGGAGAGCATTGTTCTGCTCAAAAACACCGGCGTTCTGCCCCTCAACGCCAAGCCGGGCCACATCGCCGTCCTTGGTCCCACCGCTGACCTCTTGCCCTCCATCCTCGGCAACTACGTCGGAGTGCCTGTTCATCCGGTCACGCCGTTGGACGGCATGCTCAACGAGTTCAAGAGTTCGCCCATCCTTTATGCGCAGGGCTCCACGCTCGCCGTCGGCATGGGCGTTCCAGTCCCCCGCACCGCCTTCGGTCTGGGCAAAGGCCTCAAAACAGAGTTCTTCGCCACCCCCGACTGCACCGGCCGCCCGGTGGCAACCCTCACCCAGCCCCTGGTTCAGACCGACTGGGAAAGCGCTCTGCCCGTCCCGCAAGTAGCTACACATAACTACTCCGTGCGCTGGACCGGAGCCCTTACCGTGCCCGCTCCCGGCCACTACGTCTTCACCCTCGAATCCGGCGACAGCTTCCCATACTCGCCCGTCGAGTCCTACCGGTTTGTCCTCGACGGCAAGGTTGTCTCCGAAGGCAGTCTGCGCCAGTCAGCCGACATCTCCGCCATGGGCAACTTCAAGTCCGCTCCCGGCGCATCGCCCACCGCGCCGCCCGTCATGAACTTCCCCAAAGTGCCGTCCGTCGCGGTGGACTTCGCCGACACCAAGCCGCACGACTTCCGCCTCGAGTACTCCCACTCCGGCGACCAGGCCGGCGGCGGACTCACCCTCAAGTGGGAAGCGCCCGCCCAGGCCCAACTCGACGAGGCTGTGGCCCGCGCCAAAGAAGCTGATGTCGTGGTCGTTTTTGTCGGCCTCTCGCCTCAACTCGAAGGCGAGGAGATGAAGATCAAGATCGACGGCTTCGACGGCGGCGACCGCACCAGCCTCGACCTGCCCGCCCCGCAGCAGAAACTCCTTGAGGCCGTGGCCGCCACTGGCAAGCCCCTCGTCGTCGTCCTGCAGAGCGGCAGCGCCGTCAGCCTCAACTGGGCCAATCAGCATGCCGGCGCAATTCTTGAAGCCTGGTACCCCGGTGTCGACGGTGGCGCGGCCATCGCCCGCACCCTGGCCGGCGTCAACAACCCCGCAGGCCGGCTCCCCATTACCTTCTATGCCAACCTCGACGGCCTGCCCGCCTTCACTGACTACACAATCAAGGGCCGCACCTACCGCTACTTCACTGGCAAGCCGCTTTGGGGCTTCGGTTACGGGCTCAGTTACTCCACATTCAAATACGGCCCCGTCAAGCTCTCGGCAGAAACCCTCAAAGCCGGCGACCCGATCAGCGCCACCGTCACCGTCACCAACACCAGCGCGCTTGCCGGCGACGAAGTCGTCGAGGCCTACCTGAAGACGCCGCAGGCCGACGGTCCCATCCACTCTCTGGTCGGACTCCAGCGCATTGAACTGGCGCCCGGAACAAGCAAGGATGTCACCATCTCCATCGATCCGCGCTCCCTATCGAGCGTGGACGACCAGGGCAATCGCTCCATCCTGGCCGGCAAATACAGCCTCACCCTCGGCGGCGCGCAGCCCCAGGAAACAAAGGCCCGCTCGGAAGCCACCTTCACAGTCAACGGCGCTCAGCCTCTCCCCAAGTAGCTCTTCACCGCAATTCTCTCTGCCACGCTTGGATCGAACAACGATCCAAGCGTGGGAGAGCAATTCTCGACCGATCCGATCGGTCGCTACTTTCCGACCTCCCCCCGGTGTTCTGTAACAGTCGTCCACCGGCAAAGCCGACCCGCGTGAGATGAAACAGAATCCCGTGTCGTCCCTTTAGCGGAGGGAGCAGGGGCATTTATGCCCCTGAATTGATCCCATCAATGCCCCGCCTTCAGGCACGGGCTTTCATCCCCTTCCACCAGGCCGGCGAACAAGACCAAAGCCAATTCCAATTAGGGCACGACTTCAAAGCCAGACCTAAGCAGCAACTTCCGCATCGCCGACAATCCAACCACGGTGCCCGTCCAGCACCATCATCCTCTACCCATAGCACTGTCATCCTGAGGCGGGTGGCCGAGGTACCAAGAAAGTGAATCGCGCCATTGAAGGTGGGTGGCCCGGGTCCCTCGCACTTGGGGACCCGGGAGACCGCGAACCCCGACCGGACCACTCCCGAGTTACTGACGTTCCGGCTGCATCACCGACCACAACGCCCGTCCGGCACCATCATCCTCTACTCACAGCACTGTCGCTGAAAGAAGTGAAAGATCCGCGGCTGCCTTTGAGAGTTTCAAAGGGTCGTTACTTCCGAATAGGCGACAATACACTCAGAACCCTGGCGAGAGGCAGAATGACGGCTTTTCGAAGCTCCGAAGGCGGAGTATATTGTGTGCAGTGAAAGCAGCCCAAATATTACTTATCTTTGGGCTTCTGCTTACGACGTGAGGACCTATCGTTATGACGGACGCCGCCGCATGTTGCTTTAGCGTAGCGTTTGGCCCTCCCTCCAATTCTACCGGCAAAGAACGTGACTCCGAATCAGGCAACGACTACTTCGGGGCTCGGTACTACGCTAGCAGCATGGGTCGCTTCACTAGCCCTGACCCATCGCAGCTTTCTTTTGCCGATGCGACCAACCCGCAGAGCCTAAATTTGTATAGCTACGTGCTCAATAACCCGCTCATCTACATCGACCCAAACGGAGAAGAATGTGTTTGGGACGACGGTACTTGGGACGCTGCTGATGACCCGGACACCGGAACTTGGAGTCAATGTACCGCGAAGGGTGGAAGCTGGGTGGATTCAAACATGTTCGAGAGTGTTGAAGGCAATCAGTACGGAAGCTGGAGTGGCCAGGCGAGCTCATCAATCGCGTTCGATTGGCTTACTCCTTCAGCCATTGTTAACGCCTCTGATAGCGCCCCAAATAACGGGCCGACGTGGAGCCAAAAGAACAAGGGTTGTTTAGACAAGATCAACAGCACGCCGGACGGGAAGCTTTACAACTTCCTCAGTCCGCTATCAATGATTCCCGGTGTCGGCAACCCCGATCCTGCGGAAAGTGCATTTGAGTATGGCTTCATGGGTTCTGCAAAGTACGGTGCATTCAAATTCTTTCAGGCTGCAGGCCAAAACTGGTCTGGCACAGGCCTTGGAGCGATCGGAAAGGCGGTGTCAGGTCTGACTGAGGTTACAGTTGAAACTTTTGGCGGGTGGCCACGGTCTCGATGACTGGTCCTGGTCCACATGAGGGTGCCACCGGTCCCTCGCAGTTGGGGACCGGGGATGGCAGCTAGAACACAAACAAAAGGCGGCGTCGCGGGCGTATCAACGGCAACCCGGCCATTACGCATTCCCAAGTCCACAAACGCCCTAGGACCTCCCATTCTTGTGGTCGAAGACAGCAAGAGGAACCACCTGAGCGCCCCGCAAAGGCCCGCAGACGATTCCAGCGCCGTTTGCAGACAAACACAAGGCGTCCCCGCACCCCGAAACAAAAAGCGGACTATTTTACAAGTTTCTTATTCTAAAATACTTAGCCGCCATCCTAACTGCAGATAATTACCGCCCGTTGGCGCACAATAGTAAATAGAGGGCAAAAGATGAAGCCGCACCGTACAGCCACATTGCAAGCCATCAAGAGCAAAGCCGAATCTGCGCCAGCGTTGGCCGCAGGTGTGGATTCCACCCCACCCCCCTCCCTACCCTCCCTACCCACCCCCCCTCCCCCTAAAAACTAGCGCCGCTCATAGGCAGTCATCGTCTCCGCGCTTTTGAGCGCTGCAATGAAAATGGTTGCAGTCACCAGCGCTGTCGCAGCCTTCAACCTGCGTTGGTCATTAATCCGGTTTCTGGATATCCACAGCCCCGCGTATGCACTCTCGGGGCTGGGTTACGTTTGCGCCGATTTCGATTGGACCCATGAGGTGGCCCGGTCGATCGCGCTCGATTCGGGTTCCTGCGAGCCTGGGAAGGTAAAAGCAAGAATGGCCGCCGGATTATTCCGCTTACAGACCGGGCGGCTGCCACGCTTCAGGAGCGGTTAGAAGCCAAGGAAAGCCAATCGGCCCTTGCCAAGACCGGAAGCCAGATAGCATCTTGAAACGTCAATCAACCACCCTCGCCAGGACGCTTGCGCTCCCAAGATAGACCGAAAGCGCCGTCCGCACTTCCCCGGTGATTTTGTTCTCCCCTTTCTACGCCATACAATGCTTACTAGGCTTGTAGAATCGGGATTGGACGATTTCACCATCATGCGGATTGCCGGTCACAGCAGCATTATGGTTTCGCAGCGGTAGATCCATCCAACCCCGGAGGCAGTGGAGTGGGCTTTTGAGCGTCTGCGACTGCCCGGAGATTTCGCCGCAATCGAGCCGAAACGACTGCCACCCCCTACACTTTCCGCTACACTCACAGGGACGGCATCCGTAAGTCATTGAAGGGCCTGTAGCTCAACGGTTAGAGCAGGGGACTCATAATCCCTTGGTTCGGGGTTCGAATCCCTGCAGGCCCACCATTAACTCCATTTAAAATTGTCATGCTACGTTCTCCGCCAGAATTGTGGTTTAAGCCTTCCGGCAAAATGCGATCAAACTCGGACAGGCCTTTGTTCCTGTGGTTGACGGCATCCCGCAGTAAACTCAGGTCGTGATGCTGTTGTGGCTTCATTGACTTCGTATCAACATGGCGCAGAATGCGGCAATCGACCACGGCGCCACGGTGGCCGTCTTCAGCCTTGAGATGAGCAAGGAGTCGCTGCTGCGACGCATGTTGGCCTCACAGGCGTGGGTAGACCAGCGCAAGCTGCAGACGGGCTTTCTGGGCCGCGAAGATCAGGAGAAGCTGCAAAATGC
>CAIKND010000107.1 GCA_903828675.1 uncultured Acidobacteriaceae bacterium
GTACGCGCGCTGACCGACGCCGCAGGTTACCCAGATCTCTTTTGATTGCGGCAACTCGCCCATGCGTTCCCGCAACTTGCCGAGCGGTATGTTGACTGAATCGGGAATGGCGCCGGCGCTGAACTCGGCGGGCTCACGCACATCCAGAAGGAATGCATTGGTCGAGTCGAAATCGCTCCAGGGCGCAAGTTCCGCATCACCTCGCAGCACGTTGGCGGCGATCATGCCGGCGAGATTGACCGGGTCCTTGGCGGCTCCGTACTGTGGCGCATAACAGAGCTCGGCTTCTTCGAGATCGAAGACTGTAGCCTTCATCTGGATGGCGTTTGAGATTACGTCGATGCGGCGCGCGACACCCTCTTCACCAACAACCTGGGCGCCCAGCACAAGCCCGTCCGATGTGCGGAACAGCAATTTCATGTGAATGGCCTGCGCTCCAGGATAATAGCCGACGTGCTGATTGGGATGCAGATAGATGCACTGGTAATCCTTCATTTCCGCACGGCGAAGCGCCTTTTCCGTTGCACCTGTAAGCGCGACAGTGAGGCCAAAGAAGCCGCATACCGCCGTAGCCTGGACGCCATCGAAACACACTTCTCTTCCGCAGATCGCATCGGCCGCGATGCGAGCCTGGCGATTCGCAGGACCCGCCAGGGGAATCAGTTCCCACTGGCCAGTAATGCGGTTTCTAACCTCGACAGCGTCTCCGACGGCCCAGATGTGCGGATCGCTGGTGCGCATCTGGTTATCGACTCGGATGCCACCCCGCTGACCCATTTCAAGATTCGCGTCGCGCGCGAGCTTTGTCTCCGGACGCACGCCGATGGCAAGGACAACCAAGTCTGCGTTAAACGCCGCTCCGCCTTGTGTGCGCACAACCAGGCTTCCATTGGCGCCTTGCCTGAACTCCGCAACTCCGTCTCCCAGCAACAGGTTTACTCCGCGCGACTCCAGCCGTTGCTTCGCGTACTCGGCCATCTCCGGATCGAGTGGCGGCATCACCTGGTTGGCCAGCTCCACAATGGTTACTTCAATTCCACGATGGGCAAGGTTCTCCGCCATCTCCAGCCCGATAAAGCCACCGCCCACGACAACTGCCTTGTTTGGCTTTCTGGTCTCGATCCAGTTTTTGATCTCCCGGCTATCAGGGACTGTGCGCAGTGTGAAGATGCCCGCCAGATCGATCCCCGGCCAAGGCGGGCAGATTGGAGCGGCGCCCGGTGACAACAACAGCGCGTCATACGGTTCGCTGTATTCGCGGCCGGTTTCCAGATCGTGCACCGACAGCGTTCTCGCCTCGCGGTCAATTCCTGTGACCTCGTTCAGTGTTCGCACTTCGATGCAGAAGCGGTCCTTGAACAAAGCAGGTGTCGCCAGCAGGAGCTTGCTCTCATCCTGAATCACGTTTCCGACGTAGTAGGGTAGACCGCAATTGGCAAAAGAGACATAGGGGCCGCGATCGAGCACGACGATCTCCGCGTTCTCATCCATACGCCTCAAGCGCGCCGCACACGTTGCTCCGCCCGCGACTCCTCCAACAATCACTACCCGCTTCTTACTCATCATCTTCCTCGGCAAATCAGCTCTCAGGATTCCCGCAGAGGCATAGGCGACTCGGAATGCGCTGGCTTCGGCATTGGCCTTTGGCCTTGGTCAACACGGAATCTACATCAATACTAGGCTTTTCGCCAGCCGCCTGGGTAAGCGGATTTCAATTGCAGGCGGCTTTGTCCCCACGACCTGGGCCAAAGTCAGACGGGAATTAGATTATGAGAAACGCGCGGCACGGGCTGCCCGGGGTACTTTCCACGCAGCATGAGAGACTGGAAGGCCAACCCTGCGCGGGCGCTCGCAAACTTGGACAGGAGCGAAACGGTTCGATAGAATCGCTGCACGTTTTGAATGTGCAAATGCCATTTTCCGGTCCGAACTTGCGGCGTCTTATTTTAAAGGCGGCGCCCGCGCTTCTAGCCGCGCCGGCGCTGTGGTTGATGGAC
>CAIKND010000108.1 GCA_903828675.1 uncultured Acidobacteriaceae bacterium
CGTCGTTCCGCTTCCCGTCACGCCGCTGCCTGACCACGAATAAATCGCGTTCAGCTTAGGATCAAGACCGCCTGCCGTCGCCGTCACTGTAACCGGGTCGCCAGGGAATACCGATGCCGGACTGGCCGAGCAAGCAAGCGTAATCGGAGCTGGCGGCGCAATCGAGCCTACGTGAAACACAAATCCGGCACTCAGGCGGGATGCATTGATGTTGGCGCGGCCGCCCCACAGGCCAGGGCCAAAGTCCACATGCATATATTCATAGTCTGCCTGGAAAAGCCGAATTGCCAAGCGGCGATTGAACAGCGGTGTGGAGTAGTCCATGCCGCCGCCCGCAGTCATCGCCACACCCCACGTGTTGGGGTTGTCGTAGGGGCCATTCACCAGAGCAGTACCCACTAGAGCGTGCATGAACGGTGTGATGTTCCCTACCGGGTAACGGGCAATCAAACCGCCTGAATAGGTCATGAAACCATCGTTGTTGCCATGCGTGCCGATATTGTTGCCCCTGACCTGGGTGCCCCACTCATGAAGACCGAATTCAGCCTGGGCGCCGATATAGCGATTGAAGTAATACGCGCCGCTGAAAAGCCCCCCGACATTGACGGCATCGTAGCTGGCCGTCACTGACGTGGTTGCACTGACCGGTGTGCTCACCGTCCCTTTGGGAGCCAGATAGCTGTAGCCTGCAAATATGTCCCACCTTGACGGGGAATCACTTGCAGCATTTTTTCCGGTCGGCGTGCTGGTTGCCTGGGCAGCCAATGCCACCGGCAATAATGACACGAACACCATGGCAAGAACCCGGCCAATAGATTTCGAAACACGAGCAGACATGCGTTTATCCTCCGCAATTAAGCTTGTTTACCAGATGAAAAAGGCTGTTTGCGAGCACAAATTCCGGCTCGAACTCATCGGCATCGCTGCGACTGCGAGGCCCCGAATGTATCGACAGCTTTATTAAACGTACCATAGGACTATTCCCGAAGAACACTTTTTTTCAACACGTTGCCCACTTGAATACGTATGTCATTTGCCCCCGGCAACATCATTACTACGGTAATCATCCGCACGAAACCCACCCCCCCCAGGCAACCACACCTCACCCCACATTCAGGGTCTTCAATAGACTGCGTGGTTCACGCTGTATCTTCTCTTGTAGAAGCGTAATCGCGTACATTAGTTGCTCGGGACGAGGCGGACACCCCGGAACATACACGTCCACCGGGATCACTTGGTTAACTCCCTGCAACAATGCATAGTTGTTGAACACCCCACCTGAGGTCGCGCAGGCGCCCATCGAGATTACCCATTTCGGCTCCGGCATCTGATCGTAGAGCCGGCGAATCACCGGAGCCATCTTCTGCGATACCCGCCCAGCAACAACCATCAGGTCGGACTGCCGTGGGGACGGCCGAAAAACCTCGGCTCCAAATCGAGCCAGATCGAAGCGCGATGCGCCCGTCGACATCATCTCGATCGCGCAGCACGCCAGGCCAAACGTCATCGGCCAAATCGAATTCTTGCGAATCCAGTTCACCGCGAAATCCATCGAGGTCAGAAAGACGCCCTCCGGCTCTTCGTAGCCGTAGCTTACTTCCTTGAGCTTGATGCGATTCTTCGCACTGCTATCCAGCGCTCCAAAAAGATAGTGGTCCCGCTCCGCTGTCGCCGCCATACGTCTAATATAACTCCCCACAAGCAACACTCATGGTCAGAATTGATCCTCCATAAAATTTGATCCAGAGCACACGCCCGGCCAGAAAGAAGCCACAGTTCCCATCCCTTCTTACTCCGAACATACCCCGCGAACCACGTGAAGTCCTGCGGGAGCCTTCCATCCCGCCGGCATCCACAGCGTTACGGAGAACCGAATCCACTCCAGTTTCCCAAACGCCGTGCCTTTTGCCCCTGTTGAAGGCGCTACTGTATGCGGCGTTCTCACCGATTGAATCGCCCAGTTCTCTGCATACGGAGCCGCATCGGCGATCCCCGGCGTCAGCCGCGCATTCAAGATTCGAAACTGCCCTGCCGACGATTGCCGCCCCAGTTCCATCAGCCTCCGGGTTACACGGGCACCGGCAGTGCTCCCCTTGCCGGCAGCGTTTCCCCCAACCGTCCTGTCCAGCGAGAGAAAAAGCCTCTGTGCCTCCCTGAGGGCCGCCATATCCGTCAAAAATCGGAAGCTGCGCGGGTTCCACCCAATTGCATCCTGGGCGCGCAATCCAAATGTCGTTCCCACCTCGCGCTCGCTGATCGAGTCGAAAGGTGGAGTGGCCAGCAGCAGTGCATCAGGAAATCCCGCCGGCTGCTCCCGGTCAACTGCCAGATCCCAGCCGCTGTAGCCCTCCCTCCCCGCATCAATCGGCAACACCCGAAACACCCATCCCTGACCAAGAACTGCCTTCCATTCCTGCCCAGCGCTCACCTCGCCCGTCAGCACTACCTTCACGCAACCCGCCGGAGAGCTCCCATGGCTATTCGCCGGTGCCAGAATCGCTGCGCAGAAGACCAGCCAGCACCCCGTCCGCCAAACCCTGCAGTTCCATTTCATTGCGCTTCTCCATCTCTCATGACCATGCACTTTCACCATAATCGCCGTGAGGAATCCATATATATTGTTGAAAGACTTGCGAAATTCTTCGACGTTCGGGACAATTAAGGCAAAGCACCCTCCTTATCTTCTGCTACTCATCCAAAATGCCTTCTCTGGAGCTATAACATCATGCGCTGTCGATCCGTCCATCTGTTGCTCCTGCCCGCGGTCCTCTCGTTCCCGGTCTCCGCACTCGCCGTTGCCCCCAACCTGGGGCCCTCGTCTCCCGCCACACAGGCCCAGATCGCCGCGCTTGAGCTGGCAGTCAAAAACGCCCAATCTGCCGGCGATAACGCCTGGGTCCTGGTCTCCGCCGCCCTCGTCCTGCTCATGACAGGCCCCGGACTTACCCTCTTCTACGGCGGACTGGTACGGCGCAAGAACATCCTCGGCACCATGATGCAGAGTTTCGCCATGATGGGTATCATCACCATTCTCTGGGCTTTCATCGGCTACTCGCTCGCCTTCGGGCACGGAAACGGCTTCATTGGCGGATTCGAGCACATCTTCCTGCGCGGCGTCGGCCTCACCCCCAACCCGGAATACGCCGCCACTATCCCCGAGCAGACTTTCATGGTCTACCAGCTCATGTTCGCCATCATCACCCCCGCCCTCATCACCGGAGCCTTCGCCGAGCGCGTCAAATTCGGGCCCATGGCCCTGTTTCTCTCCCTCTGGTCGCTGCTCGTCTACTGTCCCATGGCCCACATGATCTGGGGCGTCGGCGGCTTACTGAATATCAACGGCGGCCAATGGCCCTGTCTCGACTTCGCCGGTGGAACCGTTGTCCACGTCACCAGCGGCATCTCCGCACTGGTTGCCGCCCTTTACCTGGGTAAACGCGCTGGATATCCCCATACCGACATGCCTCCCCACTCCATGGTCCTCAGCTTCATCGGAGCCTGTCTCCTCTGGGTAGGCTGGTTCGGGTTCAATGCCGGCAGCGCCCTCTCCGCTGGCCCTCTGGCCACCAGCGCCTTTATCAACACCCAGTTTGCCGCCGCCGCGGCCCTTAGCTGGACTCTCTTCGAGTGGCTCCAAAATGGAAAGCCCACCGCCCTCGGCGCCATCTCCGGCGCGGTCGCAGGCTTGGCCACCATCACTCAGGCCTCCGGCTTTGTCCAGCCCATGTCCGCTCTCGCCATCGGCACCATCGCCGGCATCGTCTGCTGCTTCATGGTCTTCAAAGTCAAAAGGTTCTTCGGATACGATGACTCACTCGACGCATTTGGTGTCCACGGCGTGGGCGGAACCATCGGTGCCCTGCTCACTGGCCTGTTTGCCTCCGGCGCCATCAACGCCGTCTTCGGCAACGACAGCGCCGGAACCCCCCGTCCCACCGGCGCCATTGGGGGCAACTGGCATCAGGTTCTCAACCAAGCCATCGCCATGGGCATCGGATGGGTGCTCGCCATCGTGGGCTCACTGGTGCTACTGTTCGTTGTCGATAACCTATTCGGTTTGCGCCTTTCCCCCGCCGACGAAACCTCCGGTCTCGACCTCTCCCAGCATGGGGAGGAAGGCTACGAGCTCAACGGCTGATTTAACCCCGCGGCCAGCCTGCTCTGGCAGGCTCGCCGCATTCACTCTCTGGAACGAGGATTCTGTTTATGCTCAAAATTGAAGCTGTCATCCAACCCGCCAAGCTTGACACGGTCAAGAGTGCCCTGATCGAAGCAGGCATTGAGGGAATCACTATCATTGAAGCCCGCGGCCACGGCCGCCAAAAAGGCCATAGCGAGTTCTACCGCGGCCGCGAATACACCATCGACCTGCTCCCCAAGATCAAGCTCGAAATCGTTGTCAACGACGACATGAAGGACAAGGTCATCGCGGCCATCCTCGCCGCCGCTCGTACTGGCCACATCGGCGATGGAAAAATCTTCATCAGCCCCGTCCAGGATGTCATCCGCATCCGTAACGACGAGCGCGGCGAAGCCGCCATCTGAGACCTTCCACGCCTTTGCCTGCTTCCACTCCCATCAAACGGGGACGCAGGCAAAGGCTGCAACCGTCAATCTCAAACCACAACCCCCATGAGATTGCCAGAGTGAATTTGCATTTCCTCATGAGTTCCTTATACGGTTTATGAAATATTAGGCTCGATATCACTCTCTAATCGGCAGAGGGCTGCCGTACGTGGCTGTTCTCTTCCAAACTCCTGCTCCAGCTTCAACCCGTTCCATTTGGACCTGTAAAGCTGGCGTAAATCCTTGTGCCTCATCCGGAAAGGCTGCCCCTCACCCGCCAGTCCCGATGTTGTTTAGCCCCTATATTCCTTTTGGGAGTCGAAACTTTATGTCTCGTCGTGGAATCTTGCCGCTGCTCCTGTCCGCCTGTCTCGGGTTCTCGAACCTCGTGCTCGCGCAGGCGCCCGCCACAGCCCCAGCCGTTCAGGCACAAGAAGCACCAGTTACGCAGGCCCAAATTGCCGCCCTCCAGCAAGCCGTAAAGAGTGCGCAGGCCGCCAGCGCCAGTGCCCAGTCCGCCGGCGACAACGCATGGATGCTGGTCTCCGCCGCCCTGGTGCTGCTCATGACCGGCCCCGGTCTGGCCCTCTTTTACGGCGGCTTGGTCCGCAAAAAGAACATCCTCGGCACCATGATGCAGAGCTTCGCCATGATGGGACTTGTCACCATCCTTTGGGCCATCGCCGGCTACTCGCTTGCCTTCGGCCACGGCAATGCCTTCATCGGAGGCTTCGAGCACCTCTTCCTGCGTGGCGTCGGCCTCACACCTAACACCGACTACGCGCCCACCATCCCCGAGCAAACCTTTATGGTCTATCAGCTCATGTTCGCTATCATCACCCCCGCCCTCATCACCGGAGCCTTTGCCGAGCGCATGAAGTTCAGCGCCATGGCCGTCTTCCTCTCCCTCTGGTCTCTGGTCGTCTACAGTCCCATGGCCCACATGGTTTGGGGCGTCGGCGGGCTGCTCAATGCCAGCGGCGGCCACTTCCCCAGTCTCGACTTCGCCGGCGGCACCGTAGTCCACATCACCTCCGGCGTCTCGGCCCTGGTCACCTGCATCTACCTCGGCAAGCGCATCGGCTATCCCCAAACCAACATGCCCCCCCATTCCATGGTGCTCAGCTTTATCGGCGCCTGTCTTCTTTGGGTGGGATGGTTCGGCTTCAACGCCGGCAGCGCCCTGGCCGCCAGCCCTCTTGCAACCTCCGCCTTTATCAACACCCACTTCGCCGCCGCCGCCGCTGCCCTCGGTTGGACCGTCGCCGAATGGATTCACAACGGCAAGCCAACTGCCCTCGGCGCCATTTCCGGCGCGGTCGCCGGCCTGGTCGCCATCACACCCGCCTCCGGATTTGTCCAGCCCTTCTCTGCCCTCCTCATCGGACTCCTCGCCGGAGCTTTCTGCTGCTTCATGGTCTTTGAGGTCAAAAGCCGCCTTCGCTATGACGACTCCCTCGACGCTTTCGGCGTGCACGGTGCCGGCGGAACCCTCGGAGCCATACTCACCGGCCTCTTCGCCTCCAGCATCATTAACCCGATCTTCAAAGACGCGGCCGGCAATCCGCTCCCCTCCGGCGCAATCGACGGACACTGGGGCCAGGTGCTCAACCAGTTGGCCGGAATTGCCGTTGCCTGGGTTATTTCCATCGTGGGAACCCTCATCCTCCTCTTCGTAGTCGACAAGCTCATCGGCCTCCGTGTCTCCCCCGAGCACGAAGCCGCCGGCCTCGACCTCTCCCAGCACGGCGAAGAAGGATACGACCTCAACTCGTAGCCAGTGGCTATAGCGATTCCCGGAGATCAAAAAACTTTCAGGCGGGGCGGCCAATTGGCCGCCCCGCCTGATACGCTGTCAAACGAGGCAATTCACGCATGCTCAAAATTGAAGCCGTTCTCCAACCCTCCAAACTCGATGCTGTCAAGGATGCCCTGCTTGAAGCAGGCATCGAAGGCATGACCATTCTCGAAGCCCGCGGCCATGGCCGGCAAAAGGGCCACACCGAGTTCTACCGCGGACGCGAATACACCGTCGATCTCCTACCCAAGGTCAAGATCGAGATGGTCGTGCACGACGATTTGAAAGAAAAGGTAATTCAGGCCATCATCGCAGCCGCCCGCACCGGGCGCATCGGCGACGGCAAGATCTTCGTCAGCCGCGTCGACGAGGCCATCCGCATCCGTAACGACGAACGCGGCGAAACCGCCCTCTAAACCCCACTCAAAATACGAATGTCCCAGATCTCGCCATCGAGACCTGGGACACTCATACCTTGTGAACCATGCAGGGTGCCCCATCCATGAATCGCTCTTTGATTCATGGGTGGGAGAGCATGCATTCAAATCTCAAAAGCAAACACCTAGGCAGAAAACGCTCTAGCACAAACAGTGGTCTCTAAGGGTGCGAAAAAACTCCCTTGGGCGGTAGGCCGGGAATTTATCCCCGGTATAAAGCCTGCAGAATCAACGATGGCTTTAGCCACTGAGGTATGCTTTTCAAGCCTTTCGTCCAAATTCAAGCCTTCTTCCGCGGCCTCCGCGCCATGTAAAGCGCTGTTACTTCCCTTTGTACGACACGTCCGATGAAAACACGGTCTGTCCGCCGGAACGGAAATAGAGCGAACAGGTTCCATTGGACTTGGCCGCCGTCAGGTCGATTGTGACCTTCAGTTGCGTAGCTGAGAGAATCTCGAAGTTTGAGAGCTTGTTGCAGGTGCCGTAGCCGCGCACCGCATCGAATTCCCTCGCGTCCACACCCGAAACCCTTATCGAAAGTACCTGCGAACTTCCGCCCTGTACCTGAGAGGTCCCGCCTTTTGCCGGCGAACCCCCGCCCCTGGACGCGGAAACATTGGCTTCAGGAGTCCCGCCGCCCCTGCGCGGCACATCAACGCTCTTGGCCTTCTTGACACCGGGCGCAAAGGTCGCCTTGGCTTCGCCCGCTGGGCCTTTGTGCGCAATATCGTCTTGCGCAGTCGAAGTCCCTTTGCTCTGGGCATCTTTGGATTTCGAACTCAGTTTTTCCTTGGCTAGATCCTTCAGTTTCCCAAATTGACCCTGGGCTGGCCCTGAAAGCAGTAGGCACACAAGTGTTGCGGCAACGACATGTATCTTGCTCAGTCGCACGAGTATTTCTCCTTGATAAATTATGGTGAGGGCTTTAAGGGAATTCTATCCTGTCAGGTCTTCAATGCGGGCGCCTTCAAATCCGATCGCCTGTTAGGGTTCCTCACCAGCCGCGCCGGTTCCAGAAAACGAGCCAATCTCATCCCGCAATTCCGTCGAATACGGAAAAAATCGCGCAGCCGCCTCAACTTCCCGCTCGGCCTCGTCATTCCTGCCCGCATTCTCCAATATCCTGCTGCGCAAAATATATAATTCCGGCTCATTTACGAATCGTACCGCCAACCTCGATTGAGCCAGCGCTCCACCATAATCTCCCGCTTTGCCCAATGCGCGGATCTGGTCGAAGTTCGCATCCGGCGACGTCGGTTCCCATCGCAAAGCCGCGCGATAAGCCGTCAATGCCGAATCCATCGCCCCGTGATCTTCGTCGGCCTTCCCTTTCGCCAATTCGTAACTGGCAGCGAGCGGCGCAATCGCAAAGTTGCCCGCGGCAACCAGCAACAGTACAACCCCCGCGGATCGAAACCAATTCAGACGCCGATGCGACTCCGGCGCGGGACTCGCCGAAACCAGCGGCACAGCCATCAGGAGCCAAAGCAATGCCCACGTCTCTGCGCGGTGCATCGGGAAATCAAACAACGCTGCCGCGCAAAACGCAGTTACAGACGCTATTGCCGCCGCTACTCCAGACCTCGCCGCATCGTCCATCCCGCGAAGCCGCCGAATCGCCACCACAAACCAAGCCCCAAGCAGCGCCACCAGGCTCCCGAATCCGAGCCACCCTCCATCATGCCAGGCTTCGACAAAATCGTTCTGCGCGTGACGCTCGTGTCCCGCAAAATGAAGCAACGCGCTGTGTCCAGGATCGGCAAAGTATCGTCCCAGCCTCGCCGGATATTCGTACGCGAAGGTGCCCGGCCCGCTTCCCAGCGCACTCCGGCCCGCCCCGTCCCCCAGCGACACCTGCCAAATCAAAACCCTGCCCCGCAGACTCTCCCACGCCGTCCGCGCATTCAGTTGCGTACCGGCAGCCAAGGCGCATGCAACCACAACTGCCGCAAGCAGCGCCGCCCTGCCCGGCCCCCGCCCCTTCATCGCGGAGAAAGCAATCACGGCAACCCCGGAAGTCAATGCAATCACGCCCCCGCGCGATCCCGTCAGCACAGCAGCCACTCCAATCAGCGCCGATGCCGCCATCCAAACCGCCCGCAATCGCCGCGCCGTTACCCACAACCCAATCGTTGCCGGAAGTGCAACCGCCAGAAACGCCGCAACAAAATCAGGATTGCCCAGCGTGCCATACATCCGCATTCGCCCAGTTGAGTTGGCATAAAGCCCGAACGCCCCCTTCATATCGACTCTGAAGAACTGCGCCACCGTCACCAGCGAAACCACCACCGCCGCCACCGCTATCGAAATTTGCAAATTGCGCGTGTAGCGTGCTCTACCCTCTCCGCCCAGCACCACCCGCGACACCGCAAACAGCAGCACTCCATACACCAGCCATTCGACGCTCGCGATGCACAGCTCACGGTTCTGCGAGATGCCCGCGGAAACCAGTGTGACCAGCCCATAAACCGCCGCGGCGATCCAGAAATATCTCTCTTCCCTCTCCAGCTTCCACCCTGAACAAATAGGAAGCACCAGCGCCCCTGCCACAAAAACCGTCAGCATGAAAATTGCGGTCTTCGGCGCTGCAAACGGAGCGGCGAACGCGCTCGAAAACGCCAGCGCCAGTGCGAATGGCAAACACAGCACCATCCAGCGCGCAACCCTTTTAGCTGCATTGTTCATTGAACGCAGTGTATAGCAGCCTCTCCAAGCTTCAGGCGCGCCGGGCGCCAAGCACACCGTACACTCCCCCACCTGTCTAAATATGGATCGGCTGGCTCGGCGCTGGGTCCGTCGCGCTCCGCCTCACCCGCAGATTGTTGAGCGCGTACTCAATGAAGCGCGGCTCAAAGTGCGCAGTCTCCCCCATGAACCGGCAGGTCGCCACCACTTGGTCCACTATGAACCTCGGCTGATACGCCGCCAGTTCCAACCCTTTTTCGTTCCTGATCTTCTGCACAATCGCGTCAAACAATGCACTCGGCAGCAGCAATCTCTGCCGCGAGCACTCCTTATCAAAAATGCGCCTGAAGTTTTCCACGCTCGGCGCTCCAATCTCAATCTTGTAAGGCAGCCGCCGCAGAAACGCTGGATCCATCAGGTCTTCAGGTTCCATGTTCGTTGAGAAAATGACCAGTTCCTCAAACGGAATACTGAACGACTTGCCCGTATGCAGTTTCAGATAATCGACGCGGCTCTCCAGCGGCACAATCCAGCGATTCAGCAGCGTAGTCGGACTCACCAGTTGCCGTCCGAAATCGTCGATAATGAAGCACCCTCCCAGCGCCTTCAGATGCAGCGGGGCTTCGTAGAAGTGCCCGGTTGTGTCGTAGTTCAGGTCGAGCATCTCCAGCGTCAGTTCCCCGCCGGTGATAATGAAGGGCCTCCGGCAGGGAACCCAGCGCGCGTCGTACTCCGCAGCCCTGATAAACGAGAATCCGCTCTCTTCGTTCACCTCGTCGGATGTCACCTCGGCATGAACGCTCGAGTCGAAGAAGCGGATGATCTGCCCCTCGACCGTAATCGCGTAAGGAACATAGATCACGTCATTGAAAGTTTTGCTCAGCGCCAGCGCAATCGATGTCTTTCCGTTCCCCGGTGGGCCGTAGAACAGCATCGCCCGCCCCGAGTTCAACGCCGGGCCGCTTTGCTCCACAATGCTGTCGTCAAACGTCAGCGTGCCCAGAGACTTGCGGATTCGCTCATATGTGACCGTCTCGTTGGTCAGCTTTTGCAGGCTCACCTGGTCGGTGAATTCCTGCAGCGTCACCGGCGCGGGCCCCGCATAACGCTGCCGATCCAGCGCGTCAATCGTCCACCGCTTGCCCTCTTCCGTGAACGTGTAGCACATATCCAAGGGACTGTGGGCGTCGCGCATCCCCAGTGTGCGCAGCAGTTGCCGGTCGATGGCCATCACCACCAGGTCGGCCACCAGGTGATAAGGCAACTTGATCGTATCCACGTATTGGCGTGGCGTCTCCAGGTGCCCTGTATAGATAAGCTTCATCAACAGCGTCAGCAGGTCCAGCTCATCAATTCCGGTTGCCTTAAGATCCGAAGGCTCGGCGGGAATCCGATGCAGAAACGCATCCAGAACCTTCTGCGCGATGGCCCCGTTCGCCACCAGGCTGTCGCCTAGCCGCCCGCCATTCTTCGCCATGCGCTCCAGTGCCCCGGTCACATCTTCCGCAGTTACCAGGTTCGCCCGGATCAGCAGTTCACCTAATTGCATTCGTGCGCCGATGGTGTCCTCCTCGCTCCAACATCGTATTGCCACGTTTCTGCCCTATTGGCCCGGCCCTTCAATTCCGCAGCGCCGTCCCGCATCCGTCTTCGGCTGCGGCCATGCAAGTTACTTCACCCAACCTGACATTCTAGCCAGATTTGCCGGCAACCGCTGCACGTACTCCAAATCCAACCCCACTCGCGCACAATACCTGTATCGAAAGCCCTTTTTTGCTTGTACTCTTCTTGCTTGCCGCGATTCAATATGGATCAGCGCAGACAGCCCATCCAGCACTCGCCCGCCAATTTGGAGAAAACGATGCAGCCCATCAAATCTATATGCCTCGCTGTACTTCCCCTTCTATTCGTTTCCGCGGTCTACGGGCAATTCGGCCCGCCGGAGCCTCAGGGCACCGGACCAAAACTGTCGCCGCCAACCGCCTTCCCCGCACCCGGCATCTTCCCCACCACTGAATCCGTCACGCTCCTCGATGCTGATCCCCAAGCCGTCATTCATTACACATGGGACGGCAGCACGCCCACATCCAAAAGCCATGTCTACGACCCGCTGCAAGTGCTCTTTATCGGTGGTATCTATGAGGGAGACCATGGCTTCAAGGCAGGCTATACCCTCCGTGCGGTGGCCATGCACGAGGGAAACACCAACAGCAACATCGCCAACTTCCAGTACGTCGTTGATCGCCGCGACCGCACCGCCTATGTATCTGAACAGATCCTCCCCGGCATCCGCATGATCCGCGACTCGGACAATGACAAGATGTTCCTCATCCAGGGAACCACCAAGTGCGTCCTCATCGATTCCGGACAGGGCACCGGCAAACTCAAGGAATATCTATCCCAATACACCGGCGGCCTACCCATTGAGGCCATCTTCACCCACAATCACGGCGACCACATCGGACAGGCCGACCAATTCATTCGCGACAGCAAGGAGCACATCGGCGCGCCGGACCGGCCCGGCGCAGAGCGACTGCTCAAAGCGCGTGGAATTCCCGACGACGTCATCGCGCAATATCTACTGGTGATCCATCAAGGCGACCGCGTTGACCTTGGCGACCGCTCGCTGATCGTCTACGACGTGCCAGGACACACCCCTGGCTCCATCGTCATCTTCGATGAGAAGACAGGCTATCTCTTCACCGGCGATTCCTACGGCAGCAACTCTCCCACCATTCCCGATGCCCTGTGGCTCCAATTTACCCCCGCTCCGCTCGACGGTTATCTCGCCACGGTCAAGGCCTCCCGCGCCAACTTCCGCGGCAAAGTGACCAACATCATGACCGGTCATAATGATCAGCCGCTGCACGGTGAAGCCTACCTCGATAATCTGCAACAGGCACTGCAATCGCTCATGGATAAAGGGGACGCAGTTCTCGTCCCCTCCTACCGCCCCACCGGACTCCTTCAGGTAACGATTGGCGACCGCATCCTCGACCCAGACTGGGTTGCGATCAACGTCAATAAGGCTCACTACCTCCCTGCGCCCATCGACAAGATCGCCGGACTCACGCGCCTCGCCATCGAAGGCGCAACACTCACGCCCTCATTTTCGCCGGACGTCAAGTCCTACACGGCCACCGTGCCTCCCGACGCATCCACCGTGTCCGTCATCGCCGAGCCCACTTCCACGCGCTCCAGCGCCCTTGCCATCAACGGCGAACCCGTCACCGCGGGCGTGCCCCATCCCGTCACCGCGGCAAAGAATGCAGGTGAAATCAAAATCCACGTGGTTGCTCCAGACGGAACACATTCCGCCGACTACACCGTCAAAGTTCAGTGATCGGCGGGTGCCCTGGGTCCCGGGGTTTGAGCTCATCCACTAAGACTGGGTGCCCCAGGGTGCCTCGCTTTTGGGCGCCTTGGAGAAAATGAACCTCAACCAGGTTTCCGTTAAACTCCGATTCTCGATAGATGCCGGGCGCCCATTCTTCGCGCTTTTTGCCAGGCGTGGGAGAGTTATATCCATACTTTCATTGCGCCCACCACTCCCGCTTATACGCGCAGCAATTCCCTCCCTGAAAGGATAACGACGAAATCATGCCCCTTGACTGGACTACCGGCGCGCTAGCGCAAGGTCTGCGAAGCTACCAAAAACAGGAGTTCTTCCTTGCCCATGAGCACTGGGAAAGTATCTGGTTGATCTCCGAAGAGCCGGACAAGGCATTTCTGCAGGCCCTGATTCAAATAACTGCTGCATTCCATCATCTACAGAAGAAGAACCCGATAGGTGCCGCATCCCTTCTCAAGGCAGCCCTGCGCCGGCTTGATTCATTTCCAGCTGTCTATGCAGGCATAGAAGTCGAGACCCTGCAGAAAAGCATGAGAGGGTGGCTCCAGTTGCTCGCGCGACAAGACCCGTCCCCGCACCCCCCTTTTCCGCAGATTCGATAATTCTCCAATGGCAATACCGAGGCGGCAGGGGGACGGTCTCCTGGAATTGCCCTTAAGCAGGGGCGGTTGATATGCACTTTAGGGAATCTCTGATTAAGTACTGTTTTGAAAGGCCACGACTTCAATCGTGCCGCAAATGCTGCAAAATGAACGCGGGCTTCACAGGCTGCGGAAGAACTCTTATCAAGGCACTGTTTTGAAAGGGCACGGCCGGGGTACCCTCTAGGTCGCCGTGCCGCAAGTGGCAGAAAATAAACGAGGGCTTTAGCCCCTGAGGGATGCTTTTCGGGCTTTACCTCGCAATTCACGCCTTGTTCCTCAGCCTGTTCAGCCCCTGCGGGAATGTTCGGCGTGGAATAGCACTTAATCGCTGGTTCCTCTCCCGCATCAACAAACTAAAGTACCCGATACCATCGTTATGATTGTGTCCGTCGTCACAATTCATACCCCAAATTCGTGTGAGAATCCTCCGAGCAGAATTTACAGAAAAATTCTTCTGCTGGCGGGCCCCTATGAATCTGAGTATTCGATTTGGGCTCGGCAGACATCTGGGATGTTATGCCGCCACCGTGGTGATCGTCGCCGCGGCTTTTTTGTTGCGCGTCTTCCTGGTAAGGGAGTTTGGCCCCGGAGTTCCTCTCTATATCACCCTCTATCCAGCCGTCATAGGCTCTGCGATTCTTTTCGGCCGGGCCCCGGGCTTGATGGCGATCGCGCTGGTTTTGCTTGGGGTTGACTACTGGTTTCTGCTCCCAGCTGGGCGGTTTTCAATCACCAGGCCATCCGATGCCGCCGGATTCCTTCTCTTCGGGGTGATGAATGTCCTCATCATCCAATTGACTGAGAGCCTCCGCGTCAACAGGCAACTGAATGCTTGTCTTGAAGAGTACCGCGCCAGAAAGCAGGCCAAGGAGGACCTGCATAAGTCATCTGAATGGAAGCAGATAGCACTCGATGCTGCGGAATTAGGCGTGTGGGAGTTCCGTCTGGGATCGGAAGAGCTTACCTGGGATGCAGGAAGCCGCAGAATCTTCGGCTTCCTGCCTGACGAGCCGATTCTCTATAGTGCCCTGGTAAGTCGTGTACATCCTGATGACCGCCAGCAGACCAATGAGTCGTTCCAGAAAGCAATCTCATCCCCCGATGGCAACAACTGGCGGCACGAGTACCGCATTGTCCGTCCTGACGGCGCGATGCGCTGGGTTGTCTCCTGTGGCCGCGCATACTTTACAGCCGAGGGTGCTCAGCAGCACGCGGACCGGATCCTCGGCGTCACCATGGATATTACCCGCCATAAACTCGCCGAGCAATCGCTGGCCGAGAGCCATACCAAATTGGAGACCGCCATCGCCAGTTCCTCTGACGCCGTCTTGATCTCCGACATCCAGGGCCGCATAACGCACTTTAACGATGCCGTTGTCAGCCACCTCCGCTTCAAAAACAAGTCCGATTGCCCCCTCTCAGTCGAGGAATTCCCTTCCATATTCGAAGCTTTCACGCCGGATGGAGAGTTCGTGCCGTTCGAAAGGTGGGCTACTCCAAGGGCACTCAAGGGCGAAGTTGTAACCAATGCTGAATATAGAATGCGCCGCAAGGACTCGGGCGAATCCTGGGTGGCCAACTACAGCTTCAGTCCCATCCGCGACAGCGCCGGTTCCATAATCGGTTCCGTCGTTGTCGGCCGCGACATTACCGAGCAGAAGCGCCAGCAGGAAGAGCTTGAAAACTATCGCAGGCACCTTGAAGACCGGGTTGCCCAGCAAACGCAGGAACTGCTCTCCAGTGAGAAACGCTACCGCAGCCTGTTTGAGAACCTCCCCATAGGGACTTTGGTCCAGACCGCCGATGGCGAAATTATCGAAGCCAACCAGGCCGCCTGCCAGATTCTTCGGCTTACCATGGATCAACTTTGCGCACGGACCAGCATCGATCCCTCGTGGAAGGCGGTACGCGCGGATGGGAGCCCATTCCCCGGTGAAGAACATCCCGCCATGGTCGCGTTCGCGACTGGCAAGACGGTTCTGAACATCGTTATGGGCCTCGGCGGTGATGAAGATAGATCCTGGATTAGCATCAACAGCCACCCGCTCTTCAACGGCGACGCTCACCGCCCTCATGCTGTCATCACCACCTTTATTGACATAACCCGGCGAGTCAGGGACCAGGTGACGATAAGCGCTCTCAACCGGCAAATGACCGACCTCTTCTCTTCGGCAACCGAGCAGGGAATCGTTGCGACCGACTTGAACGGAAGAATCACCCTATTCAACCGCGGGGCAGAACTCTTGTTCGGCTATTCTGCCGATGAACTGCTCGGGCGTGAGAGACCCTCGATCCTTCATCCCCCTGGAAATTTGGAAAATATCGCGACAGATTTGCGCTCGGACATAAAAGCTTCGCAAGATGGGTTCGACGCGATTTTGGCCTTCATCAGAAGAGAAGGCAAGTTGGAGTTGGAGACAAAGTACAGGCGGAAAGATGGCACTACGTTTGACGGACGCGCCAACATCACTCCGATCACTTCCTCCGATGGAAAGATAACAGGATATGTTGCGGTGGTCAGCGACATCACCAGCCGGGTACGCATCGTAGAGCAACTCAAGCTCTTGGCGCGCACCGATTATCTGACCGGGCTCTCCAACCGCAGAGTCTTCGAGGAGGCGCTGCAGGGAGAGTTCCACCGCGTCCAGCGGTATAAATCGCCGTCCGCAATCATATTGCTCGACATCGACCTTTTCAAAAGAATCAATGATAACTACGGACATCAGGCGGGGGACCGCGCCCTCGTAGAAATGGCGCAGGCTCTGAAAAAAATCGCGCGCTCCACGGATATTGCCGCACGGCTCGGAGGAGATGAGTTCGTTGTGCTCGTCACCGGTACTGACCTAGCCGGCGCCTTGGTAGTTGCTGGCCATATTCGGAATGAAGTCGCGAATTTGACCCTCAACACCCGCGATCATTCGCTTAATTTAACTGTCAGCATCGGGATCTCGCCGATTGATGTTGCGGATGACCATTGGTCGGATGCATTGGAAAGAGCCGACACTGCGCTATACAGCGCCAAACAGCAGGGACGCAACCGCATTGTCGTGAATGATCCAGAAACCCCGATGAAAAGCAAGAAAGAAAGCCTCCCAGAAGGGGTGGCGGACGTTTGACCGGCATCCGTTGATTACCAACAAGTAGCCTTCGGATTGCCGGCCAACTGCCCAATTCCGTGCCCTGCCTCAGCAGACGGGACGGAGACTATTTCCACCCGGCCTTTGTCTTGTCGTCCGGTTGCACCACAGGCTTGGACGGATGAAGTTTGCTCATCTCCTTCGCCCCTACCCCTGGATCCTGAAGCGTCACTTTGATACCCGTAGCCATGGTGCCGGCAGTCCATTTCAGGTAATAGGTTTTGCCCGCCTCCACGTCCAGCCGAATCCGCTCGTTCTCCTTGTTTCTCGCTTCGTTCAGCGCGGCGCCGGTCGACTGGATAATGCCCCCATAGTACATTTCAGGCATGCCAGTCACTACCGCGGCGCCCGGCGTCACCTCCATCCACGCATATTCCCCGTTCAGCAGGTAGGCCAGATAGACGCCATTGATGAAGAGATGGTCGTGGGAGGCGGAACCGACAAATCTCCCCACACGGTAGATGTAGATCAGAGCCTTCCCCGGCGATGGCGCTGTGGGCGGCGTGGGCACCGCGACCGCCTGTGAGTCCTTAGCCGGGGCCGCGGGTTTGGCATCCTGGGCAGGAACGGCAGGCTTGGCCCCCTGGGCAGAAGTGGCCGGCACCCTGCCAAAAAGCATCAGAGCACAAAAGACAAGAAGGATGGTTGCGGAAATCTGGAATACGCCCTTGACCCGGCAAACCCGAGCGACTCCACAAAGCGTGATGGTACGCATTTGAGCACTCCTTTACCGATGGACCTGAAGTTAGCGAACATCCTACACCATCTTTGACATGTCTAATCAAATTCGTTACGGCGAAATGACCTTCCGTTTCCAGTTCCTCAGCTTATTCAGGCTTTCGGAACAGATCGGGGCGCGATCATCACTTCAAATATGCGATTGGGCATTTATTGTCTGGATTGGCCGTGAATGGCGCACAAGCTGAGCTTTGAGCAATAAACCTAGGGAGACCCTTAACAAACAGAATATGAAACAGCGATTTCTATACTTATCCTGCAAATTGCATTCGTTTTCTAATTTATGCATCCATCGCGCCCAATGGCCCGGTCGCGATGGATGCAAGTGAATAAGTTCGCTATTCTGCCTTGTCGTTGTTTGCCTAGGCCTTTTTTGCGTCGGCCCCGTGCCACAACCCTTCCATCTGCTCCAGCGTACGGCCCTTGGTTTCCGGCACAAATTTCCACATGAACAGGGCGGCTAGAATGCTCATCACGCCATAGATCCAGTACGCGAACCCGTGCTTGAAATGCGCCACCAGGTATGGGTTGTCATCCAGAATGGGGAATGACCAGCTGACCAGATAATTGGCGATCCACTGTGCCGCCACAGCCACAGCCATGGCCTTGCCGCGAATCTGATTCGGGAAAATCTCGCTTAGCAGAACCCAGGTCACTGGCCCCCACGAAACGGCGAAACCGGCGGTATAGACCAGCATGCTTACCAGCGCGACCATGCCCTTGCCGCCCAGCCAGAAGTCCGCGCCCAACGCAATCATGCTCACCGCCATCACCAGCGCTCCGATGATCTGCAGCGGCTTCCGGCCAAAGTGATCCACGCTCACAATGGCAACCACGGTGAACACAAGGTTGACCGCGCCCACAATGATCGTCTGCATCAGAGAGGCATTGGTGGACATACCCATGCCCTTGAAAATATCCGTCGCGTAATAGAGCACCACATTGATGCCCACAAATTGCTGGAACACCGACACTGTGATGCCAATGAAAATCAGCAGTGCGCCGAAAGAAAACAGATTGCCGGAGTGATGCTCCGCGAACGACGCGCGAATTTCTGAAAGTTCCTGCTCGCGTTCTTCCGGCGTCACCAGTTTGGTCAGCACCGCCCGCGCGTCACTCTCTCTTCCCTTCATCATCAGGAAGCGCGGAGTCTCAGGCACGAGAAGCAGCAGTACCAGAAAAAGGGCCGCGGGAATGGTGCCGGAGAGGAACATATAGCGCCAGCCGATGGTGTTGAGCCACGCATCGCCGCTCCCCGTTTTTGAAATTCCAAAGTTGACGAAGTAAATCACCAGCATCCCGAAGATGATGGCGAACTGATTCCACGCCACCAGGTTTCCCCTCACCTTGGGCGGCGCAATCTCCGCGATATACATGGGCGACAACATCGAGGCCAAGCCCACGCCAATGCCGCCAAGAATCCGGTAGATTACAAAATTCATCATGAATCCCGGTCCGCCGTGGCCGATGGGAGCAAAAGGAAACTCCGGTGCGGCGGCGCCCAGCGCTGATAGCAGAAAAAGCACGGCGGCAATCACTAGTCCGCGCTTCCGGCCAATGTTGGTGCTTACCCACCCGCCCACCAGCCCGCCAAAAATGCAACCGATCAGCGCGCTTGAAACTACAAAGCCAAGCAGCGAATTCGCAGCGTTAGCTTGGGCGGGGTTGGCCAGATCTGTAAATCGCGGATCAATGAAATATGCCTTCAGACTGCCTACCGCACCGTTGATTACGGCCGTGTCATATCCAAAAAGCAATCCACCCAAAGTGGCGATAAGTGTCAGCAAGACGACGTACGGATTGAGTCGCGACATAAGTTTCCTAAAGAACCTCTGATTAAGTCGACGTTTTGAAAGGGCACGGCCGGGGTACCCTCTGGGTCGCCGTGCCGCAAATGCTTAAATGAACGAGGGCTTCAGCCCCCGAGGAAACGCTCAGCGTGGAATAAGACTCAATCAGAGATTCCCTAAAGTTACACACTGACTGAAAACGGGATTTGCGGATCATTGGTGGTCACGCGCGAGTGTCAGGCAAAAAAGGCCTTCCCGCGCAAAGGCTTCACAGTTCAAACCGGTCGGACAGCCCGCTTCCAGCACGTGCGAATGCGGATTGTTGAAATAATAGCTTATTTAATCCATGACCCATCGCGAGACGCACCACCATCCAAAAGACATCGCTCCATGCCGCCACGCAACTCCCAATTCCAAACCTACTTAACCACCAGGTCGAGCACCTCAATCGAGTATTTGGGCAGAGTCAGAGCGGTGTCCTTTCCAGCGTTCGCGATGCTCGTGACTACCGGGACGACCCTGGTGCGCTCCGTGATTGTGTTCGTCTCCTGCGTGGTGCGGCCGCTCACGGTTGTTAGCGTCGCCTTGCTTTCAACGCTGGAGGTTCCACTCAACTTGACGTGAATCGGCTGCGCCACGGACGAAGCGTTAACTAACTTGACGAACAGGTGATGAGTCTTCAAATTGAAGGTTGCGGATTCGAACAAGCGCGGATTCGCCGTGTCCAGTTTGCTATCAACAATCTGGTCGCCAAGGTTGCTGCTAAACATCACCTGCGCATAATAGCTTGGCGATCCGTAGCTATGAAGCGCATCGTATCCAATCAGATTGCTCGGCCACTGCATACCGCCCGGTTCGACATTAACGAATAGAGGCGCATAAGAAGCCATCACCACGATGTCGCTGTTCCGCTCCATGCCCGTCATCCACGCGGCATCGCCCAGAGCCGCTCCCAGGTCGGTTGTGGGAGATCCCTCTCTCGTCGCCCATTCCCCAACCAGAATTCTCGGCGCGCTGCGGTCGTACTTGTCGTAGCGGTGAACATCCTGAAAAAACTGCTGCGCGGTACGGTAGAAGTGAGTGTGGAGCGCGTGGTCGTTGTCATCCAGAATGTCCGGACGAACCAGCGTCACCGGCGCTGAAGCGACGATCTGTAACTCGGGGTGCGCTTGCTTGATGGCCTTATAGTACTGCGCAAATCGCGCATCATACGTTCCCGACTGGTCGTGGTATTCCTCGTTGCCCACTTCGATATAAGTCAGGTGGAAGGGCGCTGGATGGCCATCCTTTGCTCGTTCCGCGCCCCAGTGGGTTGCGGTGCCCCCCGTCACGTACTCAATTTCGTCCAGCGCATCCTGAACGTACGGTTCCAGGTCCTTGCCCGCGGCCACATGTTCCTGAAGCAGTGAATATCCCGAATAGACAGCCAGCAGCGGCTCCATGTGCAGGTCTTCGCACCAGTTCAGAAACTCCAGCAGCCCCAGCCCATCTGAAGAACGGTAGGTCCACGGCGTGGGATGCGTGGGACGGTCAACCAGCGGACCGATCGTCTTCTTCCACTCGTACCGCTCGCTGATGTGGTCGCCTTCAAGATAGTTGCCCCCGGGGAAGCGCAGGAACGCAGGATGCAGAGCCGCGAGCTTTTCCATCAGGTCCACGCGATAGCCGTTCGGCTCATCCTTGTAGGTCGGCGGAAAAAGCGAGATCAGCGAGAACCACGCGGTCCCCGTATGCTCTGCCAGAATCTCCAGATGGTTGTCAGCGGAAGCGGCCAGCGCGCCGGTTTTGAGATTGAAAGTGTATCTCTGCCACGAGTTCCCGGGAGCGCTCACCGTGGTAGCTGCCGCAACCGCGCCAGTCTTGCCGTTCACAAGGCGAACGGTAAGGCTGCCGGGCGCGGAACTGTCGGCCTTGGCGTAAAACGAGCCTCGATAGGTAGTCGAGGGCCGAACCGCCATGCCCCAGTAGCCACTATTGCTGAAACCAGCATCAGCCTTAGGGCCGGCGGACGCGACCACCATCTTCAGGCTATGTGGTATAGCTGCGCTTGGGCCCGTGGTCTTGTCTATTTCGATTGCCGCCCGCGAGTCGCCATTCTGGATGAGTGTCCAGTTCTCAAGGCTCAGGCCGCGACTGGTCTGAAATGTGCGGTTACTCACCAGTTCCGCATACAAACCGCCGTCGTACGAGTGATTGATCTCCTCGGTCATGATGCCGTAGAGAGTCGGGCTCACCTTTCCCGCCGATTTGGATGTGTCGATCGTGACAGTGGCCGAACTTTGTGCGAGGGCGCCGAGTGGGCAAATAATCAGGAGGAGGGCAGCTAGTTGGATAGAGCGCATCGTGGCAATCCTTTGTTTGGAGGATTGTATAACCTGCATCCAAAGTGTTGGAACCTCGCCGATTGAACCTCGCCCAGGTTGCCCCGCCACCGACAGGTCTTCGTCAATGGTCCGGAGCATTAGGCCTTCACAAATTGCCGTCTAGCAGTTTGCATATAATTACCTTCCCTTGGCGCACAATCGTTAATAGGGGACGATAAATGAAGCCGCAGCGCGCCATCACACCGGGTAACGACAAAGTCCGCCGCCCGATCCACGCCCGCGTTTCCCAGCGCGAGTCCCACGCAAGTGCGCCCACTGCAAACTGCAACCAATTGATTCTAAGTAATTTAAATCTTGGCGATTTCTTTTGATCAAGCCGCATTTCCCGCAAGTACAAGCAAATGTCCGCTTTGGAGCCAATTCACGCACACACCCTACCCCCACTCCCTCCTCCACCCCCCTCCTACCCCTCCCTACCCACCCCCCCTCCTGCACGTATGCAACTCCCTACAACTTCAATCCCGACTACTTGGTTTCGTTGATGATCACCTCGTAGCGCCAGTCTCCAGACCGGCTGTCGTGCAGGCGTCCACGCCCGCACTTGAGGAGGTTGGTTGTCCCGTCTCCAGGGCCGAGAAACGGCAATTTTCACAGGCCATTTCGTAAGTGCTTGAAAATATGTACGGACTTGCGCGTAGATGAGAGTTCCTCCACGCCGGTCTACTCGATCATGAAGCCATCCAGCTCGAGACGAAAGATCTCCCGCGTCGCCTTTCTGGAAGGAGCAGGGGCATTCTTACCTCCAAACTCAGCCCGTCGATGCCACGCCTCCATGCGCGGGCTTTCATCCGCGGACTCGCTAGCCCCGCGCAGCTGGGTTTCAAATCTTGCCTTGAGCAGAACCAAAGAGCGTTTCGCCACTTTCATCCCTACCGCCATATCAGGCCCGCTCCACCAACACAACTCCGATTCGCCCTGCTCCGTACCGTTTTCCGGGACCTTTCGGGCAAAATTTCCGCATCCGGTCCAACTTGGAATATGCTGTTAATAATTCCTTCTTGCTTCGGCGAGCCAATTCACAACCAACTATGATTCCAGTCGTTTTGGCGGTAGACGATCTTCGGGAGCAGTATATGCGGGAGATGGCGCTTGTCCGCCAGACCTGCGAGCGCACCGGTGACGGTACGGCCGCTATCCGCCGCCGATCCGCCGTTGTGGACCGTATCCTCATTGAAATGTGGCGTAGAGCCTTCGCCGGGCTGCCCTTCCAGAACGTTGCCCTGCTCGCCCTCGGCGGCTATGGCCGCAAAGATCTCTTCCCTTACTCCGACATCGACGTCCTCTTCGCCTTTGCTGACGACAAGACTGAAGAGCAGTCCCGCGAGGCGGTTCGAGCCATCATCCAGGGCATGTGGGATATAGGCCTGCGCGCCAGCCCATGTTCGCGCACCGTAAAGGAAGCAGGCCGTTTCGATCCCGACAACCTCGAATTCACCCTCGCAACCCTGGACCGCCGATTCCTCGCCGGCCAGTTTCCTCTCTACCAGCAGCTTCATCAGGTCACCTTCCCAGGCCTGGTCCTGAGCGAGTGGAACACCATCACCCAAAAGCTCGGCGAAATCGCCCGCAGCCGCCACGCCAAGTTCGGCAACACCATCTTTCACCTCGAGCCCAACCTGAAAGACTGTCCCGGCGGGCTCCGTGACTACCACCTAGCCATCTGGTTCGCCATCCTCTTCCACCTCAAGGAGACCAAGGAGTGGCCCCGCCAGCGCGGCGGTGTCTTCCAGAGCGCACGCGGCGACGCCGAGGCCGCCTTCGATTTCCTCGCCGCCGCCCGATGTTTTCTCCACTTCCGCCATGGCCGCGACGACAATACCCTGGACTGGCAATCCCAGGACGAAGCTGCCGCCCTCTCCATCGGCCTTGAAACACGCGGTACTGCTGACCCCTCTTACTGGATGCGGACCTATTACCGCCACGCCCGCATCATTTATCGGCGCGCCGCCCTCCTCATGGAGCATCTTCCCGCTCCAGTCAGCTTCTACCGCCAGTTCCGCCGCCGTCGTACCCCAATTGCCGGAACTGACTTCCTTCTCGACCAGGGACGCATTGACATCGTGCCCGGCGCCCAATTCAACGACACAAGCGCCATCCTCCGTATCTTCTCCCTGATGGCCACACACGGCTACACCCTCTCCCAGGCCGCCGAAGACCGCATCACCGATGCCCTCCCAGTCCTCGCAATTCACATCCCCGAAGGCCCTTACCTCTGGAACTCCCTGCGCGAAGTGCTGCTCGGCCCCCATGCTGCCCACGCCCTCCGCACTATGCACGCCCTTGGCGTGCTTGAGATGCTTATCCCCGAGTTCCATGGAATCGACGCCCTGGTAATTCGTGACAGCTACCACCGGTACACGGTTGACGAGCACACTTTCCTCACCATCGACAACGTACACGGTCTACGTCAGCCCATTCACGACTACGAGCAGCGGTTGGCGCAACTGCTGCCAGAGATAGACCGCCTGGACCTGTTCTTGCTCTCGCTGCTACTGCATGACACCGGTAAAGCCCGCCGCGAAGGTGAACACGCCACCCAAAGCGTCGAACTGGCGGACGCGTTCCTTGCCCGCCTGGACTTCGACGCCGAAGAGCGCGAGGCGATTCTAAAGCTCATACGCCTGCATCTGGAAATGTCCACCGCCATGCGTCGCGACATATTCGACCTTGAAAATGTCCGCGCTTTCTCTGAGAAGATCGCCAGCCCTCAGCTCCTGAAGATGCTCACCCTCATGACCTTCGCGGACATCAAGGCCGTCAACCCCGATGCCCTGACCCCATGGAAGGCTGAGAACCTGTGGCAGTTCTATATGTCCACGGCCAACTTCATGGATCGCAGCGTTGACGAGGTGCGCTACCGGGCCGCCATTGACCCCAGCCTTCTCAATCGTCTTCGCTCTATGGTTCCCGCCACCGAGTATGACGCCTTGGGACAGTTCCTCGAAGGCCTGCCGCAGCGCTACCTGCAAACTCGCCTCCCCGAGCAGATTCGCAACCACTTCCAGATGGCCCTCAACCTGGACGATGACAATGTTCAACTCGACCTTCGTCCCAATCGGCAACTGTTCGACCTCACCGTCATCACCCGTGACCGCACTAGGCTCTTTGCGGACGTGGCCGGAGCCCTCGCCGCCTGGGGAATGAACATCGTCCGAGCCGGCGCTTTTTCAAACGAGGCCGGCGTCATTGTCGATAGCTTCCACTTCTCCGACGTTTTCCGCACCATCGAGCTGAATCCCAGCGAGAAGGACCGCTTCCTGGCCAATATCCATGATGTAGTGGCGCAAAAGGCATCGGTACAGCAATTGCTTGAAGCCCGCCGCCACATGAACCACCCCAACAATCTCAAAGTCGAAGTGGCCACCCGCCTCGAGTTCGACTCTGAATCCTCCACCCACTCGACCCTGCTCCAGGTAGTAGCGCAGGACCTGCCCGGCCTATTGCGCCAAATCGCCCTCACCCTCAGCACCCATGAATGCAACATCAAAGTTGCCCTCATCGACACCGAAGGCGAAACCGCTATTGACGTCTTCTACCTAACCAGCCACGGCGAAAAACTGACCCCCGAATCCCAGCAAGCTCTCACCACCGGCCTCACCGCCGCCCTCGAATCCATGCGCGCCCCCGCCGTATAGCCGCCACTCCCAAACATCAGACCAGCAAGGCTTCCTTTCAGCATGATTATGCTGAGACTGACCTCCTGACTTGACGACTGCCACCCCGTGGTCTGACCATTAGTTTTCCGGCGGCGGGCTAGGCCACGGTCACACGAAAGAAACGCATACATTTCACCGTGACCATTCCCATCCTCCGCAGCAGCACCTCAAACAGAAACCAAAACCGCACGGAGGATTCCGGTCATGTCTGCCTTAGAGAGCACAAAGAACAACCGCAGGGAGTTCCTGAAAGTCGGAGGCGCTGCGCTAGCCGCAACCGCCTTATCATCCAGTGCAGCCAGCTACGCCGCGATCCTCGGCGCCAATGACCGAGTCAACGTTGGCATCATCGGTTGCGGTGACCGCATGAGAGGCGGAGACCTGCCCGCCTTCCAGCAGCACGCCAAGGAGATGAACTTCCAGATCACCTCCGTCTCTGACATCTGGAACCGTCGCCGCGAAGAAGGCGCCGCTTTTATCCAGAAGCTCTGTGGAAATCCTGTCGAGCAGGTCCGCAACAACGAAGAGCTCTACGCCCGCAAGGATGTCGATGCCGTCATCATCGCTACCGCTGACTTCCAGCACGCCTATCACGGCATTGAAGCCGTCGAGGCCGGACGCGACGCTTACGTCGAAAAGCCAACTGCTCACACGATGGGCGACGCACGCAAGTTCCGCGCCGCCGTTCACAAATCGAGCAAGATCGTTCAGATCGGCACCCAGCGCCGCTCCACGCCCAGCTACATGAAGGCCGCCGAGTACATCAAGTCCGGCGCTTTTGGCGACATCGTCATGGTCGAGATGACATGGAACGTCAACCAACCCGGTCGCTGGCGCCGCCCCGACCAGGTCCCCCTGCTCAAGCAAGAGGACACCGACTGGAAGCGCTACCTCCTCAACCGCACCATGGTTCCCTTCGATGCCCGCAAGTATCTCGAGTTCCGCCTTTTCTGGCCCTACTCCTCCGGCATTCCAGACCAGTGGCTCGTCCACCAGATCGACACCGTCCACTGGTTCACTGGCCTCCCTCATCCGCGGTCCTGCGTGGCCAACGGCGGCATTTACCTCTGGAAAGATGGCCGTCAGAACTGGGACACCATGACCGCCGTCTTCGATTACGGCCCGCTAGACGACCTCACCAAGGGCTTCCAGGTTCAGTACTCTTCCCGCTTCACCAACTCTGCCGGCGGCGTCAAGGAACTCTACTACTCCAACGGCGGCATGATCGACATGGACAAGCAGACGGTCACTCCCACTGGTGGAATGAATGCCAGGGAAGCCGCTGAAATGAAGATGAAGCCCAATCTTCTTCCCAGCTTCTCCCTCGTGGAAAAAGCAGAGTCAGTCTCCACCGACGCCAACACGCATGGCGATCCACAGACGGCCGCCAATATGCGGAACTGGATGGAGTGTGTTCGTTCTCGCAAAACGCCCAACGCCTCTATCGAAGCCGGATACAGCCACTCCATCGCTCTGTGCATGAACGTAGCCGCCATCCAAACCGGTATGAAGGTCACGTTCGACGAAAAGACCCAACAGGTCATGGTCGGGGGAAAAGTCTATGCGTAGGCTGTCTTCCCGCGGCCTCCTCGCCGCTAGCCTGATCCTGGCTGCGAGTCCTTTGATGATCACCAGAGCCTTGGCAACCCCTCCTGCAAAGGGCGTCCAGGTTGTTGCCGACAAAGCCAATCGCCGTGTGGACATCACCATTGACGGCAAGCCATTTACTTCCTACATCTGGCCAACCACGCTGAAAAAGCCCGTCCTCTACCCCATCGTGGATGCGGGCGGCGTAACTCTCACACGCGGCTACCCGCTCGCACCCCGCCCCGGCGAACGCACAGATCACCCACACCACGACGGCCTATGGTTCAACTACGGAAACGCCAACGGCTTCGACTTTTGGAATAACTCCGACGCCATTAAGCCGGAAAACCGATCGACGATGGGCTCGGTCGTCTTCGACAAGGTCATATCCACGACTAGCGGTTCCGACCGCGGCGAACTCGTAGCCGCATCCACTTGGATTACGGGCAGGGACCAGGCTATTCTGGCTGAAACCACTCACTACGTGTTTGCCCAGCATAGTGAAACGCGCATCATTGACGTAACCGCGACCCTCAAGGCCCTTGACCGCGTCGTCTTCAATGACGACAAGGAGGGCATGTTGGGTATGCGCGTCGCCCGTTGGCTTGAGTCGCCGACGGACAGGGGTGGGGTCTTCACCGACGCCAACGGCAACCCCACGACCGTCGCCGCTGCCACCAGCATTCCAGGGGTGGCCCCACCCACCGGCGAATATCTCACCAGCGAAGGCGTCAAAGGCGATGCGGTGTGGTCAACGCGAGGCCGATGGTGTGCACTTTCCGGCCACAATGGCGATCACGTAGTTTCGATCGCCATCTTCGACCACCCAGCCAATCCCGGTTATCCGACTTACTGGCATGCACGCGGGTACGGGTTGTTCGCCGCTAACCCGCTCGGGCGCAGTATCTTCGACCCCAAGCAGCCTGCCTTCAAATACACGCTTGAGAAGGGTCAAACCGCTACCTTCCGCTACCGTGTGACAATTTCACTGCACCAAGCCAGCCCAGAGGAGTTGAACCACGAAGCTGACGCTTTCGCATCTCAACCTAAGTAATTCAACAACACAGCATCGCATGCGAAGATAAGTAAACCCCGGTCGGCCATCTGACCGGGGTTTTCGCATTCAGGCCATTCAAAAGACTTATCGCCGAAACCCCGGGAAATGCTCTACTCTTGCCAGTAACGCGCATGATCAGGTTCCTCCTAAAATTCCGCAAAGCGGTCTTGCTGGCCTTTGAGCATGACGTAGTGAACACCGCCAAGGCTGCGGCCTATTCCGGCATGCTCATGCTGTTCCCCGCTCTGCTGGTTCTGACCACGCTGCTCGCCCAGGTGCATGAGGGTCCAACCCTGATGGGCGAGATTCGCTCCATCTTCGAGCAGCTTCTGCCCTCCGACACGATGGATCTGCTTCAGTCCTACGTACTTACTCGGCGCATCTACTCCGGCCAGGTAATTCTGTCCGCCACCAGCCTCAGCGTATTTGCCGGTCTGGGAATGATGCTGTCGCTGATGGAGGGCTTCCGCCGCGCGTACCAGCTCCACCCGGAGGCATGGGGCTTCTGGGGACGCCGCCTGAGGGCCATGTTGCTGGTGCCAATCGCACTCGTTCCGCTGTCGGTGGCCACCCTTGTAATTGTCTTCGGACACCAGATTGAACTCTGGATGATCGACAACTCCGGCCACGAACTGCGTTTCATCGTTCTCATCTTCTGGCGGATGGCCCGCTGGTCTGTTGCCCTGATTACCAGCATCACGGTGCTGACAGCCCTCTACCATTTCGGAACAAAGAGAAAAGAACACTGGTTATGGGTGGCACCTGGAGCCACCGCCAGCACGCTCATCTGGTTTCCCGCGACGCTGGCCTTCGGCTGGTATGTAACGCGAATTGCTGACTACTCTATGTTTTACGGGTCCTTTGGCGCCGGGATCGCCACCTTGGTCTGGCTATATATCACCGCCTTCAGCGTACTCATCGGAGCGGAGCTGAATGGGGTCCTTTATGGGGATCGGCAAGAACAGATCTCCGCGCAGGATACCATTGATTGAGAATCCGATCCTGACACTTCAAGTCTGTGACAGTTCTCACCGACGATTGCGCGCTCGGGGTTGCATGATGGTACGGGGGTGTGTGTTTAAAACCCTCCATGTACAATGAAACGGGCCGATCCCTGTTGCGCATTTCTGCCCGACTGAAACCCCTTTTCTACAAATTTGAAGCTTCTCTGGAGTCATCCGATGTCGTTTGCTGAAATGAGCTTGACTGAGTCCCCATCTCAACGCCGTGCAAAGATTGTGGCAACCCTCGGGCCGGCTTCCAATACCGAGCCTGTGTTTCGGGACTTGGTCCGCGCGGGCGTGGATATTGTCCGCCTGAACTTTTCCCATGGAACCCACGAGGAGAAGCTGGCGCTGATCCAGATGATCCGCAAGGTGAGCCGCGAGGAACGTAAGCCGTTGTGCATCCTGGGGGACCTGCAGGGACCCAAGATCCGCACTTCAAAGCTGAAAGATCACCAGTCCGTTCTGCTCAAAGCCGGCGGACGCCTGACGATTACGCCTCGTGAGGTTGCGGGCACCGCATCGCTGGTGGGCACTACATTCAAGACCCTGGCAGAGAACGTTGAGCAAGGCTCGCGCATTCTGCTATCCGACGGGCTCATCGAGTTGCGCGTCCACGAGGTTCTGGGCGACGATGTTGTCTGCGAGGTCATTAACGGCGGTATGCTGGGCGAAAACAAGGGCATCAACCTGCCCGGCATTCCAGTGCGCGTTCCCTCGCTGACCGAAAAAGACACTGAGGATCTCGAATTTGCGCTAAAGCACGGTGTCGACGCCATCGCGGTCTCGTTTGTCCGCACCGCGGAGGATGTTCGCCTGGTTCGCAATCGTGTCGCGGCCCTGGGCGGAGAAACCTGGATCATTGCCAAGCTCGAAAAGCCCCAGGCGATCCAGCACCTCGACAGCATCTTGCAGGCAGCCGACGGCATCATGGTAGCCCGCGGCGATCTGGGCGTCGAAGTGCCGCCGGAAAAGGTCCCAGCCATCCAGAAGCACATCATCAAGCGCGCCGCCGAGTACTCGAAGCCGGTGATTACCGCTACCCAGATGCTGGAGTCGATGATCGACAACCCGCGCCCCACGCGCGCTGAGGTCTCCGACGTAGCCAACGCGGTTTACGACGGCACCGATGCCGTCATGCTCTCCGGCGAGTCGGCCGTAGGCAAGTATCCAGTCGAGGCGGTCGCCATGATGGCGCGCATTGTGAGTGAAGCCGAGCGCGACATCAAGGAGCAGAACTACTCCGAGCCGCGCATCCGCCAGGCTCAACTTTCCATCGCCGAAACCATTTGCGAAGCCACGGCTCACGCCGCCGACGACCTGGACCTGCGCGGCATTGCGCTCTTCACGGAGTCCGGCCAGACCGCCCGCCAACTCTCCAAGTACCACCCTTCGGCGCCCATCTTCGCACTCAGCCCGATCGAGGTTACCATCAATCGCCTCAACCTGCTGTGGGGCACCACACCCATCCGCTGCCCCAAGGTCAACTCGACCGAAGCGCTCGTCGATTGCGCCGAAAGCCTCCTCGAGCAGAACGGCTTTGTCCGCTCCCGCGAAGTGATCGCCATCGTGGCCGGGACCCGCACCAAGTCCGGGTCGACCAACTTCCTTCGCTTGCATGTCATGGGTGAGCACAATCTGGAAGGCGTCCGCTTCTTCGCTCCGCACGAAGAGGAGCACGCGTCCACTGGCGTCTCGGTGAGCAAGCCGAAGCGTCCCGCCCCCAAACCCGCCAAGTCCGCGTCGAAGCGCAAATAGTCAGATTCAATCGGCATAGGGGGAGCGAGTGACCGCTCTCCCCTGCCACACCACCCGGCATGCGGGTCCGCACCGGGCGGTTCGAGAAGTTGAGGTATTCCCTATGCCTCCTGTTTGAGAACGCGGGCGTCGGTCTTCATCACTGTCC
>CAIKND010000109.1 GCA_903828675.1 uncultured Acidobacteriaceae bacterium
CCCCGACAGCATTCAATCCCCATACATCCACCGCGCTAGCGGCTTACTGCAAATCGCCGTATCCACACTGCTCCGCACTGGCAGCATCGGCATACCAGAAGTTCTGCACGCGGAGCACTGTCGATACGGCACTAGAGATTTGGCGTCAGTCCAGAGTCCTTGAAGCCAACTTTTATTGAACGTGTTGCAGGCCGCTCGTAGAACGTTATTGAACGTTGCGGTTTATGGACCGCTACAAATTCATCTACATCTCTGGATCTCTCCAATGCCCGACCGTCAGTGAGCCGAAGCGACGCCTTTGTCGTGGGAACGGCAGCGTCTCAATACCCCCTCATTTCGCGTACAGGTCGTCTCTGTCGAGCCGTTTACGTCGCTCGTTCCGCTCAGGCATTGGTGGTACCTCGTCTGGGGTAAGCGCCTCTGGAACTGAGAAATCAATGTTTGACAGACCGTACGCCACGGCAGAGAAAGGGAGATCTCCTTGTGCGATGGGGTTGCCATCAGCCCGAAACAGATCGGGAGGAGGTTCAAGCACAGTGGGGGCGATAGCGATGTTCCCACCTGCCGGATGAATTCTGAGGCTGTCGATTACCAACGGTACAAGGCTCCCTCCTCCTATCGAAAACATCCTGTGCACGCGCCACGCTGCGAGCTCCGGAGGATACTCTTGCAGTTTCCGATATGTTTCGATCCATGCTCTCTTATAGGACACATAGATATCTTCTTGGACGGGCTTGATTGCCGCGAGCGCCTTAGGGTTGGATTGCAACACTGCCTGTTCGGTTCCTCGGAGTTCAAGGCAATCGCCTGCTCGACCGTCGCTGTCGGCAATTGCTCGATCTACCGCATCCATTCCGACGGCGACACTGGTTGCGCCAAAGAAAGCAATGCCTCGCTTGGGAGTCTGCGAATCACCATAAATCCGGTACAGGCTTGCATGACTTGTGCCTGCGCCGACATCCATTTTCACGTAAGGACCTGGCGCGACTGCCGGTGACTGAAAGGGCCAACACATCGCAGCCTCAGCCTCCGACCGTATCCACGTTCGAACGTCATAGTCGGGTGTCTCTGGAACCGCCGAGGCGGGATGACGCGCGAACACTTTCTTGGCCTTCTCGATCAGCAACACCGGCCCCAGCGGGCCTTCGGCACGATAGATCAGCCATGCCCTTCTTGCCACGGACAGGAAAAAGGGCCTGAGGACCTTGTGCTTGTAGAACGCCATCGGCACTCCCATGCTCATGCCGAGTCGAACCCCTTCCATATTGCCACCAAGGTATTTCGAGACTGCACTTTGACCTTCAGAGATCAAAAACCACACGACGAGAACCGCGAGATCCGCGAAGCTGAATCCTTCTGGCAACGGCTTGAGGGGACCAAAGTAGTACGAAGCGTCGCCGGTTACCTCGGCAGCGGCTTGCATCTTCACGCTTTCGTAGATGTCGCAGGTATCGGCAGTGCTTGTCCTGTCGCCAAAGAAAAATTCCATCGGCCCTGCGCACACGCGAGATGGGATCAGGAACGAGCCGTCTCTCAAGACGAGTATGGCTCTTTCACCACCAGGTGCACCGTAGTCACGGAAGACGATTTTTGAATTGCTGGTACCAAAATCAACGCCCAGGTGTATGCGTCTTATTTGAGGCATTTGTTTACTCTCCCGATACTTCCAAGATACCTACTGCGATTTCGTCATGCTCGATAAAACCCCACCCATCGCTCGCATTGGCTGCCACAAAACTCTGACTTTCCTGTTCCGCTTTGACGAGCCGAGCGTTACTCATGCGGATGGCAAATTCGCTCGCGTCCGACGAAACCAATCGCTCAAGCATTTCACGGCTTCGCTTCACCCGGAACTCGTAGATGGCGAGCCGGGACACAAACTGCTGCTCTCGCCTAGCCTGTTCTAACTTCGCCTCCCGCTCCTCCCAGTCCCGTTTCAGTTGGCCGAGTGCCGAGATGAGGCGGTCCTTTACCGCGTTGCTTCCAGAGAGGTGGGGAGCATTGATGAAATCCTGTCCTCTTTCGAGCATCTCGATGAGAAGCGCAGTGCCTTCGTCCGGGTCAGCCCACACCTTGCCACCTTCCCATTCTGAGAACAGCGCAACGAGTTTCGTCAGTGACCGCTGTGTGCGGACATGGATCAGTGAAACGAGGAAACCGTACGTTCCCGGGGGGAGTCGGTTTGACGAAAGCGACATTGCGAAAGCGGCGTTCCTCAGTGCTCTCTCCCGCGTGATCTCTGAAACCGCAAACCGAGTGATCGGATGCTGAAGGTGAACCAGTTCCGCTCGCGGATGTCGGTATCCGGCTTCACGGGAAAGGGTAATGTCAACGGGCCCGGTGCTGATTCTCCGTCCAAACATAGCCGCATCATGTCCTAGCTCCGAAGCCGCAGCTTCCAATGCAAAGCCGAGTCCTGTTCCGAGGCTGACGGAAACGACATCCTCTACCACGCGAGCCGGAAGCTGTGTACCAGGGTAGCGATTTGCCAGGAATGAGTTGAGGAAGAGGATCAGTTCGCGTTCGGATGGCAACTGCCGTTTTCCTAGAATTGCGTCAATCTCGTCGATCAGTGCCTGGTCTGCAGCAAGCAGCCCATCCACCCTCGTCAGCATCTCCTTTGCTTCAATCACTCTGCGGGCAAGAGCATCTCCCTCTTGTTCCACCAATCGATCAAGTTCTTCGGGGGCCAGATCGCCCTGTAATGCCCTACCTGCGAGTCGTTCAATTTGTTCACCGATGATTGGGTCCGGCTCACCGATAGATTCCCTGAAGATTTCGATCTTCGTCAGCAGGCGCTCAAGGACGCGCTCCTCAATGGACCCCTCGACGACAAAATTCATGATGACCAGGCGTTTGGCTTGTTGGCCGATTCTGTCGATTCGGCCAATTCGCTGTTCAACCACCATCGGATTCCACGGCAGGTCGTAGTTGAACAGTACCGATGCCGATTGTAGATCGATGCCCTCACCGCCAACCTCAGATGTAAGCAGCACAGGGATATCCGCTCGCTCCAAGAACTCGTCAATTGCGTCTTCCCGGTCGTCAATTGATACCCCGCCGTGGATCATCCGATTGTGAATCTCGCGCTGGCGCAGCATACGCGCCAAATATTCAAGGGTTCGCCGAAAGAAGGAAAAAACGACAATCTTGCGCCGGGGAAGTTTGTGTTCGTCGTCGTCTTTCCATATTGCTGTAAACGCGCGGACCAGTTCTTCCAGCTTCGAATCGAACTCTGGCAGTTGGTAGGCCGACTCAACGATCTCCTCAAGGACAGAACGAGAGGGACCTGTCCATGCCGTTGCGTCGTCTGCTTCTTCTCCGGTTTCGTCGTCCTCCGACGGCGAGTAGACCTCCGCCGCTGTCTCTTTCAGCTTGTCCGCGAAATACGCCAGCGCAGCCGGGATGCAGCTCGCGGTCATCCGGTAGGCCATCATCAGGCTCATTTGGAATCCCCACGCATCAGCTGTTCCAGGCCACTTGCGGCGGCAGATTTCCTCAACACTCTCGTACACTTCCCGTTCCTGCTCAGTGAGCAAAACGCGCTGCCAGTGGGGTTCCCGCTTGGGACGGTTCGGGAGTGCCTCCACCTTCCGCGTGCGTGAAATGATGTGGCTCGTCGGACTGAGGCGGGAGATATCGGCTTGAAGCTCCATGCACTCCTTCCGGTCCTCAGGTCCGGCATCCAGTCTATCGAGGATCGATTCGACGAATACCTTCCCAGACCGTTCCGGGGCATGGCGCCGCACGAAGGACCTCACCCGCACTGCGGCGGTCGGATAGTCCGGCGGATGGACCGCGAGCGCCTGTTGTGCCGCGAGGATGAGTTGATTGCCCTTGATCTGCTCTTGGAACAGCCGCCATTCGCTGAACTCGTCCGGCGAGAGCAATCTGAGCTGATTCCAGAGGTCTTCAAGCTTGTTTTGTACCGGCGTTGCGGTCAGAAATACAATGGCATTCGCCGACCGGCATAGAACGGAGCCTACCTTATGCTGCAGGGTTTCAGGATTGCGGAGCCGATGCGCTTCATCGACGATGAGAATATCGAGCGGGAGCAGCACCGAATCCAACGTAGTGCGAACCTCTTCCGACCGAATGCTCTCGAACGAGGTGATCCAGCGGAACTCTTCGAGTTCTCTCCCTTGTGCCACCCGATTGGCCTGATCGATCAGATCAACACCCTTTACTTGCTTGAAATGCTCTCCGAACCTATTGCGCAGCTCCTTCTCCCACTTCGAACGAAGGCGTGCCGGAACTACGATCAGGACACGCTCAATGGCCTGATGAGCGTCAAGTTCGCGCAGAATGTACGCTGCCTCAATTGTCTTCCCTAAACCCACATCATCGGCAATGAGTATCGCTTTGCCGGGATTATCCAGGAACTTCAGGAGCGGCTTGAACTGGTAGGGGTAGAACTGAGTCCTGGCAGTGGCGAAGGAGTGTGCGATGCGGGCAGGTGGGCTCTTGAGGCGCTCATAGGTGAGCGTGACTACAAAGTGAGACTTGCCTGAGACATTGCCCTGTTCCAAGGACTCCCAGGGGCTTTGAATGATAACGACATATTCCAACGCTTCTTCGGGTACAGCCCGTAATTGCGCTCCAAACTGGATAAGGTAGTTCCAGCACTCAACCTGACCGTCCCAACGGACCTCGCGGACCATTCCTGCGAGCTCGGGCTGATTCACGCGCTGAACATAGTCTCCGATCTCGAATTGAGCTTCAGTCGCCATTTGGTGCGCCGACCTTTTCTCTGTACCTTGATGGAATGAACGCCACGGCTCCTGCGGATCCCATGTGTCACCTGTCACCTGTGTAAGTAGCTGAAATATAACACGTTTCAGCACATCAAGAAAAGAAAGAGGGCAGTAGGAGAACCGGTCAGCCTGGAAAGGCCATTTTCCCTCCCTGACGAGGTCAGGGACAAGGACCTACGACCAGATTAACGCCGAAAACCGACCGTCTCTTTCTCATCTTCGCGGGCGGGTGGCACACAACCCCGAACAAGAATCTGTGTGCCCCAGGTCCGGATTCTCGGATCTGGGAAGCCAACCAAGCTCGCCGAGCAAGACCGCTTGTGACGTCAATTGACGAGTCAGCCCGAGTCACTCGGCGACTCTGGACAGGACTAGGGAGTAGTCTGGCCCCAGCGGATCGTCAACAACCCGCTTCGTTCGTCCCCGGTTCTCGAAATATTATCAGCATCTAGGACCGGAATAACCCTTTGATTATCTGTAGGTTCGCGATGTGAGCACGTCCAGAACGGCGTAAGCTCTACGCACCCAATTCTTCACGCGATTACAGGAAGCGCCCGCTGGGGCGCTTTCATTTTTTGGGGCTGAGACCACAGGCCCCAGCCCGAGGAGGTGAGGTATGGCTGCAACGAAGTTTACCGACGCCGAGCGCGAGAAGCTCTATGCGCGGCTCGAAGCGCCGTTCGATCCGGCGCTAATCAAGTGGCGTGTGATGCGCACCTTCGACTATGGCCGAAGCGGCGTCATCCTGCCCTTCGCCGATCCGCGCGCCTACACGGACCGGCTCAATGAACTCTTCACGCCGTCGGGATGGACGCGCGAGTACACGATCTCAACCGTGCCGTCGCTCTGCCGTATGGAGCGGGGTAAGGCGATCGTGACCAGCAAGGTGCTGGTTGCGACCGCCGTAACGATCACGCGGCTGGGCAGCCACACAGGCACCGGCGAAGAGTGGGCCGACCGCGAAAATGCAGTTACTTCGGCGGATGCCCAGGCCTTTAAGCGGGCGTGCACCTGTTTTGGGCTGGGCCGCTACCTCTACCGCTTCGGGGAGACCCGCGTGCAGCTGAATTCCCGCGGAGAACCGGTTGCGATTCCCGCCCTGCCTGAGTGGGCGCTGCCGCCGGGCATGACCATGGCTCAGGCGAACGGCCTGGCCCCCGACATGCGCGGACCGGTGGATCAGCGGCTGACGGCCGAGATCGAGGGTTTTCGCGGGACGCTGGGCGAGCCGATCTACGCGGAGATTCTGCGCCGGGCCGGGCACAGCGCCGACGCGCGGACGATTCCGAACGCCGAGAGGCAGAAGCAGACCGTCGAGTGGATGCAGGCCGCAGCGCGCGGTTTCGAGCGGCTGCGCAACTTGGCCGAGATGGCGGGCGACGCACAGTTCTTCGCAATGGCGGAGCGCTTCAAGATCGCATCGGTCACCGAACTGCCGAGCCTGGCGGCGTTGAAGCAACTGGTCGAGGAACTCGAATCCCTGGCCAACCAGCAGGTCGCCTAGCGGGCGGGGCCAGTTCATGGCTTTGCGCCGGGAGGAAATCATGGGAGAGATCAGCATTCTGCGTCCGCGGCGCAACCTCGTCAGTATTCCGGTTGTCGAAGCCGTCTACTGCGAGAGTTGCGCCTCGGTTTCGAACTCAAGCGGGGGATGTTGCGCCCTGTGTGGCAACATCTCCGTTTGGCCGCTGGCCGAGTTGGTGCCGCAGCCGCCGATGGGGCCGCACTCCGGCTCGGTATCGGCTCGGCACTCCGCACCCATTCTGCAAATCGAAGTGGCCAGAGCGGCGTAGTAGACCCGATGGGACACGCCGCCCATCGCTGTTCTGAGAAAGCTCAATCAGGAGGTCCGCCATGGACACACCATTGCTTCCCAGGCCCGACCTGTTTGCCCACCGGGAAGCGCTTCGGCTTCCCGCATCGAAGGTGGTCGAGAAGCTGGTTGAGATCGTTGGGCGGAAACTGACCGCTTATATCGGCGGCGTCAAGGACCCGCGCGCGGTTGATCGCTGGATCGCCGGCGGCGCGATCTATGGCGACGCAGAGAGCCGTCTACGATTCGCTTTTCAGGTGGCGCGTGCCATAAGCGAACACGATTCGCCCGCCGTCGTCCAGGCTTGGTTGACGGGCGTGAATCCGGAACTGGGAGACAGAGTTCCGGTGCGCCTGATGCGCGAGAATGAGATTGATGCGGTGGCGCCAGCAGTTCTGAGCGCCGCCCGCGCATTTCTCGCCGGAGGATAGGCCCGTAGGGCTTGAAACCCGCCGCAAGGCTGACGCCCGACTGATCTCAGCGCAGAATGCCATCAACGGCGAGTTTGTTAACCAGGTAGTAATCTTTCCATAGCCATAGCCGGTCATCCAGCCAGGGATGTCCGTGAGTGCCTCGGCGATTCATCACTCGCCGAGAGCGTCCTAGGGGGGTGGATTGGCGAGATCACGTTTCCGCGGGGTAGGTTTTACAGCAAGGTGGCTCTTGGCGAGTGGGAGGTTATCGAAAATCCCCTGTTGCGGGGTCGGCCGTGATCTTGGCTGGTTACGCCGTCGCCTCCGCCATGATCGTCACGAGTTATTCGTCGGGATCCGCAACGACGACCCCGTCCTCTCCCAAATATCGCAGGAAGGTATCGAAGTCATTCTTCATCCTTCGTCGTGCTGCACATCGCAGGAAAGGCAGCCACTTCACTACCAGCTCTCGATCCTCCGATTCATCGAGGAGCAGGAAATCCCCCGAATCCAGACTTCCATGCGCTACTTTGTGGCGAATCTCGCGTAGCTGGTTCTCGAAGATGTTGGTGATTTTCTTCCCGCGAACTTCAGGGATAAATATCTCCCCTAAGATCCCCTCGTCCCAGTTGCGGTTTACATGAAAAAGCGCCGCGAGCCACTGTTCCATCTCTACTCTCGATGCTCCGGCAGGGATCCGTTCACCTTTGCGCTGCGGCCCTAACGATATTTTCTGCTGAGGATCGAGCCTGTTCCATCGATTGATGCTCGTCTCAATAATTTTGTAGAAGCAAAGGAACCTATAGATGGGAGTGTTACTATTCAACGCTTCACGATAAAGCGCCATGGTGTGTCGAAGCTCTCGGTCATTCGGATTTTCTCTGGCATTAACAGCCAAACCGGTGACCGGAAATGGTGCCGTGAAAGTGATGCCTTTGGTGCCAGTCGCCACTTCTATAACTTCCACAAGTTCAATTATCAGAGGGATGTCGAGCTGCGCTGACAGACTACTGAGCAGGCTTCGCATGGCGGTCGACGCGATTTTTTCAGATTCACCTCTGTTTGATGCGTGAAAGGGATCACTTTTCAGCTTGGCCAGGTAACCGGCATCGTTGGGGAACCCATGAAAAACAAGGGCCGGGCTTGAGGGGCTCTGGAAGTGAAATAACACTTCGGTTGGATCTATGTCGATGATCACCGCGGGCTTTGCGATCGCGAGATGGGAATCGCCTCGACGCTGGTCAGCGAAGCGGAACTCGTTTTCCGGGGCGTTTCTCGCGTCTGGCTTTGCCAGTACGAACTCCACCGTGTACATTCCGGGCAGCCCCGCAGGGCCATGGGCGTTTAGGTGAGCCTTGGTGCCGGTATCGATGTAGTGGAGAACAGCAAGGACTCCTTGATTTTCCCCAGGGAAACCTGTCAATCTTGACCGCCTCTGGATTGGCGGCTGGCTCGTGGTGGTTGTCGAATCCGACTCCGTAATGACGCCTCCTTGGCGAAGGATAAATCACAACCACGGAGGATTGAAGCGAAAAGTCGATCGGTGTTCGCTGTAGTCGATCATTGGGCTATTGACTTCAGGCCATAGCGCTCGTTGACTGCACCCCGGGTGGTTGGTCGGCAATGGCGAAATTGCTGTCACTGCCTGGTGAATATGTGCCAAAGGTCAGATTTGGCGCTTACGCTCCAAGCCCTCCACCTTGATTCATTAGGGCCGAGACTGCATCTGGAATCCGCGTGCCAGCTAGGCGCTTGTTCGGCGAACCTTATTGCCCGAGCGCGCGGCGAAGCCGCGAGGCTTCCTTGTCTTGTCCAGTTTTCTGAAGGGCGTAAATGGCATCCCAGACTAGGCGCTCCAGCATTTGAATTTCTTGTTCTCTCTGTGCAATGGCGGGGTCGTGACCAGTCCACTGCCGGATCAAAGCCGCGGACGCTTGAAACTCGTTCAGTAGGGAGACTTTGTGCTCCTTTCCTGGAGTGCGGGTCTCTCGCGTCCACTCGCGTTCGGTCGCTTCGACGCCGGCAAGTACCGCGCCCGGTTCAGCAGCACAGAAATTCTTAGCAATCGCCAGAGCCTCTTCAAATGGCAAGTGAATGATTCCTTGCCGATCAGTGTATGCATACGGAGAATGCTCACCAACCTTCATTTTTGCCCGAATGTGAACGCGTTCGATGGCCTCGGGCGTGCAGAGCACGACGCCTTTGTAAAACGACACATCTTTCTCACCAAGGCTCTCGAATACGTCATACAACGCGCCCGTGAGCGGGGACTTCTCCGAATATCCCTGTTCCTCATTCCGCTCTTTCAGTCTTTGGCGTCTCTCCTCTTCATCGAGGAACACTCGGCGCTTTTTCCAAATGCATACGAGCTGACCTGACTCTGCGTAGTGCACGAGGCCAGGGTTGGGATCAATCCACTCCACTTTCCATTTGTTTCCCCGGATGTGCTCTAGGACTCTTACATGTTCGAGATGCGAACCCTGGACGGGTTTGTCCCGAAAACCGTATTCGACACTTGCACGGATCTCTTGCTTCAGCATGGCCTAAAAGCATAAATGAGACCGCTCCTACGAGCGAACTGCGACCGATGCGTTCAATAGAGTCCCTGCGAAACATACGAGACCTGAACACAAGCCCAAGAATTCATTGCCCACGGAGGAACCATGGCTAGAAACGCGGCACGGTTGAAGATGGGCTATTACCCGCTTCCGGAAAGCGAGGCCGTGCGGCTTCGCGTGTTGCTCAATTTTTTCGACCCGGCGTCGGTCCTCGATCCCTGCGTCGGACAAGGAACGGCGCTCGAAATCATCACGCATGGCGCGGATGTGCGCCGTTACGGCGTCGAACTCGATGCTGAACGGGCGCTCATTGCTCAGTCGAAAGGCATCGAGATCATTCAGGGTAATGCCTTCGATGCCTTTGCCAAACCGGAGTGTTTTTCACTGCTCTATCTGAATCCGCCCTACGACTCCGAGATTGGTCAGGTTGCGAACAACCGCATGGAGCGGCTGTTTCTCGATCACACCTATCGCTGGCTGGCAATGGATGGCGTGCTGGCTATGGTCATTCCCTTCGAGCGGCTGATGGACTGCGCAGGCCTGCTGAGTTCGCACTTCACCGCGCTCAATGTCTTCCGCATGACCGACGAGGAATCCGTGCGCTTCCGGCAGATCGCCGTGCTCGGCGTGCGTTCGAACATACGCGGCTCGGCCATTGACGCGAATAAGCGCCTGTTGCAGCGCATTGGCCTCTACGGGAGCTATCAGGAGTTGCCTGAGCTGGCGCCCGATGCCTGCGAGCCGTATCGAGTCCCGCCTTCGAGTGAAAC
>CAIKND010000110.1 GCA_903828675.1 uncultured Acidobacteriaceae bacterium
ACCATGTCGGCGGCCCCACTGGGCGAAAAGGTCTCCGGCATGCTCGTTGTCATGGGCGAGCGGGGCGCGATTGGGTACAACTCATCACACCCGCGTGTACGACAGCGATTTACCATCTCCCATGAAATAGCGCACTACTTGCTGCACGCCAAGAAGGTTGAAAAGACGCAGCTATTTATTGATAGTAGTATGACGTTCAGGCGCGACGAGAACTCATCTGCAGGGGACGATCACGACGAAGTAGAGGCCAACCAACTCGGCGCGGCTCTACTGATGCCCAAGGGCCTGGTGCAGCAGGAAGTGAAGAGAAATGAACTGGATCTGGATGACGAGAATGCCATCAACCTCCTAGCTAAGAAATTTCAGGTGAGCGCCACCGCAATGTCCAACAGGCTGGCGAATCTGCGAATGTTGCGCTAAGGAAGCTGTGCAATTTGTCTGCCCGTCTTCCGCCGACTAATAAGTGACGATGCCCCGAGATTTCTTTGGTCTGCAGTTCGCTATGGTATTAAACCGAGGCCGGGGCAGATCAAAACTGCTCCTGTCGTCTGGCCCGATTAAATCCGTTTCGCAATTGGATATTTGGGTAAGCACGGTTAACTTTAGCTCAAGGAAGCGACCGCTGCTCTGGGAGTTTTTACCGACGGTCTCCAGCCGATTCAAGCGGCACCGAGTATGCACTTTGCTCTGAAGGGGATGACCGTACGGCAGGCCTTGCCTGTTATTCTCGGGGCGGAAACTTGTAGAGTTTGCGCTGCAAAGACCGGCGATGCAGGCCGAGCAGCTTTGCAGTCTGGGAGACATTGCCCCCGCAATCGGTGAGGACTCGTTGGATGTGTTCCCATTCCACCCGTGCCAACGTGGGAACCGTTGCCGGTGGTCGGGGATCGGCTTGTCCGTGTTGCTTCAAAGCCTGATAAGCTGCCAGGATCTGGTCAGCATCCACTGGCTTGCTTAAGTAATGATCGGCACCAGAGCGCACCGCTTCCAATGCGGTGGCGATGCTGCCATAACCGGTGAGCATGATGATCGAAATGGTCGCATCGAATGCGCGGATGCTGCTGACAACATCGAGTCCGCTTTCACCTTCCATCTTCAAATCGACGATGGCCAGATCGGGTGCGGTTTCGCGAGCCAGCGCAAGGCCTTCCACTCCTCCAGGCGCAGAGTAGGCTTCCCAACCGCGAAGCTCAAGTGCCCGGCAGAGTCGCTTGCGAAAGACTTCATCGTCGTCAACGATGAGCGCCGCGGGATTTTCATTTTCCGTCATGGGTAATAAGCGGCAACTCCAGTACAGCCTCTGTGCCGGAGTCGACCTCCGACTCGAAGGCCAGGTTTCCCTTCAGGTTTTCCGCAAAAACACGTACAAGAAATGTTCCCAGCCCCATTCCTCGACCAGGTCCCTTCGTTGTAAAAAAAGGCTCAGAGAGCCGATTTAGAACATCTGGTGCCATGCCGGTGCCGGAATCCCGCACCGTAAAGCGCAGGCGTCCGTCGGTGGAGTCGGCGCGCAGATCGACCGTCTGGCCGCTGTGGCTGGCATCGACTGCATTCCTCACAAGCGCAGTGAGGACTTGGCGGGTAGCATCAATCGGTAGGAAGGCTTCCAACTCTTCGTCCACATTGGCGCGGATAGCTACCCCTCCGGGGTCCTGAAAGATACTTGTCACTTGTTGAAGCAGCTCGCCGATCCGAACCGGAGTCGGACTTTCGCCCATGGGTTCCGCTCCTCTGACGCTCATTTGGCGCAGGATTCGGCTGCAACGTTCTACCTCATTCCGAATCAGGCGCGCATCTTCGGCGACATTCTTGTCGCCCCCGGCGCGCGTGGCGTAAGCTTCAAGCTCTTTTGAAGCGATTGCGATCGTGGCCAATGGCGTGCCCAATTCATGCGCCGCGCCGGCAGCGAGACTGACGATAGAGGCCAGCCTCT
>CAIKND010000111.1 GCA_903828675.1 uncultured Acidobacteriaceae bacterium
CGGGCGACAACGTGGAGTTGGAAGTCGAGTTGATCACGCCGGTGGCCTTGGAAAAGGGCCTTCGGTTCGCGATCCGCGAAGGCGGCCGCACGGTGGGCGCTGGTACGGTTTCAGAGATTGTTAAGTAGAAGGGAACAGGGGTCAGTGGTCGGTTTTCAGTTCTTAAGCGGGATTGATACTGGCCACCGACCACCGACCTCCGGTCACTGTAGTTCAAGGATGGGCAGTCATGGTAGGACAGAGGATTCGAATCCGGCTGAAGGCATATGACTATCGTGTGCTGGATACCTCGACCGGCGAGATAGTAGAGACGGCCAAGCGCACTGGAGCAACGGTGGCTGGTCCAATCCCCTTGCCGACGATCAAGAACAAGTATTGCGTGCTGCGTTCGCCGCACGTAGACAAGAAGTCGCGCGAGGCTTTCGAGATTCGTACGCATAAGCGGCTGATCGATATTTTGGAACCGACGCAGCAGACGGTGGACGCACTCATGAAGCTGGATCTGCCTGCCGGAGTTGATGTCGAGATCAAGGCTTTCGAGAAGTAGGGACAAGCTGTCGAGGCTTGAGCGCTTAAGGCGCAAGGGCAAGATGGTTCAACGGGCATTCCGGCAGTGCGATGGACGTTAGTCGCATGATGAGGTGAGGAAGACATGGCAGTTACAGGAATTTTGGGCAAAAAGATCGGCATGACGCAGGTCTTCGATGAAAAGGGCGACGTGCACCCGATTACGGTGTTGCAGGCAGGCCCCTGCGTAATCACCCAGCTGAAGACGCTTGCAAATGATGGCTACGAGGCCGCGCAGATCGGGCTAGTGGAGTTCGTCAAGGCCAAGAATGTGACCAAGCCGCAGGCCGGGCATTTCGCAAAGACAGAAGCACCGCCAGTGAAGGTAATCAAGGAAGTGGCGCTTGAGTTGGATGCTGAAGGCGTGGTTGCGGTCAGGGCGGGCGACCGGGTTCTGGTGGACATTTTTTCCGAGGCGCGGTTCGTGGATGTGATCGGCACATCGAAGGGCCGTGGGTTTGCTGGCGTTGTACGCAGGCACGGATTTGCCGGCGGACCGAAGTCGCACGGACATATGTTCCAGGTGCAGGGTTCTATCGGCGCCTCCAGTTTTCCGTCTCGCGTGTTTCCCGGCCAGCGGATGCCAGGGCACATGGGAGCCGAGCAGGTAACGGTGCGAAATTTGCGCATTCGCGGTATAGACCTGGAAGAAAATCTGCTCATGGTCGAGGGTGCGGTTCCTGGATCACGCGAAGGGTATGTGCTGATCTCGAAGGCTAAGACTCCGCCGCGTGAGCGTCGTGGCTTTGCCGGATCAGGCACGGTCGATCCGTTGAAGGCGTCGAAGAAGGCCGGCGGCAAGCGCAAGTAGGCACCTGCGCTGCGGTAGACGCGCCTAATAGGCGCAAGAGATTCAGAGCTGGCAGGACTTGTGCTAGCAGAAGAAGATAACGATGGCAAATGTGGATGTATTGAATCTAAACGGCGAAAAAGTAGGCGTGCTGGAGCTGTCTGACGCCCTCTACGGGCCGGACCAGGTGAATGAGGCCCTGCTTTGGGAGGCGGTGAAGCATTATCGTGCTTCATTGCGCCAGGGCACGCATAAGACCAAGAGCCGCACCGAAGTCTCCGGTTCCGGCAAGAAGCTGTGGAAGCAGAAGGGGACGGGGCGAGCGCGTATCGGCTCAGTTCGCTCACCTCTTTGGCGTCATGGCTACACAGTCCATGGACCACAGCCGCGTAGCTATGATTACGCTTTTCCACGCAAGAAGCTGCTCGGTGCTCTGCGCTCGGCTTTAGCCTCGAAACTGGCTGACGGCAAGCTGACCGTGGTTGATTCGCTCGAGATCAAGGAAGCCAAGACCAAACTCTACCGTACCGCGCTGGATAAGCTGAGTGTAACGCGCACGGCCCTTCTCGTTGAGAACGGCAAGACGCTTACCCAGGCACTGGTGCTGGGCGCTCGCAATCTTGACGGCGTTGAACTGGTGCTAAACAACGAGGTGCATCCTTACGATTTGCTGCGCTATGAGAGGGCTATCTTTTCCACAGCCGCCATTGAGCAGTTGACTGAGATGTTTGAGAAGAACGTGTCGAAGCGCAAGCTCGCCGCGCAGACGGAGGCCGTGTAATGCCGACTCTCTATAACGTAATTCGCCGTCCGCTGATCACCGAAAAGGGTTTGGGCGTGAAGGAGACCGAGGGCACGTTGGTGTTTGACGTGGCACCCGAGGCCACCAAGACCGCAGTCAAGCAGGCCGTTGAGGCGCTGTTTAAGGTAAAGGTGGCAGCGGTGCGCACGGCAAATGTCGTAGGCAAGGAACGGCGCCGTGGCAAGTTCGCGGGCTTTCGTCCAGATTGGAAGAAAGCTTACGTGAGACTCAAGGCTGGCGAGAAATTGCCCGAGTACGTGAGCAACCTCTAAGGATTGCACGGCCGGAATTCGGCCAAACTGAAGGACTATCGGAGCCCGGGAACGACGAGTGGGGTCCGGAGAAACGGGGAGAGCGGCACGTAGGTTCATGTGTCAGCACTCCGGGACAATGACGATGGCAATCAAGACATACAGACCGATAACGCCGACGTTGCGCTTTAAGACTTCGCTGGTCAACGATGACCTGACGACGGATAAGCCGCACAAGCCGCTCTTAACGGTCCGCAAGCGCACCGGCGGGCGCCGCAATACGGGCGATCTGACCATCCGCCATCACGGCGGCGGGCACAAGCAGAAGACGCGCCTGATTGATTTCAAGCGGGACAAGTACGGAGTGCCTGGACGCGTGGCGACGATCGAGTACGATCCTGGCCGCTCGGCGCGCATTGCGCTGGTGCACTACGCAGACGGCGAGAAGCGTTACATCCTGCAACCGGTTGGCCTGAAGGTAGGCGCAACAGTGACCTCAGGGCCGGATGCCGACATTTTGGTAGGCAACGCGCTTCCGCTCAAGAACATTCCTTCGGGTACTACGGTGCACGCTATCGAACTGCGTCCAGGTAAGGGCGCGCAGATGGCCCGTTCAGCTGGGACTCAGGCGCAGTTGGTGGCAAAAGAGGGCGATTACGCCCTGCTCAAGCTGCCTTCAGGCGAGACTCGCAAGGTATTGGTCGAGTGTCTGGCGACCATCGGCCAGGTGGGCAACACGGATCATGAGAACGTGTCAATCGGCAAGGCGGGACGCAATCGGTGGAAGGGTATTCGCCCAGCCAATCGCGGCGTCGTAATGAACCCTGTGGATCACCCGCACGGCGGCGGCGAGGGAAAGACCTCTGGTGGTCGTCATCCGGTCACGCCGTGGGGCCAGCCAACGAGAGGTTACAAGACACGCAACAACAAGCGGACCGACGCCTTCATCGTCAGCCGCCGGGTGAAGTAGAGGAGCTGAGGATTTATGGCACGTTCGACAAAGAAGGGCCCGTTCGTGGATGCGCACTTGACCGTGAAGATCGAGGTGCTGAACTTGGCCAACGACAAGAAGGTGGTCAAGACCTGGTCGCGGCGTTCGACTATCTTCCCAGAGTTTGTAGGGCACACGATCGCTGTACATAACGGCAAGAAATTTGTTCCTGTGTATGTGACAGAGAACATGGTAGGTCACAAGTTGGGCGAGTTTGCGCCAACGCGCACGTTCAAAGGGCATACCGGCGGTAGCGGCAAGGCAGCCGAGGCAGGCGCCAAGCCTCGGTAGTGAAAAGCAGCTTTTAGCTTCCAGCTAAATCTCGCCGGAGCTAGGGCTTGTTAGGAAGTGGGACAAGCGAGAAGCTAGTAGCTAGAAGCTAGTAGCTGATTTGAGGATATACCAATGGCAGTCGAGACAAAGGAATACCGGGCCGAGGCCAAGTTTCAGCGAGTGTCGCCGCAAAAGGCGCGGCTGGTGTTGGATCTGATCAAGGGCCGGGGAGTCCAGGAGGCGCTGGAGACCGCGGCCTTCACCAAGAAGCGGATTGCTCCGGTGATTCATAAGCTGTTGACCTCGGCGGTGGATAACGCCAAGTATGTTGCCGGCGAGCGGGGCATCGACCTAGACGTGGACAATCTCTACGTCAAGCTGGCTTTGGCAAATGATGGGCCGCGGATGAAGCGCATCCGTCCGGCACCCATGGGACGCGCCTACCGCTACCAGCGCAGATTGACTCACATCGTGCTTTCGGTGGCGGAGCGTGAGTCTGCTACGGGGCTAGTTACCAAGGCGGAAGATCCGAAAGCAGCAGTGCCGAAGGCGGCCAAGACAACTGTGAAAAGGGCCAGCAAGAAGGCCTAGAGGGTTTGAGGAAAAGCATATGGGACAGAAAGTCCATCCTTACGGATTTCGGCTGGGAGTGAACAAGCCGTGGCGTTCGCGCTGGTTCTCCGAGCGCGAGTTTGACAAGCTCTTGGTCGAGGACGTGAAGCTGAAGGCGGAGTTGCGCGAGAAGCTGAAGGCTGCCGGTGTCAGCTCGGTGGAGATCGAGCGTCCAGGCAACAAGCTGCGCTTCCTGATTCGCACCGCCCGTCCGGGCATCGTGATTGGCCGCAAGGGTGCCGAGATCGAGAAGCTCAAGACAGAGTTGGGCAAGCGGACTAACCGCGACGTGTTCATCGATATCATCGAGGTGAACAAGCCGGAGTTGGACGCACAGCTGGTCTCTGAGAATATTGCGCTCCAGTTGGAGAAGCGTGTTAGCTTCCGCAGGGCAATGCGCAAGAGCGTGGATTCTGCTCTTCGCTTCGGTTGTAAGGGAATTAAGGTTCGAGTCTCGGGCCGCTTGAACGGCAACGAGATCGCTCGCTCAGAATGGTATCTGCAGGGCCGGTTGCCTCTGCACACGCTGAGGGCTGATATCGACTACGGATTTACCGAGGCGCATACAACGTACGGCGTAATCGGGGTGAAGACGTGGATCTATCGCGGCGATATCTACGAGCAGAAGCGTCGTCAGGCACCGCCCGTAGGGACGTCGGTTTTCTAGAGGCAGGCTCAACCCCCCTGCTCCCAGTTTGGGCGCAATTGGGTAGGGCTGATGTGAAAAAGGTAAAAAGCTAGCAGCTAGTAGCTGGTTCTCGAGGTTTTCGCTATGTTGATGCCAAAGAAGGTGAAGTTCCGTAAGCAGCAGAAGGGCAAGCGCCGTGGCAAGGCGTGGCGCGGCTCTTCGTTGTCGTTCGGTGAATACGGGTTGAAGGTGCTGGAGTGCGGTTACATTACCGACCGGCAGATCGAAGCTAGCCGTATCGCCATGACCCGCTTCATCAAGCGTGGCGGCAAGATCTGGCTGCGGCTTTTCCCAGATAAGCCAATTACCAAGAAGCCGGCCGAAGTACGCATGGGCTCGGGCAAGGGCGCACTGGACCATTGGGTAGCAGTGGTGCGGCCGGGCAAGATCCTCTTCGAGATGGAGGGGGTGGCTCCGGATGTCGCCGAAGAGGCGATGCGCTTGGCTTCGAACAAGCTGCCGCTCAGGACGAAGTTCGTGATGCGGCCAGGAGCCGTTAGGGTTGAAGCCGCGGCAAAGTAGTCGCTGCCGAGGAAGATGAACGCGCTGCATGTTCTGATATGGGGCAATAGGCGCCGGAGAGAGAAACAGAGATGGAACTCGCAAAGATTCGCACTTTGAGCGACGAAGAGTTGGCGCACCAGGAGAAGGCAACCTCCGAGCAGCTTTTCCGGCTTCGCTTTCAGGTCTCGCTAGGGCAGAATGACGGAGTGAAGAAGCTCCGTCAATTACGCAAGGAGATCGCACAGATCAAGACCGTGGCCCGCGAGCGCGAGCTGGGCATTATCGGCTCAGCCGACCATGCCTCGGAGCCGGCGGAAACAAAGAAGGGGGCCGCTAAATGACGGCGACTTTAGATGCAGGGCATGCGACGGCAATTGGCGCTCGGCGCAACGAGAAGGTTGGCCAGGTAGTCTCGACCAAGATGCAGAAGACTATTGTGGTTGAAGTGGAAATGCGCAAGGCTCATCCGAAGTACAAGCGGATTGTGCGCTCGACCAAGAAGTTTTACGCCCACGACGAATTGAGTTCGGCGCGGATGGGTGACGTGGTGCGGATCCGCGAAACTCGGCCCTTGAGCAAGTTGAAACGGTGGGCATTGGAAGAGATTGTCCGGCGATCATCGCTAGGGCAGATCGAAGACGTTGCGGCCAAGACCGCCATCACGCCTGCGAGCTAGCGCACGCAAGAAGGAGAAGAACCCATGGCTGTGCAAATGAGAACCATGCTCGCGGTGGCCGACAACTCCGGCGCGCGCAAGCTGCAAGTGATTCTGCCCCTTGGGGGTGGATTGGGCAAAAAGGCCGGCCTCGGTGATGTTGTGACGGCGGCGGTAAAGGAAGCTTCTCCTGATGGCACGGTGAAGAAGGGCAAGGTAGTGAAGGCGGTTATTGTTCGCACCCGCAAAGAGCATCGCAGACGCGACGGAACCTATATACGGTTCGACGAGAACGCGGCGGTAGTAATTAACGATGCCAACGAGCCGGTGGGTACGCGTGTGTTTGGGCCGGTGGCCCGTGAGTTGCGCGAAAAGAAGTTCTTGAAGATTGTTTCATTGGCGCCAGAAGTGGTGTAAAGCAGTATATTGTTCGCAGTTCAAGGCGGCTGCGCGGAAGACCAATAACTGTGAGCTGAGAGCTACGAACTGTACTTGGAGAGATTGATGCAGAGTCTGAATATTCATCGTAACGATACGGTCAAGGTGCTCACGGGCTCAGACCGCGGTAAGACGGGGCGCGTGCTGCGCGTCTTCCCTGACAAGAGGACGGTTCTGGTCGAGCATGTGCGTGTGGTCAAGAAGACGGTCTCGAGCAAGCAGGGCCAGCGAACCAAGGGTGGAATCGCTGAGCAGGAGTCGCCGATCAACGTCTCGAACGTGATGCTCGTTTGCCCCAATTGCGGACCAGCTCGCGTGGGCCACAAGCTCGAAGGCGACATGAAGGTTCGGACGTGCAAGAAGTGCGGGCAGACGCTGCCTACGAAGAAGTAAAGGGACCCCAAGCCTGTTCGGGCGCAACCTGACCGAACGGCCAACCCCTTCCGCAACGGTAGACGGCCTTCCTGCGAAGGCCACCCCGGGCGCCGGAAGAAAGAGAGTGAAGAAGCATGGCTGCAAGATTGAAGGAAAAATACCATAAGGAGATCAAGCAGGCTCTACAGAAGGAGCTAGGACTTGAAAACCCGATGGCTGTTCCGGAGCTGAAGAAGGTCGTCATCAACATGGGCTTGGGCGAAGCGACACAGAATACCAAGCTGCTCGATCCATTGGTGGCCGATCTAGCGGCGATTGCCGGTCAGAAACCAGTGACCACGAAGGCTAAGAAGTCTATTGCGGCATTCAAGGTGCGGGAGGGCATGTCGATTGGAGCCATGGTAACGCTGCGCTCTGATAAGGCGTACGAGTTTCTGGACCGCTTGATTTCTACTGCGCTGCCCAGAGTGCGCGACTTCCGCGGCGTTTCGACAAAGAGTTTTGACGGGCGCGGCAACTACACGCTCGGCCTGCGTGATCAGTTGATCTTCCCTGAAATCGATTATTCGAAGGTCGAGAAGCTGAAGGGCATGAACATCACCATCGTGACCACTGCCAAGGACGACAACGGAGCGCGCGCGCTGCTGCGGCACTTCGGTATGCCCTTCAGGCAAGGCGCGTAGGGCGGGATAAGAGGATTATGGCAACCACTGCAAAAAGGGTGAAAGACGCGCGGAAGCCGAAGTTCAGCTGCCGCAAGCACAACCGGTGCCAACTCTGCGGACGGCCACGAGGATTTCTGCGCAAGTTCGGCGTCTGCCGCTTGTGTTTCCGGTCGCTGGCTCTCAAGGGCGAGATTCCGGGCGTCGTGAAGTCGAGCTGGTAAGAAGAGATAGTAGTCATGGATCAGTAGTCAGTTGTCAGTTTGTTCGTGCTGTGGCCATTAAATGGCAATCGGGACGAGCAGATGGAAGAAAACTGAAGACTGGCAGATGGCAACTGATAACTGTAGTGAGCATTCCTGCAGGTTCTCCCAAGGTTCGAAGGATTGAGCAGGGAGCGAACGGGGAATGAAGGAGAAGGAATGAGTCTGACCGACCCAGTAGCGGATTTTCTGGCGCGGATCCGGAATGCGATCCGGGCGCGTCATCAGAAGCTGGATGTACCAGCTTCTAAGCTGAAGACCGAGATTGCCCGCATCCTCAAGGAGGAGGGGTATATCTCGAACTACAAGACCCAGGAAGAGGACGGCAAGCTGGTGCTGCGGGTGTATTTGAAGTATGGCGGCACCGAGGCGGCCATACGCGACTTGGCGCGCATTTCACGTCCCGGATGCCGTGTCTATATTGGTCACGACGAGATCAAGCGTGTCCAGGGTGGATTGGGCATATCGATCATGACCACTCCCAAGGGTGTGATGACGGGCCGTCAGGCGCGCCGAGAAGGCGTAGGCGGTGAACTGCTCTGCGAAGTATGGTAAGAACGGCAGGCAGGTAGCGGTTACCAGGCTGCAGTGGAACGCAAGGAGCAAGGAAGCTTCGGCGGGACTCGCAAGCCAGAAAAAGGATTGAAGCAATGTCGCGGATAGGAAAAAAGCTCATCCCGCTGCCAGCGGGAGTCAAGTATACAGTAGAGGGCAACACGGTTTTGGTTGAGGGCCCCAAAGGCAAGGTTTCAGCCTTAATTGCCGAGGGCATTTCACTGGAGACCAAGGACGGGATTCTGCATGTGAATCGCGACACTGACAAGCACGCTGCGGTCCATGGCCTGACTCGTGCACTGGTCGCGAACGCGGTCCAGGGCGTAACCAAGGGCTGGACCCGCGAGTTGGATATTGTGGGCATTGGATATCGCGCCGAACTGAAGGGCAAGGGCATGGTGGTGTTTACGCTGGGTTACTCGCACCCCATCGAATTTCCACTCCCCTCGGGCATCGATGTCGCGATCGATCCGAAGATGACGCATCTGAGCATCTCGGGAATCGACCGGCAGAAGGTGGGCCAGGTGGCTGCAGATATGCGTTCGCTCCGCAAGCCCGACCCCTACAAGAACAAGGGTGTGCGGTACTCGGATGAGAAACTGAAGAAGAAGGCCGGCAAGACTGGCTCGAAGTAACGAAACAGGGAGTAGGGAGAGGGGAGTAGCAAAGCCTCCCGCTCCCGCCAACCACAGCCGAACGGGGTCGCTGGGCGGCTCCGCTGATAGGAACGAGAGACTATGATTACGCAGACCAAGAGAAACGCAATTCGCCAGCGCATTCACGCGCGCATACGCGCCAAACTGGCCGGCACCGGGGAGCGGCCGCGGTTGAGCGTTTACCGCTCGTTGAACCACATTTACGCGCAGGTGGTTGACGACCAGAAGGGCGAGACTCTGGCTTCTGCCTCGACGCTGGCTTTGAAGCTCAAGACGGGCGGCAACTTGGCTGCGGCCAAGGAGATAGGCAAGGCAGTCGCTGAGAAAGCCGTAGAAAAGGGGATCAAGAAGGTGGTCTTCGATCGTGGTGGCTTCCTTTACCACGGGCGCATCAAGGCGTTGGCCGATGCTGCGCGTGAGGCGGGGCTGGAGTTCTAAGCACCGCATTTTCGAGCGGATTTGTTTTTAGAATTTTGATCAGTAGGGTTTTCCCCCAGGGCGCGCGCAGAGGATGAGCAGCCCGGAAGGACAGACGAGAGAGCAATGACGATCTTGAAGAAGAAACTCGATGCCAACCAGTACAACCTGAAGGATCAGGTGGTGGCCATCAATCGCGTGACCAAGGTGGTCAAGGGCGGCAAGAATATGTCGTTTGCCGCGTTGGTGGTGGTGGGCGACGCCGCTGCAGGTGTGGTGGGCCACGGTTCAGGCAAGGCCAAGGAAGTCCCCCAGGCGATTCGCAAGGGAATTGAGGCGGCCAAAAAGAACCTGGTCCGAGTGAATTTGACGGAAACTTCGATTCCGCACTTGGTCTTGGGCCGTTTCGGCGCGGGACAGGTGCTGCTGAAGCCGGCCCCCGAGGGCACAGGGGTGATCGCTGGCGGAGCGGTACGCGCGGTGATGACATCAGCGGGCGTGCAGAATGTGTTGACCAAGAGTCTTGGCTCTCCAAATCCACACAATGTCGTCAAGGCGACCTTCGACGCTCTGGCACAATTGCGTGACAGGGCGGAAGTAGCCAACATGCGCGGCAAGACCGTGGAGGAGATGTAGGCCATGGCTGAGACCAAGATGATTCGCATCCAGTACTACCGCTCGAAGAATTCGACCCCCGCCAAGCACAAGGCAGTGGTTAAGGGATTGGGCTTTACGCGCCTCAATCAAATTGTCGAGCGGGTTGATACAGAGTCTACGCGCGGCATGGTGAAGGCCGTTCCGCACCTGGTTCGGATTTTAGAAGACGAGTAAACAGTGCACGGTGTGCCGTGAGCAGGAGCCGTTAGGCTACCAAATCCTGGTCATTTCTAACTGTCCACTTAGCGAACGCGAGTCGGTGGAGTCAACTCTCCCGGCGTTACAGCGAGGAAATCATGGCAAAGAATCTATCGAATTTACGCGCGCCGAAGAAGGCCAATACCGGGCGTAAGCGTGTGGGCCGGGGCATGGGATCCGGTATGGGCAAGACCTCAACCCGCGGCCACAAGGGCCAAGGATCGCGCTCTGGCTTCAGCCTCATGCGCGGATTTGAGGGCGGCCAGATGCCGCTGCATCGCCGGTTGCCGAAGCGCGGCTTCACCAATATCTTCCGCACCGAGTACACGGTTGTGAACCTCGACCGGATCGCCAATCTTAACCTCACCGAGATTGCTCTGGAAGATTATAAGAAGCTGGGCTTGGCATCGAGCAAGAGAGCGCTGATCAAGATCCTGGGTTCGGGCGAGCTTACCGCCGCTATTACCATCCACGCGCACAAGTTTTCCAAGTCGGCCGTTGACAAGATCGAAAAAGCGGGCGGCAAGGCAGTCGTGTTGGGCGGCGAAGCAGCAGCGGCAGCGACGGCTTAGGGCGACGTGCCCGGCCTCACGCGCATAAGATGGTCTTTGGCAATGATTCGAGTGGCGGCAAACGCCTGAAGCGGAAAACCAAAAATGCTTGAGAAATTTCTCAATATCTTCCGGATTCCCGACCTGCGCAAGCGGGTTCTGTTCACGATGGGCATTCTGGCTGTGTATCGGCTAGGAGCGTTCATTCCGACACCAGGCGTGAACACTCACCAACTTGAACTGCTTTTCAATCAGCAGAACGGCTCGGCTCTGGGGCTTATGGATCTGTTCGGTGGCGGTAACCTCCGCCGCATGACGATCTTTGCCTTGGGTATCATGCCGTACATCACAGCTTCGATCATCTTCCAGCTTCTCACGGTGGTCTATGAGCCGCTGGCTCGTATCCAGAAGGAAGGCGAACTGGGCAGGCGCAAGATTACCCAGTGGACGCGCTACATGACCGTGGTTCTAGGGGCGCTGCAGTCTATCGGAATCGCCGCCATCCTTACCCGGCAGGGATTGGTTCTGAATCCAGGTATCAGTTTCAGCCTGATGACGGTGCTCACCCTTACAACAGGTACGGCCTTCATCATGTGGCTTGGTGAACAGATCACAGATCGTGGCATCGGCAACGGCATGAGCCTGCTGATTTTTGCAGGCATCGTAGCTGGCCTTCCCCGCGGTGTGGCTGAGTTGGTTCAGAAGATCCAGACAGATGCCTGGGGCTCCATGACCTTCCTGGTCGTGTTGCTGCTGGCGGCGGGCATGATTGCCGTAGTGGCGTTCATTGTCTTCGTGGAGCGGAGCGAGCGGCGTATCCCCATCCAGAGTGCGCGGCGCATCATTGGCCGCCGCATGATGGGTGGCCAATCCAGCCATCTGCCCCTCAAGGTTAACTCCGGCGGTGTGATGCCAGTCATCTTCGCCAGTTCCATCCTCTCCGCTCCAATGCTGTTCGGCCAGGTGGAGTGGGTACAGAATAGCCGTTTCCTTCAGCCCATTATGCAGGCTCTTGCGCCGGGCTATCCCTGGTACGAGCTTCTGGATATGCTGGGGATTATCTTCTTCGCCTATTTTTATGTCTCGATCGTGATGAAACCGGACGATATTGCCGACAACTTCCGCAAGTCGGGCTCGTTCATTCCCGGCATCCGGCCTGGCAAGCGCACGTCGGATTTCATCAACGACATTCTCACCCGTCTTACGCTGGTGGGTGCGTTGTATCTGATCGTTATTTCACTGGTGCCCACCTTCCTGATTTCGGGCATCCGTTTCGACAAATTGTGGCTCGTAGGGCGTGCCTTTGAGAGCCTGCCAACTTGGGCTATTCACGGTATGGGGGTCAACTTCTACTTTGGCGGCACCTCACTTCTTATTGTCGTGGGTGTGGCCATGGATACGGTCAACCAGATCGAATCGCAGCTGATCATGAGGCATTATGATGGCTTTTCCCCGCGCTCCGGTCGCATTCGCGGAAGGAAAACCTGGTAATGTCTTCATCTATAAGTTCAGTGGCAAATGGCCGGGAGGCGGATTCGAAAATCGCTCCCGGCCCAATCCTTTTGTTAGGCGCGCCGGGTGTAGGTAAAGGTACCCAGGCAAAGGAACTGGTGAAACTGTGGGGAATTCCGCAGATTTCTACTGGTGATCTGTTGCGCGCCAATGTGGCCCAAAGTACCTCGCTGGGTCAGGTAGCCAAAGAGATCATGGGTCGCGGAGAGCTGGTTCCCGACTCGCTGGTCAATGAAATGGTTGCGGTGCGGCTACAGCAGCCTGACACGATTAACGGCTACATATTGGATGGGTTTCCGCGGACGCTGGGGCAGGCAGGGTGGCTGGATGGGCGGCTGGCGGCTCAGGCGGGGACGCTCCCCGTTGTTGCCGTTAGCATTCAGGTGAACTATAATCAGCTATTGCGTCGAATTACGGGGCGCCGGAATTGTCCCGTCTGCCAGACCATCTATAACGTCTACGTAAATCCGCCAAAGCAAGATGGGGTTTGCGATGTAGAGGGAACGGCACTGACCCAGCGAGCTGATGACACGGAAGAGGTCTTCAAGGAGCGTATGCGCGCTTATGGGGCTCTCACCGCGCCGGTTGTCGAGCACTACCGGGGACTTGGGCGTTTTGCGGAAGTGGATGGAGACCGGCCGATCGGGATGATCGCGGCCGGAATCGTTGCCGCCGTGGAGCGGTTGCGCAAGTAGCGTAGCCGGGCGGCTGGTTTGTGCGTTGAGAATCGATTAATGAAAGCTGGGTTCGGTTGGCAGTAGTCCTAAAGTCGTCACAGGAGATCGAGAAGATGCGCCGCGCGGGCCGGGTGGTCCGCGAGGTGCTGGAATTGCTGCGTAGCCAGGTGAAGCCGGGCGTCACGACGATGGATCTGGAGCAAACTGCTGCAAACCGCCTTGACGAGTTGGGTGTGAAGGCGGCATTTAAGGGCTATGGCGGATATCCCTGCGTGCTATGTGCCTCGGTCAATAGCGAAGTGGTGCACGGCATTCCATCGACGAAGCGGGTTCTGAAAGAAGGGGACATTGTTTCGCTCGATTTCGGGGCGTTCGTTGAGGGCTACTGTGGCGACGCTGCCATCACGGTACCGGTGGGCGTAATCGATAAGGAAACGGCGCGGTTGCTGAAGGTGACAGAAGCGTCTCTTCATGCTGGAATCGCCGCAGTTCGACCGGGAGCAACGTTGGGCGATGTGGGTGCCGCGGTTCAAGGGGTCGTAGAGAGCGAAGGGTTCTCGGTGGTGCGGGATTTTGTGGGCCACGGTATTGGTGTCCGCATGCACGAAGATCCGCAGGTGCCCAACTTTGGTGAGGTGGGCCGGGGCATGAAGCTGCGGGCGGGGATGGTGATTGCCATCGAGCCAATGGTCAATGCTGGCAAACCCGATGTGATGGTGTTGGACGATGGCTGGACGGCAGTAGCCAAAGACGGAAGCATGAGTGCTCATTTTGAGCACACGGTGGCGGTGACCGCCACCGGGGCGAGAGTATTAACCGAGTAGCAGGCTCGGGCTAACAGGCTGGTACCGGTACGAAGGCTAGTACATAGGTCCGGCAGAAGCGGGATGCGGTTTGTCGAAGGAAGACGCGATTGAGGTAATGGCAGTAGTAGTTGAGACTCTGCCGAATGCCATGTTCAAGGTCAAACTCGAGAACAATCACGAGGTGCTGACCCATGTTTCGGGGCGGATGCGAAAGAACTTCATCCGCATCTTGCCCGGCGATCGCGTGGCCGTAGAGCTGAGTCCCTACGACCTGAACCGCGGACGGATTGTGTACCGCTACAAGTGATTTTTGAAGAAGCCGCGTCTGGATTCTAGGCGCGGAGAAGGGCAGCAATAATGAAAGTCCGAGCATCTGTAAAGAAGATTTGCGTGAAATGCAAAGTCATCACGCGCCACGGTGTGGTAAGGGTGATCTGCGAAAACGCAAAGCACAAGCAGCGCCAAGGTTAGAGCACTTTGGCACCGGCGGAACCCTCCAACAGCCGTTTTCGGCAAGGGGCTAGTTAGCCTGAGTTAAGGCTTGCGATGAACCCCAGGAGGCGGGAAGCATAACCCGTGCGAACCGGTTGAGGCCGGGGGCACACAACCTGAAGCGGCAAAGGAATTCAAATGGCACGCATTGCTGGCGTGGATCTGCCTCGCAACAAGCAGGCACGGATCGCGCTCACATACATCTTCGGGATCGGCAACCCGCGCGCGTTGAAGATACTGGAGAAGGCGAATGTAGACCCCTTCAAGAAGATCCAGGATCTGGGCGAAGACGAGGTAAACCGCATCCGTCAGGTGATTGAGGACCAGGGTGACGTTGAGGGCGACCTTCGCAAGGACGTCCAGATGCACATCAAGCGCCTCATCGATATTCAAAGCTATCGTGGCAACCGTCATCGGCGGTCGCTGCCGGTTCGCGGTCAGCGCACCCATACCAACGCCCGCACCCGCAAGGGCCCGCGCAAGGGCACAGTTGCCGGCAAAAAGAAAGCGACGGGTAAAACCTAAATGGCGAAACCAGAGCAGAAGGGCGGAGCTGGCAAGGCCGGCAAGAACAAGAAGTTCAAAAAGCGCGAGCGCAAGAATGTGCCGTTTGGTATTGCGCACATTCAGGCCTCGTTCAACAACACTATCGTTACCATTACCGACCAAGTGGGCAACACGCTGAGTTGGAAGAGTTCAGGCTCTCTAGGCTTCCGGGGATCGCGCAAGGGCACGCCTTTCGCGGCGCAGCAGGCGGCCTCAAATGCCGCCAGCATGGCCCGCGATCACGGCATGCGTGCGGTCGATGTAAGGGTTGCCGGTCCGGGTTCGGGCCGTGAGTCGGCGATTCGCGCCTTGGCCGCCGCCGGGATTGAAGTGCGTTCGATCCGCGACGTGACGCCAGTGCCGCACAACGGCTGCCGTCCGCCAAAGCGGCGTAGGGTCTAAGAAGAAAATTCGTTAGTTCGCAGTTCTTGGTTCATCGAGTGCCCTCTGCTCGAGATAACTAAGAACTGCGAGCTGAGAACTTAGAGCTGAATCACGGGCCGGGACGAAATGTCCTCCGAGACACGTAAACCGGCCGTCATCCGAAATCAGGAGAAGAAATGGCACGTTATACCGGAGCAGTATGCCGCCTTTGCCGTCGCGAAGGCACCAAGTTGTTCTTGAAGGGCACCAAATGTTTATCCGACCGCTGCCCGCTGGAGAAGCGCAACTTTCCTCCCGGCCAGCACGGCAAGGACCGCAAGGCCAAGATTGTTGGTTACGGTCTGCAATTGCACGAAAAGCAGAAGGCCAAGCGTATGTACTTTACGCTGGAAGGCCAGTTCCGCGAGTATTACGAGAAGGCCAATCGCGCACAGGGCGTGACCGGCGAATTGCTCATTCAGCAGTTGGAGCGGCGTCTGGACAACGTAGCTTTCCGTCTGGGCTTTGCTATCTCCCGTCGCCAGGCTCGCCAGGTGGTTCGCCACGGCCACGTCACGGTGAATGGTCGTAAGGTGAACATTCCTTCCTACCAGGTAAACGCGGGAGATGAGATCGCCATCCGTGAGAACGCCAAGAAACTGCTGATTGTGGAGCAAGGCGCACAGTACGCTTCGCAGAACCCCCTGCCCGTTTGGCTGGAAATGAATTTCGAGACACTAACCGGTCGCGTGCTCTCTCTGCCGAAGCGCAAGGACATCAACCTGCCGATCAACGAGCAGTTGATCGTGGAGCTGTACAGCAAGTAACAGTGAGCAGTGGACAGATAACAGTGGTCAGCAGTTGCCCGGATGGGTTTTATTTCTGACCGCTGATTACTGTTCGGTGTTCACTGCATTTCAAACGAAGGAGAACTTGCGCGGCCGCCGCAAAATGCATCGCGACGTACATGCCGCGCGGGAAACGAGAGACAGATATGCTTTGGAGAGGATTTCAAAAGCCGAAGCGGCTGGCAGTCGATGCCGACACGCTTACCGACACATTTGGCAAGTTCAGCGCCCAGCCGTTTGAGCGCGGATTTGGCACCACAATTGGCAACGCATTGCGCCGCACTCTGCTGAGTTCGATTGAGGGGGCGGCAGTAACTGCGATTCGCATCGAGGGCGTACTTCACGAGTTCCAGTCGATCACCGGCGTGGTTGAAGACGCGACCGACATCATCTTGAACCTGAAGCAGGTTCCCTTCAAGCTGTCGGGCGAAGGCCCGAAGGCCCTCTATTTGCGCGCGGACCAGCCCGGCGTTGTGACTTCGGGTATGATCGAAGCCGATGGCGATGTGGAAATTCTCGACAAGAATATCTATCTGGCGACGCTATCTGAAGGCGGCAAGCTGGATATGGAAATGCGCCTGAAGCGCGGGCGCGGCTATATCTCCGCCGACAAGAACTTCGACGCCGACCTCGGCCTGGGCTTCATTCCTGTAGATTCGGTTCACTCGCCAGTAAGGCGCGTGAACTACGTAGTGGAAGCGGCTCGTCTGGGTCAGATTACCGACTATGACAAGCTGACGCTTGAAGTGTGGACCAACGGAGCCGTGTTGCCTGCTGATGCTGTTGGCCTGGCCGCGAAGCTGCTGAAGGACCACATGAACATCTTCATTAACTTCGAAGAGGAAATCGAAGCCGAGGGACGCGGCGAAGAAGGTCGCACTCTGCTCCGCAACGACAACCTCAACCGCTCGGTAGAAGAGCTGGAACTCTCAGTCCGTAGCTACAACTGCCTGAAGAATGCCAACATTCAGTCGATCGGCGAATTGGTGCAGAAAACTGAAGCCGAGATGCTGAAGACGAAGAACTTCGGTCGGAAGAGCCTGAACGAGATCAAAGAGATACTCGCGCAGATGGGTCTTTCGCTGGGCATGAAGATAGACGAGAACGGCAACGCGGTACCCGGGCCGACGAGCATTCCGCCCGCCACCGCCTTGGCCGCTAGCTATGGTCACTACGACGACGAAGATGAACCGCTGGATTCGGTGGATCTGCAGTTGCCCACTGAAACCGAGAATTTCTAAAGCCAGGCATAGTCGGGCCGGCCAATACACCTGCCCGATGCCAGCACGCATTCCACCGCAGTAATCAAGCGGTAAGAGAAAATTCCGAAAGAGAGTTGCATCATGCGCCATCGCAATGCAGGATTCAAGCTCGGACGTAATACCAGCCACCGTCGCGCTCTGCTGCGCAATTTGGTTACGTCCGTCATCATAGAGGATCGCGTTCAGACGACTGTGGCAAAGGCCAAGGCAGTCCGTCCGCTGATTGAAAAAATGATCACTCTTGGTAAGAAAGGTGATCTCCACTCGCGTCGTCAGGCTCTTTCCTTTCTCATGACCGACACGTCGGTTACCCGCCTTTTCGAGGTTGTAGCTCCGCGCTATGGCGATCGTCAGGGCGGTTATCTTCGTATCGTTCGCGCCGGTTTCCGGCAAGGCGACGGTGGTGAGAAGGCCTTCATCGAACTGCTGGGCGCTGAGAAGCAACTGGATGCCAAGCGTCAGAAGCGCGAGGACACCAAGGCCAAGAAACGGGCCGAGTTGGAAAAGCAGTTAGAAGAACAGAAGAAGGAAGATACCAAAGTAGACGCCGCCTAGGGCGGTATCTCTCATGCGGTTCTTTCCCTTGCTCGGAGGGTCACACGGGCGCGTCCCTTAAAGGGATGCGCCCGTATTTGTGTTTCGGAATTGTCTATGTAAACGCCTAACACCTGCAACTTTGGGGTTCGCGTGCCCCGTGGGCGGACCGCGATATGCGATGTCAAATTGAATGTCTAGGCCGCTCTGGCCAGGCGTTTGGGCCTGAATGTGCGCATAAAGATATAGACCAGCGATTGCAGGGTTATGGCACCACAGCAGTCGAGCAGGACGTCCCAGGGTGATCCCGAGCGGTTGGGGAGGAAGGTTTGGTTGAACTCGTCAACGCTGGCAATCAGGGCTGTCCCGAAAAGCGCTAACAAAGCGTCATACAGGAATCTGGAATGGGATAGAGTCATCCACCAAGCCCGCAGCCAAGCGAGTCCGATGGCACCATAACCTAAAAAATGTCCGGACTTACGGATGTAGTGGTGGATGATCTCCCAACGGGCACCACTGACGGGGCCGAAGATTGCTTCGAATATTATTCGCATGGGGGTGGAGGTGTTGTCAGCTCCCATGAACTCGGTCGACTCGAAGGCAATGACGACGACTCCGGCTACGACCGGCCACCACGCACTCAACCAGAACTTGAAGCCGCGCTCGTTACTCGACATGGTAGTTCGGAGCTTCCCTAGTGATGATGACGTCGTGCACGTGGCTCTCGCGGAGGCCCGCGCCGGAGATGCGCACGAACTGCGCCTTCTCCTGGAGTTCCGTAACGGTGGAACAGCCCAGGTACCCCATGCCGGACCGGAGTCCTCCCACGAGCTGAAAGACCATGGACTCGAGTGGCCCACGGTAAGGAACGCGGCCCTCGATGCCTTCGGGGACAAACTTGGCAAGGCGATTCTGGCTGGCGCGTTCACGCTGCACCACACCCTCGCTGCCTAGCTCCGCGCTGGCCAGGTCGGCGGTGCTCTGAAAATAGCGTTCACCCGATCCCTGACTCATGGCAGTGAGGGAGCCCATGCCGCGATAGCTCTTGAAGCTGCGGCCCTGGTAGAGGATGGTTTCTCCGGGGCTCTCGTCAACGCCGGCAAAGAGGGAGCCGATCATGACCGAACTGGCTCCTGCGGCGATGGCCTTGGTGATTTCACCGGAGTACTTGATGCCGCCGTCGGCGATGACGGGAATGCCATGCAGGGCGGCTGCGCGGTAGGCCTCAGCAATGGCAGTGATCTGTGGCATGCCGGCGCCGGTGACCATGCGGGTGGTGCAGATGGAGCCGGGGCCAATGCCGACCTTGATGGCGTCGGCTCCGGCGTCGATGAGAGCTAGCGCGCCATCGTAGGTGGCCACGTTGCCGGCCAAAAGCCCGACGTTGGGGAATTGCTTCTTGCACTCGCGCACCGCTTCGAGAACCCTCGAAGAGTGGCCGTGGGCAGAGTCGATGGCGAGCACGTCTACGCGCGCGTTAATCAGCTCGGCTGCGCGCTCAAGAAAGTCGCCGGTGGCGCCGATGGCTCCGCCGACACGCAAGCGGCCCTTCTCGTCCTTGCTGGCGTTGGGATACTTGAGTTTCTTCTGGATGTCCTTGACGGTGATGAGGCCCTTCAAATTGTATTGATCGTCGACTACGAGGAGCTTTTCCACGCGGTGCTTGTGGAGGATCAGCTCGGCCTCTTCAAGCGTTGTGCCAACGGGCACGGTGATGAGGTTGTCCTTGGTCATCACGTCGCCGATGGGAATATCAGTACGAGTTTCAAAGCGGAGGTCGCGATTGGTGAGGATGCCGACCAGCTTTTTGCCGCGCGTGACAGGAACGCCGGAGATTTTGTAGCGGCGCATCACCTCGAGGGCGTCCCCGATCATCTGATCTGGCCCGATTGTGACCGGATCGACAATCATGCCGCTCTCAGAGCGCTTGACCTTGTCGATTTCACCGGCCTGGTCGGCGATGGTGAGATTGCGATGGACGATGCCGATGCCGCCCTGCTGGGCCATAGCGATGGCCATGCGCGACTCAGTCACGGTATCCATTGCAGAAGATAAGAGCGGCGTATTGAGGGTAATGTCGCGGGTCAACTGGGTCTGTGTGCTGACTTGAACCGGGACGACCTCGCTATACGCGGGGATCAACAGCACGTCATCAAATGTGAGGGCTTCAAAGAGATTTTGGGCTAGCATCCATACTCCAACGCGCCTGGCGACCGAAGGACTCGTGTCCCTGGGCGGCAGGCGCTTGAAGACTATTGTATCGGAGGAACCTCAGAGAGCGCGCCGATCGCGGGATATTGAGCGTTGAAGGCGCTTGCGCGGCTGGCCCGCAGCTTCACAATTTCATCGTTCCGCATTATGACACGAGAGGGAGGGGGGGTGGGTAGGGAGGGAGGAGGGAGGGGGGTGGGGTACCTGGTCCGGCGTCCGCTTGCCTTTGGCGCGGCGAGGGATTCATTTGGGCGGAAGATGACCATAAGAATATTGTGCGCCAATGAGGCGTAATTATATGCAAAAGGGGCCGAAATCGGGAGTCCATTTTGTCTTGTTTGGCGGTCATGATGAATTCGGAGCACGGTGACACCGGATAGCAAGCGAAAAGCCGACTTCTAGGGGAGTGATCTGGTGGGAGGATTGGAGGCTGTCATCCACGGTCCCCAAAAGCGAGGGACCGTGGGCACCCTCGTTGCGGTTTGGAAATGACTGAGGGATCGGGGCCACCCGCCCGAAAGGCCGACTTCTAGGGGAGTGATCTGGTGGGAGGATTGGAGGCTGTCATCCACGGTCCCCAAAAGCGAGGGACCGTGGGCACCCTCGTTGCGGTTTGGAAA
>CAIKND010000112.1 GCA_903828675.1 uncultured Acidobacteriaceae bacterium
AATCGTGAAGCGATGGGGGAAACAGAAGCGTCTGGTTGACCGTGTCAGGAATGAAGTTCTGGCCCATGAATCGAACCTAAAACAGAACACAACGACCCTGCTGTAGGCTCCGTCACAAATCTATGCCCGACACTCACCTAGCAGCCGACTGAATGATCAAGACTCCAGCCCATTTCGCCCTTCATGTCAGTGAAACACTTATCGCAGATCCATTCGTAGCCAGCGCCAAATTTGTAGTCGTCGCATGTTGTGTACCCCCGATGCTGAATTTCGGGAGCGTCAGAATCTGAGAATTCAGCCCAGCATGCGGCGCAGTGGTCGTGATCCCAATTTGTGCTTGGAGCCCGCCATTCCTGTCGCTGTAGTCGAATTCCTTTGAGGCGACTGGCAGTATCGAGTCGCCACTGTTTGTCGCGATCCACCTTAATCCCATTCGCGCCAGAGGGCAACGCCGCCCAGCAAGCCTTTTTCGTTAGGGACGACAGTGACGTTCTCGGGCATCACGAAGTCGATCTTCTTGGTGTTGCCGCCGCCGATGTAGAGGTGGTCCCAATTGAAGGTGGCCAGGGTTTGGGCGATGGCCTGCTTGAGGAACTTGTTCCAGGCTTTCTTGCCGAACTTGTCGAGCCCGCGGCGGCCCAGGTAATCCTCATAGGTCTTGGTCTTCCAGGGGTGGTGGCCGAGTTCCATGCCGGGACAGAGGCGGCCATCGGTGAACAGTGCTGAGCCCATGCCGGTGCCGAGCGTGAGGGTCATCTCGACGCCTTTGCCGTGGATGGCTCCATAGCCTTGCACGGCGGCATCGTTGATGACGCGCACTGGCTTCTTCCAGCGCTTCTTGAGTTCATCCTGCAAAGGAAACCCCGCCCATTTGGGGTGGAGGTTGGCGGCTGTCCAGGTGATGCCCTGCTTGATGACGCCGGGAAACCCGATTGAGACGCGGTCGAATTTAGGCAGCAGCTCCCGCAATTGGTCCAGTCCTTTGAGCACTGCCAGGGGTGTGGGTATGACGGGTGTGGCAACGCGCTGGCGCTCGCTGACTGGCTTGCCTGACGGGTCCAGAAGCATGGCCTTCAGTCCGGAGCCGCCGATGTCGATCGACAGCGTTATGAGCGGGCGGGTGGATTTTGAGGCGCCCCTAGAAGCGCCTGACGCGGCAGCGGACGTGGTTGAAGATTTGGGTGTCATCGGAATGAATTGTACTTTGCGACGGTGGACCGTGGACAGTGATCCGTGAACAGAAGTGGGAAATAGGAAAACTGCGGGGAAGTTCGTTCTGTCCCACCCTTGCGACAGAAACAAGTCGCAAGGATGGGGCACGGGGATTTCGTCCTGGGTTGGGCTATTCGCCTTAGTTGGCGGCGGTTGACAGGGCAGGCTGGAACTCCTCGTTCATCCAGAGTTTGAGCGCGTCCATCTGGTGGGGGCGGCCGAGGAAGTCCTTGACCAGGTCTGCGGCGGGCTTGCTTGCTCCGGGCTCGAGGACGGCGCGGCGGTAGCGCATGGCCGTGGGGCCATCGAGCAGGTTGGCCTTGTCAAACTGCGAGAAGAAGTCGATGGCAATGACCTTGTCGAGGACGTAGGTGTAGTAGTTCGACGTGTAGCCGGTGAGGTGAGTGAAGGCCGCGAAAAAGTGGTCGCCCTCGACCAGCGCGAAGGGGCTGAAGTGCTTCATGTCGGCGTTGAACAGGCCATCGAAATCGATGCCGGCCGGGGCCTGGTTGTGCACCTGGAGCGAGTAGCTGGAGAAGATCAGTTGACGTTGTAGCCAGCGGCCGCGTCCATAGGCGCTGGCCGCGTTCATTTTGGCAACGAGGGCGACGGGAATGATCTCGCCGGTCTGGTAGTGCTTGCCGAAGGACTGAAGGATGGCGGGCGAGTGGAACATTTCTTCAAGCATCTGGGAAGGGGACTCAACAAAGTCGCCCTCGACATTGAAGCCGCCCTGCCCGGACCACTGGCCCTGGCTGCCCAGGATGTGATGCATGAGGTGGCCGAACTCGTGGAAATAGGTGACGACCTCGTCGTACTGCATGAGGCCGGGGTCGCCTGCCGTGCCGCCGGAGAAATTGCACACCAGCATGCCTTCAGGAACCTGGCGGCCGCCGATACCGGGAACCACCGGCGAGGAGGAGAACCACTTGTCCTTGCCCTCGCGCGGATGCATGTCGAGATAGATGCGGCCGAGCAGTTTGCCTTCGCTAGCGGGGACCGCGTCGAAGACGTCGAAGGTGTCAACGGATTTGTCCCAGACGATTGCGTTGGGGACTGCCTTAAAGGAAACGTGGAAGAGGCGAGCGGCTGTCTTGAGGATGCCGTCCTGCACCTGGGCGTAAGGGAAGTAGGGGCGCACGCTTTGGGCGTCAAAGGCAAACTGCGCGCGGCGATACTGCTCGCTCCAGAAGCTCACGTCGGACTGCGAGATGGCCTGAAGGCCGGGCTGCTGCTTTTGGGCAAAGGCGAGTAACTGGCCGTATTCGCGCTGGGCGGCGGGGCGAGAGACTTCGTCCACGTCCTTGAGGAGGCGCTCGATACCGGCGGCTGAGCCGATCATCTGGTCGGCGGTGGCGAGGTCGGCGTAATGGGCATAGCCGAGGGTGGTTGCTAGTTCCTGACGGGCGGTGAGCAGGTCGCGGAGCACCGGACCGTTCGTGGGGAAAGCGCGGCCATGATAGGCCAGGTACATTCTGCGGCGCAGGGCGTCGCTTTTGGCGAAGGTCATCACCGGGTCCACATCCGGCTCATCGGTGGTGAGGGTGACGGTGCCGTCTGCGGCGGGCTTGTGTCGGGCGATGTAATCGGCGGGCAGGCCGTCGAACTCGGATTGCGTAGCAGTGATCTTCAGCGTTCCGTCGGAAACGTTGCGCCCGAAGGTGAGCGAGAGGGCGGTGATCTTGTCCTGGAGGGCACGGATTTTGGCGCGGGTGGCGTCGTCGCGGTCCACGCCGGAGAGCCGGTATTCGAGCAGCGTGCGCTCAAGGTAGTGGCGGGTGGCCGGGTCGTTGGCGGGCAGGGGAATGGCGGAGAGGGCCTCGTATACGGCCTTGTTGAGGTTCAGGTCAGTGTTTGCCGAGGAGACCATTGCGGTCATGGCCTGGCCCTTGTCGCGGAGGGGAGCGGCGTCGGCCAGGGAGTAGAGCAGGTAGGCGTTGTTGCCGGCCAGGGCCAGTTGATTTTCGGCATCGTCGAAGGGGCGCAGCGTGTTCTCAACGGTGCGCGGGCCGGTAACGGCGAGGAGCTTGGCGATGTCCGCCTTTTCGTCGTCGAGGCGCTTGTTGACCCAGGATTCGAGCCCGGCGGGATCGTTGCCCTGCACCCAGGCGTGGAGGGGGTCGGCGGCGGGAAGGGCGGGCTTTTCCTGGGCGGCGACTGGCAACGCGAGAAGCAGAACGGCAAGGGCAGGGATGGAGTTTTTAATCAATCTCATGGCGCGAGTATTTCACTTTGGGGCGCGGTGGAAAAGGGCAAATTGAGGAGTTGGCACTTACCAGACCGATGCTTTAGGGCGGCCGCCGGGATGGTCCCCCCATTACACTGGAGCTTATCTGCCATGCCTGACTACTGCGAGATCGCGTTGCCTGTTCCGCTAGACCAGACGTTCACCTATGCGGTGCCCGACGGGCAGTGTCCGCAGCGGGGGGCGCGGGTGATTGCGCCGTTCGGGAACCAGAAGCTGATTGGGGTGGTGACGGGGCTGAAGACGAAGGCTCCTGCTGATTTTGAGGTGAAATACCTGCAGGCGGTGCTGGACGACGAGCCGCTGCTGGATGAGCAGTTGATGGGGCTTGCGGAGTGGATGGCACAGTACTACCTGGCTCCGCTGGGCGAGGTTCTGCGGGGGATGCTGCCGCTGATGGCGGAGGTTCGGCGGACGGTTTATTACCGGATTTCCGACCTGGGGCGGGATGTGCTGGCGGGCGCTCTGGACGGGGATTCGACCCGCGGGAAGTCGAAGCGGCGGGGGAAGTTGTCGCAGGAAGAGCAGGACATGGAGTTTCGGGTCCTGACGCGGCTGGCCGAGGGCGAGGCGGTGAAAGTGTCCACGCTGCGCACGGCGACCGCAGCCACGCTGCCGCTGCTGGTGGGGCTGCTGCGCAAGAAATGGATTGCGCGGGAGACGACGGCGGTCGAGCGCGATGCGCGGCGCACGGAGCGATTCGCCGTGCTGATTCCCGAGGCGCGGTTGCCTTCGCTGACTGAGAAGCAGCAGGCGATTCTGGCGGAACTGGCGGCCAGCGATGGGGAACTTCCGCTAGCTGAACTGCGGAACCGGGACCTGCCTTCCTCCACCTTGCAGACGCTGGTGCGGCGGGGGCTGGTGCGGATCGAAGATCGAGCGGCGGAGTTTCGTATGGGCGGGATCAAGCCGGTTGCGGAGCCGTTTGACCTCAATGCGCCACAAATGGACGCGTTGGCCAGCGTGGTGGTGGCGCTGGGGAGCTTCAAGCCGTTCCTGTTGCACGGGGTGACTGGGTCGGGCAAGACGGCGGTTTACCTGGCCGCGATGCAGCGCGCGCTGGACAGAGGCTTGGCGTCGATCCTGCTGGTTCCGGAGATTGGGCTGACTCCGCAGACGGTGGGGCTGCTGGACGCCGCATTTGGATCGAAGGTGGCTCTGTTGCACTCGGCGCTGACACCCGAGGAGCGCAGCGAACAGTGGCGGCGGATCAAGCGGGGCGAAGCGCCGATTGTGGTGGGGACACGGTCGGCGATTTTTGCTCCGGCGCAGAACCTGGGCTTGATTCTGGTGGATGAGGAACACGACCAGAGCTACAAGCAGGAGGAGACGCCGCGCTACAATGCCCGCGATGTGGCCGTGGTGCGGGCCAAGCTGTCGGGGGCGGTGGTGGTGCTGGGTTCGGCGACGCCATCGCTGGAGAGTTGGCAGAACTCGGCGCAGGGTAAATACACGCGCATCGAGATTAAAGACCGGGTGATGAACAGGCCGCTGCCTGAAGTGGAACTGATCGACATGCGGCGCGAGTTTCAGGAGACGGGCAAGGAACAGCTCTTTTCGCGGTCGCTGATTGAGCAGACCAAGGCCGCGCTGGATCGCGGGGAGCAGGCGTTGATTCTGCTGAACCGGCGGGGCTACTCGTTTGCCGTGATCTGCCGGGCGTGTGGCGACAAGCTGGAATGCCAGAACTGCGCCATTGCGCTGACGCATCACAAGCCGTCTTCAGTTGAAGAGGCCGAGGTGGCGCGCGAGGGGCAGCGGCTGGAGTGCCACTATTGTGGCTTCCGGCGCGCTGTTCCGGCGCGTTGCCCCAAGTGCGACAGCGAGCACCTTTACTACCTGGGCGCTGGGTCGCAGCAGGGAGAAGAACGGCTGGGGGAGATCTTCCCTGGCGCGCGCATCGGGCGGATGGATCGCGACACAGTGCGCGGCCGCTACGACCTGGAGAGGCTGCTGGCGCGGCTGCACTCGGGGGAGATCAACCTGCTGGTGGGGACGCAGATGATCGCTAAGGGACACGACATTCACGGCATTACGCTGGTGGGCGTGGTGGGTTGCGATCACGCGTTGTCCATGCCGGACTTTCGCGCGGCGGAGCGGGTTTTTCAGTTGATGACGCAGGTTTCAGGGCGGGCCGGACGGGGCGATGCGCCGGGGCGTGTGGTGGTGCAAACGTACTACCCGGACCACTACGCGATTGTGGCCGCATCCACGCACGACTACGCGAGCTTTGCGGAGCGCGAGTTGAAATACCGGCGCTGGATGCACTATGCGCCGTTTGGCGTGCTGGCCAATGTGCTGGTGCAGTCGGCGAAGCTGGAAGAAGCGGCGGGGTGGTCCGCAGAGCTGGGCAAGTGGTTTCAGCGTGCGCCGATTGAAGGCGTGCGCGTGCTGGGGCCGTGCACTGCGCCGATTGCGCGCATCAAGGGCGTATACCGCTTTCACATGATTCTGAAGGCGCAGTCGCGGCGGGCGCTGAATGCGGCGCTGCGCGGCATGCTGGCTCATGCGGAAACAGCGGGCGTACCCCGGCGCAATCTGGTGGTGGATGTGGATGCGCTGCGGTTGATGTGAGGAGAACTAGGCCGACGCGTGCATAGGCCGTTGTGTGTGCTCCCGGAGCCGGCTTAATTAGGTGAGCTATATTGAACTGTCATTTTCCCGCGTTTATGAGACCCTGAGATATATGCTACGGCAGACAGGTTTAGCTGCAAGTCCGAGTGTGCCTTCCGGTCCAGCTTTGCACTGCCAAGCGTGACCTTGATAACCGGCGACGAAACTGCGCTGGTTGTGGCAACTCCACTGTCAAAACCAGCAGACGCCATCGTGTGTCTCACGCCCACCAAGCTGCAGTGCCGCTTTTGAGGAGCAAACCTCTTATCTCATCGCGCTCGCAATCGAAATCGCCCCGGTGTCGTTGTTGAAGCCCTCAGTGTCTGTCAGTAGATGGGTCGGTTCGTCCTCCAAAAGGGAGTGATTGGTTACGATGGATTATTTGAAACAAAAATCGTTGCTCCACCGAGTGATTGTGGTCCCCATAATTGCCACGGCGGTGCTCGCCGCATTGCTTCTGTGGGAAACCTTTGACTTGAACAAATCCATGCAGTGGGTTGATCATACCGATCAGGTCCTTGATCAATCCGGGCATCTGCTCATGCTGTTAGTTGATATGGAATCCGGCACGCGTGGATACATTGCAACCGGCGACGAGAGCTTCCTTCATTCCTATCTGGAGGGCACAAAGAGTTCCGGCTCCGAGTTCGAGACTCTAAATCGACTGATCGAGGGCAATCTACCGCAACAGGAGCGGCTGAAGATCATTCAAGCCGGATACAGGAACTGGGAGACGTACGCAAACGGGATTATCGCCCTTCGCCGTGCGGACAAAGCCGACCCCACGCTCTATGAGAACCAGCAAGGCAAACTGAGAATGGATGCGATTCGAGAGCAGATCGCGGAGTTTCAAAGTGTGGAAGAAGGGCTGCGACGCGGGTGCGTTCAAGCCGCGCACCTGCGATGGAACCTGATGGTGACAAGCTGTCTTGGCCTGGGCCTTGTGTTTGGGATTGTGCTTGCCTTCTTCACTCGGTACCACGTGGAGAGACTGGGCACAAGACTGCTGCAGAGTGAGGAGCGATGGACCGCTACTCTCGGCAGTATTGGCGAGGGAGTGATAGCAACCGACAGCGAGGCTCGAGTCACCTTCCTCAACCCGGTGGCCGCTACTCTGACCGGATGGCAACCGGAGGAAGCATTAAACCAGCCAATCGGGAACGTGCTTAAGCTCATCAATGAAAAATCCGGCATGACCGCGGACAACGAAGTGCTTCGTGTACTTCATGACAAGCATGTTTTGGCGGTTGCCAACCATGTGGCTCTGGTCACCAGGGATGGCCGGGAAATTGCTGTTGAGCACAGCGCCGCGCCAATTCTCGCCGGCGAAGGAAAAGTCATAGGCGTGGTGCTGATATTTCGCGACGTCGCGGGAAGGCGGCAGGAGCAGATAGAGACTGCGGAGCAGGCTGCTCTGCTGGAACTCACCCAGGACTCGGTCTTTGTGATCGACATGGAGGGAACGGTTCTCTTTTGGAGTCGTGGGGCAGAGGCAATGCTGGGCTACTCCAAGACCCAGGCCGCGGGTAAAATCTCGCACGATCTGCTGCATACCGAGTTTCCGGAGCCGATGGAGGAGATAAGAGCGGAACTGATGCGCGTTGGTCACTGGGAAGGGGACCTGACGACGGTCGCCCAGGACGGCAAGCGCATTGTGGTAGCCAGCCGCTGGGCATTGCAGTGGGGCAAGCGCGACCAAGCGCCCCGGGTGTTGGTGATCAATAGCGACATAACGGAACGCAAGCGTGGAGAAGAGTCGCTGGTGTTGCAGAGAGAACAACTGCGGGCGCTGGCTGAACGCCTGCAGGTGGTGCGCGAAGAAGATCGCAAGCGCGTGGCACGCGACCTGCACGATCAGATCGGGCAGATTCTGACCGCCATCAAAATGGATTTGACCTGGATGACTCGTCATATGCCTGAGTCGGAAGTTGAGATATTTGCTCGACTAAAGGAATCGGTTCAGTCGATCAACGATGGTGTGAAATCGGTGCGGACTATCTGCAGCGGATTGCGGCCCGGAGTATTGGATGACCTTGGCCTGGCGGCGGCCATTGAATGGCAGGCCAGCGAGTTTGCCACACGCAATAGTATCCAATGCAAGGTCTCTGTTCCGCCTGTCGATTTACACTTGGATGGTGACCGGGCCACCGCGACTTTCAGAATCTTCCAGGAGTGCATGACCAATGTGATTCGGCACGCGCAGGCAAAGTCGGTGTGCGTTGACCTGGTCCAGGAAGAGGAAAGCATCCTCCTGGTTGTGGCGGATGACGGCATTGGCTTCAGTGAGACTGGCCTGACGAACGGCCTTGGGTCCCTGGGGCTGCTTGGCATGAAAGAGCGGGCGCAATTCTGCGGGGGGGATGTGCATATCGCCAGTTCCCCAGGAAGCGGGACGACGGTCACCATCCGCGTTCCAGTGGACGTTCCACGCGCCGAAAGGAGCGAGACATGCATATCCTGATTGCGGACGACCACGCCGTCGTACGCCGCGGCCTGAAAGATATTCTGGCGGATGCACTTCCCGGCACAAACTTCTCTGAAGCCGGCAACGGGGATGAGGTGCTAAGCCACCTGGAGAAGTCACCCACAGCCTTGCTGGTGCTGGATATCAATATGCCTGGGCGCAGCGGAGTGGACGTGCTGCGGGATGTAAAGCACACCTACCCGCGGTTGCCGGTAATCATACTGAGCGTTCATTCCGAGGATCAGTATGCCGTGCGCTGCCTGCGGGCCGGCGCATCTGCCTACATCAATAAAGACAGCGCTCCCGAGGAGTTGGCGATCGCCACGAAGAAGATACTCAGCGGAGGGCGCTACATTAGCGCGAGCTTGGCGGAGAAGCTGATATCCAATCTGGATGAGCCCGCCGACAAGCCCCTGCATGAACTGCTTTCAGATCGTGAACACGAAGTGATGAGAATGATCGCCGAGGGTGTTTCGTTGACGGAAATTGGCGACCGGCTCCATGTGAGCGTAAAGACGATCAGCAGCTATCGAGCGCGCATTATGGAAAAGATGCAGATGAAGAGCAATGCCGAACTTACCCGCTACGCCATGACCCACAGCCTGATCGATTAGGCTGATCTGGCGATGCAGGAATAATCCTACGCAGAGAACGTACAAGTCCTACAAAAATCACGGTCTTCGCTGATATCAATTCCATCAGGGCTCCGGTATAGTTGTTTCAGGTTGATTGCGGTTCGAGAAGCGAAGGCAACTATGAATATTCTGATTGCAGATGATCACGCGAACGTTCGGCGCGGCCTGAGAGAGATTTTGGCCGATGCGTTTGCGGGCGCGCATTTTGCGGAGGCCTGCGACGGGGATGAAGTGATGACCCAGTTGGCTGGATCTCAACCTGACGTACTGTTGCTGGACATCAACATGCCAGGACGAAGTGGGTTTGAAGTGTTGAAGGATGTAAAGCATATCTACCCTCAGCTTCCTGTGATCATGGTGAGCGTCCAGGCTGAGAGCCAGTACGCGTTGCGCTGTCTACGGGCAGGCGCGGCCGAATATGTCAACAAAAACAGCGCCTCTGAAGAACTGGTGCCTGCGATCAAGAAGATACTGGACAGCGGTGTACATCTCGTATGGAATCCGAATAGTCAATTGCCGCGGAATTAGACGGTATACGTGTTACAAAATCCTGACTAACTTAGACTCAATGCCGAGGCGCTGCTGCGCCTCTATTTCATTGTAGGGCAGCAATCATCATGCCTTCAGATATACGCGCAGTCCCTGCTTGCATGGATAGAGAATGTGCAACATAGGGCCCTGTAGTTATTCAAAGCCAGATAACTCAACCAATTGAAAATCTGATCCGCCTTGTAAGTAAACCCCTACGAAAGTTGCTGGAAAGGCCTACGCGAATAACAGTCTTCGCCGATGTACACGCGTATTTCCATCCCGTATCTTGGCTATATTGAGTTTGCAAAGGGATGACGGTAATTCATCTTCTTGTACCTCCTAACTGAGATTGAAAGGTATCGATCATGGCTACTAATTACGCTCCAATGACGAGTACGGCGCCCAGGATTCCGATGGGCCGTTCGTTTCCAACGCCCCCAGTTGCGGATCGTAAGTTGAAGGTCGTTTCGAGCCGGATTGCCGCATCACTGGAACATGGTTCCGCCTTCGACCTTCAGGTCCCGCTTAACAAGCTGATAACCGGAAGATCGAGGAGCGAATACGGGATCGGCGAATCCGTTTTTTCACAGGGCGATCCAGCCAACGCGGTCTTCTTTATCCAGAGCGGCAGGGTCAAGCTTACGGTCGTGTCGATGAGCGGCAAGGAAGCCGTAACCGCGCACCTTCCGGCGGGAAGCTTCTTCGGTGAAGCGGCGCTGGCAGGCCAGCAGCTTCGCATCTCCTCCGTCTACGCAATAGAGCCCAGCACGATCATTCGCATCGACAAGACGATCATGCAGGATCTGCTCCATCGCGAGCCGGTTTTCGCCGAGCAATTTCTCGAGCACATGCTCGCCCGCAACATTCGCATGGAAGCCGATCTGGTGGACCATCTGTTCAATTCCAGCGAAAAGCGGCTTGCCAGATTGCTCATGCTGATGGCCAACTTCGGCCAGGAGTCTAAGCCCGACCCGGTAATCGCCAAGATCAGCCAGGAAACGCTCTCGGAGATGATTGGCACCACCAGGTCGCGCGTCAGCTTCTTCCTGAACAGGTTCCGCGATCTCGGGTACATCGACTACAACGGCGCCGGAATGGTTGTTCATAGCTCGCTGGTCAATGTTGTACTGCACGACTGAACGGCTCTTGGCGCCAACGGCTGAGTAAGAGTGATCGCCCGTAGATGCGCCGGCGGGGAATGTGCAGTTAGAGCCAGCCGTGAACCTTGGCCAGCCGCGATGCGTGCTTTCTTTCGCTTCGTCGCCCTGCATTAGATATGCCCTGGAAGCTCCGACGCTGCCAGGAAGGGTTATCGGCTTGTTCAAAATAGCCGGTTTAACCTGTGATCAACCTGATCCAGCCAACTTAATTGCGGCCGATCTGCCTTGAGTTAAGGGCGGATTGGCGGCTGTTTGCGTTTGCCCTGCAGCTAGTGGGGCGCGTTCGTGAAGGGGTCCAGGTGGAGAAAGTGCATCAGGGAGTTGTCGTAGAAGGGAGTGGCCGTGAAGGTGAGAATTAAGATGATCAGCGCGATGACGCCGAGCGCGATACGGCCACGGCTTACTTCAGCATGAAGCGGGACCTTGGGATGCCGCATGGCCGGGACCATGAGAAAGATGCCCCATAAAATCCAGCCGACCCAGTAGACGGCTCCGGCCAGAAACAGGACGAAGGGCAGGAAATTAGTGAAGATTCGGTGCAGCCGGGGGGAGATGGAGTAGAGAATATGGCCGCCGTCGAGTTGTCCGCCGGGGATGAGGTTCAGGGAAGTGATGAAGAGGCCGATCCATCCAGCCACGAGCACGGGGTGGGGCACGATGTGGTCGAAGGGTGGTATCTGGGGATCCCAATGCTGCAGCAGTTCATGGAGCAGGCGGATGGTGAGCGGTTCGCCGCCAAAGCGGACGATGGCGGCGGGTGCGCTGGTCGGGGCGTCCACGCTGAGCGTGAACCCGACCGCCACGGCCAGCACCGAGGCGATATAGCCGGATAGGGGGCCGTAGATGCCCACATCCATCAGAGCGTCACAGTTGGGAATGCGGCTCTTGATCTGGATGACGGCGCCGGCGGTCCCGCTGAGCGTGGGGGCAGGCAGTACCCAGGGCAGCGTGGCGCGAATACCGTGAGCGCGGCAGGCGAAGTAGTGGCCAAATTCGTGGACAAGCAAGATGCCGAGCAGCGTGAAGGAAAAAGACCATCCGCTGATGTAGAGATCTGGGTGGTCCCCAAGCCAGCCCCATGGCCAGAGGTCGCTGTCGCGCACCACCGGGGGCATGCCTTCCAGAAAGTTCTGCATGAACCGGGCACCGTTGGCCGTGGTCGTAACCACGCTGGCTGCGAGCAGCACAACAGGCAGGCCATACTCCCGAAAATTTGAGCGCACCGGATTCCTCATCGTTCTTGAGAGCGGTTGGAGTCAGTCAAACACACTTCCAGAGCCTTGTGCTCAGAACTGAACGTGCTTGACCACCGCCTCAAACTGCCTGGGGAAGGAAGGTTTGGCTCGGGGAGTGGTGTTAGGGCTTGGGCGATACGCTTGCGTCAAGCGAATGCAATTCCTTGCCCGGCTTGAAGCGCACGGCTTTGCCTGGTGCGATGCTGACTTCGGTACCGGTGCGGGGATTGCGGCCGATGCCCGTTTTGCGGGCGCGTACGCTGAAAACACCAAATCCGCGCAATTCAATGCGCTCACCTGCGGTAAGAGCCTGCTTGAGGCCCTCGAAGACCGTATCCACGGCTGCCTCTGCCTTGGTACGCGGCAGGCCGGTGCGCTTGATGACTTGCTGTACGATGTCCTGTTTAATCAATGGGGTAACCTCACTTGGGGCAACTAATACTGACTGTACTACGCCTTACATTGGAGATGTTACAGATTTTGCTGCGATTATGGAACAGCGGAAGATGCCCGGCGCAGGTTTTTCTGCGGACAATAGCCGGGAATGGAAGGCACGCCATTCTGAAACAGCTGTGTCGTGAACCGCCTGGGAGCGATTTCGATTGTCAAGCGCCGATGCCTTTCGTACTATCAATGAGTGAGATGGAGCAAAAGGTATGGAATTTTCTCCGGTGAAGAAAATTCCGCAAAAACGGGAGATGCATGTCGATTCAGAGCGACCGTTGGATCACGGAGCTAGCCGCCAGGCATCTTATGATCGACCATTTCAGCGCTAAACAGGCGGCAAGCCGCGTTATCTCCTATGGACTCTCCTCATGCAGCTATGACCTGAGGGTTTCTATTGAAATCAAAAAATTCACAAATGTGAATGGCGTTATCATCGACCCGAAGGCCTTCGATGAGCGCTCATTTGAGTCTGTGTGTGTTTTGCTAGATTTGCATCGGTCACGGTGCATTCCTGCTGGAAACTGACGGGAGAGGCGAGATGTCCGAGAACCAGGTTTCTGGCCCAATTCGTATTGGATTAGTGGCTGACGAGCCTATCCGCGTGGCAGGGTTGGCCAGCATTTTCGACCAGCCTGCCCATGAGTGCCGAGAGCAGTTGCTTCCGGTTATCGGCAGTCTTGCCGAGTTGTTGGCAGGTCCAGCGTTGGCGTACCTGGTCATCGACCTCCACGCCTCATCTTCCAGTTTGGAAACTCTGGATCTGATTCGCAATGCGCGCCCCGACATCCGGCTTATCGTAATAGGTCCGGCGGGGAACGACGAACTGGTGATGAGCTCAATCATCGCTGGCGCCCGAGCCTACCTGGATTTGAATGCGGGTCCGGAGATAGTGCGCAAGGCGATCGAAGTGGTTACCGAGGGGTCTATCTGGGCGCCACGCCGGTTGCTCTCTCAACTCATTGACCGGCTGCTCAAGGTTCCCGAGACGCATCCCTCCGCTGCTACCCCCCGGTTCACCACCCGGGAGCGCCAGGTGCTGGAATTGATCCTGATGGCCCGATCCAACCGTGAGATCGCAACTCAAATGGGCATCGAGGAACGGACCGTGAAGGCTTATGTTGGCCGGTTAATGCGGAAAACCGGGGTCGATAACCGGATCAAGCTGTCTCTTTCAGCGCTGAATCTATCGCTCGCTCCGCAGAAGTCATCCAAATAGAGCAGAGAGCACTAAGGCGCTGAATGGATTCTCGCACAACGGTCTGGACGAGATGCGGCTCGCGGTTACTTAAAGTCACAGCCCTTAAGTACTCTTGTGGGGTTTGAGAGTTTTCCACCATGCTGTCAACAGAAACAACGCAGATCTGGGGAAAGGAGTTCCCAGGCAGCATGTTTAATGATGCCTGGGAACTCCTATTTTTTCTCCCGATTAGCATTCGTTGCGAAATCGGATATGTGTTGAATCCAATCAGCCCTCCCCCACGTCCAATTCTGCATCAAAGCATCAAGAGTGCCCTTAAGGGCTCCAGATGCGTGTATTTGCATTTCGGCCAGCGCAGGTTGGTCGCGGTGCTACGGACTGTTTAGCAGCAAGAGTCCGGCCTGGGTTTGCTGTATTCCCGTTCATGCGCGGATGCTGTAGGCTGTTTCAAAAGGTCCCGTTGATGTGCCGAGGGACGCCTGCCGCTTCTTCGGATGCTCTTTGCCCCTGAAAGCCGCCGCATCGGGATGCACTGCCTCAATTCAAAGCTCACACATCCGCGCCGTCAAAAGGCAGCGGAGTGGAAAGGATACGGATATGAAGAAGATCACAGCTTCGATCTGCCTCTGCTTCTTGTTTACTTGTAGCGCTTTTGCGGCTTCCTCGCGGGAGGATTTGCAGAATCGCATCGACGCAGCCAAACTCGTTCTGGACCAGATCATGTCTGCCCAGGATCGCAGCATCCCCATGAACATTATTCAGCAAGCCTCCTGCGTGGCCGTTGTTCCCGGCCTGATCAAAGGGGCCTTTGTCTTTGGCGGTCAGTATGGCCAGGGGGTCGTTACCTGCCGAACCGGGCACGGCTGGAGTGCACCGGTGTTTATTCGGATGGCTGGCGGTTCATTCGGCTTCCAGATCGGCGGCCAGTCCACTGACCTCGTGCTTGTGGCCGTGAACGACCGCGGAATGCAGGATCTGCTCAGGAGCAAGTTCAAGATTGGTGGCGATGCTGCCGCCGCCGCTGGCCCGGTCGGCCGAAACGGACAGGCAGCCACCGACTGGCGTATGAACGCTGAGTTGCTGACTTACTCGCGCAGTAAAGGGCTGTTTGCGGGCGTTGACCTGGACGGAACCAGCGTGAGCCAGAACAAAGAAGATACTGAGCTCTACTTTGGCGCACCGCACAGCTTCGAGACGATCCTGAAGGGCAACGATCCTGGCGTGGCGGTTCCGGAAGGCGCAGTTCCATTTGTGCGCACCGTGGCCCGCTACTTTTTGGCGGCCAAAAACCGCTAGCCAAGGCAGCGGGGCTTGCGCGCGGAACAGTCTAGTCCGCGGGCGGGCAAAAGATCATCATGCAAAACACTGAGGGCGGTCCGCACTAGCTGGACCGCCCTTTGTGCGTCTTGCGGATTGAACTCGCGCCGGGAGGCTATAGCAATTCCAGGATTGGTATACCTCGAAGGCAATACACCAAGTTGACACGAACCTCAGGGCGCGGCAATCTCGCGTGAATCCTGCCAGGGTACGGTAATCCTGAAATTGCTCTAAACTGGTGTTTGCCTTCCACGATGCGCGAGAGAATCGAATATTGGGCGGTGGTGACCCTGGCGCGCAGCCTGGGGCGTATCCCGCGTGGACTGGCGCGGCTGCTGAGCGGCTTGCTCGCCGTGAGTGTGTACTGTTGCCTAGGCCGTTTGCGCAGGGTGGGAGTGCGCAATCTGACCATGGCCCTGCCCGGGCTCACGGAGCAAGAGCGGAAGCGCATTTTGCGAGGAGTCTATCGCCATCTGGGCTGGCAACTGGTCGAGTTCTGCCGGATGACCCGCTATACCCCTGAAAACACCCGCAACTGGATGCGTACCGAAGGCCTGGAGCACTACATGGCCGCGCAGGCTCGCGGCAAAGGCGTGCTGGTGATTACGGGCCACCTGGGGGCGTGGGAGCTGTCCAGCTTTTACCACTCGCTGATGGGCCACCCCATGGGCATGGTGATTCGGCGGCTGGATAACCGGCGGCTGGATGCATTCGTCAACGGCATCCGGTGTATGCACGGAAATCACGTGCTGCACAAAGACGACTTTGGTCGTGGACTGCTGACCGCCATGCACGCCGGCCAGACAGTGGGCATCCTGATGGATACGAACATGACACCGCCGCAGGGCGCGTTCGTGAAGTTTTTTGGGATCGACGCCTGCACGGCGACCGGGCTGGCCCACGTGGCGCGCAAGACCGGCGCAGCAGTGCTGCCGGGGTTCATGCTGTGGGAGCCGGGCGAGGGACGCTACGTGCTTCACTTCGGGCCGGAGGTCGTGATTCCGCACACGGACGTTGTGGCAGACGACATTCTGGTGGCGACCCAACTATGCACCGGGGCAATCGAGTCGTGGATTCGGCGCTATCCTGACCAGTGGCTGTGGATTCACCGGCGCTGGAAGACGAGACCGGTAGGGGAGCCGGGACTGTATTAGCCATCCATAGATAAAATCGCTTCTCAAGGTCCAAAAAGACGCAAGGGAGAGACGCATGACGCTGGGCGAACTGGTGGAACAACTGGGCGGCACGCAGGTGCAGGGCAGTCCTGAAATCGAACTTGCCGGCGTCCAGACTACGGGCGCGGCCAACGGATTGGACCTGGTATTTGCGGAGGATAGGGCTTCTGCCGTTACTGCCCTGGCTGGGGCTGCCGGCGCAGTGGTGCTCAAGGCGGGATGCGTCGAAGCCTACGCTTCCAATCACGCCGTGGGTGTCGTGGAAGCGGACCAGCCGCGCTTGTGGTTTGCGCGCGCCGCCAAGCTTTTAAAGCCGGAGGTGGAGCCCGCCGGAGTCCATCCGACCGCCGTGATCGGTGCGCTGGTTGAACTCGGGTTTGACGTGACCATCGGCGCTGGCGCGGTGATCGGGGAGTGCGCCACGATTGGCGCCGGCACGCGCATCGAGGCAGGGGCGGTGATCGGCCCCTATGTGAGCATCGGCGAGAATTGCCGCATCTACCCGCGCGCCACCCTCTATCGCGGAACCAGCCTGGGAGACAGAGTGGTCGTTCATGCCGGCGCGGTGCTGGGCGCGGACGGGTTTGGCTATGTGCGCGACAAAACTACGGGGGCATATACGCAGTTTCCGCAGCAGGGGACCCTGGTGATCGAAGACGACGTGGAGATTGGCGCCAACTCGACCATCGACCGCGGCGCGCTGCGCCGGACAAGAATCGGCAGGGGAACCAAGATCGACAACCTCATCCACGTAGGCCACAACTGCGACATCGGCGAAGACGTAATTCTGGTGGCGCTTACCGGAATCTCCGGCTCCTCAACCGTGGGTAATGGCGCCGTGATCGCCGGGCAGGTGGGGATTGGCGATCATGCGCACATAGGCCCCGGCGTGATTCTGGGCGGGCAGGCGGGCGTGTTCAGCGGCGCGACGGTCACGAATGAGGGCCTGAAGCCGGGAAGCGTGCTGTTTGGCACCCCGGCCCGACCGCTCAGGCAAGTGCTGCGCGAACAGGCGGTGCTGGCACGGCTGGCGAAGAAGCAGAGAACAGTAAACAAGGATTAGCGCTGTTGGCGATCATAGTCGTAGGCGGCAGCAATCGGGGCGTGGGCAAGACCGCGCTGGTCTGCGGACTGATCACCGCGCTGCCGGAGTTTGCCTGGACAGCCGTCAAAATCACCAGCCACAACCACGGTGTTACTCAACCCCTCTGGGAGGAAACAACCCCGGGGCAGGGAACGGACACTGCGCGCTATCTGGCCGCAGGTGCCCAGCGCGCGTTCCTTGCCACACCGGCCCTGCATGATGATTCTCCTGTTCCAGATTTTCCTCAGCTGCTCGCTGAGCTTTGGTCAAAGCTGGGGCCGGGCGCACATGTCCTGTTTGAGTCGAATCGGATTGCGCAATCTCTGAAGCCTGATCTTTGCCTGCTGGTTCACGGAGGTCTGGCCTGGCACAAGGCTTCGTTCAGTATTGCCCTTCCCCATGGGGATGCAATGGTGGCCCTTTCCGATGCGGATGGAATGATTGTTGGGGGCGAGCAGTCGAAGCCGATCTTCCATCTCGCCTCACTGGGGCGGATTTCACCGCAAATGCAAGCCTGGCTGCGCCGCGGGCTCGGAGGGCATCCTGAAGTGCAGAACCCATGAAGCGATAGACGGCGATTTAGGCTCTCTTGACGAAATCAGTGTGAGCATCTATATCCTCATCCATTGTGAGGGATCATGGAGCGGAGAGATTTTCTGAAGACGGCGACGGCGGCGGCGGGCGCGGCTGCTACTGAGCAACTGTTGACGCCTATGCTGAAAGGCGCTGAAGTGTCCGCGGCGGGCGATCGACCAAAGGCTGAGATACCCAAACGCATCCTGGGCAGCACCGGCGAGCGTATCTCCGCTATCGGGCTTGGCGGCTACCACCTGGGCAGGCCGGGGTTGCAGGAGCAGGAAGCCATTCAACTGGTTCGGCAGGCGATCGACCGCGGCATCACGTTCATGGACAACTGCTGGGATTACAACGGCGGCGTGAGCGAGCTGCGCATGGGCAAGGCGCTCGCGGGCGGGTACCGCAACAAGACCTTCCTGATGACCAAGATCGATGGCCGCACCAAAGCCGAAGCGGCTCGGCAGATTGACAAGTCGCTCGAACGGCTCGGGACCGATCGCGTCGACCTGATGCAGTTTCACGAGGTGATTCGGCTGGAAGATCCTGACCGCATTTTTGCGGAGGGCGGCGCGATGGAGGCCATGCTGGAGGCAAAGAAAGCGGGCAAGCTGCGCTACATCGGCTTTACCGGGCACAAGGATCCATACGTCCTGCTGCGCATGCTGGAATTTGCGCGCAAGCGTCAGTTTCATTTCGATGCCGTGCAGATGCCGCTCAATGTGATGGATGAGCATTTCCGCAGCTTTGCGCATGATGTTTTGCCGGCTCTTCTGCACCAGAATATCGGCGTTCTGGGCATGAAAGCATTCGGGGATCACTACATTGTGGATAGCAAGACGGTAACGCCGATCGAATGCCTGCACTATTGCCTGAACCTGCCGGTCTCCACGCAGATTACGGGAATTGACAGCCAGGCGGTTCTCGACCAGGCAGTGGAAGCGGCGCATACATTTCGGCCCCTTTCTTCGGCTCAACTTGCCGGCCTGTTGAAGCGCAGCCGCGCGGCCGGACTGGAAGGCCGCTTCGAGCTGTACAAAACGACCAGCAATTTTGATGGGACCGCGCACAATCCGCACTGGCTCGGCTGACGCCCACTCTCGATGCCGATCATGCGGGCGGGGTCGAGAGTGAGGGCCTTGGGACGTTGATCGCTGGAGGAATAGCCGCCGGCGAGCCCGGTCTTGCATTCCTGAGCAGGATTGCTAGCCCTCGCGCGCCATTCATCTGGCTCTCTACAAGCAATCCGTGAGCCATATTCAGGAACTCCGGGTGGTGTTCGAAGTGCTTGGCCGCTGACTGTACCGTGTGCACTACATGCGCGGCTGAAAACGCCGGGCCGTGGAATCCTGCCACACCGATCAGCAGTCCCTTGACCAATGCAAACTGTGCCGTCAGCAGCGCAGACTCGCGCGCCATTTGGGGCTGCGCTCCAGCCTTCATTCCATCACGGCCAAAAGGAAAGCGGCAACGAACCATGGTGTTGATCAGGTAGTTCTCCACGATGTGAGGATGGCGGCGAAAGAACGGCTCGTAAGAAGAATCGTGGGCGACTGTGTATTGAGCTGTCAGGCTTTCGATGGTTGCCCCGGGGCCGTTTCCAATGCCGGCCGTAAAAGCCTGGATGCACTCAGCGAAACGCGGGCGCACGTTGGAGCGGTGCAGCAGCAATCCCGCCAACCGAAGCACCACGTCCAACTGGGCCTCGCGGTCGAGAGGTAGCGTGTCCATGGCGGCTCGCAACGCGCCGGAGGCTACAGTGGCTTCAAAATCGACGAGAAACTCGGCAGTGCTGCGTTTCAACTCGCCCCGCGCAATGGAGTCCAGACGCCGGCAAAGAATGTCGAGAAGGAAGAGGCGCTGCCAGACCGGGCAGAGACGATTGAGCACCAACGACCCCACGACGGCGCGAATCTGCCAGAAGTCTGGCGGTAGCGGGCTTTCGCGCTTATCGGCGCTGTCGCGGCTCACAGTCTCGCCGGCCTTATTCTTCATTGCAGACCCGCGTGTGCCCACCAGCTTTGACCCGAGCAGGTCAGGCGTAAGCAGGACCAGGCGCGCTGCCTCAGGGCAACTGAGCGCCAGGGCGGTCTCTTTCAAGCCGCTGCTCGAGTGTGTAATGCGCGGATATGTCGAGCAGGCATCGGACAGCAGTCCCTCGCCAAGTTCGGCGTGGATGCGGCACAGCCGGTCGCTGGTGAGCAGAGGGCACTGGTTTTGGCCGTCCATTCTGATCTGCGCGAACTCGCCGGCATGCGCGGGCTCTGCTCCGGCGGCCATGGCAGCGCCTTGCGGCTTGCGTTCCACAGCTTCATCCATGAGGGCGCGCAATGGGCTCGGGGGCAACTCCTGATATTTCTCGTAGGTGACCAGATCGACGGGCACGTTCCATCCTTGGCAGCAAGAGTCTTCGCAGGCTGAACCAACGCAGCGGAAAGAGTCAGCGTATGCGGGGTGGATGGGCGGGGTTCGCAGCAATCGACGCTCCGGGCAGCGGGGTAGCGCAAGTCTGCTGCATCCTGGGATGAGTTGCGCCCAGAATGGAAGCATCCGGCGGACCGGCCTGAAGAGGAATCGGTTGGAAACTGCTCAGAATCGCAGATGTCGCCTGATCTGCCTCGTTTCACCACCTCAGAGCGGCTTTTCCGTCAGGAAAGGCTCCGGCTTGAGCGAGCCGTCCCGTTGTTTCACCAGCATCTGCACCTTGCCCTCGGCCGAGTCCAGTTCCTGCTTGCAAGCCGCGGAGAGTCCTACGCCTTCCTCAAAGAGCTTGAGGGACTCTTCGAGAGCAAGATCGCCCTTTTCCAGTTGATCGACGATTGTTTCCAGCTTCTTGAGCGATTCTTCAAACGACGGCATAGCAGTTACTCCATAGGGTTGGTGCCCTGAGGCAGGACGCTGGCGATGACCTCTGCGGCCACGTTGTACCGGCCGAAGGGCGCGCTCACCTGAACGCCTTGAACAAACGGGCGCACGGCCTCGAGCATCTCCTGCGCGATCTGGATTCCTTCGCGTCGCGCTGCATCCGGTGTATCGGCCTGGGCCATGCGCAGCATAATCTCCTCGGGCATGGAAACGCGCAGATCGTTCTTCATGAACTCGGCGTTGCGCAGACTGGTGAGCGGCCAGATGCCAGCGATGACGGGAATGCGATGATCCTTGATGCGCTCCAGGAAAATCTCCAGCAGGCGCAGGTCGAAGACCGGCTGGGTAATGGCGTATTCGGCGCCGGCTTCCACCTTGTAGGCGAAGCGGCGCAACTCGTTTTCGATATCGGGGACGCCGGGGTTGGCGGCTACGCCGATGCTGAAGTTGGTGCTGGCGCCGATGGAGTTTGCCCCGATGTCCAGGCCGTGGTTGAGGCGCTGAACGATGTTGACCAGACCGATGGAGTCTACGTCAAACACTGCGGTGGCATCGGGGTAGTTGCCCAGCTTGGGCGGATCACCGGTAAGGCACAGAATGTTGCGCAGGCCGATGGACGAGGCCCCCAGCAGATCCGACTGGATGGAGAGAATATTCCGGTCGCGGCAGGTGTAATGGAGAATCGTTTCAATGCCGGTGTGCTGTTGAATCTGGATGCAGAGGCTTTGCGCGCTCATGCGCGCCGAGGCGCGCGGCGAGTCGGGAACGTTGATGGCGTGCACGCCCAGCCTGGCCAGCAGCCCCGCGCCTTCAATCTCTTTGACGCAGTTGATGCCTTTGGGCGGCACAATCTCAACCAGCGTGACGAATGTGCCTTTCGCGATAAGCGAACCGATCTTGGACCGTTCCCCAAGCGGCGCCGGAGGCGTCTCGGTGCAAAGCGCAGGAGCTGCGCCCGAACTGGTGACGCGCGCCTGCGCATCGATCGCCCGCATGGCGGAGCGCATGGCGCGAATGTGGTTGGGCGTGGTGCCGCAGCAGCCGCCCACGATCTGTACGCCCGCGGCGATGGCCTTGCGCGCGAAGCTGGCCATGTACTCCGGAGAGCAGAGGTAGATGTTGCGCCCCTCGACGGCCCTGGGCATGCCCGCGTTCGGCATGGCTGCCAGCGGCAGCGTGGTGGCCGGGCGCATGGCCTCGACGGCGGTGAGCACCGTGGTTGGGCCGGTAGAGCAGTTCACGCCGATGGCTCCAGCCCCCCACTCGGTGAGCAGCGCCGCCGCCTGCTGAGGCGAGGAGCCGTCCAGGCAGTTGTTTTCGTCATCCACCGTCACCATGACCAGCACCGGCAGGTCAGGGGCAATGGACTGCGCTGCCTGCAAAGCCACATGGGCTTCATTGAGCGCTGGCATGGTTTCGATGATCAGCATGTCCACGCCGCCGTCGGCCAGGATCTGTATCTGCTCGGAAAATGCCTCGCGGGCTTCATCCAGTCCGGTTTTTCCCAGCGGCTCCAGGCGCACGCCGAGGGGGCCAACCGAACCGGCCACCCAGGCTTCGCCCGCCTGCTTTTCTTTGAGATGCTCGACCGCCGCGCGGGCCAGGCGCACGCCGGCTTCGTTGATCTCTTTCACCTTGCCGGCCAGGCCGTGGCGGGCAAGACGGATGCGATTGGCCCCAAACGTGTTGGTTTCCACGATTTCGGCCCCGGCCTGGAGGTATTCCTCATGGACAGAGAGGATCAGCCCGGGGTCCGACAGGTTCAACTCGTCGTAACAGCGATTGATGAACACACCACGGGAGTAAAGCACGGTGCCCATGGCACCGTCGGCGAGCAAGGGGCGGTTGGCGAAGATATCGGCAAACTGGGTCATTCTCTTGTCATGCTAAGCCAGACCAGCCAGCCGCGCCAGAGCAGTGGGCGGCTTTGTTATACTTCGTTAGTCATACGCTGGACACCAACAGGGGTCGGGACGCCGATTTTGCGGTCTTTTGGATGAGCCGGGACCCTGCTCAAACGAGTCTATAGGGCGAAGTGCCCTTGGAATGCCATCATCCGCGGCCAACTCCGCGCTTTCGATCGAGGTAAGGGATTTTGAAGAAGAGAAGTCTTTGGATGAGCGCCGCAGCCGCCACGGTGGTTGCAGCCGCGCTGGCAGGTTGTGGTAGCACCACCTATTTCGCTGGCCGTCAGCTCCCGCCCAGCGGGTTGAAGAACCGTGTCGTGATTGCGATCCAGAACCCAAGTGCCTTTACCAAGGGTGCGCTGGAGATTGTCGACGCCTATTACGACATTCGTAGTGGCTATACAGGCCAGCCGGCATCGTTTTCCCTTTCCGGATTTGGTGGCGCCTTGCCCATCAGTATTCAGAGCATGCCGGAGGAACAAACGGCATACGTCTACGGCTCGGGCGACGGCAGCTTGACGATTGCCAATTACGGCGGCGAGAAGACCTCAGGCACCGTCTCGGGTTTGAACGGTCCCTCCTCGAGCATCTTTGCAACGCGCAATGGCACCTGGGTTTTCGCGGCCAACCAGCAAGCCCATGTTCTTACCGTGGTGAATCAGGTTACCGGTGCGTCTTACCCGCTTAGCCTTCCCGGTGTTTACCGCGTCAGCGTGAATCCTGGCGGCTCGATGGCTATTGCCTTCGTGCAGAACTCGAATTACGCCTACTATCCGCGCCAACTGACGTCCGCGCAGACTCTCAATTATTCCGGAGGGCCCAGCACCTGGCCCAAAGCCGCCATCGACTGTGAGCCGCAAAATGCTCCTGGCTGGTGCCTTTTCCAGGCTCAGAGCCCGGATCACCTTGACTCAACCGGCAACTACTACGGTGAACCGCTGACCTTCGACCGGCCGGTAAAGGCGGTCTTCTCCGCGGATGGCGGAACGGCGTACGTGCTGAACTGTGGACCCGAATGTGGTGGCTCCAAGTCCTCCATTTCTCTGCTGCCGATCGCGCCAATGATCTTCACCCTCGGCCAGCCGTCAGGGTTGCTCCCCTGCAACTTGGCCCCGTGCTCCAATGCATTTGCCACGCCGATTACCAACATTCTGGTTCCAGCCGGCGCCAGCAACGCTCTGGTCACCACCAACACAATGTACGTTGTGGGTCAGCACCAGATGCCCGATGGCTTGTTTGGCGGCTTTTTGACGGTACTGAATCTGACAACGAACACAATCGTTCCCTCAACCAGCGCCTCCCCGAACCCTGTTTCCATCAGCGATGGAGTGGCGGGTGCAACCAGCCGCATGCTGCAGGCCGACGACAATACGCTCTGGATCGGCATGACCAAATGCGACCGGGGCGAGCGCATCAACAGCGGCCTCGCTTATGGTTGCCTGACCATGTACAACACAAATACCGCCAAGGTCATGCTACTCGAGCCTTTCTCGGGCGATCTGACAGGTATAGCCGGGGTTACGGGCTTGCACAAAGTCTATGTTGCCCAAGGCGGCCAAGTGTATATCTTCTCGACCGTGGACGGCCGAGCGATCGACAACCAGTACGTGACGGTTTCCGGCACAGCCTACGACGTGGCCTACATGGACGCCGTGACCGACGCCAACAATACCGTCTACTAGCGCTATGACCACCGAGGCTGCCGACTTCGTAGCCGATGTTCTAGCCATCGCAGCCCACCGCGACGACGTGGAGCAAACCTGCGGCGGCACCTTGTTGCGCATGGCGGCACGTGGCCTGCGCACCGCCATTCTCGATCTGACCCAGGGCGAGGCCGGAACCCGCGGCAGCGCTGAAGAACGCGCCCAGGAGGCTGCGCAAGCAGCCCGCCTGCTGGGAGTCGGTTACAGGCAGGCGCTCAGTCTGCCCGACGGCGCGGTCCAAAACACCCTGGAGAACCGCATCGAAATAGCCCGCGTCCTGCGCCAGTTGCGCCCGCGGGTTGTGATCCTCCCCTACTGGCAGGCGCGCCACCCGGACCACGCCACCACCGGCGTCCTCGGCTACGACGCGTGTTTTCTCTCCGGCCTGGCCAAGGTGGAAACCGGACTGCCGCCGCACCGCCCCTTCAAGATCGTCTATGCCAGCCTTTATGCGGACGTGCGTCCGAGTTTCATCGTGGACATCACGCCCTTCATCGAGCAGCGTCTCGCGGCGCTCATGGCCTACCGTTCGCAGTATGCGAACCAGGCGGCTGGCGGCGGTCTGTTTGTCCCGGAAGAAGAGATTCGCGAGCGCACCTTTGCCGAGGCGCGCCATTACGGCTTGCTGGCCGGGGTGCGCTACGGCGAGCCGTTCGTGCAAAAAGAAGTGGGTCTGGTGGACGATCTGACGTTAGTGCCCGTGCAATCGATCTAAGGAGCCTCTGCTTAATTAGATGTTTTGAAAGGGCGCGGCTTCAGAGCCTGCACTGAGCGAAGTCTAAGTGTGCCGCAAATGCCGCAAAATAAAAGAGGGCTTTACAGGCTGCGGAAAAACTCCTTGCTCAAAGGAAACTGGCGAGCTTTGTAACAGGGCAGGACTTCAGTCGGGCCGCGAACCGCTGAAAAGAAACGTGGGCTTTAGCCCCTGCTGCATTTCAATCAGGCATCGACTCAAATTCAAGCCTTTTTCCGCAGCCTGCTTAGCCCCTGAGGGAACGCTCCTCCCTCTAAACCATCAGGGAAAATGCTCTAGCTGTGGAAGAACATCCATCCGCCCACGGCGACCAGGGTTCCGGCAAACACGCGGCGCAGCACGACCTCTGAGATCATCTGCGCGCCGGTGGCGCCGAAGTATCCGCCGACCAGGAAGCCTGCCGCCAGCAGCGCTGCCACGCGAATGTCGGCGTTGCCCTTGCGGTAGTACTCCATGAAGGCCAGCAAGCCCACCGGGGCCAGCAGCGCGCCAAGCGAGGTGCCCTGCGCCTTGTGCTGATCCATTCCGTAGAGCCAGACCAGCGCGGGCACAAATAGGATGCCGCCGCCAATGCCCACCACTCCGGAAAACATTCCGACAATTGCTCCGATCAGTAAAGTCAGCCAGGTCACGAGCGATTCCTCCGAAGGCGCGGCCGAGTTTGCGGGCCGCGCATGCTTTTCCAGCGTAAACTACAGCGGCAGTGCGGCACGGTTTACGATGGTGAGGCGACGCATATCGACAGATTCATTCACTCGAAAAACTGACACTAAATATCGGTTAAAGCAATGAGGGAATTTAACTTCTTGACAATCCCCCCCCCCCCACACTATCATTCGCTGCCATGGAATCCAGACCAGTATTTAGAGGGTTAGAGATTGCTACGTTTGCGTTACTTGTCGCGGCGGTTCTGGCGCTACTCGCTGTCAATCTGATCCTCCAGCATCATAATCGCCTCCTGACCAATCGGATTCGCTCCCTGTCGGCCGCAGACGGTCCCCCGCTAGGGTCGCATATGGTCATCTTCAGGGGGGAATCAATATCCCATGAGCATTTAGCTATCAACACAGCAACGAATGGTAGAAAGACACTATTGCTGGTCTTCTCGCCTTCCTGCCCCTACTGTAAAGTGAACATGCCTGTTTGGAAGGCTGCCTTGACTCGCAATAAGGGCGTGAACGTACTTTACGTCGATCTCAGTGGAACCGCCACGGCAAACTGCTTGCAATCCTCGGGTCTTCCTCCCAACTTTCCGTTGATGTCTCTCAATCCAGAAGAACGCCTTTTGTATGATCTTCGTGTAACCCCTACCACAGTGGTTCTTGATCCTTCGGGTGCCGTTACGGGCAAATGGGCTGGAGTTATGACCCCATCGGAGGCGGATGATCTAGAACGCTTACTCGGGAAATCCTAAATCAGAGGTTCCCCACGGGGCCTCACAACATATGATTCGAAGGAGAAGAGATGAAAAGACTCATTTGGCTTTCATTGGCGACGGTTCTCGCTGCCATCATTGGTCTTGCAACCTCGGCCCAGGCGTTGAATGGTGAAGTGCGCCCGGACGCTGCCAAGAAATGTGACACGACAATAGGATGCACCACGGGCAATGATACTTACTGCCAGGGGTTTGGCGGCTGTACGGGCTGTACTCAGGGTGGAGGGTTTAACGAGCATTGTGTCGGCGGCAACATAGTCCCTGTAGATCAATAGTACCCATAGGAGCCTTCCGCAGGTTTACTGGTGATCGTGCGTTCGAGCTTTGACGGGGTGAGTTCCATACTCGTAGGTGCGTAGCGCGTAGTGCAAGCTCTACGCTTGCCGTGGGAGTGTCTCTGCAAGACTGTTGCTGCGGGAAGGCGCTCTGCATATGGCTTTCATGCTCTGGTTGCTGATGCCTGATGGTGTCGTCTTAGCGATGTCATCTGGCCAATGGGAGACCGGTTGAACTTTGCAAGCATCTCGTTGAGGGCAGCAATTGTATTTGCTTTTTGTCTGGCCGTCTGTCCAAGGTCTCCAGGCGCCGCTCCGGCGTCCCCGGAGCAGCGTCTGACGCCTTTGCAGGTGCAGACAATCGACGACTTGCTTGCACCCCTAAGGCCGGAGTTTCAGGCGGACCTCACCTTCGAAGTTCTGGATAGGAGTGGGAACTCGTTTTCAAGAAAACAAAAACAGCAGTTGATCAGACGCGTTTTTGAAAATTCCGTCAAGGCCAAATATCCGTATCCAACGATCGACGCTTCACATACCCAGTTGGGTCTGGCGAATCAAATTGGAGTCAATTTGAGGTGGACCAGGATGGACACGCTGGATATACAGGCCCGGGCCGTTGAGCATGCGTTGGCAGTCAGTCCCAAATTTGCGCAGGAACTGTTTGAATCCATTTCCATCCGGACGCCGCATGGGTACTCGTGCGAAACTCGCTCCATCGCAAACGTGTCAGCGTACTACAAAACGGTTGGATTGCTGATGCGAGATGACAGGCTTTCATCGCTTGCATACAACGAATCCTCGACGATCTATCTGGCGACCTTGGCGAAAACAATGAACGCTCCGGTCGAAATTGTTCCGATGGCAAATCTGCTGTCGGACAAACAGCTTCCGGTGAAAGACCTCGGTCCTGCGCTTGCCGGGTTCGCAGGCTCCCTATCTTCGCTCACTGCAACCGATCGGGAGATGGCCGTGATTGAGGATTCTGGCCAGTTGACACAGGCCATCGAGTCTCTCGCGGAAGTATTCAAGGCCTCCGGCGCCAGCGAATCGGTTTTGCTGCAGGCATACAAGGATTTCTTGATTCGCAGCTTGAGTGCAGAGCAATGCAGCGACTATTCCATCGACAGGAAGCAGGTTGTGAAGAGATTCAACGGCCTTGCCGCTCAGCGATTAGGCGTCGGCTCCACAACGTTTTCGCTTCTGACCGAAGACCAACTGCGGCCCCTGAAGCGGACCGATCCTGTGCCGGAGCCGTTGCTCCCCGTGGCGTACACGGTTATGCCGCAGATTAAGCGAATGTTGGACATAAAGAAGGCAAACCTGATTCATGAGCATAGTTCAGGGGAGCCTGGCACGGAGCAGCCCGACGACGCCGACATGCAGGCTGTACTCGATTACGTGGTTTCGAGCGATTCCTATAGTCCGGGCTGTCCTCTGTGTGACTTTGAATCCAGGATGACCACAGTTATCATGTTACTAAGTTACCTGCCGACCGGCGATGCGTTGAATCGCACCGTCGATCTGGGTATTAATAGCCTGCTGGCAAACAGTTCGATGGAGGAAGAGGAACCGGAGGAGTGGATTAAACTCATGAGGGACTTTTTGAACATAAGCCGTACTCCGGACGCGAAGGGTAGGTCCCTGATCGACGATGCGCTCAAGCAAAACGTGGTTATCGTTTTGGGCCCAAGCCCAGCAGCGAAAGAAGTGAAGTTTCAATTGAGGCAGTCGAACGACTCGATCATCCGTGCATACTATACGATTGAGCGAGTCCTTCCCATTCCGTTTCAAACCTCCAATCGATTTTGAATTCAATAATTTGTAGAGCGATAGGCCTGAGATTCAGGCCCCACCGAGACCAGCAAGCGCGAGGCATGGGAGCGGCTGCTCGCCGATCGCAAGCTCGGTGCTCTGGCCCTGTTGCGGAACCTACACCAGACCGCCGAGGGTACGCCCGGCGTTTGAGCCCGCTATGCCAGTCAAAACAATCCGGGGAGCTGTTCGCGCAAGCGGCAGCTCCCCGGATTGTTTTTGCGCAAACTGCTCTAATCCGCTGCCAGAGCTTTAGTCCTGAACAGCCAACCGGCTACGGCGCCGCCCAGCGAGGGAACCACGAGGAACAGCCACACCTGCGCCAGGGCCTTGCCTCCCACCAGCAGCGCCGGACCCAGGCTGCGCGCCGGGTTCACGCTCACTCCGGTGATGTGGATGCCGAAGATGTGAATCACCACCAGCGTGATGCCGATGGCCAGACCGGCAAATCCCGCGGGCGCGCTTTTCTGTGTCGAGCCCAGAATGACGATTACGAAGATCAGCGTGGCCACGAATTCAAACACGATGGCCGAAGCCAAGCTGTATTCGCCCTGGAAGCCGGGTCCCCAGCCATCCTGGCCGAGTCCGCTCACGGCGATGTTGTAGCCGCCGCCCACGCCGGAGATAATCACCGACAGCACTCCTGCGGCCAGCACGCCGCCCAGAAATTGCCCCACCCAGTAGCCGAGCATCTCTTTGGCCGTCATGCGACCCGCTACCCAAACGCCCAGGCTCACGGCGGGGTTGATGTGGCAGCCGGAGATGGGCCCAATGCCGTACGCGGCGCCAATCAGCGCCAGCCCGAATGCGAAGGCAATGCCGAGAATTCCGACTTTGTCCCCGGCCACAACTGCGGTTCCACAGCCAAAGAGCACCAGGATGAAAGTGCCCACCAGTTCAGCAAAGTACTTCTTCATATTTCCTCCCGTTGATTGAGTCCCTTGAATCCGCGCCAGCGGAGTGCGATGCCAGGCAACTCAGTTGTTTGGGGAAAGTGAGCTGTTCTCTTCGCCTGGACGTTCACGAAGTTTTGCAAAGGCCATGCCGCACAGTCAAGAGGAAACATCAAGCAGAGCAGCGCCTTGCATTTTGTCGCATTCGCGGAGCCAAGTCATCGCCCAGAGCAAATTCATCAAACGTTTGCAATCTATTTGCCTTGCTGCATTACTCTGTTAATGGTTCTGTGCGGCCTCAGTAACATGCAGCTAATGGCCGCCAGGCGAGGGCTGACAGGTTGAGCCAAACGGTATTTGTACTGGAAGACGACACCGATATATCACGGCTGGTGCAGCATCACCTTGAAGCGGCGGGTTTCGATGTGCGCCTGTTTCACACCCCCACCAACCTGATTCCTGATGCCGAACGTAAGGCGCCGGCACTGTTCCTTCTCGACATCATGGTCCCGGGCGGAGACGGGCTCGACGTGTGCCGCCGCCTGCGCAATCACCAGGGGCTGTCCACCATTCCCATCATCTTCATGACCGCGCGCGCGGGAGAAAACGATCGCGTGTTGGGTCTCGAATTGGGAGCGGACGACTACATCACCAAGCCCTTTTCCACGCGTGAGCTTGTAGCCCGCGTCAAAGCTGTTTTGCGGCGTTTCGAGCGTCCCACCACGCCTTCAATCATCACCTTTGAAGAAGTCGTGATCGACGCGGGAGCCATGCAGTTAAAGGTGCGCGGCGAGCAGACCACCACCACGGCTACCGAGTTCCGCCTGCTGGACTATCTGGCGCGCCACCCCGGAAGGGTCTTTAGCCGCGACCATTTGCTTGACTCTGTGTGGGGCGATGCGCGCTTTGTCACGCCGCGATCGGTGGATGTGTATGTGCGCCGCATCCGTGAGAAGATCGAGGTCGACCCGGAGAATCCACGCTATTTGAAAACTGTGCGCGGCGCGGGCTATCGCTTCGAGTTGCCCAAGGGCGAGTAACTTCATTTGACTCCAAAGGTTTTTGCAAAGCTCCTCGGCCTGTTCGTCCTCCTGCTTGTCTTCCAAGCCGTGGTGATGGTGTTCGTCTTTCACCAGCTCATGGAGCAAACAGCGGGTGGAACTCTGCGCCTGCTGGGTCGCGAGATTCTCTGGTCGGGTCTCATTGCGCTGCTTGTCGCCTTCCCGCTGGCCGCGTTGGTAGCGGGCCGCGTCTCTGACCGGTTGCAGCGCGTCGTGGAATTTGCACGTCAGATCGCCGAGGGGGATTTGAGCGCCCGCCTCATTCCCGACAACGGCGATGAACTCTCCGATATGCAGGCCGCGCTCAACCAGACTGCCGAGCGGCTGGGTAAGGACTTCACCGAACTCGAGAGCCGCCGCCACGAGCTGGCGGCCATGCTGGACTCCATGCAGGAGGCAGTGGTCGCCATCACCCCCGGGGGATTTGTACGCTGGTCGAACTCCGTGATGCAGCGTGTGGCCGGCGCGCAGATTCATGCGGGCCGTCCCCTGGTGCACTCTCTGCGCGACCCCGAATTCCTGGCATGCGTGCGCGGCGCGCTGGAGCGGCGCGAGGTTTGCTTTGGCAGGGCCAGCACGCTGGTGCCAGGGCGCGTGTTTGAGGTCAACGCTACGCCCCTGCCCGGCGGCGGCGCGCTGGCCGTCATGCATGACGTTACCGGCATTGAGGCAGCGCAGAAATCGCGCCGCGAATTTGTCGCCAACGTGAGCCACGAGCTGCGTACGCCGCTCACTTCGATTCAAGGCTACGTCGAGACACTCATTGAGGACCCCAAGTCCAGCCCCGAAACCACGCGCGAGTTTCTTGGCATCATCCTGAAAAATGCCACCCGCATGAACCGGCTCACGGAAGATCTGCTCGCCCTGGCCAGCGTCGAGAGCCCGGATTACAGACTTACGTTGCAGCCGGCACAGGCCAGCGCGCTGGTAAAAGACGCTGTCGATTCGCTCGGTGGCATCGTCGTCGATTCAGGCGTCGAACTTGAATCGGCAGGCGCTCCGGATGCAATGGTGATGGCCGATCCCGACGCCATGAATCAGGTCTTCGGCAACCTCATCGAGAACTCGCTCAAGTACGCTAAATCCGGCAAGCGTATTCGCGTCGGGGCCCGCCTGTTGGCTTCTGAAGTGCAGTTCACCGTCCAGGACTTCGGGCCCGGCATCTCCTCCGAGCACCTTGACCGCATCTTCGAGCGTTTCTACCGCGTCGACAAAGCTCGCTCGCGCGAATCCGGCGGCACCGGTCTCGGCCTGGCCATCGTGAAACACATCGTGCAAGCCCACGGCGGTCGCATCTGGGCTGAAAGTGAGCTGGGCTCCGGCGCGGCTTTTCACTTCACCCTGCCGTTAACGACGATGAACCAGCAGCCTGCCGTCCCCGCCTCGAAGGTTTAGGGAACCTCTGATTGAGTCGATGTTTTGAAAGGGCACAACAAAAGCTGACATCGAAAACACATAAGTTATTGGTTTTGCAATAGCCGGGATAGCCGGGTTAGGGAACCTCTGATCAAGTGCGATCTCCACAGCCAGTTTGCATAAACTTGTAGTTGGGTGGAGATCACGATGCGCCAGATAACATTTGCTTGCCAGCCGAGTTTTGAGAAGTTTGCCAGAGCCAGTCGCAGGG
>CAIKND010000113.1 GCA_903828675.1 uncultured Acidobacteriaceae bacterium
ATGCGGTCCCGTCTGATCGAGATGTGCAGAGTGATCGAGATGCAAGGCCAGGACTTCCGCCAATTTGCGGGGCGCCAGGAGCAAAACAAACGCGCCTGATCGAAGAGGGAAGGGAAGTGACCTCGGCGCGCGGCCGGCAGCATCTCCGATACCCGCAACAGCCGATTCGTTGCCTGGAACTATTGTTCAAACCGCTCGGGTCGCTCGTGTTTACGGACCATCGTCGTCCATTGAACGATGATTTCCTCTTTGGTCCAAAGCCGCGCCTTGTTGTTTGCAAAAGAGCCAACAATTGCATATGGTGTTCATGGAGCAAGTGGCTGATCCTGCACGGCGTTATGACAGCCTCAACGCCGCGTGGCCCAGCAGCCTGACTCGATCCTTGTTATCTCGTTAAACTGAAGCTCAAGCGCTGGGACATCGGCATTGTCCTGATCCATGAAGACCTTTCCTGACACGAGATTATGGCCATGGCTGCTTCCGACCTCCCATAGTACCTCTGCTGCCAGCACACACAAAATTCTCAGTCTTCACAGCACAGTGCTCTGAACGCCGCACCGGGAACAAAACCAGGATTCATCCGAGCAGCCGAGCCTCTTTAACTCCCACATGAGGTATTATGTTTAGTCGAATCCTCGACAGGCGCCGATGCGGAATCGCCGAAGATCTCCTCGTATCCTCGGTCGTTCGTCTCCGCATGCATCTTCGAAGAGTCGCGCTTTAGCGCTCTCAGGATAAGTATCATGGAAAGTCGGCACCCGGCATGCAACTCTTCTTGGTAAGACACGGCCACGCCAACCGTTTTGGCTTAACCTATTACGGTAGAGAGCAGATGAAGGCAGTGGCGGGCTTTTTGAAAGGGATGAATCTGAGCGCCTCTGCTCTTCGGCTATTGACCTCGCCCCGGATGCGGGCTCTCAATTCCGCGAGCATTATTCAGCAGGATCTCTGTCTCTCGGATTTCTTCGTTGTTGACTGGCTTGACGACGGTGCAGGCGGATACAGAATTATGGAGGAAGTCGAACATCTTTCTGACCAGCTTAACCTCAGTTCGGTTTTTATCGCGATCAGTCATCAGCCGGAAATTGAAAACGCGTTGAAGGCCATTGGCCAGCACTTCGGGCGAGATTTCCATATGTACGCCACCCGAGGATCTATCCATCTCGTAGACACCGAAACGCGGATGCTTACGAAGCTTTTCGAACCGTGAGTCCTATATGTCTAGAGCAGACAGACAGCTCGGTGCGCCAGCTCGAGGATATGGATACAGGAGTGTAAGCATTCGGGGAGATCGAGAGAATACGCGAATTCTCCGGTCACGGCCTCCCGTCGTTCTGACCGACTCGCAGGAAGAGTTGGACCTATGATCGGTCAGCGTCCCGTCACCAAGCCGAACCCTGTTTCGCGGATCACAATGCTCGTCGGCCGGAGCGACGGCGGCATACATATCTGCTTCGATCCTAGTGCCAGCGGGACCGAGGCAAGCCGGCCGGAGCCACGCAAAAATGCTGAATATCGCTGGATAGATGGCGGTCTGTTCGTCATCGGCCTGTGCAGTCTCTGCGGCACATCGGTCGATAACATTTACCTCCCGCCTGACAACCCCAACACAACATCCACGTCCGTCCAGATCAAGGATGGCTCCATTCTCCGCCTTGGAAAAGGGGAAACTAGGACCGTGCGCAAATGAGTGGTACGCAAGTTTCAATTCCCGGGATCTGTTGCGCCTCAAAGACTGACCGAGGCAGCATGCGCGAACGCAATGAGGACAAACTGCTCATTCAGGCATGGCCGGATGCAAAGGCGCTTTTCGTGGTTCTAGCTGACGGGATGGGAGGTAAGGAAGGAGGTCACGTCGCTTCGGCCATCATCGTAGACGAATTCCGGAAGCTGCTCGACCACCCTTTACCATCCACACGCGTCGACCTTTTCGACTCTCTCCTGCGCCGCTTCTACGAAGCCGAGCGCGCACTGAAGTATCGCGCATCGCTCACCTTCTCACTACGCTCAATGGGTGCCACCGCTATCGCCGCTGTGATCCAGCCGGACTCGCTTCTGTTCCTCTACGCGGGCGACTGTCGCCTCTACCACTTCCACGCCAAAGAGCCACCGTTCATCTCCAAGGATCACTCCCTCGTTGCGGCTCTCGTTGAAGCGCGCCGGCTTAAGCCGGAGGACGCCCGATTCCATCCGGACCGTTCGGTTGTCACTTCCGCAATCTGCGCCTCTCCCGGAAGCCAACTTCAGGTCGATCCACCCTGGGACGAGGTGCTCGGAGGCGGCCCCGCCTTTCGCGCACTCTGTCCCGGCGACCGGCTACTCTTCTCAACAGACGGTTTGCACGGCGAAGTGCCCCCGGGCACCGTCGAATCACTTGCTGCCGATCATACTCTCGACAGCGAATCCGTCGCCGAATCGTGCATCCACGCTGCTCTCACAGCGGGCGGAAGCGACAACGTGACTGTGATTGTCGCTGACATCGGCGACTCGATGGCATAGAAAATCGAGAAGGTCGTGACGTGAGTCATTTCCAAGGGAAGGACTCAGCGCCCATGATATTGAGAGACAAGACCTTCTGGAACCCACCCAGACGATACGACGTTGCAGAACGCGGCAAGGTCTTACCAACAGCAAGGCAGGGCGGTCTTCGACCACGTGATCTCCATCGGCTGGGAGAGCGTATGATGGCAGCTCTCATCCGAGCCGCAGCGCATTCACTAATACGACGATTGTCGTGCCCAGTTGCTAGCAATTGCCAGTCGTTCACCAAAATCATCAGTTGCACGCGGGCTTCTACCCGCGATAGTGTGCGACAGGCAGATTCAGCTCAGTCTGCTGCTTTGGTCTCGTCTTCCGGCCAAAGCGGCGGCTGAATGGCACGGGTTCTCTCATGCCTGAGGTCGGCGAGTATTCGGGACCAGTAAACGATGCTTCGCTCGGTCCGTGCCTGTCGAGATTGTGCCTCCCGGAG
>CAIKND010000114.1 GCA_903828675.1 uncultured Acidobacteriaceae bacterium
CGGCACATGGCCATCAATGCCATGCAAAAAGAGGGGTCCAAAGGTTCACTCCGAGGAAAACTCAAACGCGCCGGATGGAACGAGGACTTCCTCAGCCGGCTATTGGAGATGTTTTGAAATGCGTTTGCCCTGGGGTGCCCCATCCTTCGCCTCTTCTCTGGCGAAGGGTGGGATCGAACAACACCCAATCTCCAACCGTTCCCCTCGCCCTACCGCCCACCCCCCAACCAAATCCCCCGAAAAGCCCCCAATTCACATTGTCTTTCCCGCGCCCATCGTGCAGAATAGCCGGAAAGGAGCGCCCATGCCTCTTCCCCGGGACATTGCAAACACCGGCGCGCGCCCACGCACCATCGCGGACGAACAGCAGCAAGGCGAACTCCAGGTCGCCTGGGGCCACGCCATGGGCCGCAACAATCGTGTCGCCAAGGTCTTCTGCTACCTCAGCGTCATGCGCGCCGTCGGTCTCATCCCCGCCAAGGCCCGAGTGGCCGTTTCACCCTCGGGCCTCCCCGTCCCGCAGGATTTCAATGCCGCCCAGGGAAACCAGGCCGCCCACTATCTCCCCGGCTTCGTGGCCATCAGTAAACCCACCGAAAATGAACTCCTTTACCTGTGGGACCTGGTCGCCGATGCCACCACCCGCGAAGACATCGTCGCCCTCTTCCGAGCCACGCAGGACCTGCCGCCCTCCTACAATCGCGCCGACAGCGCAGCCGAAGGCCGCGTACAACTCGGCCCTCCCGGCCTCAAGCAGTTCTTTCAGGAGTGCTGCCAGTATGTTGTGGATCAGGAACCGGCCCACTCCCCCATTGCAGGCCGCGTGCTCGTTGTCATCGCGCGTCCGGTGGTCGCGGCAGCCTGGAGCCAATGGGCCAGGAAGAGCATCCTCGCCTACGAGCGCGCCTCCGTCGGCAAAGACGCCCGCGTTGCCGATCATCGCCCCGCCGACGTACGCATGAAGCCTGTCACCGATCTAGCCCGCGGCAAGTTCCAGGAGTGGACTCCCGCCGACCTCAAAGCCCGCGTTCGCGACCTCGACCGCACTGTGCACGGCCGCAAAAATTCCGTTGGCGAGTTCCAGGACCAGGCCAGCTTTCTTCGCGCCTACGCCAACGTCACCAACGGAGAATTCCCGCTTTCCGAAGCCATCCTGAACCAGATTGAAGCCCGCTTCGGTCCCAAAATGCCGTCATGGTACGAGAAATAGTTCTTCTCTTCGGTTGGATGTCGGATGCCCCGCATCTCTACCTTGAGAGGTGGGAGACAAGGAGCCTCCTTCGGCGGGAAACTCCTCCAGATCAAGCGCTTCCGCCTGCGTGATAGACTTCGGTTGCGTTCGCTTAGTTTCAATCCGGAGGTCTTTCGTCTCATGTTCAAACGCTGCCTTGCTCTCGTCGCCATCCCTGTTTTCCTCCTCGCATGCAGCGCTTCCGGCAGCGCCCAGGCCGCAAAGCACCCGCAATGGGTAGGCACGTGGGCCACTTCGCCCATGCTGGCCAACGGCGGTTTCGCCGTTCATCCCTTCGCGGCGGTCACTCTCCGTGAAATCGCCCACATCTCCAATGGCGGCGCTCAGCTCCGCGTCCGATTCACCAACGAATTCGGCCTCGATCCGCTCACCATCAACGATGCCCATGTGGCCGTCAGCGGCGGCGGCTCCCAGATTAAAGAGGGCACGGATCATGCCATCACGTTCGACGGCGGGCCCATCGTCAGAATCCCGCCCGGCGCGGCCATTTACTCTGATCCCGTCGCTCTCGCCGTCGAGCCGCTTTCCGATGTATCGGTCAGCTTCTATCTGCCTTCGCAGGTCATGCGCGGCGAAACCTATCACGCCTTCGCCGATCAGGATAACTACGTCGCCGACGGAGATCTGTCCGCCGCCAGAGTCCTGCCTCAGGCCTCTCCCATCCAGTCCTGGTACTTTCTCGACGGCATCGATGTGCCCGCCGTTGAAGGCTCTCGCGCCATCGTCACCCTGGGCGATTCCATCACTGACGGCGCTCATTCCACCCTCAACGCCAATCGCCGCTGGCCCGATGTGCTTGCCGCCCGCCTCAAGCAGGACCGCAATCTCGCCCAGGTTTCCGTGCTCAATCAGGGCATCGGCGGCAATCGCGTACTCAATGACGTAGCCGGCCCCAGCGCCCTCGCCCGCTTCGACCGCGACGTGCTCTCGCAGAACGGGGTCCGTTACTTGATCGTGCTCGAAAGCATCAACGACATCGGCCGTCTCGCCCGTCTTACTGCGCCTGAGGACGACATCACTGCGCAGCAACTTGAGCAGGGGCTAAAGCAGATTGCCGATGCGGCGCACCAGCACGGAATCAAGGTATTCGGCGCCACCCTCACGCCCTATGGTGGAGCGGCATACTCCTCCGACAAGGGCGAAAAAGTCCGCGAAGACGTCAACACCTGGATTCGCACCAGCGGCGTATTCGACGCCGTCATCGACTTCGACCAGATCACGCGCGACCCCGAAAGTCCCACGCGCTTCAACCCGCTGCACGATTCGGGTGATCATCTCCACCCAGGCGATGCCGGGTACAAAGCCATGGGGGAGGGAATCGATCTCAAGCTCTTCAACTAAAAATGCGGCAGCCAATTGCTGTTTGAGTGCCCCATCCATTCCCGCGTTTCTTGCTCGAATGGGTGGGATGAAGATGAAGTTGTTTTCTTGCCGGATCAAAAATAGCCCCGCTGGCTCAGCCCGGCACTTCATGCGCACTTATGCAGAGGAATTTGCTCCTATAAAATCCAACATCGGCATTCTTCGCTGCCGCTTCTCGTGATCCCAACTCCGTGATCAGTCGAGCCTTCCCTCAATCAACGATTGACAGAACTAATTGAGCGCGCTCAATATCCTCAGTGGTCAATTCTGGGTGAGGTTGAACACGGCATGAATTCCAAGCCAGGTGTCGCTGCCTTAAACCGCTTGCATCAGTTGTCCTGGGAATATGCCCGGGATGCCATCGTCGTCGCAGAACTCGAGTCAGGATTGCTCGTGGATTTGAATCCCGCGGCGGAAGCTTTGACCGGGTTCACCCGCCAGGAAATCTTCGGCAGGCATTTCACCATGCTTCACCCCGAGTCCGAGCGTGCGTCCATGCTGCTGGAATTTCAAAAGAACTCTGAGCGCAAAGGTCTGCTCCGGGCCTTTCATCTGCTCAAAAAGGACGGATGTAGCGTCCCCGTTGAAATCTCCACGTCAGCCCCATTCGAGTCTGGCGGGAAAATGCTCACCATAGGGGTTTTTCGCGACATCTCCCAGGCTGAAGAGCGCGAGCACCAACTGTCCACCCGGAATTGGGCGCTCGCGGCCTATGCCGGTGCAGCTTTGGCCCTCGGTCAATCCCGCTCCTCTGAGTCCCTCTTGCAAGCCATCTGCAAGGCCATAACGCAGGACTCCGGATACCTCCTGGCCTGGGTCGGAATGGCCGAAGATGGTCCGGAAAAGCGACTTCAAATCCTCGCCTCGGCAGGCAAAGCGCGCAGCTATCTTGACGGCCTCGCCCTGAGTTGGTCAGACGACGATCCATCGGGACTCGGTCCCGCCGCCACCTGCATTCGCACCGCCACCATGCAGCTTATGCAGGACTACCAGTCCAGCGCAATCCTCCCGGAGTGGCTTGAGCGCGCCCGTCAACTGGGCATTCGTTCCAGCGTTTGTATTCCCATCTCCATCCAGGCTGGCTGGCGCGGAGCCTTGGTCATCTATTCCGCGCACCCCAGCGCCTTCCCCCCCGCGGCCATCCAGGTATTCCAGGACCTCGCCGGGCAAATCTGCCATGGCGTCCATGCTCTCGATCGGGAAAAGCACCTGGCCGAGGAGCGCCGTTTGCTCGCAAAGTCTGAAAAGCAGCTGATCCAGGCCCTTTCCGCTATGGTTGCCCCTATCATTACCGCCATGGAGCTCCGCGATCCCTACACTGCTGGCCACCAGAGCCGCACCGCCGATATCGCTTGCGCCATCGGCGCCGAAATGGGATGGTCAGAGGACCGCTTGCGCGGACTCCACGTTGCCGCCCAGGTTCATGACATCGGAAAAATCTCCGTCCCCGCCGAGTTCCTCACCAAACCCTCCAAACTCACCCAGGCCGAGCAGGAACTCATCAACGGACATCCCGAGACAGGGTTCACCATCCTCAAAGACATTTGGTTCCCGTGGCCTATTGCCGATACTGTCCGCCAGCATCACGAAAGAATCGACGGCTCTGGATATCCTCTCGGCCTCAAGGGCAACGCCATCCTTCCTGAAGCCCGGGTGCTCGCCGTCGCGGATACCGTCGAGGCCATGTCGTCCTACCGCTCCTATCGCCCCGCTCGGCCTATAGATTCAGTTCTCCAGGAGATTGAAGAATTGGCGGGCCGCTCTTTGGATCCTGACGTTGTTGGCGTCTGCGTCTCCCTCTTCCGTGAAAAGAACTTTGTCTTGCCGCGCGTGGTCCTTCATTGATCCCACATTTGACGGCACATAGCCCTGAGCCGCCCGGCACTTTCGTGAAATATCCCAAAGTGCCATTGCTGGCCGTGCGCGACTCCCTGTACCATCCCACTCATCCAATTCCTCGCGGAATTGAGGCACTATGAGCGACCAAACGTCCAACGCCACGCATCTCGGCCGTCTTCTGGGGTTGGGCTGGGATTGTGCCCGGGACGCCATGTTTGTGGCCGACTGCAGAACCGGTCTTCTGGTGGGTGCCAACCCGGCAGCATCGAAAGCCACTGGTTACAGCCGTCAGGAACTTATCGGCATGCATCAGAGCCAGTTGCATCCCGAAGCCGAGCGCGAGCGCGTTCAAGTGGTATTCCGGCAGGCTGCCGCGACATCGGGAATCTTCGAGGGCTTTCACCTCCTCAATAGAGATGGCCGGGCGCTCCCCGTTTCGATTTCAACTTCTGACCCTTTCAAAACCGAGGGCCGCCTCCTCATCATCGGCGTCTTCCGCGATGTCAGCGATCTCGTGGAACGTGAAAATCGCCTCACCATTAAAAGGTGGGCCTTGCGCGCTTATGCCGAAGCCGCATCGGCCCTGGGCCGCGCTCATTCCTCTTCGGGCCTCGTTCAGGAAATCTGTGATGCCATTACGCGCGAATCGATTTTTGTGCTGGCTTGGGTTGGGTTTGCCGATTCCACCCCGGAGAAACGGGTTCGAATCGCCGGAGCCGCCGGCCCTGCCATCCACTACCTCGACGACCTCGAAATCAGTTGGTCTGCCGACAAGCAAACGGGGCAAGGTCCAACCGGCATCGCATTCCGCACCAATACAGTGCAAGTCCTTGAAGACACTGAGACTGGTCAGAACTTCAAACCCTGGCGCGATCGTGCAAGACAGTTCGGCATACGTTCCTCGCTGTCGGTCCCTTTTGTTGTCGAGGATGATAAGCGCGGCATTCTGATGGTCTATGCATCTCAGCCTCATGCTTTCGGCCCTATCGTGGTCGATGCTTTCACACACCTCGCCGCGGAGATTGGCATTGGCCTCCATGCTCTTAATCGCGAGGAAACTCTTGAGAATGAGCGGATAAGGCGTGAGGAGGCCCAAAGAGAGCTTACCGGCGCCCTGTCGGCTGTCGTCGGGGCCATTGCCACCGCCTTCGAAATGCGCGACCCCTATACCGCCGGCCATCAAACCAGGGCTGCGGACATCGCTTGTGCGATTGCAACAGAGATGGGCTGGACTGAAGATCGCATTCAGGCTTTGCGCATGGCCACGTTGGTTCACGATGTCGGGAAGATCTCCATCCCCGCTGAAATTCTCTCCAAACCAACGCGCTTAAGCCAGCCGGAGTGGACCTTAATCCGGACTCATCCTGAGACAGGCTACTCCATTCTCAAAGACGTTCCCTTCCGCTGGCCCATCGCCGAGACCGTACGCCAACATCACGAGCGTCTCGATGGCTCAGGCTATCCAAGGGGGCTCAAGGGTAATGAGATATTGCCTGGAGCCAGGATTCTGGCGGTCGCCGATATTGTGGAATCCATGGCTTCCAGACGCCCCTACCGGCCTGCGCTTGGCCTTGCTTCAGCGTTAGCTGAAATCGAAAGACAGGCCGGAACCCTTCTTGACCCCGAGGTGGTCCGCATCTGCCTCTCCCTTTTTCGAGAGAGAGGCTTTACTGTCACCGGATGGAATGTGCGCTGATCAAGCGCCGAATTCTCGCTGCACAAAAGGCGCTGCCGGAGTCATCCGGCAGCGCCCTTGCGGAACATTTTTAACAAGCCTGTAATCTCATCGGCGGGAATCCAGGCAATTCTCTAAACGCTATTACCAAGCCCCTGAGCCTTCAGTTCCCCTTGGTGCCGCTTTGAATCCACCTGCAACGTCACCGTCTGCTGCTTCTTGTCGCGCAGTATCGTCACCTGCACCGCCTTGCCTTGGTTGGCGCGCAGCGCACGGTCCCACCCCGCTACGTTCGTAACCGCCTCGGAACCCACTTTCAGAATCACATCGAACGCCTTCAGCCCCGCCAGCGCCGCCTCACTCTTGTGCGCCACCTGTTTCACCATCAGGCCGTTCGGTATGCCCAGGTACTCCGCCATCTGCGACGTCAGCGGCTCCACCAGCGCGCCAACATTCAGGCTGCTGCCAAAGAACGGCAGATGAAACCCTCCGCCCCCGACCGGCGCATCGCCGCCGTTCCCGCCTGACAGAATCCCCATGCCCGGAACCGGCGTAAACACGTCCCCACCTTTGTCAATCTTGTTCCAGACGTCGTGCTCCATCGCCTTGCGGTCCGCCAGTTCCACAGCCAGTGTCTGAATGTTGCCGTCGCGGCTGATCTCGATGCTTACCTTCCGTCCCGCCGGAATCTCCTTCAGCAACTTCCGCAGTTGCTCGGCTCCGTCCACGTTCTGGCCGTTCAGTTGCAGAACCACGTCGTTGACCTTCAGTCCCATCTGGCCCGCCGGTGCATCGTGGTCGATCAGAGTAATCACCGCGCCGCGCACCTCTTTCAGCTTCAGCGTCTGAGCCTTCTCCGTGTCCACGTCCGCCAGGTCCACACCCAGGTAGCCCTGCGAGTTGGTCAGCGAAAGCAGCGCGCTTGCCTCCCGCAGCATCCGGGCAATGTCCATCCCTTGCGCCCGGGCCGCTTGCGGCGTCAACCCCGCGCACAACAGCGCCGCCAAACCGAAATTCCAGTACGGCCTCGAAAAGTACTTCATTTCTTCTTCTCCAGCGTGCTTCTTTCCCCGGCTCCGCGCTCTCTTCTGACGGCACGATCTCCAAAAGGTAAGACGGTGTTATTGAATCTCTGGCACCCGGCTCAATACCTGCCGGGAAGCATTCCGGATATAGGGGTTCTCGTCCGTCGTTGAAACCGAATACAGAACCTGCCGCACGCTGGTATCGCCTTCCACCGGCTCCAGCAGGTTGATTGACGCCGTTCGAATCCGCGGGTCCGAGTCGTTCAACAGAGCCTCCAGCACGGCATTACGCACCCGCACATCCTCTGCCACATAGGGCTCCAGCCCTTCCAGCGCCTTCTTGCGCACCCCGGCATTCTTGTCGTAGCGCAGCGCCACCATCAGCGCATCCCGTATCCCCGCCGCCTGGCAACTGTGTCCCGCCTTGCACTCGGCCGCCAGCAGGCCCACGGAGTTGTCGCGCACCCCGGCTGAAGACGAGTTCTCGCTCGCCAGCATCAGCAACTGCCGAATCGCCGGATCAGACAGGGAACCCTTCACCCGCTCCGGAACCAGCTCGTTGTAACTCACTTCCACGATTTCGCTGTTCGGTTGCCGAACCACGCTGGAGATACTTGCCACGTTCGCGATCTCCGGCCCTGAAGTGGTTGGCCCCTGTAACTTGGTCGCCGGGGATCCAGCCGGAACCTGTGCCGCCGTCTGCACTGCGCTTGCCGCATGAGCGGCCCGGTTCTGCGCAACCTCGTAGCCGCCCAGCCCGCCCGCTCCCACACCAACTGCCAGCAGCAGGCCCGCCGCTACCGGCGCCGTCTGCAAGCTGGCAAAGTTGTTTAGAATCCGCTGTCCCAGCCGTTCATACCAGTGCATCGGCGGCAGCGCGTCCAGGGCTTCGTCCAGGCGCAATCGCGAGCGTGCCACCAGGTTCGCTCCGGGCTCTTCCACGGGATGCGCTCCGGCCAGCACCTTCAGCGCCAGCAGCTGCTCCCGCTCCTTTTGGCACTCTGCACAGCCGTCAACGTGCCGATCGAGCTCGTGCACATTCTCGTCCGGCAGCTCCCCATAAGCAGCCATCACGATTCGTTCGTGTGCTAATTGGCAATTCATCGCTACGTCCTTCCAGCCTCAAATGACTCCATTACGCCCCAAATATCCGCATCCCATTCGGGAATTGCAAGGGCCCGTCTCACCGCAACTCCGCCAACTGCGCTCTCAGCTTCTTCGTCGCCCGGAACAGCGTATTCTTGGCGGTCTCTTCCGTCGTGTGAAGCATCTCCCCGATCGTGCGCAGCCGCAACCCTTGGTAGTGCTTCAACTCAAAAACCATCCGTTCCCGCGGCGTCAGTTTCACCAGCGCCGCCTGAATCCGCTCCCCCAGCATCTTGCGTTCAAGTTCCTTCCCGGGGTTTGAAAACGAGCGGTTATCTGAAACCGAAGCCAGTACGTCGATTTCGTCCCCGGAGTGGTCCAGAACCACCGCCCGATCCTCGCGCCGCGTCTTCTTGCGCCGCAACTGATCCAGGCAGAGGTTGGTCACAATCCGGTAAATCCATGTATAAAACGAGCACTCGAAACGGAAATTCCCGATATACCGGTAGGCCTTCAAAAAAGCCTCCTGGTAAATATCCTCCGCATCGTGCTCGCTGCCGGTTAGGTGCAGCGCCAGGCGCAATACCTGATGCTCATACTGCCGCACCAGCGTGTCAAACGCCACCCGCGAACCCGCTTGTGCTTCGCGGATTAGCTCCATCTCCTCGGCGCGGGCCTGCAAGCGTTCCAGGTCCTTGCTTGCCCCGTCCCGCCCCGCTCCGCCCATTGCTCTCGTTGCAGCCATGCCTGCTGAGGATTGTACCCTCCGCCCTGGCCAAGCCAAAGCCGCAGGCACTCCAACCGGAGAAACTGGGTAGCTCATTGCATCTGTTGCCATCGCATCTCCGCTCCGCGGGAAAAGAGAGTGTCCGTGTCAAAGTAGACGCGGAATTGCAGCTTTGGTAATCCAGAATCCCGTTGCCGGCCGCATTTACCGGCAGGCGGCCACCGGCAAACCCGCCAGGCTGGCCGCTCAGCTTAAACTGGAAGACGATGAATGGAAATCTGTTTGAAGATCCCGCGTCCTCCGCCGCCAGCGACTTGTTTATCGCTCACTGCGACGGAGGCTCTCGAGGTAACCCCGGCCCTTCCGGCTACGGTGCCGTCGTTGAAGACTCCAAGGGCCGCGTCGTGGCCGAATTAAGCGAGTTTCTCGGCATCCAGACAAATAACTACGCCGAGTACAGCGGACTCCTGGGCGTCCTCAAATGGGCCGTCGAACACAACGTCAAACGCCTGCGCGTTGTCTCCGACTCCGAACTGATGGTCAAGCAGATGCAGGGCAAGTACAAGGTAGCCAGCCCCATCCTGCGCCCACTGTTTGAGGAAGCCCGCCGCCTCTCGCGCGGCATCGCCGCTTTCGAGATGCGCCACACCCTCCGCGGCGGTAACAAGGAAGCGGACCGCCTCGCCAACGAAGCCATGGACAAAGGGATGGGAAAATCCGCGATTCCGCAGGTAGGCAAGCCAGGGGACTACGATTCGCCACGGCAGGAGGCAAACCGGCAGTCGAGTCAGTCGGCGGCGAGTCGGCCTCTGCCAACTCCCACCCCCAAACCCACGCGCCAAATCCTCGAAGGCTATGTAAAGAACGGCGTAGTTCACCTGTTGGAAGGCGAACTCCCCGACGGCATCTTCGTAAAAGTCATCCGTGAATAGCCAATAATCGAGCTTTTTAGATCCGGAAACTAAATTAAATACTGCTCGGGTGCCCCATCTATTCGCCTTCTTACTGGCGAATGGGTGGGACAGCCCAACACTCAACCTCGCGCTCTTCTGTTCCCTACTCCCTATTCCCTGCTTTTACGCTTTTCTCCCCAGGTCGTTCCGCCACGACTTCCCATCCTTCTCCAGCAGATGGTCCGAGCACTCCGGCCCCCAACTGCCCGCAAAGTAGTTCGGAAACACCTCCGGCTTCTTCGCCGCCCAGGCCTCGAGAATCGGCGTATACAGCGCCCAGGTCGTCTCCACCCCATCGCGGTGCGAGAACAGCGTCTGGTCGCCCAGCATCGCGTCCAGTAGCAGCCGCTCGTACCCGTTTGCGCTCGACTTCCCAAACGCCTTCTCGTAGTCGAAGTCCATGTTCACCGGGCAAACATCCATGTTCGGCGTCGTCGGCACCTTGGCCCCGAAGCGCAATGAAATCCCCTCATCCGGCTGAATGCGGATCGTGAGGAGGTTGGGCTGGATCACCTGGCAGGCCGCCGTGGCCGCGATCCGGTCGAAGATCAGCAGCGGCGGCTGTTTGAACTGGATGCTGATCTCCGTGGCCCGCTTCTTCAGCCGCTTGCCCGCGCGCAGATAGAACGGAACCCCCGCCCACCGCCAGTTCTCAATCTCCAGGCGCAGCGCCGCATAGGTTTCCGTGCCCGACTCAGGATCCACGCGCTCCTCGTCCCTGTAGCCCGCCACGTGCTGCCCATCGATGAGTCCCGGTCCATACTGCCCGCGCACGGCATTCGTAATCGGTACCGACGGAATCGCCCGCCATACCTTCAGCTTCTCCCGCCGTACGCTTTCCGCCTCAAAGCTCGAAGGCGGCTCCAGAGCCACCAGGCTCAGCAACTCCATCATGTGGTTCTGCACCACGTCGCGCAGCGCGCCCGCCTTCTCATAGAACGGCCCGCGCCCCTCAACGCCCAGCGTTTCGGCAGCGGTAATCTGCACATGGTCAATGTAATTCCGGTTCCAGATCGGCTCAAAAATCCCATTGGCAAACCGGAAAACCAAAAGGTTCTGCACCGTCTCCTTGCCCAGGTAGTGGTCGATGCGGAACACCTGTTCCTCATGGAAGACCGCATTCACCTTGCGATTCAGGTCGCGCGCCGACTCCAGATCGTGGCCGAACGGCTTTTCAATCACCACGGCCGCCTGCCCCTTCTCCGGCTGTGCCATCCCCTGTGCGCCCAGGTTCTCCACGATCCCCGCAAAGAACTCGGGCGCCGTCGCCAGGTAGAACAGCCGCTTCCCGCCGATGCCCCGCTCCTTGTCGATGCGCTCCAGTTCGGTCTTCAGTCCGGCATAGTCCGCCGGATCATCGAACTTCAGCGGAAAATAACTGATGTGCTGCGCAAAGTCGTCCAGCTTGGGGTCGTCCGCCTTTGCGCCGCTGAACTCCACAATGCCCGCGCGCATGTCCTCTCTGAACTCATCGCCCAGCGGCCGTCGCGCCACGCCCACAATCGAAAATTGCTTTGGCAGCAGGTCCGCTTGCCGCAGGTGGAACAGCGCCGGCAGCAGCTTGCGTTTGGTCAGATCGCCTGAGGCCCCAAAGATCACCAGAATCCCCGCCTCGGGAATCCGTTCCTGCCCGGTTGGTACCTGTGAAAGATCCTCCGGCCGCACGCTCATCTGTATTGTCGTCATCTTCTGCCTCGCCTCCCGCGCTCTTCAAGCGCCGCCACTATTGATCCGGCCCACAAATACTGCAGTTCCGTGCCCCATCCATTCGCCTTTTTTCAGGCGAATGGGTGGGATAGCTCAACACTCATTAGGGGCCGGAGCACTAACACTGCGGGTGCCCCAGGTCCGGGGTCCCCGCGGATAGGTCTTCGTCCGTGGGGTGGAGGTCTCGCTTCTGAGACCTGGGAATCCACCACTGCCCTCCGGCTAAAAAACCTCCAACGACTCCAACTCCCTCCGCAACCCGTCCTCGCCCTCAAACAAAATCGCCCGCATCCCCGCTCTATGCGCGCTAGCTGTATTCTCTTCCCGGTCGTCGATAAACAGGATTCGCTCCGGGGGGCTTCCCAGAATATCCAGCGCCCGTTGAAATATCGCCATATCCGGTTTCCGCAGTCCCAGGTAGCACGAACTCAGCGCCACTTTCAGATACTTGTGCAAGCCAAAAGTCTCAAAGCGATATTCATTCGTCTCGCGTGCCTCGTTATTCAGCGCACCCAGCAGGCACTTGTTCGATGCGGAAAGTTCCTTCAGGATTCCCAGCGCGCCATTCTTAAGCGGCAGCGATTGGTTACAGATGGCGTCGATCAATTGTTCGTGGGAAAATGCGCGCGGCTCATAGAAAACAGTCGCATCCAGGTAGGCCCGCATGGAAATCGCTCCCGCCTCCCATGCCCGGTAAGGCTCCGGGTGACGCGCCTCAAAGGCGGCACGGTCCATACCAAATCGGTCCAGCACCACCGCGCGTTCACGGTGGTCCCAGCCGTTGGTCAGCAACACTCCGCCCACATCAAAGAGGATCACGTCGAAGGGGAACATCGGCGCCTCTTGTGCGCGCTTTCGCGCTTGAAGATTCGTTGAGAGTAGCAAGTTATGGCGCGGAATCGACCTCCTGCACCAGCCGCGATCAGATCACCATGCGCTCTACGCCGGGTTAGCCGAGCCGTCTCCGCACATATACTTTGCTTCGATCGCCTGAACCTTCTTGAACCGCCGAACAAAACGCTCTTCGTTCGCGATAAAACTGGCGCCCACATACGCATGGGCAACTTCGAACGCCAGCGACGTCCCGATAATCCGCGCCCCCAGAACCAGCACATTCATGTCGTCGTGTTCCACGCCCTGGTGCGCCGAGTAGGTGTCGTGGCAAATCCCGGCGCGAATCCCTGGAATCTTGTTGGCCGCAACGCACACGCCCACTCCCGACCCGCAAATCAGAATCCCGCGCTCTGCATCGCCCCGTTTCAACGCTTCACCCACCCGCACGGCAAAGTCGGGATAATCCGATGGCTCCGTGTTGTAAGCGCCCAGGTCCACAACCTCGTGCCCCGCTTGGGTCAGGGATGCGCGAACTTCCTCTTTTAAAGGAAATCCCGCATGGTCCGAACTGATTACCAACTTCAAAATGAACTCCTTAAAATTGTGGGGCAGAGGCCAGCCAGAAAGACCCCGGATCTTGAGATTGCGTCCCGTGCCCCATCCTTGCGCCTTCTTTTTGGCGCAAGGATGGGGCACGAATGAATTCCAAGAGGCTGCAATCTCCTGCTCTCTGACCCTTGATCTCTGCTTTTACTTCACCAGCTTCTTTGCCCGGGCCGCCACGTTCTCTGCGCTAAAGCCCAGTTCCTTCATCACAACCGGTCCCGGCGCTGACGCTCCAAACCTGTCCAGCCCGATCACGTCGCCGTCCAGCCCCGCATACTTCCACCAGCCCAGCGTTGCCCCGGCTTCAACTGCCAGCCTCGGCACGCCCGCCGGCAGCACGCTCGCCTTGTACGTTGCCGTCTGTTCTTCAAAGATCTTCCAGCTTGGGAAACTCACGACCCGCGCCCGGATTCCCTCGGCTGCCAGCAGCTTCGCTGCGTCCACCGCGGGCCAAAGCTCTGACCCCGTGCCCATCAGCACTACCTGCGGATCGGCTGCGTCTTCCAGTACGTACGCGCCCTTGCTCACGCCCGCATACACATCGTGGGTAGCCGGATCGATCACCGGCAAATCCTGCCGGCTCAGTGCAAAGAAGCACGGCCCCTTGCGTTCCAGCGCCAGCCGCCATGCCGCCGCCGTTTCGTTCGCATCTGCCGGACGAAAATCGGTCATGTTCGGAACCGCGCGCAGCGCCATCAGGTGCTCAATCGGTTCATGTGTCGGTCCGTCTTCGCCCACGCCGATCGAGTCATGCGTAAACACAAACAGAGAGTGGACCTCCATCAGAGCCGCCAGCCGCAGTGCCGGCTTTGCGTAGTCTGAGAACACAAAGAACGTTGACCCGAATGGAATCAGTCCTCCGTGCGCCGCTATTCCGTTCACCGCCGCGCACATCCCCAGCTCGCGCACGCCAAAGAACACGTTCCGCCCCGCCGGGTCCAGGTGGAAATTCGCGCCCGGCTTGAAAATCGTCTTGGTTGAAGCGGTCAAATCGGCGGCGCCGCCAAACAGCTCCGGCACCACCTCAGCCACCGCGTTCATAATCGCGCCGCCGGCATTGCGCGTTGCCACGCCCTTGCCCGGCGCATAGCTCGGAATCGCCTTCTCCCAGCCCGCCTTTAGCTCGCCCTTCTGGGTCCGCTCAAACTCGGCAGCCAACTCCGGGAACGCCGCAGCGTAGCTCGCAAACAGCTTCTGCCATTCAGCTTCCCGCCCCGCGCCGCGTGCCTTTGCCTGCCGCCAGTTGGCTAGCGCGTCTTCGGGAAGGTAAAAGCTCTGGTCCTCCGGGAATCCGAAGAACTTCTTCGTCAATGCCGTGTCCGCAGCGCCCAGCGGCTCGCCGTGCGACTTGTTGCTCCCGGCCTTGGGACTGCCGTAGCCAATCACCGTCCGCACCGCAATCAGCGACGGCTTGCCCGTCTCGGACTTGGCCGCCTCAATCGCCGCTTCAATCCCTGCGATATCGTTGCCGTCCGCCACCTTCTGCACGTGCCAGTGATAGGCTTCGAAACGCTGATACACATTCTCCGTAAAGCTCAGTTCCGTCGGCCCATCCAGAGAAATCAGGTTGTCGTCGTACAGAACAATCAGCTTGCCCAGACCCAGCGTTCCCGCCAGCGATGCGGCTTCATGCGAAAGCCCTTCCATCATGTCGCCATCGCCGGCCAGCGCGTAGGTGAAGTGGTTCACCACCTCAAAGCCAGGCCGGTTATAGGTCGCCGCAAGATGCTTCTCGGCCACCGCCATGCCAACGGCCATCGCAAACCCCTGACCCAGCGGCCCAGTCGTCGCTTCCACTCCGTCCAGAACGCCAAACTCCGGATGTCCCGGCGTGCGCGAACCCCACTGCCTGAAGCTCTTCAGGTCGTCCATCGTCACGTCGTAGCCGGTCAGAAACAGCGACGAATAAAGCAGCGCGGAGGCGTGACCGTTCGACAGCACAAAGCGATCCCGGTCAGCCCACCTGGCGTGTGCCGGATTGTGCTTCATCAGCTTGTGATACAGAACGTAGGCTATCGGCGCGCAGCCAATGGGAGCGCCCGGATGGCCGCTCTTGGCCTTTTCCACCGTATCTACGGCGAGCAGCCGTAGCGTGTCAATGGACAATTTATCGAGGGGAGTTTCTGTGAGGCTTGAAGTCATATGGGATTAGCTTGAAGCTTGTCCTTTCATCGAAGTGCGGAATGCACCCTGAATCTGCTTATGCGGCATTAACCTTGACTACAACATTGTATCCAAGCCAGGCGTCCTGTTCCGGCCAATGCAGCGTCCATTCCACTTCGTAGGTCCCAATTCCGGGCGTAAATTCGGCGCTAAACCCCGCGCTGCCCAGGTTCCGGCTTGTCGCCGTGTGCTTCGTCGCCCAGCCGTCTTCCGTCCAAACCACATCAAAATGCCCCTCGTCCAAAATCCGCAGCGTGCTGCCTGCCGCCATTTTTTGTATGGGCCGGCGCTTGCTGTAAATTTCTACATCCCGGCGCACCTTCTTCCGCCCCTCCGGCTCGCAATACCGCTCGTATACCGGGTCGATCCGGTCAAACACCTTGCCGTCCGTGGCCGAGCGCAGCAGCTTCAGATACTCCGCATGGGCCCACACCAGCGGTACAGCCGACCCCGCCGGCTTCCCCAGCCGCAGGCTTGAATCAGGCCTGTCCGCCTCGTCCCACACCTGCTCCGGCAACATCTGTCCGCAGGTTGCGAATCGCTCGTACGTCGCGATCAGCGCGCTTACATCCCTGCCTGCCGCCAGTTCGTAGTGTGCCCGCTCGCCGGTCAGCAGCGGCCACACCCGTCCCTGGCCCCAACCCTGGAAATCGCCGCCGTCCGGCCTTTGCCCGTAGCCGTCCCAGTTGTAGCGCAGCCACCCCGGCCCCTGCGGCAACTCCCGCTTCAGCACCCCGTCCACCACCTTCAGCGAGTCCACAATCAGTGGATCAACGGCCCGCCGTACCCCATACCGCACAAGTTCCAGAAACCCCGCGTCCACAATCTCCCGCGCCTCGAATCCAAACCTCGTGCCCGGCGGCCGGTTGTTCAGCCGGATCATCTCCGTTCCGCAGCTCTCGCACGCATACGCTTCGCCCTTCTCCGGCGGCCGGATGCGCATGTAGTGCCGCTTGATCTCCGGCAGCAGCACCCCATCGTTGGTCACCGTCCAGTCTTCCAGGTGCTTTTCGATCCAGTCGGCAAACTCCTCCAGAAACACCGCCAGTTCCGCCGAATCGTGCGCCCGCATCATCTCCGCCGCGCCAATCAGCCCTGCAATCACCGCCGCCAGCGTCGATGGTGAGTAGCCGGCGATCTCCTCCCACCGTTCCTGGTGCGTCAGCGGCGCGTGCCGCACCAGAAATCCCACTGCCCGTTCCACAAACTCGAAAATCTCCATCCCGCCCAGCCCGTCGGCCTTCCACAGCCGCCACGCCAGCATAAGAGGAAACGCCACTTCGTCCAATTGCACCCCGCTCCAGTAGGGAGTGCCGTCAATCCAGAAATTCTGTGCGAATCCTCCGTCAGGCTGCTGTGTGCAGGCCAGGTACACCAGCGCCCGCCGCGCCGTTTCCACCCGCCCGCAGGCCAGCAAGGCGGTCGCCGTTTGCACCATGTCCCGCGTCCAAACCAGGTGGTAGCCGCCCAGGTCCTCGTCGCTCTTCACCTGCCCCCACGGAATCGAAAGCGACGCAACAAACGCTCCCGAATACGTCTTGTCCTCATGCGCCAGCAGCACGTTGTGGCTGGTCCGCATCAGCTTGCCCCCGTCGCCGGACTTGGCTGCCAACCCCCGCGGGTGCGCCGCCCTCCGCCACTGTCCAATAAACCGGCTGCGCAGATCCTCAAACGGCGTTGCCAGCGAGCTCACCGTCTTCTGTGCCGCCGTGTGATGCCCTGCGCCGATCCCGATCGCCAGCGTGAACTCCATTCCGCCCTTCAGGTCGAGCTCCCCCAACACCGCGACATTCCCGTCTGTGGCCGACCCGAACTCCCAATCCATGCGGAAGTTCTCCATCACGTCCCGCCAGCCGTCGCTCGCCCCCACAAATCCGCAACTTACCCTCGAAAACCCGCAGCTTGCCGCCATCGCCAGCGACCAGTCACCCTTCCACGCCAGCAAAACCTTCCTCCCGGCTAGGTCCAGCGCCCGCGCCGAGTTGCTTGCCCCGCCGTCGTCCAAATGTGGAGCCAATAGCGCATACACTTTCAGCCGAGGCAGCAGGTCTTCATGCCCCTCCAGCCGCACTCGCGTCAAAACCACCGAGTGGTGAGGGTCGCAGATAATCTCCTTGGTCAGCCGGTATCGGCCCTGCGGATCGCGGTTCACATACCGCACCCCCATCGCCTCTGAGTCGATGTACTCGAACGTGGACTCCAGGTCCCGCTTCTCCTCGTGGGCAAATGTCTCCCCGTCCGTGATCAGAAACTCCATGTCGCGCACCTGCGCACGGTCGATGGTCGGGTGGTATATCTCGTTCAGAATTCCGTGCGAGACTGTAAACCACACCCGGCTCGATGCCGAGTAGGCCGTCCCCACCGCATCCTTCACACTCGAGGTCCAGCGAGGCTCCAGGCCAGGCGCGCCAAACGCCTCTCCCTGCTGCGCAAGCCACATATACATGGGCTGATCGCTCATCGTCTTTCACCGCTTTTCTTTGAGGGGTCTTGGCAGAGAAGCGTCGATTCTAAAATCAACGCCGGCAGTCCCGCGGGAATCCCGCCACCGCCCCCTCTATCGATGTCACAGGACAACCAAAGGTTTCCCCCGCCCCGCCTATTCCCCAATACCTGCCATTTCCAGGGAGCTTCCGTCCTTCAACATCGGGCATGGGAAAGCATAAATCCCCAACTCGGCGATTTGCCATTCCCTATTCCCTATTCCCCGTTGGCTGTCTTTTGCACCCTAACCGCCTTCTCCAGCATCCATGTAGATGAAGGCCCCGCTGCCGCGTGTCGCGTGCGTAAAGCAGAATTTTTGGCCCCCCACGCCTTGTTTGCTGTCGCTCAGCGCAGGGTCTAACCCTCAAAGCACAATACGAACCGAGGAGATTTCCCCTATGGCTTATGAACTCGCACCGCTGCCCTATGACTACGCCGCTCTCGAACCTTTCATCGATACCGAAACGATGAAGATCCACCACGGCAAGCATCACCAGGCCTACGTCAACAACCTCAATGCCGCTCTGGCCAACTATCCTGAACTCGCCGCCAAGTCCGTTGATGATCTGGTCCGTGATCTGGCGCAGGTCCCCGAAGAGATCAAGGGTGCGGTCCGGAATAACGGCGGCGGTCACGCCAACCACACCGCCTTCTGGAAGCTCATGGGCCCCGTCAGCGCCCCCGGCATCGGCGGCCACCCTTCCGGCGCCATCGCCTCGCAGATCTCAGCCGATTTCGGCGACTTCGACGCCTTCAAAAAGACCTTCAATGAAACCACCGCCAAGCAGTTCGGCTCCGGCTGGGGCTGGCTGGTCTTCACCGGCGGCAAGCTCAAGGTCATCTCCACGCCCAATCAGGAGTCACCCCTCACCCAGGGCCTCTATCCCATCCTCTTCAACGATGTCTGGGAACACGCCTACTACCTCAAGTACCAGAACCGCCGCCCCGACTATCTCGTCGCCTGGTGGAACGTCATCAATTGGGCAGAAGTCAACCGCCGCTTCGCCATCGCCAAGGGCTAGACAGCCCGCGGTTCTTGGCCCAAAAGCCCCCGTGCCCCATCCATTTCCGCGTTTTTTGCGGGAATGGGTGGGAAAGCATCCACCAATCCGCCTCTTTCCCCATCCCCCATTCCCCCTCCTGTTAGCATTTCCCTATGTTTTTACCCTCCATTCGCCAGCCTCTGGCCATCGCCACCCTGCTCCTCTGCTCTGCCTTCCCCGCTCTCGCGCAAGACACCAAGCCGCCCAACCCCACCCATCTCGATGAGATCCTCCACACCTTCAACCGAGGACACTCCGTGGGCCAGGTCGCCATCTCTCCCGACGGCCAGCGACTTGCCTGGGTACAGGGCGGCCGCGGCGGCGGAGAAATCCGCGTCGCTCCCTTCGCCGATCTCGCCAAAAGCGACCGCGTCACCGCCGCCCCCTACCCCGAGCAGCATTGCCGCGAGAACGCCCTCGTCTGGTCGCCGGACTCCAAATCTCTCGCCTTCTTCTCTGACTGTGCCCGGCCCAATGAGCAGGTTGATCTCTACCTCTCCCGTCTCGACGGCACTCCCGCCCACCGCCTCACCCAGCTCAAGGGCTACGTTGAAGCCCCAGCCTTCTCTCCCAACGGCGTCAGCATCGCGTTCCTCTATGTCGAAGGAGCCACCCGCCCCGCCGGAGCCCTCGCCGCCATGAAGCCTCCCTCCGGCGCCATCGGTGAAGACGGCCTCGAAATCCAGCGCGTCGCCGTCGCCCAGGCCAACGCCCCCCAGCCCACCGATCCAGCGCTCGCCTCCCCAAAAGATCTGCACGTTTACGAATTCGACTGGGCTCCCGACTCCAAATCACTCGCCTACGTCGCCGCCGATCCTCCCGGAGAAAACAACTGGTGGGTCGCCAAACTCTTCACGCAGCAACTTGGTTCAGCTCCCCAGGCCATCCTCGCCCCCGCTGCGGTCTCCGGCCCCCTCCACGGCCTTCAGATCGCAGTCCCGCGCTGGTCCCCGGACGGCAAGGCCATCGCCTTCATTGGTGGACTCATGAGCGACCAGGGCGCCACCGGTGGCGACGTCTGGATCATTCCCGCCGCTGGTGGCCAGCCCACCAACCTCACCCCCCAGCGTCCCTCCTCTCCGGCATGGATCGAGTGGGCAGGGAACCGCGGCCTCTTCGTCAGCGAACTCGCCGGGGGCGACTGCCGCCTCATCCGCCTCCGTCTCAATGACGTTCCTTCCGCGCCAGCCGTCTCCGCCACCGCCGGCAACCCCGTCTTCAGCTTCCCCGGCAGCATTGGCGATGGCCGCGACGAGCTCAGCCTCTCCGCCACCGCCGATCATTCTCTCTTCGTCTTCCACGCCAGCAGCTTTGACAGCCCCCAGGAAATCTATCTCGCCAGGTCCTCTGATCCCGTCAGTCTCACCGCGATCACACACAGCAACGACGGCATCCAGCCCGCCTGGGGCAAATCCGTCTCCCTCAACTGGACCAGCGATTCCTTCCACGTCCAGGGCTGGCTTATGCTGCCCAAAGACTACGACCCGGCCAAAAAATATCCCCTCATTGTTGAAGTTCACGGAGGCCCGGCTTCAGCCGTTATCGGCAGTTGGGGTGTGGGCTTCGGGCTCAGCCCAGCAGCGTTCTCCGCTCTCGGCTACTTCGTTCTCCAGCCCAATCCTCGCGGCTCCTTTGGCCAGGGCGAAGCCTTCACCCAGGCCAACCGCAAGGACTTCGGCTACGGCGACCTCCGCGACATCCTCGCCGGTGTAGATACCGTCCTCGCCAAATACTCCGTCGACCCCAACCGCGTCGGCCTCACCGGCTGGAGCTACGGCGGCTTCATGACCATGTTTGCGGTCACCCAGACCAATCGCTTCAAGGCCGCGGTCTCCGGGGCCGGCATATCCAACTGGCAAAGCTACTACGGCGAAAATGCCATCGATCAGTGGATGATTCCCTACTTCGGTGCATCCGTTTATGACGATCCACAGGTCTACGCCAAAAGCTCTGCACTCACCTTCATCAAGCATGCCCGCACGCCCACGCTATCAGTGGTCGGCGATCGCGACGGCGAATGTCCCGCGCCTCAGTCCTTCGAGTTCTGGCATGCCCTCCGCGACCTCCACGTTCCCTCCCAACTCGTCGTTTACCCCAATGAGGGCCATGGCTTTGTCGATCCCGCCCACCGCCGCGATGTTATGGAGCGCGCCGTCGCCTGGTTTGCACGCTATATGCCACCCACTTCGTGACCCCGTCCCTGCTCCCCATACGCGTCCGGAAGAGTCTATTCCAGAAGACAATCCCGAAAGCCGGCTTCAAGCCAGAGGTGGGTCCGTCCTGATACACTTTTTCCTTGGAGTCTTTGATAGCGTTTCTCGCTGGCCGGCTGCATGCAAGCGCATTCCGCCGCGAGACGGTTGTTGGGGCGAATTCCACTCGCCACAAGCCAATTTCGGCTTGTGGTCGGGAAGCTATTCATAAACTTTCTGACGTATTCGGACAGACCGTTCCGCGGTTCGATAAAGCGGGGCGGGGAGGATTCATGCGGCGGTTTTTGACGCTTGTTTGTTTGTTGTGCCTGGCTATTCCAGCCGGGATTTCGATCTCCGGCTGCACCCGCAACCCGGGAGCCAACTACTGCAACGGCTTGGGATACGGTCTCAAGATCGATAACGTGGCCTCCATTACCCTGCAACCGCAGACCACGGGCATCTCCCTGGCCTTTGGCCAGACCCAGCAGATTCAGCAGCCCGCTGCGTTCACCTGCAAGGGTGGCGGAGCCTCCGTCAACTCCAATCAATACTCCTACGGCACCACCAACAATAAGTTGGTCGATATCTCGCCCTCCGGCAACCTTTGCGCCGGCACGTGGAACCGTAATACCGGCGGCGGCATCGCCGACTACACAGTCTGCAATTTCCCCAATCCACTGCCCAGCAGTGGCGGACTGCCGTATTCCACCGCATTTATCTCCGCCTCCGCTGACTCGGTCACATCCAACCCAGTGGCCGTTTACGTCCACGCCCAGGTAACCTCCGTCTCGCTCGTCGGTGCGCAGCAATGCCTCTCCCAGGGATCTATCTCGCAGCTCGATTCCCAGGCATGCTATAGCAGTAACGGTCAGCAGGCCCTCATGTGCAAGCCGCCTACTCTCACTGACCCCACCCTGTTTGCCTGCCCGCTCCCTGCCGGCCTCGCCACCGTTCCCAGTTGCTCGTCCGTTATCGGACCGCTCTCTTATTCGGTCGGCACATCAACCGTTGGCACCATCAACTCTGAGACCAATCAGATCACTGCGGAGCAGCCTGGAACCACACCCATCACCGCCTCGGTCGCCGGGTCCGGCTCCTCGGCGGGTTACTTCTCCACATGCCCGCCCCAGTCCATCAGCATTTCTCTGGCCAACGGCAAAACCACCGGCACCGTAACCCAGGGCCTTGCGCAGAATCTCACCACCTCCGTCGTGGACACAAACGGCCACTCCATCACCGGCCTTACCCTCGACTACCAGTCCACAAACCCCATCGACATCAGCGCAGGCGGCACTGGCATCATCTCCGCCCGCTTCCCCGGCATCGCTTCGGTTTATGCCATCTGCCAGCCGGCTATTTGCAATCCCGCTCCCATCAACGAACTCGGCTTGAATGCCACCGGCCTCTCCATCTCGTCAAACCCGGTCCTCGTCACCACCCCCGGAACCGCCAGCGACTACGTCTGGTTCGCGGCCCCTGGGCAGTCTCAGTACTTCGTCCCCATCGAGTTGCTCACCGGTACCGTAGGCTCCACCGTCCGCCTGCCTTATGTGCCCAACTCCATGATCATGGACCGGGGCGGCAGCACCCTTTATTTCGGCTCGGCTCGCGAGTTGATGGTCTTTAGCACCTCCACAAACGGCATTCAAAAACAGGACCCCAACGTCCCCGGTGTTGTACTTGCCGTTTCCCCTAACAACGGTGAGTTGCTCATCAACGACCCGGTGCGTCAACTCTTCTACCTCTACAACACCGCCGGCGGCAGCTACACTAACTTCGGCGGCTTGGGAGCCGCTGCTTCCTGGACGCCCGACTCCAAGACTCTCTATATCGTTGACACCGCATCGCTTGGCGGAAACCACACCAACACGCTCTACGTCTACAGCCAATACACCGGATGGAGTACTTACGACCTCAACACCTCAGGCGGTGCACAAAACCTGGCGCTCACTATTCCCGGCGTGGGAGCTTATCTCAGCGGCAATCCCACCGTCGCGCACACTTGGTGCCCCTCAGGAATCGTCGGCAACTCCACCAGCATGAGCTTCTATCCGCTGGGAGATTCCCAACCGGTGAAGACAGACACTCTCGCTGCCACAACTGATGGACAGCACATCCTCGGTGCGGCCATGGTGGGAGGCGGAATCACACTTTCAGATATCGGCGTCACCATCCCCACCACCGAATGCCTGGTCACCACTTCCGGCTCCGGCTCCACCCTCAAGCAGACGCTATCCCCGCTCCTCATCAAGAGCACCGTCAATCAGGTCTCGGTCCCCGGCGTCAACGCTACCTCCATCAACCAGGTAGTGCCCTCCCCAGTCTCCGACCTCACCTTCATCACCTACAACGGTTCCACCGCCAACGCCCTGCTCCCCTACTATCAGCCGGGCTCGGGCGGCGCGGCAGGCACGGTCAACTACATCACCCTCCACGGCAGCGCGGCTGTCACCGCCCCTTTGATTGGCGCCTTCACGCCGGATAACACCATCTTCTTCGTCTCCACTGCCGGCGACAACCAGATCCACTACATCGACGTGCCGACCCTGACCGACAAGCAGCAGATAAGCCCCAATCTCCCCGCCTGCACCCCGGTTTCCGCCGGCGGCAATGACGTAGGCTGCGCCCACACCGGCGTCGGAACTATCGTTCCAGCTACGGCGATCGCCGTAACGCCTCGCTCCACTACCTAGCCCTCAAGTTCCACCCCATCGCACTAAAAGAGCTGGTGCCCCAGGTCTCGACTTTGAGACCTGGGATTCAACCAGTCTCTCTCGCGCACATTGCCGTCCGGCACGGAACGCCGCCGCACCCAGAAGCGATAATAATACGGCCGCTTTTCGTGCCACGGCATTGAATCAATGTAGCCGCCATCCCGCCCAATAGAATTGAAACGTCATTCTGAGCATCTTTACTCGCGGCAGCGCGTTACGACCGGGGATGAACGGCCGCCGTCTACCCCGCAACTAAGCACCGTGCCCCATCCATTCCGCGTTCTTTGCGGAATGGGTGGGACAGAGCAACACTCAACAGGACCGTTCATTAGGAGCAGCGCGACTCGCATAGCGGGTTTCGACTGGCGATGTACCGGGCCAAATGTGCCACAAAAGCCCCGTGCCCCATTTAATCGCCCTCTTCCCGCATACTGTCTAGAGACCTCCAAGGAGCTGTTCGTGCCCAAACTCACCTCCATCGACTGGCTCACTCTGCTGCTCTACTTCCTCGCCGTCCTCGGCATCGGCTACTCCCTCCGATCAAGAATCAAATCCGGAAGAGACTTCTTGTTGGTCGAGCGCGGGCTCCCCGCCTCGATCTGCGCCCTGGCCTTCACCGCCGCCAGCCTCGGTTCCGTAGAAGTCATTGCCATGGGCGCGGCCGGCGCCAGATTCGGCTTCCTGGCCGCCCAGTTCTTCTCTATCGGCGCCATTCCCGCCATGGCCTTCGTGGGCATCTTCATGATGCCCCTCTACTACGGCTCCAAGGCCCGCTCCGTCCCGGAATTCCTCGGCCTCCGCTTCGACCGCAAAACCCGCGTACTAAACGCCCTCTTGTTTGCGGCCCTGGCCATCTTCACGGCCGGCTTTTCAATGTACCTGATGGCCCGTCTCTTCCAGACGCTCCACGTCTTCGATGGCCTCTTCTACGCGCTCGGATGGCCCCGCCAGGGGATCTTCACCCTCTGCGCCGTCCTCTCCGCGGCCATCGTGCTGGCCTACGTGTTACTCTCCGGCCTCATCGGAGCCATGTATAACCAGGCACTGCAATTCCTTGTCATCGTTGCCGGCTTCCTGCCCGTGGTGCTGCTCGGCCTCAAGAACATCGGAGGCTTCACCGGCCTCAAAGCCGCAGCCTCCTTAAGCGGTTTTCAAGCCATGACCCAAAGCGCCGCTTCAGGCCCTCAAGCCATCGCCACTGCCCTCGGTCTCGGCATCGTACTCGGCGCAGGCTACTGGTGTACTGACTTCCGCATCCTCCAGGCCGCCATGGCCGCCAAGAGCCTCGCCGCCGCGCGCCGCACTCCGCTGATCGCCGCGATCCTCAGGCTTTTTCTGCCCTTCCTCGTCATCCTCCCCGGCCTGATCGCCATCGGCCTGCCCACCCCCCACTCCTCCACCACCGTTCGCGAAGAAGGCGGCGTCATCTACCACGAGACTGTCGTCGTCTCCAAGGCCGTTTCGGAAGGCCGCGGACTAGTCCCGGCGCAGATCGACTCCGCCACCGGCAACCCCACGCTCGACGCCGCCAGTCTGCCCCTCCTCGATTACGACAAGTCCACACCCGCCATGCTCTTCCACTTCTTGCCCACTGGCTTCCTTGGCCTCGGATTGGCGGCGCTCTTCGCCAGCCTGATGAGCGGACTGGCCGCCAGCATCTCGGCCTTCAATACCGTCTTCACCTACGACCTCTACCCGTCTTTAATCCGCAAAGTCGCGAGCGACAGCCATTCCCTCAAAGTGGCCCGCTGGACAACCGTTGCGGCAGTTCTGCTGTCTCTCTCCACCGCCTATGCTTTCTTCGGAATCAACTCGATCAGCGCACTCGGCGTCCTGCTATTCATATTTTCCGTGCTGAACGCGCCCATGCTCGCCACTGTCTTGCTCGGAATGTTTTCCAGGCGCGCCACCAGCCATGCCGCCTTCGCTGGGCTGCTCGCAGGCACGGCAACGGCCCTCCTGCACCACAGCCTCACACTCCCCGCCGAAGCCCACCCCGGCCTGCAAGGCGGCTGGATAGCCATCCTTCACCGCTACCCCACCGACATCCTGCAATGCTTCTGGACGGCAACGCTAGCCATTGCCGCCAACCTCATCGTCGCGGCAGCCATAAGCCTCTGCACAACTCCCAAACCCCAGGCACAGCTCGTCGGTCTGGTCCACTCGCTCACCACTAAACCCCGCCGCAAGCAGCCAGCCTTGTGGAAGCGCCCCGAAACCCTGGCCGCGGCCATCCTGCTCGCCGCAGCGGCCCTGAGCCTGTTCTTGGCATAAGGGAAGGAGCGCTTTTCTATTCCCTATTCCCTATTCCCTATCCCTATTCCCTAATCCCTGCTCTATTCCGGCTTCACGCTAAACCGCATCGTCCTGTAATCGAATGTATAAGCCTTTAACTGGTCCAGCGCATCCACGCCCAGCACCCCGTACACATCGTCAAGCGCCGCCGAACCCAGCGGTTGCGTCAGCACCTGCAGATAGTGCACATGAACCGTGTTTGCGCCCACCGCCAGCGGAATCGTCTCGGCAACAAATGCCGGCTGCGGCACCACCGCCTGTGGCCCCGGCAGCGTGAACAACTCCATCTTCTGCCCCGCAAAATCGCCCATGTGCTCGTCGTAGTAGCGGGAAGTAAGATAAGTCTGCTGCCCTCCTGCGTCCACCACGTACATGCGCTCTTCGCCTGCCCTTGATCCTGTCGGCGAACTCCCCTCGCCACCCATCCCCGCCTTGCCCAGCGCCACAATAATCTGGTCGCCGTCCAAAAAGAACCGCGCCCCCTTGGTCAGCAGATCTTCCTTTTCAGCCTGAGCGATCTGCTTGGCGGGCCTCACCGCGATCGTGTCGTCCGCGGTAATGGTAACGCTGCCCAGCGCCGACAGCGCCGCATAACCCAGCACTCCTTCCACCTGGTAGTGCGTGCGCGGAAAGCGGTAGTCCGCGTCTTCAAACACAAACGCCGTCATGTCTCGCAGCGTTAGTTGTCCGCCCACGGTGAACCGCGGAATCACCGTCGAGTGAACCTGAATCGCCCGCCCCGTCAGCGTATGAATCGTAGCGGCCTCGTCCGAGACCTTGAGCCCAACCTCTTTGGCCTGCGAGCGCGAAATCAGGTTGAACGGCGCCGTCGGGTCCAGCATCCAACTGTGCGGCCTCGCGTCCACAAACACCGGCACATCGATCAGCCCCAGCGGGTTCTTCTCCACTTGCAGCACAAACGGGTCGCAGGCCTCCACCGTCATCGGCGGATGGTCAACGGCCAGCGGCAGCAGCTTCACCGGCATCTCAATTTCGTCCTGTTCGTCCTTGCTCAGCTTGTTTTGGAGCCGCGTCTCCAGCGTCTGGTAAGCCTTGGCCGCCTTCGCCAGGTCGCCCTCGCGCAGATAGTCTTCCGCCAGCGCCTTGCGCAGCAGCTTTTCATGCACCGCGTTCCCGCTCGCCGCCACCTGTTCCACAAGCGGCTCCAGCAGCTCGATTGATTTCTTCAGGTCGTTATTGCGATTGGCCAGGATTCCGCGATAAAGCTGAGCCTGTTGCGGTGGCAACTGGTCCAGCTCTGTCTCCATGCGCAGAAACTGGTGGTCAGCCAGCAGATTCTCCAGCCGCGCATCCGTGTCCAGCCCGCTGGAGGTCCCGGTATGCAACTGTGCGCCCGCGCCCGGCTGCTGCGTCTCCGGCTGCGCTCCCTGCCCAGCCGCCGTCGTCCACGCCCCCAACACCAAACCGAGCAGAGCAAACAGGTATGGCCGCCGCCTATTCGGCGCGGGCCCGCCGCTGGCCTCGTTGGCCGTGCGCTGGCCCATTCCTTCTGACTCTCTGCCTAAGCCCTTCATGCTCAGTACGAACTTAACAGATTCATCCCACGCAAAGCCGCAACGGCGAATTACCCCCCAGGCAATGAGCCAGCCCGAACTCGCTCAAAAGCCCCGTGCCCCATCCTTTCCGCAGCCTCATCGCGGAAAGGGTGGGACAGCAGAGCCCTTGCCACCCGCCCACGTTCATCACCAACTTCTGTGCCTCTCAAATTGGAAATCTCTCCCTCTCATCTCTTGAGTCTTAGACGTTCCTGATGGCAGGCCCGGTAAACTACCTCCGTGGCCATCAAGCGCAGAGTCATCGAGCACTATGAAATTCTCCGCCGCCTCGGTTCCGGGGGCAGCGGCGTGGTCTATCTGGCCAACGACACCCGCCTTCAGCGCCCTGTAGTCCTCAAAATCCTCCGGGCCGGACTGCTCTCAGCTGACCAGATGCGCTCTACCGTCCTGCGCGAGGCCCGCCTCGCCTCGGCCATCGAGCACCCCAACGTCTGCGGCATCTACGAGGTAGGTGAAACCGGCGACGAGGGCTACATCGCCATGCAGTACGTGCCTGGCCAGTCGCTTGACCGCCTCATCGCCCGCGGTCCAGCCAGCCTCCAACTTCTGCTCTCCGTAGGCATTCAGATCGCAGACGGACTCCAGGCCGCCCACGCCCTCGGTATCTTCCATCGCGACCTCAAGCCCCAGAACGTCATGCTCACCGACGGCGGCCTGGTCAAAATCCTCGACTTCGGCCTTGCCCGCCGCCTCAGCCCCGAGGACGCGGCTTTCGACCCCGCCAAGCCCGGCATGGCCAAGGACGCATCCCTTGCCGCCACTTATACAGCGCGCGGCGGAACCATCCGCTACATGGCCCCCGAGCAGTTTGTCACCGGGCAATCCAGCGTTCAGTCGGATGTATGGGCTCTCGGCGTCATCCTCTATGAGCTGGCCAGCGGACGCCACCCCTTCGTCCGTCCCAACGACGAAGACTTCCAGGCCATCCGCGCCATCCAGTTTTCCGAGCCCGTCGATCTCAGTGAAATCGTTCCCGAAATCTCGCCTGAGCTCAAAAGCGTCATCGCGGACTGCCTTGAAAAGAATCCCGGCGCTCGTTATGCCTCCGCCGCCGAGGTCCGTGAGGCCCTCAAGACCATCATGAAGGCTCTCAAGATTGAAACCGGCATCATCCCCGGCGATGCCGCCGCCAATCTGCCCACCACCGGCCCCGAGGCGGAAAAGCGTGCCACCGGACTCCTCTCCATGCTCGCCGAGCGTTTCCGCGAGGCCGGCGTCGAGCGCGCCCAACCAAATTCCCTTATCGTGCTGCCCTTTGCCAACCTCGGCGCGGGAGAGGTAGCCCCGCTCTACGGTTTCGCCCTCGCCGACGCCATTGCCGCCCGTCTCGCCCGCATTCCGGCCCTCGTCGTCCGCCCTTCCAGCATCCTCATGCAGTTGCCCATCGCCCAGATGGACCCCCTCGCCGTCGGACAAAAGCTGCTCGTCTCCTTCGTCCTCGCCGGCAGCTTCCTCCGCTCCGAGACCGGGTTCGATCTCAACTGGCAACTCCTCGACGTAGCCTCGCAAAGCGTACGCTCCGGCGGTGCAATTCGCGTCGCGTCCCTCGATCTGGTTGCCGTACAAACTGAAATCTCCAACGAGGTCTTCGCCACGCTCCACGGCCTCTCTGCGGGAGACAAGATCGAAGCGCCTCGCTCCTCCACCCGTCCCGCGCCCACAGAGCCCACGCTCCCCGGCCCCGTCAGCGAGAAATATCTCCAGGGCCGCGCCCTGCTCAGCTCCTTCATGGTGCGCACCGGTTCCCGCGCCGATCTTGACCGCGCCCACGCTCTCTTCGTTAGCGTCACTGCCACTGACGCTGCCTTTGCCCCCGGTTGGACCGGCCTCGGCATCGCCGAGTTGCAATACGCGCGCCACGGCTTCGGTGGTCAGATTCACCTCATCCACGCCCGCCGCGCCTTTGACGAAGCCCTCAAGCTCGACCCCGCCTCAACCGAGGCCAATCTCTATCGCATTTACATGCTGCTCTCCCGGGGAGAAAAGGAGTCGGCCCGCCACGGCGTCGCTAACTTGCTAGCTTCGGCCGCCAATGACTGGAATGTTCACATGGTTGCCGGCCTCGCGCTGCGCGGCGACGGCATATACGACGATGCCCTTGTCCACTTCAGCCGCGCCCTCAAGCTCAACCCCGCCAACGCGCCCATCCTCTACAACCACCGCGCCCGCGTCTATCACTACGAAAATCAGATCGGACTGGCCGGCGACGAGCTTGAAAAAGGCCTCGCCCTTGAACCGCGCCACCCGCTCCTGCGCACCTCCGCCGGCTACCAGCAGATGCGCCTCGGCAACCTCGACGCTGCCATCGAAATTCTTGAAGGCGTCATTCGCGACGATCCATCGCTCCGCATCGCCGTGCCCACCCTGGCCTTGTGCTACGTCCAGGTAGGCGCACGCGAACGCGCCGCCGCGCTGCTTACGGACGGCACCCTCGCCGGAGCGGAAGCCGACAGCGAAATGGCCTACCGCCTCGCCACCTACTTCGCCGTCGAAGGCGACTCCAGCGAGGCCCTCCACTGGCTCCGCCGCGCCATCTATTTAGGAAACGAAAACTACCCCTGGTTTCAGAAGAACCCCGCCTGGAACAATCTCCGCACCAACGCTGACTTCGAGCGCATCCTCGAAGACCTCAAAAGAGGTTTCCGCAGAAACCAGAAAACCTGGAAGCGCCTCCTCGAACAAGTCCCGCCCGACGCCGAGTAACACCTGCTTGACTAGCTCCTGAATCCTCCCCTTCACGGCGAAAGCTCCGTGCCCCATCCTTTACCCTTCCAGGGGTCCGCGCGGACAGGCCTTCGTCCATGCGGTGGTTGCAGGCAAATGGGCGGAAGACCACTGACTCAACCTCGCCGCACAACAAACCAGAACAAGCCGTCCCGCCGCACCAGACCCACCCCCCCTCGCACGATAGAATCAAAGAATGATCAAGGGCATCTCCTTTCTACGTCCCGCCGGCAGCCCCCAGGTCTATGACCGGCTGGCGAGCTTCTTTGCCGCGCTGGGCTTCGCGCCCGGCAAGGGATGGCTCGAAGACTCGAGCCGTGGTGCTTCGTTCCTCGCCCCGCTGGGCAACATCGAATTCGTTGACGGTCAATTCCCAGACACTGCGGACATCCTCGTGGAAGTCACCGCGCTCGATGCCGTCTACCAGGCCGCGGAATCCTGGTTCCGCATGCAGGCTGGCGACCCAGCCGCCCCACGCCTTTCTCCCATTACTGACACTCATTGGAAGTCCCGAATCTTCACCGCCGAGCCGGAACCTGGCTTTCCCTTCAGCTTCTGGGCATGGACGGACCCCGTCAAAGGCAAGCCGGTCGCTCTTGAAGGCGACCTCTCCGCAGCCGGAATGAAGTTCGCCATTGTGGTCGCCCGCTGGAATGCCGTCATTACTGACCGACTCCTCGATGCGGCCCTCGATGCGCTCCTCCGCAGCGGCGCATCGCGTGCAGACATTCAGGTTGTCCGCGTCCCTGGCGCATGGGAGATACCGGCTGCGGCACGTACCATCGCCAACTCTGGCCATGTCGACGCACTCATCAATCTTGGTTGCCTCTTGCGCGGTGAAACTGCTCACTACGAAGCCATCTACAACGAAGTGGCGCGAGGCATCGGACAGTCGCAGCAGGAAACCGGTATACCCCACAGCTTTGGTGTACTCACCTGCGAAACTCTCGAGCAAGCCCTCGACCGCGCCGGCATCAAAGCCGGCAACAAGGGATTCGAAGCCGCCGCCGCCGCCATTGAGATGGTCAGCCTGCGCCGCAAGCTTCAGACAGGCGGGCCCTCTTGACTACTGGACAGCATCACAGCTCGGGGCGTCGCAAATCGCGCGAACTTGCCATGCAAATGCTCTTTCAGGCAGACATCGGCAAGCAGACGCCCGACCAGGTACGCGCCACCTTCTGGAAGGCCGGCGACGATGTCGAACCCGATGTTCGCGGCTTTGCCGAGGACCTCTTTCGCGTAGCCGTGGCTTATCAGGAAAAAATAGACGAACTCCTCGTCGCCAACTCCAAGCACTGGCGTCTCGAGCGCATGCCCGCCGTTGACCGCAATCTCCTCCGCATGGCGGTCGGCGAAATGCTCGGCTTCAAGGGCACGCCCTTCCCCATCGTCATTAACGAGGCCCTCGAAATCGGCCGTCGCTACTCCGCCCCCGAATCCATCAACTTCCTCAACGGCATGTTGGACTCCATCGCCCGCGGCTTGCTGCCTAAATAGTCCTCGAATATGAAGCTCGCATCAAAAATGAGCTGAGAGAAGCATAGTGAAGGGAATCGAAGGACTTGCGATTGCCTTTCGGCCACTTCGTCCTCGCCCGCGGCTCCGTGCCCCATCCTTTCGCGTTTCTTTGCGAAAGGGTGGGAAAGCAACGAACTCATCCCCGCGCCTTTCCATTCCCCAAAGGCCATTTGCATTCATGCAGATCGTCGCCGCACCTGGAAATTAAAACACACCCAATTTATATGTTGCTTAATTCAAGAGACTTAACCTCAATTTTAAGTGCAGATAATTAACGCCCGTCGGCGCACAATAGTTATATGGCCTATCTCCACCCAACTCAAAGCTTCTCTGCCGAAACAACCCTCGCGGACCAGTCAGCGGGATACCCCCCTCCTACCCTACCTCCCCTACCCACCCCCCCTACCCACCTGTGATTCCGTGAGCCTCGCGCATCCCGGTGCTTCAACCCGGACCTTCGCGACTAGGGGATTCATGCTCTACCGTCCCGCAATCACCGTTGTGCTTCCGCCCAGCCGCGTAGCAAACGTCGCCTTTTTCAACCCCGCTTGAATCGCTGCTGGCAGCCTTCCCCGCGGGAACCGGTGTACAAAAAACTCGATGCACGCAAAGAAATCCATCGCATCCGAGTCGACCAGCTGATCCTCCGGCGTATACGGCTTCACAAGTTCCGGGTCGGCCACCGCCGCGCCTAGAAACCGGATTGCCTCGGCAATCGATCGTCCCGAAGCTGACCTGTAGGTGAAAATCGAGACATGCTGTCTCTCCGCGAACTCCGCAATCGGAACCAGCGGCTGCAGCGCGAACGACTGGTAATGAATCGCGCGCTCGTTCCGCGCCATCTCCTTCGGAAACGCGCCCTTCTGATCGATCTCATCCACTGCGTCCTTGTACGCCTGCACGCCGAAATCGAAGAGCTGCTGGTCCGACGAAATCACGCCCGTCGCAATCGCCGCCAATCCCCGCCAGTAGTGGTGATTGTTATGGTGCGTCGCTTCCGCAGGGAACCCGATCATGTGGTGCGCCACCTTATTCATCCACGCCACGTCGCGCGCCGTCTCCTGCCCGTCCAGCTGCGCGTCGTTCAGCAGCACCGACTCCGACGAGGCAATCGCGCTCAGCGTCCACTCCACCTGGTACCAGGACTGCGCGTTCTCCACCGCGTCGTAGTCCATCAGCGCATTCGCCTGAGCCCAACGGTCGATCTGATCCTGCGCGCACTGCGCCTCGGCGTGATCGCCCGTTGCCAGAAACTGGTTCATCCCCGCCGTCACCTTTTTCTCGAATAGCCCGTACGGCACCGTCGCCGGATGTTCCGCCGGATTGATCGGCCCATGCCCGCCGTGCAGATAATGCATCGGAATGCGCATCGGCCCTGCGGGCGCTTCCACTCCGGCCTGCGCAACGCACGTCTCCAACTGCGCCACCGCGGCTCTCACGCGCTCGCTTTTCGTTTGCTTTAGTTCAGCTCTCCGCGCCGCCACGTCGACATACGATGCCTTCGGGTTCAGCACTCCGCTCTGCGCCTTGCAAAGAATGGATGTGGTTCCAGCCAGGGCAACCATCACGCAGACAGCTTGGGTCAGCTTTCGCATTAAAAAATCTCCTCTGTTGATTGATCGGTTCTTTTTCCATCTCGATGGACGGGATTCCTCGGACTCAACCAGCATTGCAAGGTTCGCCCGAAATCCTTACCTTCCAGCATCCTGATCATAGTCAATCAGGCCCTGTGCTTTGTCGTTGCCTGCGCAACACCGCGGTAGTATGATTTCCGCTCTTCCCAAGTTTGAAAGGAGGGCTTCGCAATGAGACCCTTTCGCTTCACGTCTTCCGCTCGTTTCCTGCTGCTGGCAGCGATCCTGATTTCGGTTGCATTGCCCGCCGCTGCTCAATCAACTGACGCCGCCGTCGCCAAAGTTGTATCCCTGATGAAGGCCAACAACTACAACTTCCAAACCACCAGGTCGCCGACCGTATGGGTTGTTCGTCTCACCGGCACTCACTTGAAGGACGTCAAGGTAGTGTTGGCCATCGGCACCGATGCCGATCCCAGCCTCGTCATCTTTGTTACCGTGGTCGAAAAGAGGCGTATGCCCGTGAATACCGACTTCATGCGCACTCTGCTTGAACAGAATCACGTCATGGATCGCGTCAAGATAGCCTTCGACAAGGACGGTGACCTGGAAGTCCGCAGTGACAGTAAGCTCCGTCTAGCAGATGCCACTGAATTTCAGGAAATCGTTACGCAGGTCAAGAACGCCTCAGATGAACTCTACGGTCTGATCGAGCCCCAGTTGCTGCCCTAGTCTAGCCACTGTAAACACGCCCCGGCAGAGCAGTGATCGCTCATGCCAGCTTCCTGCCCAAATCTCTCGCGCGCTCCCGGTCCTTCGCCGACAGTTCGTGATGCGGCTCGCCTGCCACCAGTCCGAGCCAGAGCTTGCCCACAGTTTTTGCGCCCAGCATCTTCGCCGTCAGTCTTAATGCCTTTGCCGCGCCCGTCACCAGCGGAATCAAGAAGCCCGGCATCGCCGATGAAGCCACCAGCACCGCCTTCCGCGTAGTTTTCTTCCGGCGGAATTTTGGCGTCGGCTGCTTCCACGGCCAATAGGAATAGCCCAGCAGCCGCTCCAGAAACCTGCGGAAAATTGCAGTCACGTTATAGCAGTTCACAGGCGAGCCCAACACCACGGCGTCCGCCGCTTCAATCTTCTCCAGCATCGGCTCCAGATCGTCCTGCTGAGCGCACTTCCCGCGCTCCTCGCCCGGCTCCTGCACACACTTCCGGCAGTTGGTGCAGAACTCGATATGCTTCTCGCTCAGATAAAAGGTGACCGTCTCTGCGCCCTTCTCCCGCGCTCCCTCAAGCACCGCCTCCACCGCGTTATCGACCGTCCCGCCCTTACGGTAGCTGCCAACCACTGCCACAACCTTGGTGATCATTCCAGGTCTCCGATCATCTGCGCGTGCAGATTACTACAGGCTCCGCTTCACGCGCAGTGACAAAACGATCACATCGATCAAAAATATCTCGGCCGTCGCTCCAAACACCCGCACACCCACAATGTCGCCTCAACCGCGAACCCATTACTTGTCACGCCGATCAGTGACGGCCATCACGGTACAGAAACCAAATCTGATTCACGCTCCACTCGTATTCCCCGCTCCCGTATAAAAGAAATGCCTCGGAGGCAGTATGTTAAATCGTCGTAAATTCCTCAGGAATTCTTCGTTTGCCTTGGCAGGAGCCCTCGGATTGCGGAAAATGGCATGGCCATTTGCCCAAACGCCCGGAGGTATCCACAAATTCACTACCCCGCTTCAAAGCCTCGGGCCCACCGGCATTCCAGTCGCCGTCCCCAATACGAAAATTTACCCCGGTGAGGACTACTACCAGATTCAGCTTGGTCAGTTCACGCAGCAGATGCACCCTGATCTCCCGGGACCAACCAAGTTCTGGGGCTATGCTGACACCACGAATGGGATAGCGCCAAACTATCGCTATCTCGGCGGAGTAATCGTCGCCCAAAAGGGACGCCCCGTCCGTCTGAAAGCCGTCAACAAGCTGCCCGATGTCCATCCCTTGCCTGTGGATACAACCGTCACAGGAGCAGAGCCTGGTCAGGCGCAGAACCGTGCCTGCATTCACCTTCACGGCGGGCACACCCCTTGGACCAGCGATGGTGGGCCGTATACATGGTTCTCTCCCACCGCGAACGGCCCAAGCTTTCTCAACGGCACCGGTGTTCCCGGAGAAGCAATCTACCGCTATCCAAACGATTCGAGCGCCCGCTTCGAGTGGTACCACGATCACGCCATGGGCCTCACGCGCTTGAATGCCTACGCGGGGCTTGCCTCCGCCTACATCATTCGTGATCCGCAAGAACTGCTGCTGATCGCCACCAAGGTCATCCCCTCAAACGAAATTCCGCTCGTCATCCAGGACAAGACCTTCGTATCGCAGGTAGAAATCGACAAGGGCTACACTTGGGGCAAGGTCGGCGAATTGTGGTACCCGCACGCTTACGAGAGCAACGGGCCCCCGACAGGCCGTTGGGACTACGGTCCGGCGCTGGGCCAGGTCATTTCTGACCCCTCGAAGCAGGACTTGCCGCAGGTTTCCTGCATCCCAGAGTTCTTCAGCGATACCCCGGTCATCAACGGAACCCTCTATCCGTTCCTTGCCGTTGAACCGCGACACTATCGCTTCAGAATCCTGAATGGGTCTCAGGCGCGCTTTTACAACTTGCAGTTGTACTACGAGCAGTCGTCCACGCCAGGGGAAGCGGACCTCGGCAAGCCCGGACCGCGCATGGTTCAGATCGGCACCGAGGGTGGGTTCCTCCCTGTTCCGGTGGCCCTGAACAGTCCACCGAGGCAGTTCAGTGTCCAGCTCGATCCTATCGGCGATCCGATACCGTCCACCATGACCTACACACTCCTCATGGCTCCAGCCGAGCGCGCGGATGTCGTTATCGATTTCTCCAAAGTTCCGTCTGGATCAAAGCTCATCCTTTACAACGACGCCCCGGCGCCCTTCCCCATGGGCGATGACCGGAACGACTACTTCACCGGCTGTCCCGACCAGACCAACATCGGTGGAGCGCCTTCAACGAATCCGGGTATGGGAGCCAATACCCGCACCCTCATGCAAATCCAGGTTGTGCCCCGCGTCGGTGCCGCCGATCCACAGTCGATGAGCCTCCTTGAGCAGTTCGCAGTGAATCAAACTGTCGCTATGCCCCAGGTCGTGCCGGAGATTGAACTGCTCGTTGCGGCATCGAAAAAGGCCAAAGTTCGCGACCTCACCCTTAACGAGGACTTCGACGCATACGGTCGCCTGGTTCAGATGTTGGGAACCAATCAGCCAACTGGAACCGATGTCAGTGGAGCCCCGTTCTTTGGCCGCGGCTATATGGACCCCGCAACCGAGGTAGTGCAGAACGGCAGCACCGAAATCTGGCGCATTTTCAATCTCACCGGCGACACCCACCCCATGCACTTCCATCTCGTAAACGTGCGCGTACTTTCCCGGCAGCCGTTCGATGTCGGCAGCTACCTGAACGATCCTGCCCATCCCGCCTTCACCGGGCCGGCCCGTCCTGGCGACTTGAATGAAATCGGAATGAAAGAGACAGTCCGCATGCATCCCGGCGAGTGCGCCACCGTCGTCATGACCTTCTCCCTCCCATCCCTCCCCTATGCGGTACCGAAGAGCCCGCGCACCGGCGGCGCCGAGTACGTGTGGCATTGTCACATCCTCGAACACGAAGAGCACGACATGATGCGTCCATTGGTGGTCGTGTAAAAAAGTAGAACTGGAAACCCCGGCGTTCCGCTTGAACATTCCAGCGGGACGCCGGTCCAATCAGGGAAAGGCCCTGCTATGCTTTGTGTGTGATCGAACGCACGCAAACCAGGGGAATTCTGGTCATCGTCCTGCTTCTGCCCATTGCTCTTGTGGCCTGCCACAAGGAAGAGCAGGCCGTCGTAGGTGTCGCACAAACCGCTGTCAACGCAGAACACAAGGCGCAGGCCACCGCCACCGAGCGCGATCAGCAGCGCGCGCAGCTTGACCTCATCCCTCTGCCCACCAAGAGCCTCTACGTCGATATCCGCGAGCCTTCAGCGTGGGCCAATCCCTTTCTATCCGTTGGTGCGGAGAACCTCACCCTTCGCATCACCCTCGCCGACGCCAACACCAGCACCGTAGGGCAGGGAACCATGCTCCGCCCTGAAGCCGCCCGCCGCCAGGAACTCCAGTTGCGCTCCGCCGATCTTGCCAAGGCTATCCTCGCCGTTCCGCCCACCGCGTGGCGCTATGGCCGTGTCATCGCAGTAGCGGAGTCTCCCATCGCTGCCCCCAAGGACCGCCCCAAAGTCCGCCGTAACCTCGAGACCGTCATCCAGCAACTTACTGACCTCGGCATCGTAGTCGAAGAGTGGCCGGCGCGCTAACAGGGTTTGTAGAATATCGATCTTGCTCAAACACGAGCGTGGGAGAGAGTGCTCTGTGTCAGCGCACGACTTCAGTCGTGCCGTAAGTAGTCAAAATACACGAGGGTTTTAGAGCGTTTTCGGTGCGATTGTGAACAGTAATTTGGGTGCCCCATCCATGAATCGTTTTGTGATTCATGGGTGGGGTAGCATAAATTCAAATCTCCACTGTAAACACCAAAGCAGAAAACGCTTTAGCCCCTGCTGCATCCCTATCAGGACATCGACTCAAACCCAGGCCTTTTTCCGCTCTAGACCCACTCTCCCTGGCGCATCAGCGGCTCCACAACATCCGTAGACGTAATGCCATCAATGTCCAGATGCCCCGAGCCGATCATCCAGTCCACATGGATCAGGCTGTCATTCGCGCCCTTGGCCGCAAGTTCCTCTGGCGTCAGCTTCTCGCCATCCCGCAGGCAGGAGGAGTAAGCCTGTCCCAATGCGATATGCGATGCCGCATTCTCATCGAAGAGCGTATTCAGAAACAGCAACCCGCTTGCTGCAATCGGCGACGAATGCGGCACCAGTGCCACTTCGCCCAATCGCCGCGCACCTTCATCAGTGTCGATTAGCTTGTCCAGAACTTCCTGGCCTCTGCTTGCTCGCGCCTCTACGATCCGGCCGTTTTCAAAGCGTACCTGGATGCCTTCGATCATCGTTCCCTGGTGAGAGAGCGGCTTTGTCGCCGTCACCGTGCCATCCGCCCGGTCCTTGTGTGGTGTGGTAAACACCTCTTCCGTAGGCATGTTGGGAATGCAGTAGAGGCCGTTTCCCGCCGTCGTGCCGCCGCCCAGCCAAAGATGGTCATCGGCAAGTCCCAGTCTAAAATCCGTTCCCGGTCCGCGGTACTGCAAAGCCGCATACCGCTTTTCATTCAAGCGCGCCGCGCGCTTATGTAAATCGGCATCGTGGGCCTTCCACGCACCCACCGGATCGCCGCAGTTGATGCGTGTCGTCTCAAAGATTGCCTCCCACAGCTTGGCCAGGGCATCATCCGGTGCATCCCCAGGAAAGGTCGCCGCCGCCCAGGCCGGCGTGGCGCTTGCCACAATGGTCCAGTTGATCGCGTGCCGCGTAATCAACTCCAGTGCCGGCCGGTACGCCTGCGAAACAGCGCGATTCGCACGCCCCACCTTCCCGGCATCTTCGTTCGAAAGCAACGTTGGATTTCCACCCGCAATCGCCAGTCGCGCCGCGCCGCTCTTGAACGCCGCGCCCATTCCGTCGTACAACCACTTTGCCGCATGATCAAAGCTTTCGTCAGGCGCAAAGTGGTAGCGCATCAGGGCCGCTTCATCGTCGCTGTAGAGAGTCGTCACCAGCGAAGCCCCCGCGCGGTAGGCCTGTTCCGTAATGCGCCGAGCCAGCGGCAGCGCTTCCAGCGAGGCTGTCATTACCAGCTCCTGCCCAGCCTGCAGGCCAAGCCCAACCCGCACCGCAACTTCAGCAAGCCGCTCCAGGTTCTCTTCGTGCGTTCTTTGTTCCGATCCCGCTGCAGACTCGCTCATCTCTCTATCTCCTTCGCCATTTTCTGAGAATCAGCCCCGGCAGGCCATCGATTTCAGCCACGCCGGGTATCACAATTCTAGCCGCAGCAACCTGCCCACCGGACCTCACCTCCAGAAGGCAAGGCATAGATAGATCTTCAAATATCTTGGCCAGGATAGGGCAATTGCTGTCCAAGTGTGGCTTTACAGGCTGCGGAAAAACTCTTACCAAGGCACTGTTTTGAAAGGGCACGGCCGGGGTACCCTCTGGGTCGCCGTGCCGCAAGTGGCAGAAAATAAACGAGGGCTTTAGCCCCTGAGGGATGCTTTTCGGGCTTTACCTCGCAATTCAGGCATTTTCCCGCAGCCTCTAAAGGCCAAATCAACTAACACCACAAGCACCGCTTTCCCCGCGCAAACGCGCTACCATTTCCCGGTGAGCAATTCAACCCTTTCCATCCTCTCGAACCTGCCGCAGCTCGAGCACGAGCGCTTCTCCGCCCACCGTGAGCTTGAAGCCTTGCTTAAGGGCACCCTGCGTGGCGAAGTTAGCTTCGACCTTGGTTCACGCGCACTTTATGCCGCCGACTCCTCGAATTACCGGCAGCTTCCCATTGGCGTCATCGTCCCTAACGATGCCGCCGATGTCGAAGCCGCCCTGGCTGCCTGCCGCGCCACTGGAGCTGCCGTCCTGCCCCGCGGTGCCGGCACCAGTCTCGCCGGACAGTGCGCAAACGTGGCGGTTGTCTTCGACTACTCCAAGTTCATGAATGGCCTCACCTCCATCGACCCTCAAGCCAAACTGGCTGTCGTCGAACCCGGCATCGTTCTCGACCGCCTCCGCGACGCCGCTGAACTCCACCACCTCACCTACGCGCCCGATCCCGCTACCCACTCCCGCTGCACCCTTGGCGGCATGATCGGCAACAACAGTTGCGGCGTCCACGGCCTGCTTGGCGGCAAAGTCGTCGATAACGTCCAGTCCCTCGACATCGTCCTCTATGACGGAACCCGTCTCACCGTCGGCCCCACCTCTCCAGTCGAGCTCGCCGCCAAAATCCGCTCCGGCGGCCGCGTGGGCCAGCTCTATTCTGGTCTCGCCCGCATCCGAGACACCTACTCCGCCCTCGTCCGCGAGCGATTCCCCCGCATTCCCCGCCGCGTCTCCGGCTTCAACCTCGACGAGCTGCTTCCTGAGAGCAACTTCAATGTCGCCCGCGCCCTGGTTGGCTCTGAAGGCACCTGCGCCAACATCGTCTCGGCCACGCTCAACCTCACCGCCAGCCCGCCTTTCCGCATCCTCACCGTCCTCGGCTTTGCTGATCCCTTCCTCGCCGCCGACGCCGTTCCCCGCGCTCTCGAGCACCATCCCATCGGCCTTGAAGGCTTTGACCACCTGCTCGTCGACTTCATGCGTCGCAAGGGTCTCGCTCTCCGAGACCTCTCGCAACTCCCCGAAGGCGTGAGCTTCCTGCTCGTCGAGCTCGGTGCCTGGACCGCCGGGGAAGCCCGAGCTCAGGCCGAAAGCCTCGCCCACGCCTCCCAGTCCTGGTCCGTTCCGCCCGTGGTCCGCATCTGTACGCCAGACGAGGCCGTTTCCATCTGGCGTGTCCGCGACTCCGCTCTTGGCGCAATGGTTTTCGTCCCCGGCGAACCTGACCGTTTCGAAGGCTGGGAAGACGCTGCCGTTCCACCCGCTCAACTCGGGAACTACCTGCGTGCCGTCACCAAACTCATGGGCGAATACGGCTACCGCAGCCCGCTTTACGGCCACTACGGCCAGGGATGCGTCCACACCCGCATTAACTTCGATTTCCGCTCCGTCGAGGGTCTCCGCCGCTTCCGTGAATTCATCTCCCGCGCTGCGGACATAGTCCTGAGCTTCGGCGGCTCACTCTCCGGCGAGCACGGCGACGGGCAGTCGCGCGCCGCCCTGCTGCCCAAGATGTTCGGCCCTGAACTCATGCAGGCCTTCCGCGATTTCAAGATCCTCTGGGATCCTGACAACCGCATGAACCCCGGCAAGCTCATCGACGCCGTCCGCGTCTACGACCCGCTTGAAAACCTTCGCCACGGAGCCCCTCTGGATGCTCCCTGGCTCGCTTCAGGTTTCAGCACCGACGAAAATGTCGCCACCCGTGAGCTCGAAACCCACTTCGCCTTCACCGCCGACCAGGGCTCCTTTGCGCGCGCCACCGAGCGCTGTGTCGGCGTCGGCGCATGCCGCAACACCGTCGGCGGTGTCATGTGTCCCAGCTACCGTGCCACCGGTGACGAGCAGCACTCCACCCGCGGCCGCGCCCGCCTCCTCTGGGAGATGCTCTCCGGAGCACTGCGCAAAGAGGGCTTCGAGAGCAAGGCCGTCTATGAGGCTCTCGACCTTTGCCTCAGTTGCAAGGCCTGCAAGACCGAGTGCCCAGTGCAGGTAGACATCACCGCCTGGAAGTCCGAGTTCCTCGCCCAGCACTACAAGGACCGCCTCCACCCGCTCCACCACTACATCTTTGGCTTTGCCGACAAACTCGCCCGCCTCGGCGCCCTCACCCCAGCCCTCACCAACGCTCTTCTCACCGGCCCTCTCACCAGTCCCCTCATCAAGCGCATTGTGGGTGTCGCCAAGCAGCGCCAACTCCCACGCCTCGCCCCCAAAAGCTACCAGCAGGCAAGACCCGCGTCCTCCGCACAAACATCGGGTGCCCCATCCTCTCCGCGTTCCTCAGCGGAAAGGGTGGGAGAGCATGAACATCAACAGTCCACCATCCAGAAAGTCCTCCTCTGGCCCGACACCTGGAACAACTACTACCACCCCCAGACACTGGCTGCCGCTGAAACCGTCCTCACGCAGGCCGGCTTCCAGGTCGAGGTGCCCAAGGACCACATTTGCTGCGGACGTCCGCTTTACGACTTCGGTCTCCTCACCGCCGCCCGTGCCTATCTCGTCAAAGTCCTCGACCGCATGGCCCCTCAAATCGATGCCGGCCTGCCCTTCATCTTTCTCGAACCAAGCTGTGCCAGCGTCTTCAAGGATGAACTGCTCGAGATGTTCCCAAACGATCTTCGCGCCAAAAAGCTAAGCAGACAGGTCTGGCTTCTCGCCGACTGGCTCGCCGCCAAAGCCCCCGAATGGGCGGCTGGCCGTCTCCAGGGCGCACACATCCTCATCCACGGCCACTGCCATCACAAAGCCATCTTCGGTGGTCCCGCCAGTGAAATCGCCCTCCTGCGCAAGGCCGGCGCCACCGTCGAATCCATTCAATCCGGCTGCTGCGGCATGGCCGGGCCATTCGGCTTCGAAGCCGACAAGTTCGAAGTTTCGAAAGCGATTGCGGACCTTGGCCTGTTGCCCGCCGTTCAATCCGCCGGTCCCCTGACCCTCATCGTCGCCGACGGCTTCAGTTGCCGCGAACAGATCGCCCAGCTCTCTGACCGCGAGGCCCAGCACTTCGCTGAAATCCTCGCCCACACCTGCGGCTGCGGGGGCTAGCCATCACGCAGCAAAAGGTTGTCAACAAGCAATAGCCTCCTTCGGGTTACAATCTGTCGTATTCCCCGGAGGTTTGCCTCAATGGCGACCGTCGCATCACCTAACTCAGAGGATATAGATGTCACAATGGCCGGCGGGCTTGCAGACGCACCCCACGCCAGGCACAGGGGCGCGGCCCACACCCTTGCCAGCCAGATTCTGCTCAACTCCTTCATCGCTGCGGTGCTGCTGGCGATTGCCGGCTTTGTCGTTGTTGCGGTCTATCTCTTCCTCTATCTCCACCACGCATTCAGCGCCTTTGACACCAATGCCGTGACCCAGTTCGCCGCCATGGACCCCACCAGGATGCAGCCCATCCTGCTGGCCCGCGCCGGACTTTGGAAGTTCATTCTCCAGTCCTGTGGGATCATCTCCGGAGTCGCCTTTGGGTTCCTCGGCTTTGCTCTCTTCCTGCTCGGCGTCAAGGGAGATATGGATGCATCCTTTGCAGACAGCGCGCATAAGGTCCAGCTTTCGCGCATGGCCCCCGGCAGCTTTGTCATTCTCATCGCTGCCATTCTCGTGGGCATCTGCAGCATCAACAAAGTCGAACTTTCTTTCACCCCCGTCATCAGCAAAACTGAGACAGTGATTCCAGTTCCCGTTCCAGCACAGTCCAACTCGAACAACGACCGCGGCTTTGACCCCAGCGGCCTACTCGACAAGCCATCCGCCCCCACTCAAAACAGCTCTGGAAAATCATCTGGCCCTGCACCGCAAACACCCGGGAGTCAAGCAAAATGACCCATGCATCTCGCACTGTTCTTCGCCTCGCTGCCGTACTTCTGCTTGCACTGCCCCCAGTGGCTGGCCACGCGCAGCAGCCCCCTCGGGACTGTGCCGTTCCCTCCCATCCGCCCAAGGGGCCAACCCCTAAATCCCTCTCAGATTGCGCCATGACCCATGCTCTCTACCTCTACGCCAATCGATGTATCGAAGGGCCAGACTGCGCCGCCGCCAACGAGCCGGTGATCGGCGCCTTCAAAACCGCGTCCCGAATCTTCGAGACTTACCTGGCAAGCCGGGGTCAGGCCGCCAGCCCGGCACAAGAGGCCAACGACAACTACAAGCGTGGTCTTCTGCAAGAGGGCGCCCACGAATATGGCGAGGCTGTGTTCAGTTACCACCGCTGCCAGCAGTTGGCGAATGCCTCTTCATCCGGCGACCTTACCCGTTGTTCTGAAAACTACTTGCGGCTCAAATGCTCGGCAGATCCGCGCTTCGCATTCTGCCAGTCAACTGGCTCAGGCATTACCCAGACCGTTACCATGACAACCACGACAGAATCAGGCGGCTTCGTCGCCTCTGCTGTGGGTGACGATCAACCCGCAATCACCGGGCAGGCTGCCCCCGATAGATCGAAGATCAAAGCGAAGCGCCGGGCGAGACATCAATCGGAATCATTGACTGTCGCTGTCAACCTGCCTTCAAAGCGGGAAATCTCCGAAATCACCAGGTCGATGACAGAAGCCGAGAAGCTCGCCCTTGAACAGGCATTCAAGCAGCAGAAGTTGGTGGTGATTCCAGAATCGCAACCCGGCCATGAACCGCCGGCAAATGCCCGTTGAAAGCAGGTCGTGGCTCTAAAATCCAATTCCTCCACGATGGTCTGCGCCAGCCTTAGGAGTACAAAGGCCGAATACAGACCCGCGCCGCGACAAGAATCAAGGGGCTTCGGTAGTTGCCAGGTCTATTGTATTGATGCCAAATAGTTTATCCTCTTTTCTGAGGGAGCTTGCAACTCTGGTCAGGCATCCGGCGTCCAATGCGCAGGAGGGCTTGGGAATTTCACTCCCGCCCGTGGCGCTGAGGTGCCGTCCTTGAGTCCTGTATCCGCAAATTACCTCAATTTGCGGCACACCTGCGATTTTTGATACGCTCAGGCATTCTTAAAGCTGAGCGAAAGGAGAGTTTTGTCATGGCAGAAGATAACAAAGCATACGGTTTGGCTTGGTTCTTAGCTGGATTGGGCGTTGGCGCCCTTGTCGGCATTCTTTATGCTCCCAAGAGCGGCCGCGAAACTCGCGAAGATATCGTATCCGGGGCCCGCGAGGGAACCGAGTACCTGCGCAACCGCACCAAGCAGGCAGCCGAAGAGGTCAGCGCCCTCGTCGACAAGAGCAAGGAACAGGTTGCTGAATACGTCGATCGTGGCCGTGAAGCCGTCGATCGTGGGCGTGCCCAGTGGGAGGAGTTCGTTGAGCGCGGCAAGAGCCTCGTTGCCGAGCAGTCCGGGCGCGTCACCGCCGCCGTCGATGCGGGCCGTCAGGCCTACAAGACGACGACCGTCACACCCGAGGTCTAGGAGTATTAAGCAGTAGGCTGGTCCCTGCCGGCTTGGCGCGCCCAGTCTCCTGTTTCTAGGGTATCCCCTCCGGAGCCGTACACGCCCGCTGCATAAGTGCGGCCAGCGTGTCGGCTCCGTTCAACATCTCTCATCTATCCTTGGGAGAGTGTGTTTCATAAAGGCGGCCTCAGGCTGCCACACGTCTTGCGCGAGATCATCTCAATGCAAAATATCGACAGTCAGACCATTCAGCTTGCCATTCTTGCCGTAGTCGCGCTGGCCGTGTTGCTGCAGGCCATCATGATGGTGGGGATTCTCGTCACACTGCGCAAGGCAACCCGCTCCATGAAGGAAGAGATCGAGGATCTGCGCTCCTCCATCATGCCCATCATCTCCAACACCCGGGAACTCTTCGTCCGCGTCGCCCCGCGGATCGAGGAGACCGCCATCGATCTCGCCGCCATGGCGCAAGGCCTGCGTAAGCAAACCGAAGATGTCCAGGCTTCCGCCACTGAGGTTCTCGAACGCCTTCACCGCCAAACCGCCCGCGTCGACTCCATGATCACCAGGGTCTTTGATGCCGTCGATCGCGCCACCGGATTTGTCACCGACGCTGTCGCCAAACCCATGCGTCAGCTCTCCGGCATCCTCGCCTCCGCAAAGGCCGTTGTTGAATCCCTTCGCAGCGCCGCTGCTGAACCTCAGCCAACACGCGCACCAGGACAGCACCCTCAAGACGAGAAGGACATGTTCTTTTAGCAAGAAAGCTTAAGCGAGGAGGCAGAATTGAAGCCATCTCTTCGATGGGCGCCGGGGGCCTGTTTGGCCATAATTGCCGGTTGGGCCTGCGCGCAAACCATTCCTGGCGCAGTGCTGCTCGTACTTTCAAAGCAGGACCACACTCTGGCCATCGTCGATCCGGCTGATCTGCATCTGATCGCGCGCATTCCGGTCGGAGACGATCCCCACGAAGTGGTTGCCTCAACCGATGGTTCCACGGCTTACGTCTCCAACTACGGCTTCGGCGCCTTCCACACCATCACCCCCGTCGATCTAGTCGCCCAAAAAGCCCTGCCAGTCATAGATCTCGGCGCTCTGCGAGGCCCGCATGGCTTGGCCTTTCAGCAGGGCAAACTCTGGTTCACCGCCGAGGCTGCCAAGGCCATCGGCAGCTACGACCCCGCCATCGCCAAAATCGACTGGATCATGGGAACCGGCCAGAACCGCACCCACATGCTTTATGTCTTTCCAGACGCCAAACGCATCCTCACCACCAATGTAAATTCAGCCACACTTACGATCCTTGAAAAGACCGAGGGCCGCGCCGGTGGGCCACCGCCTGGAATGCCGCCTCCCGGTCCGCCCCCAGCTCCTCCCGGAGGCGACTGGCTGCTTACTGTTATTCCCGTCGGCCGTGGTTCTGAGGGTTTCGATGTTTCGCCGGATGGCAAGGAGGCTTGGGTTGCCAATGCCGGGGACGGCACCGTTTCCGTGATCGATATAGGCGCCAAAAAAGTAACTGCCACGCTGGCAGCCAACGTGCCCGGAGCCAACCGCCTCAAGTTCACACCCAACGGCAAAATCGCGCTGATCACCCCAGGGTCGGCCCTCGTCATTTTCGACACAGCCACACGCAAGGAAGTAAAACGGCTACCCAGCGTCCACGGTTCCGGTGGCATCCAGATGCAGCCTGACGGCGCACGCGCATACGTGGCCTGCGGCCGCGATGGCTACGTCGCTGTCATCGACCTCAACACTCTTGAGATGGTTGGAAAAATTGATGTCGCCAGCCCCGACGGTCTGGCCTGGGCGGTTCAGTAGCGCATGATCTATAGAATCCACCCACCGCCCACCACTTCATCTCCGTCATAAAACACGGCCGACTGCCCCGGCGTCACTGCCCGCTGCGGCTCGTCGAAGGTTGCCAGCACCTCGTCCGAACCTGCCGGCTCCAGCGTCGCCCACGCCGGCTCGTGCCTGTGCCGGATCTTCACCCTCACCCGCATCGGTTCCGTCAGCTCTGGAATACTGATCCAGTTCAGCCGCCGCGCTCTCAACGTCCTCGTTGCCAATTCCTCATCCGCGCCCACCGTCACACGATGGCTCGCCGGATCGATCTGCAGCACGTACAGGGGCGAAGGTGAACTGACTCCGAGCCCCTTCCGCTGCCCTACGGTAAAACCTGAAATCCCATCGTGCCGTCCCAGCACTTCGCCGCTCGACGCTACCAGTTCGCCCGCCGTCTCCGGCATTTGCTCGCCCTGCTCTTCCAGATACGCGGTCAAAAACTGCTTATAGTCCCCGCCCGGAATAAAGCAGATCTCCTGCGAGTCAGGCTTCTCGGCCAGCTTCAATCCGCGCTCCCGCGCCACCTCGCGCACTTCTGGCTTCTTCAGCCGTCCCAGCGGAAACAGCGTGTGCGCAAGCTGCTCTTGCGTCAGCCCAAAAAGAAAATACGTCTGATCCTTGGCCTGATCCACAGGCCGCTTCAGAATCCACCGGCCGCGCTTCGCATCCCACTCGTTCACCGCGTAGTGCCCGGTGGCAATCTGGTCGGCCCCAATGCTCCGCGCCGTCTGCAAAAGCTGGTCGAACTTCAAGTGGTTGTTGCACAGTGAGCAGGGAATCGGCGTCCGTCCCGCCAGGTACTCGTCCACAAACGGTCGAACCACATCCCGCTCGAACCGCTCCTCCTGGTTCACCACGTAGTAGGGAATCCCCAGGTGCTCTGCCACGCGTCGCGCATCGTACACATCGTCCAGCGAGCAGCACCGCCCTGCTTTCGGCGCATCGGGAATCCCGTGCCGTCCCGCCAGCCGCGTCTGGTCCCAGAGCTGGAGCGTCAGCCCCACCACCGTCTTGCCCTCTTGGGCAAGCATCGCCGCCACCGTCGAGGAGTCAACCCCTCCGGACATTGCCACCGCAATCGTCGTCTGTTCACTCATAGGGGAAGATAACCTACTCAAATCCTACTGTTCTCAGCTTTCGGTTCCCAGCTTTCAGTTCGCATTGTCGAGTGCGTCAATCGCTCGCGCAATAAGCAAGCTAGAGGCTAGAAGCTATTGATCCGGCCCTCAAATACAAGCACCGTGCCCCATCCATTTCGCAGGTATTATCGCGAAATGGATGGGAAGCCTGCACACTATTTAAGGGCCGGATCAATAGGCGCTAAAAGCTGCCTTACCCAAGCGTTCCCGCTGCCACCGGCGAAAGCGCCCGTAGCCGCTCCACCGCTTCTGGAACCACCTTCAAGGCATAATCCACATCCGCGCCCGTTGCCGTCTTCATCAAGCTGAACCGCAAGCTTGCCCGCGCCGCATTCTTGTCCAGCCCCATCGCCATAAGCACATGGCTTGGCTCTGTCGATCCCGAGTGGCACGCCGACCCGCCGCTCACAGCCACGCCCTTCAGGTCCAGCGCAATCACCAGCGCCTCGCCCTCCAGTTGCTCAAAGCTGATATTCGTCGTATTCGCCGTTCGTGGAACGCGTTTGTCTCCATCCCAGCCGCCGTTCACCCGCGTGCCTGGAAGTTCCAGAATCCCCGCTTCCAGCCGGTCGCGTAGCCCGGCCACACGTTCAATCGTTCCATCTTCCAGCGACTCCATAGCCTGTTCCACGGCCTTGCCCAACCCCACTATGCCCGGCACATTCTCCGTCCCCGCGCGCCTGCGCCGCTCGTGGCTTCCGCCTACCAGCAGCGGTTCAATCGGCGTTCCCCGTCGCACAAACATGGCGCCAACGCCCTTCGGCCCATGCATCTTGTGTGCGCTGATCGAGAGCAGATGGCATCCGTATCGCCGCACGTCAAATTTGACCTTACCCGCGCCCTGCACCGCATCGATATGGAAGAACACCCCTGCCTCCGCGGCAATCTTCCCAATCTCCTCCATCGGCTGCAGCACGCCTGTCTCGTTGTTTGCCAGCATCACGCTGATCAGCCGCGTCTCTGGCCTGATCGCACGTCTGACTGCCTCAGGATCGATCTGCCCGCTTGGCTGCGGTCCCACAAACGTACTCTCCACTCGGCGCTGCACCATCCGCTCCGCTGCCTGCAGAACCGCCGAGTGCTCAATGGACGTGGTCACAAAGTGATCGCCCTCGCGCAACAGCCCGAAGACTGCCGTATTGTCCCCTTCGGTTCCGCCCGAGTTGAAAATCACCTCAGCCTCATGGCAGTTGAAGAACTCGGCCAATATCTCCCGTGCTCTGTCCACCGCACGGTGCGCCTGCTGCCCATGGATGTGGATCGACGAAGCATTTCCAAATTGCTCCATCCAATACGGGCGCATAGCCTCCATCACCTCCGGCAGCAAAGGCGTAGTGGCATTGGCATCCATATAAACTCGGAGCATCGCGTCGTCATCCCTCTACTGAATTGTACGGGGAATCCAGATCCGCCGCCCTCTCCTGACCACAAACCGGGCTCGCTGCCCGTTCCATCCGTGCCTCAAGAGCCGGAAAATCAGCCCAGTCGTGCCACCACGGGCACAAATCATTAGAATTTATTGAGTAACCTCTGGAGATCTGCACATGACCTCGAATCCGCACATTCTCATCGTCGGCCACGTTGGACAGGTTGGCCTCGAACTCCAGCGCAGCTTTGCCGGCTTCGGTCCCGTTACCGCCGTCGATCGCGAATCCGTCGATCTGGCCGATGCCGATCAAACCCGTGACCTCGTTCGCAGTACCCAGCCCGACATCATCCTCAACGCCGCCGCCTACACCGCCGTCGACCGCGCTGAGTCCGAGCCCGCAGTCGCCCATGCCATCAACGCCCAGGCGCCGCGTATCCTCGCTGAAGAGGCCCTCCGCCGCAACACACTCCTCGTTCATTACTCCACGGACTACGTATTCAACGGCAGCAAGCCCGAGCCCTGGCTCGAAACCGACGAGCCCGCTCCCCTCAACGTCTACGGCCAAACCAAGCTCGACGGCGAGCAAGCCATCCAGCAGGTTGGCGGCCGGTACCTCATCTTCCGCACCAGTTGGGTCTATGGCCCCCATGGCAACAATTTCCTGCTCACCATGCTCCGCCTCGCCTGCGAGCGCTCGTCGCTCTCCATCGTTGACGATCAGTTCGGGTCCCCAACCACCTCCATCGAACTGGCCCAGGCCACCTTCACCATCGTCGAAGGCATCCTCGCAGGCCGCTTCGGTGCACCGCGGGATTGGGCCGGCCTCTACCACATGACCTGTGCGGACTCCACAACATGGTTCGGCTTTGCCCAGGCCATCTTCGCCCGCGCCGCCGCGCAACTCGGCGTCAATTCCCCCGCGCTAGCCCCTCTAGCCACAAAGGACTACCCCACCCCAGCCCAGCGTCCCCGCAACTCCGTCCTCTCGAACGCGAAGCTCTTGAGCCGTTTCGGCGTCCGTCTCTCCCCCTGGCAGTCAGCCCTCGATGCGGTTTTTCAGGCCCTCGTTTCCGATAACGTCGCGCCGCCCGGCCCAACCCAAACCCCGTCCACGCAAAAATAGCGCCCAGGCCGTCCATGCACCGGTTACGGACCTCGCCGATGCGCAATCACAGCCATTCCAGGATTGGTATACCTCGAAGGCAAGCCGCAACCTCGCATGAACTCCGCCAGGGTAAAGTAATCCTGGGGTTGCTCTAGAATCCATACATGAACCCGCATCACCGCCGCCCTGACTTCAATCGCTCACTGCTTCTATTTGCCATCTCCGGCATCCTCGCCCTTGCGTCGGTGGTCACTGCCCGCGCACAGCAACCGATCGTCGCCCCCGTCAACCCTGCGGTCGCCCCCCAGGACCGTTTCGCTGAACCCTGGTGGGCTGACCGGCACAAGGCGATTCTTGAAGCCGTACGCGCCCATCCCGATGCTCAACTCCTGCTCATCGGCGACTCCATCACCAACAACTACGAAAAGGCCAACCCGCCCGACGAGAATTTCCAGCCCACCTGGAACGAGTTCTATGCGCCCCGTCAGGCGCTCAATCTCGGCTTCAGCGGCGATACCACTGGCAACCTTCTCTGGCGGCTCGAGCACGGTGAAATCGATGGGCTCAACCCCAAGGCGGTGGTCCTGCTCATTGGCACCAACAACACCGGCCTCGCCCATCAAACTGCCGAGCAAACTGAGGCAGGCATCGACGCGGTCGTCGGCCTGCTCGAACAGCGCCTGCCGCAAACCCGCATCCTCCTCCTCGGCATTCTCCCCACCAACATGTCCGCTATCAGGATCACGCACAATCAGTCCATCAACGAGCACCTCGCCGCCTGCTATTCAGAGGATCCGCGCGTCGCCTATCTCGACATTGGTTCTATCTTCTTCAAAAGTGGCCAGCTCAACACCGCCATTTTTTACGACCCCCGCCTGCCTTCGCACGGCGGCGCAGTCCACCCCGACACCATCGGGCAGCGGATGATGGCCGAGGCCATCGAGCCCACTCTGGCTCGGCTCATGGGCGACTCTCCCCGCGTTTCCCTCGCATCCATCACCGAGATCGACACCGCCCTGATCCCTGTTCCAAGGTTGGAAATGGATTCATACGACTGGTATGCCAGGCATCATGCCGAACTTGAACTCCAAAAGACAATTCAACCCCGCGTCGTTCTCATCGGCGACTCCATCACGCATTTCTGGAGTGGAGAGCCTGGCGCCCACCAAGTCAACGGCCCCACAGCCTGGCAGCGCGCCTTCGGTGACCTTCCCGTCATCAACATGGGTTTCGGCTGGGACCGCACGCAGAACATCCTTTGGCGTCTCCGGCAAGGCGAATTTCAAAGCGTTCATCCGGAGTGGGTAGTCCTGAACATCGGAACCAACAACCTTACCGGCACCTCCAACGCCCGCGCCAGCACGCCCGAGGAAGTAGTCGAAGGTATAGCGGAGATATGGCGTCAGGTCCATCTGCGCTCACCGGAAAGCCATCTGCTGCTCATGGCCATCTTCCCGCGCGGCCCGCGCCCAGACAGCCCGCAGCGTGCCCCCATCGAGAAAACCAATCGGCTGCTGGCTCTCCGCTTTGCCGCCGAACCGGGCGTCACCTATCTCGACATCGGCTCCAGGTTCCTCGCCCACGACGGCACGCTTCCCGCCTCGCTCATGCCGGACGGCACCCACCCCAGCGACGCCGGTTATCAAATCTGGACCGACGCTCTCCTGAAAGCAGGCATAAAGCCATAAGCCCGGCGAAGATAAGCCTCAGTCGGGCGCGAAACATGGCGCAATTCTTGAAAATTGGTGGAGGCGGCGGGAGTCGGTCGGACTCCTGTCCCTCAATCCACGTAACTTATTGACTCTGTGAAGTGCAAATCTGTCATGATTGTCATCATTTTCAGATCTTGGCACAATCCGGTCACAAAATGGGTTCAACTCGGAC
>CAIKND010000115.1 GCA_903828675.1 uncultured Acidobacteriaceae bacterium
AGGTGCTGGACATCAGATGGGCCGATGGTTTGGGTATCCCTCGACTCTGCTAGCCTCAACTTTTCGAACCGCCGGATGCGGTCCCGCTTGTCCGGTGGTGTGGCAGGGGAGGAGAGGAAACTCTCCCCCCTATGCCGATTGATGCAGATTTGCCTTGCCTGCTGCGAATGGTTTATGCGCGGCTGAGGTAGGCGCCTTCGCTGGTGTCGACGCGGATTTTTTCGCCTTCGTTGATGAAGGAGGGGACCTGGACGACGAGGCCGGTCTCGGTCTTAGCGGGCTTGGTGACGCTGGAGGCAGTGGCCGACTTGAGGCCGGGCTCGGTCTCGACAACGGTGAGTTCAACAGCCGAGGGCAGGTCAATGCCGACAGCCTGACCGTCGTGGTAGCTGACCTTGATCTGGAGGTTGGGCGTGAGGTACTCGACGGCATCGCCAAGCGTGGAGCCCTTGAGGACGGTCTGCTCGAAATCGACGGGATTCATGAAGTAGTAGTCGTCGCCGTCGTTGTAGAGGAACTCCATGGAGATCTCGTCGACCATTACTTTCTCGATGGCGTCGGCGGAGCGGAAGCGCTCCTCGAACATGGCTCCGGACTTGAGGTTGCGCAGCTTGGCCTGGATGAAGGCGCGCAGGTTGCCGGGGGTGCGGTGTTCGACTTTGAAGACCAGGTGCAGTTGGTCTTTGTGCTTGATGATCATGCCGGGACGCATTTGAGTGGCGGGAATCGCCATAAGAGGTAAAGCTCCTTGCTTGAATTGCGCACAATGCGCAATGAATTCTGGCCTTGGCCCAGATTTCATTGTAGCTTAGGGCGGATAAAGGGCGCACTTCTGCGCGCGGCCCGGAAACCCTGCGGCTGAAGAGAGCCGCAGGGTTAGATTGCGGGGCGGGGTTTGCGGATGTACGGTTCCAGTGGCGGGCGTGGCCCGTGACCTACAGCCTTGGCGGGAAGATCCCAGAGATGCAGATGGAATACTGAAGTCCCTTCGGGGCCAGAGCGCGCAGGTCAGGCAAGCCAAAGTTCGTGATGCCGTCGCCGCCAAAGTTAATGCCAAGCAGAGAGAAGACCGCAGTGTACTGGTTGATAGGAAGGAGACGGCCATCTGCGGGCAAAGCTCCCGCGCCATAGCCGTTGACCGACAGAATGATATCGCCGATGTTCATGCTGTTGCATCCCGCTGAACTGAACGAGGTGGCTCCGGTGTAAGCAACTCCATTTGTTGTGCTGAGTTGATAGGAGATCGCGGTTAGATTGGCGGGAATGGTCGCGGCAGGTCCAGTTGGCCCGGCGGGTCCAGGGGGGCCGGAGGGCCCGGAGGGGCCAGCAGGACCAGCAGTTCCGGTTGGGCCAGCAGGGCCGCTTGGGCCGGCGGGACCCTGTGCGCCTGCAGGTCCGACCGCTCCTGGAGGTCCGGGTACGCCTTGTGCTCCCGCGGGGCCAGCGGGTCCAACTGCTCCAGTCGCACCGGCAGGCCCGGCGGGTCCAACTGCTCCAGTTGCTCCGGCAGGTCCTGCGACGCCCTGAGGTCCGGCAGGTCCAGCGGGGCCTTTGGCTCCCTGAGCGCCGGCGGGTCCCGGTAGACCCTGGGGTCCTGGAACTCCGGGGATTCCCTGAGGTCCGGCGGGTCCGGCAGGCCCGGCGATGTTCCAGGTAACAAACCTCTCGTTCCTGTTGCATTCAGTGGGGGAAGCCACGATGCGGGCGAGACCGTTGTTGACGTTGTAGCAGGCGACGATTTCGGTGCGGGCTGGTGGTGCGGCGATCGCCGCGGTTCCGGTGATCACGAAAGACGCAATGGCGGCCAGGTGCTTGAGGGAAGGCATAGTTGACCTCTTTGGAAATGGCATTCGCAGGGCGGACGTTCACCGCACCAGAATTCTATTCACTTGGGACATTTCAACGTTGCGGAAGCGCAAGATTCTGGATTTCGGGCTACTTAATCCTTCGGGATTGGTGGCCCCGGGCGAAGGCGAAGCCCGTCTGGATCGAGAGGCTCCAAATCGCGGTCCGGGACGCCGGAATTCATGGCAGTGTGTTCTGATCGGAAACATGATGCGAAGCCGGTTGGGGCGAGCGAGCGAGCGGGCGATCCCCGTGGCGGGGTTGCTGCTTCTTTGCTTTCTATGGTCTCTGGATTCGCTGGGGCCCGATCTGATTCCGGATCCTTCCAGGCAACTTGTGCCCCCCGTGGTGAGAGAGGCGCTGTCGCTTGCCATGCTTGCGGTGGCAGCGGGGGTATTCGCAGCGGCGCGTGGCGCAGAGTGGCCGCGAAGAAGGCAAATCCTGGGTCCGATCCGGGTGGGGCTTTGGATGTTCGTCGCGCCCGCCTTGCTGGTGAGCTTTTCCGATGGCTGGGTGCCCAGGCTTACGCAGGTGGCTCTGTTCTCACTTGCGCCGGTGCTTGCGGTTGTTCTTGAGCCCCACCTGGGGCGTGGCATGGGAGTGCCGAGCGCGGGCGCACTGCCGGCCGCCCTCGCGGCCATGGCCGGAATACTCTGCATCTTTCCAGTGCAGGGCCCGCACTCAATTGAGGCGTGGCGCGCCTATATTGCGATGGTTGTCGCGGTCGTGTGTGTGGCTGTGGCCAACTGCTGGGCCGCGAAAATTGCGGCGGAAGCGCCGGAGAAGTCCATTGCGCCCATGGCGGCGATTGCGGGCGTAGCCGGTGCGGCGGGGCTGGCCGGGCTGAGCCCCATTTTCGTTGGTCGGAGCTGGCTGGCTGGGAGTGGGGCGCTGAACTGGCTTGAACCGGCGTGGATGGCGGCTGCGGAACTGCCTGGGCTGCTGCTGCTGTTCTGGCTGATGCGGCGGATGTCCGCAGTGCAGATGACCACTCGCTACGTGCTGGCGCCGCTGATGACGGTCATGCTGGGGATGGCATTGGAGAGGCCGGCTGTGGGGCTAAGCACCTGGCTGGGAATTCTGCTGATCGCATCGGGTGTGGGATGGCTCTTAAGTACGCCTGGAGAGCGAGAAGCGCCCGGTTTGCCTCTGAAGCTGGACCGCAGGTAAGGAGCACCCTAGCCGTGGCGCCTTCCTGTTCAAGTACCTGCTGATCCGCTAACATTGGCTGCGGATCCACAGCGAGGTCGTGCGCGCCCCAGGAGCTTTTCCATGCGATCTATCCATGCTTCCATTTTTGCCGCAGCGCTTGCTTTTGCCTCAGTTGTCCCCACCGCGCTCCAATGTCAGGCCGCGCCTCCGGCCAATGCGCCGTACAAGGACGCGAAGCTTTCAGCCGACAAGCGGACTGCAGATCTGCTGAGCCGGATGACGCTGGAAGAGAAGGCGTCGATGGTGGGCGGAGCGGGTTGGATGGAGTCGGCCGCGATCGAGCGGCTGGGGATTCCAGCGATCAAGATGGCGGATGGGCCGATGGGGGTGCGTTCGTGGGCGGGCAGTTCGGCGATTACCAACCTGAAAGGCTCGCCGCTGAAGGTGGAGACCACCAGTTTCCCGGCGGGCGTTGCCATGGCGGCCACCTGGGACACGGCGCTGGTGGAGCTTGAGGGCAAGACTATTGCTCAGGAAGTGAAGGCAATGGGCCGGAACATGATTCTTGGTCCTACGGTGAACATTAACCGGGTGCCGCTGTGGGAAAGGAACTTCGAGGGCTATGGCGAGGACCCGTATCTTTCGTCGCGTCTGGGCGTGGCCTATGTGCGCGGCGTGCAGGGCGAGGGCGTGATCCCCTCAGTGAAGCACTTCGCCGCCAACAACGAGGAGTTCGAGCGGCGGCGCATTGATGAGCAGATCGATCAGCGTACGCTGCACGAGATCTACCTGCCCGCGTTCAAGGTGGCGGTGCAGGAGGCAGGGGCGTGGGCCGTAATGTCCGCCTATAACAAGGTGAACGGGACGAATTGCTCAGAGAATGCGCCGTTACTCCAGGAGATCCTGCGCAAAGAATTTGGTTTCAAGGGGTTTGTGGTTTCCGATTGGCGCAGTACCTACTCGACGGCGAAACCAATGAATGCGGGACTGGACCTGGAGATGCCGGGCGGCAAGCAAGCGGCGGAGGCTCTGAAACTGCCGGGAGCGGCGGCCTCGGGTGTGAGCGGGAGCTGGCTGACGGCGGGAAATGTGCTGGCCGAGGTGAAAGCCGGACACATAAGCGAGGCCACGCTTGACAGCAATGTGAGCCATCTTCTGCGCGTTGTTTTTCTGAGCGGGCTGTTCGATCGTGCGCCAGCGGCGTTGGGGGAGGTGGATACGCCGGCGCAGCACGCTGTGGCGCGGCAGGGTGCGACCGAAAGCATCGTACTGCTGAAAAATGCCGGAGGGCTGCTGCCGCTGGATGCGGCGAAGATTCATTCCATTGCCGTGATCGGACCCAACGCGGCGGTTGCGCGCACGGGTGGCGGTGGGAGTTCGCTGGTGGCGCCCAAATATGCGATTGCGCCCTTGGACGGGATACGCGAGCGCGCCGGGAACGCGATCCAGGTGAACTATGCGTTGGGGGTTGGGATGGAGGGAGAAGACGCCTCAATGGATACCCCTGAGGCGCGCTCCAAATTACTGAAAGGGGCGGTCGACGTTGCTGCTCGCGCGGACGTGGCGGTGGTGATTGTGGGCCGTTACACGAGCCTTGAGACTGAGGGCTCAGACGTAAAGACGATGGATTTGCCGGCAGGGCAGGATGAGCTGATTGCGGCTGTTGAAGCGGCCAATCCGCACACGATTGTTGTTTTGAATACGGGCGACCCGGTGACTATGACGAAATGGATCGAGCAGACACCGGCGCTGCTGGACATGTGGTACGGAGGACAGGAGGGCGGGCATGCGCTGGCGGCGATTTTGTTTGGGGATGCCAACCCGTCGGGGAAGCTGCCGGTTTCATTTCCGAAGAAGTGGGAAGACTCGCCGGCGTATGGCAACTATCCAGGGGTAAATCTGAAGGTAAGGTATGCCGAAGGGATCTACGTTGGCTATAGGTACTTCGACACGAAGAATGTGGAGCCGCAATTTCCGTTTGGGTTTGGGTTGAGTTATACGACGTTTGAGTACAGTTTCGAAAACCGCAACCTGGACGTATTTCCGACTATTGAGTTCAGAGATGGAGTCGCTGTATTCAAAGGCGTGGTGGAACTGAAACTAAAGAACGCCGGCACGCGCCCCGGGGTCGAAGTCATCCAGCTTTACGTCCACGACGGCCACTCCAAGATCGACCGGCCTGAGCACGAACTTAAGGGCTTTGAGCGGGTCGAACTCAAGCCGGAAGAGACGAAGAAGGTGATCTTCCGTTTGCACCGTTCGGATCTCTCCTACTGGAGCCCTGAGAAGAAGCACTGGGTGGCTGAACCGGGGGAGTTTGAAATTCAGTTAGGTTCCTCGTCGCGCGACATTCGGTTGAGAGCCCCGCTGAAACTGGCGCGGTGACTGATTGGCTGGAACAAGTACAGCCGCATAAAGGTGAACGCGCAGGCTAGTGGAGAGAATTCTGCGCGGCGTCCCGGCGGGCCTGCTCGTAGATTTGCAGCAGCAGGCTGGTGTTGGCTTCAGCGCGATAGAGGTTCTCGTAGGTTTGTCGCGCGTTGATGCGCAATCCGCTCTCGAAGCCGCTGTCAGCGGCGATGCGGCGCACTGCCTGGGCCAGCGCAGTAGGATTGCCCGGCTCAACGAGGAGGCCGTTGCTGCCATCTTCGATGAGTGTCTGCAAGGACCCGATGCGGCTTGCAATGATCGGCAAGCCCGTGCCGAAGGCTTCGGGTATGACCATCGGCAAGCCTTCGTAACAAAGGGAGGGGATGAGCAAGACGCGCGCCTTCTGCATCAAGCGGCGCACACCGTCCCGGTCCTGCCAGCCGAGCAACTCGACCTTTCCAGGAATGAGCGCAGCCTCGACATTGGACTGCAGGGGGCCGCTGCCGGCGATCTTCAAAGGGATTCGCAGACCGCCATTCCTGGCCGCGTCGAGCACTGTTTCAATGCCCTTTTCAGACGAGAAACGGCCGATGTAAAGCGCATAGCCTCCGGATCCATCGCCGATGCAAGGATCGGGCGCGGCATTGGGTTTGACGACAATCTGATCGTTGGGAATGTACATCTCGGAGGCAAAGAGGTCGCGGGCGAAACCAGTCAAGGCGATGAAGCGGTTGACGCGGCTGGTCCAGGTTCCACGAATGCGATGGATACCGATCAGGGCGGCGACAGCAGCCGACCCAACCCGGCTGCCGCGATAACAGGCGTGGCGTATGGCGGGCAACGGAAATGTAGATCCAAGGCACTTAGTGCAGACCTTTCCCTCGCGGAACAGCAAGGCATTGGCGCACATAAGGCGGTAGTTATGAAGCGTTTGCACGACCGGGACTCGCGCGCTTCGGCAAGCGTCGTAAACAGAAGGCGAGAGCGTGGGGAAGAAGTTATGTACATGAACGATGTCGGGTTGGAAATCTCGGATGCGGTCTGCAACCAATTGCCTAGCGGGAAACGAATATGGAGTCAGCAGAGCGGCCTTGATTTTTTGCGCGGCGGAGTCGATGCCATCGTTATTTACTTCGAGCAAGTCGACCGCGAGGCCAGCGCTGCGCAAGAGTGAGCACTCGAGTTGTACAGCGGCGTCTTCGCCGCCTGGAACCCGATAACGATTGTGCAGAAGTAGGACTTTCAATTGAACTCCGTCGTGTGAAGAGGATATCGTATCAGCCTACGGCTGCCGCACATGAGCCTGCAGCTTGTCTGTCATAATCGAAGCAGTTAGTTCAACAGTTTGACTTATCGATCAAATTAGTGAGGAGACGCTCAATTGCTTGAGCCCGCTGTCGCATATTCGGACAAACCGCAACTGGGCCTCGATGCGCACGCGCCTGACGGAAAAGGGGATTGCAGCAACCTGATTGCCGGTAATGAGCAACTTGCGGCGATGGTCCGATCGCCATCGATTGCGCACTGTGCGGCGAATGCCCACGCGGGGATCATCGGGCGTTGGCTGAGGCCAAGGGGAATTTGTGTGGCGATCCTGGGGCCGGATGGTTGCGGCAAGTCGAGCGTGATCGAGCAATTTGTGCCCAGGTTGGAGCCGGCATTCAGCGGCACGCAATATTTTCATCTGCGCCCTAGCCTGCTTCGCAGTTCAGCTAACGGCCAAGGGCCCCAGACCGATCCGCAGGGGCAGACTCCGCGGGGGTTTCTGTCGTCAACCGCGAAGCTGTTGTACATATGGGCAGACTATGTGCTTGGATACTATACCCTTGTTCGCCCCCTCCTGGTGCGTTCAAAGCTGGTTGTCTTTGACCGTTATTATCATGACCTTCTTATAGATACGAGGCGATTTCGTTATGCCGGGCCGCAATGGCTCACGCGACTGGTTGCCGCGATGATACCTTTACCCGACCTGATTCTGGTTCTGGATGCGCCCGGAGAAGTGCTTCAGGCAAGGAAGCAGGAGGTCGCGCCGGAAGAGTCCGCGCGCCAAGCCGCAGCATATTGCGCAATCGTAAATACCGTGTCATTACGGGGGCGCGCTGTCCTTATAGATGCGACGTGCCCACTTGACCGGGTGGTGTCTGAATGCGTGGTGAAGACCCTGGCGCTCGTTAAGAACCGGACCGGAAAGCAACCCTCCTTGGATCCTAAGCATCTCATCTGAAGACCGCTCCACAAGTGTGCCTTAACGGGGTACTCCGTTAAGAAAGTGCGAGGTGGACGGATCGATAATCATAGGGCCACATGTTAAGATTCAGTCAATCGACCGCGAATTTGTTGGTTCTGGAATCATTTTTTAACGTTGATGTGGTTCAGAATCTGGTAGCATCTTTCCCTGCATCAATTCGAGTCGCCTTGAAAACAAACTGATAGAAAAAGCCAGGTGCATTAGATGATTGGAAAAAATGAGATCAGGCAGTTTAGTCTTTTAGGTGCGCCGGTTGCCGCAACTAACATGCAATCGGCAATAGATACAGTATGCTCCTGGATTGAGCGTGGAGATAAGGGACGCATGGTGACCTTTAGTACCGTGCACATGCTTGTTGAAGGGCTGAAGGATCCCGGCTTTCTGAAATTACTGCAGAAGTCGGATTTGAACTGCCCAGACGGAATGCCCCTGGTCTGGTATGGAAAACACAAAGCCGGCAGTCATGTGGAGCGCGTGTGCGGTCCTGAATTTCTGCCGACCTTCAGTGCAGCAACCGCTCACTTGAACCTCAGGCATTATTTTTACGGTGGTGCAGAGGGAGTAGCTGCTAAGGCTGCCGAAGAGTTGAAGCGAGCTAATCCAGGAATGCAGATTGCTGGCGTTTACTCGCCGCCCTTTCGCGCGCTAACAACTGAAGAAAAAGATAGCTTAATCCATTCCATCAACGCGGCAAAGCCGGATTTGATTTGGGTATGCTTGGGCTGCCCCAAGCAGGAGTTATGGATTGAAGAGTTCCGGGAGAAGCTTGATTGTCCGGTATTTCTGGCAATAGGTTTGGCCGTTGAAATCTCGGCTGGCACGAAGCAGCGTGCGCCCTATATCATGCGCAATTTCGGTTTCGAATGGCTTTACCGTCTCTGTCAGGAACCCCGGCGCCTGTGGCGGCGTTACTTGGTTTATAACAGCATCTTCGTGTACAGGCTGCTGACCGAAAAGTTTCAGCCACTTGGGCGTTCAGATACAAAAGCCTAGATATCAATCAGAGCTAATAATCCCCTGCAGATTGACGATGCGGGGGATTGTTTTTTCGCCATGCGTTCGTTAAGGAAGCTCTGATCAAGCCTTTGTTTTCGCAGTGAAAAGGATGGAGATGTTTTTCCTGGCGAGATGGCGAGTTTCGGCTGGAAGAATGGGGAGAGATAGGGTTCAAGCGGCTTCGCGTAGCGCCTGCAGAGGCCTTTTG
>CAIKND010000116.1 GCA_903828675.1 uncultured Acidobacteriaceae bacterium
CGTCGCCTGCCTAGCAAACTTCCACAAGGCGTCACGGTTAACCATGTGGGTACCCCTGATGCTTTTGATACCGCTCACCGTCTTCCTCAGGGCCTCCCCGTGGTCTGGTCCACCTGGTGCGAGTGAATCTCAATCTCCCGATGAATCGAGGACTTCGCCTTGGGCAAGGCAGCGTGGCTGCTGGACGCCAGCAGAAGCAACCGCAGAAGCGGCAACAGGCTTTCACTCGATGCCGGAGCCCTATACTTCAGGAGGCAGTCTGCTCGCTCCTCCACCGTAAACACCATCCTCCTCATTTCCAGCACTGGAGTATCAATGAGCCATGCGACACGTACGGCGCAAATCGACGACATCATCGATGAGCTGATCGCTCTCTATCTAGAGCAGGCCGCCAATCTCCGCGAGTACGGTCAAGCTGCCATGGCAGGGGAGGGAACTGTGAATCTGGAGCGCACCCTTCGCCACCGGGAAGTTCAACGGGCAGAGCTATACCGCCAATTTGAACAGGCGGCCTTCCCTGTTCCAGCAGTACCAAACCTCCCTGATCAAACCTGACCCATCCAGGACCCTCAAACCAGCAGGATCGCAAATCGCACAGAATGCAGGTGATGGAAAAGGCCGGATGGCGGTTGACGCGCGCAGGCGCCAACGGCGCACTGGACATACGCCATTCCGTGAAGAAACACTGCCCACTGTATCGGCCTGCTGCGGCCTGCGCGGCTTCGGACAAGAAGGACACGATATCGAGGTACCCGAGTATCTCGTGGATGGATTTTGCACAAATGGCCGCAAAATCCTCCTCTTGATGCAACAAAAGCATGCCTTCGCGGGCTACTTCGAGCAGCGCCAAGAACAGGGCGGCACAAGCTCCGCCGCATGCCTGAACCCGGAACCCCTCCTCGGTTGAGACCGCGGAGCGGGGCGGGATTGAGGCAAGCCTCGCCCCGATCTAGCGGGCCAGGTCCTCGACGGTGACGCGGTCGCCTCTGCCTCTTCAAACGACCGGGATGTGCACGCGGCTTAGACCGCGTCTTGAACTGTGGACTGCGGGGGCCTTGCCGCCCGCCAACTCCAGCACCGCCCCGCAGCGCGCAGCAGCTCATCGCACAGAGTCGCGCCTTCGACATTCCGGGCCGGAAGCAGGCTGCGCGAATTGCACAGTACCAGCCATGAGGCCACTTCCACGAAACCTCCCCCAGCTCGGCATCAGATCCCAGGCGTTCTTCACATAGGCCAGGAACTGCCTGGTGATCTCAAGGACCGGCAGCGCGTCCATCGGATACTCGCGGAGCCTGATGAGAGTTAGGAGCAGGTCGAAGGGCCCGTCCTAGCGGGGAAGGGAGATGCCGAGTTGGGCGGACTTCTCCTCAACCATTACGGCTCCTTGGACACTTGGGTTGGCTCCCAGGCCGGGCATCGATCAGTCTCCTGAGCGAGTCCCGCGGCGAAGGCGGCAAAGTATCCAGCTGTGGATTGGCCAGCCCCATCACCTGCTCCAGCAGGTCTTCGGGCAATGTGAAGGAATTGTCAGCCCCCTGGGCCAAGATGCGGATGCCGGCCGGAAGAAGGGAGATGGGGCGGCGAGACGGCGGGGGAGAGACGGTCGCGGGGGCGTATCACTCCGGGGGCGCGACGGTCCCGATGACCCAGGACTCGTGCTCGATCTGCGCTACGCATCCACACAGCCTCGCCGCAGGGCAGACCGCCTGCGCGGCTCCATATTAGTACAATTACACCAATTAATAGCGTTCGCACTAACGCCCCTAATTACGCTGTGCGACAACAGCTGATTAGCAAAGGCCTGGTTTGGAGCCAGCGCCATGGCGAGACCGCCTTCACCGCGCCCTTGTTCAACAAATTTATGATCCGGCGGATGCCCAGGCTGGAAAAGCCCGAACCTAAGTGCCGCACGCACTGATCCTGTGATTCATTAGGCCCAGACCCGCACTCGCTACCAATCTGGGGCAATCTGGGCATGCCTCGCGATAATTGCGTTGTCGGCCCGCCTTTGCTGATCTCCACCCACGCGCATGAAAAGCTCTTCAGGAGGCACGGCTTCGAGAGCGTCGCTAGGTAGGACTCTCTCGTTTCCACCGCAAGGGTCGGGCATCGCTGGCGGAGGCGTCCGCAGGGAAGGGAACTGACGGGTATTTCGAAGCCGCGCTTGAGCCCCTGTCAGGGGAACGCCGTGCCGAGCCGATCCCAGCCGACCACCTCTCCCCAGCCGCAAAGCAGACCGTTTCCCGAGCGCTTCTCATATCCACGCCCGAGGGGGCACAGCTTCATCTTGCCGCTTTCTCTACCAGGAGGCCGGGCGGCAAAACTCCGCTCTTGCCCACTCTCAAGGGGCAAAGCCAGGCTTTAGCAAGTTGGTTACGGGTTGTACCTACCGGCCTCCAACCGTCTGCTGTCCGTACGCTATTCCGCGAAAAAACTCTGCTCTCTAGCCTCAGCCTGCTGCGACTTGCGGGGCTTTCGACGACCCGCGCCTTGCGCTCGACCTAAGCCAGGTATCCGCGCGGCCCCGCCATCTGGTCGAGCTTGAGAAGCAGGTCTTCGCGGCCGGCGGCGGCGGCGTGGCCGATCCTTTAGCCGCCCCGGCCGTGCACCAGGAGCATGGATCAGATTATTCACAACGACAATGTTACTTGTCGTTGCACACATCACCCGCGCCTGATAATCTGACCGCGCATGAGTGAACTCGTTCCAACCCCGCCCCCAGTCGCCCCCCTCCTTGAAGATGTGCGTCGCTTGATCGTCGAGGCCCGGCGCCAGACCGTAGTAGCCGTCAACCTTGGCCTCACCGCGCTCTACTGGCAGATCGGCCAGCGCATCCGGCACGAAGTCCTGGGCACGGAACGCGCCGCCTATGGGGAGCAGATTGTCGCCACGGTGTCGCGACAATTGGTAGCCGAGTTCGGACGCGGCTTCACCGACAAAAACCTGCGCCGCATGATGCAGTTCGCCGAGGCATTCCCGGATGAGGCAATTGTCGCCACGCTGTGGCGACAATTGAGCTGGTCGCATTTTCGCGAGCTTCTACCTCTGACACAGCCCTACCAGCGAGAGTTCTACGCCGAAATGGCGCGCATCGAAGGCTGGAGCGTGCGCACCCTCCATGAGCGCATCGACTCTATGCTCTACGAACGCACCGCACTGTCGAAGCAACCGGAAGCCCTTATCCGAGAGGAACTGGCCCTGCTGCGCAGCCGTGGCGACGTGACACCGGCTCTGGTTTTGAAAGATCCCTACATTCTCGACTTCCTGGGACTGGTAGACCGGTTTCATGAGCGCGATTTGGAGGACGCGATTCTGCGCGAACTGGAGACTTTTCTCCTGGAGTTGGGAACGGGGTTCTCCTTCGTTGCGCGGCAGAAACGTATTCAACTCGACGGCGAAGATTTCTATATCGACCTCCTGTTCTATAACCGCAAGCTCAAACGCCTCGTGGTTGTAGAGCTGAAACAGGGCGCCTTTAAGCCGGAATACAAAGGCCAGATGGAACTCTACCTGCGCTGGTTGGACAGGTATGAGACCGAATCTGGCGAAGAGATGCCCCTGGGCATCATCCTTTGTGCTGGCAAGAATACCGAACAGATTGAATTGCTCGAACTGAGCGCGGCCGGCATTCATGTCGCCGAATACCTGACGGTTCTGCCCGCGCCTGAGATCCTGCGCGAGAAACTGCATCAGGCCATTGAAACGGCACGGCTGCGCCTTGAGAGCCGCGCCGGAGAAAACAAAGGGGAAGAGCCGGGCCTATGATCCCCAGCGCCCTGCCGAACACGACTGATCGGCGACCGGATGGGAGCGCCTCTGTCAGCATGGCGCTTCTTCATCCCGCTGTGGCCAGCGCGAATTCAGCGATGGTCGCGCTACGCCAGACGGTTCTCAAGGCGGTGTCCTCCCCGCACACGCGGCGCAACTATGCCAAGGCGCTCGGTGAGGTCTTCGCATTTAGCGAGCTACGCGAGCAGCCGCTCTCGCGCGATCTTCTGATGGAGTACCGCGACCAGATGATCGCACGGAAACTGAGTCCATCGACCATCAATGTCCGGCTCTCGGCGGTGCGCAAGCTGATCGGCGAGGCCAAGCGCAACGGCATCCTGGGAGTAGAGCAGGCTGCGCAGATGGCCGATGTGCCGAACGTGCGGCAGCAGGGAACCCGCCTCGGCAACTGGTTGACCCTCGAGCAGGCCAAGGCACTGCTCACCGTTCCCGACCGCGTGACCCTCAAAGGCAAGCGCGACGCGGCTATCCTTGCCCTGTTGGTGGGCTGCGCCCTGCGCCGGGCCGAGCTGGCCGCGCTCAAGATGGAAAATATTCAGCAGCGCGAGGGCCGCTGGGTGATCGCCGATCTCAGCGGCAAAGGCGGTCGCATTCGCACTGTGGCCATCCCCATGTGGGTCAAGCTCTTGATGGACACCTGGACGTCAGCCGC
>CAIKND010000117.1 GCA_903828675.1 uncultured Acidobacteriaceae bacterium
CTGTTGGAGAAAGACCGTTTCTATTTACGGATAAGCTCTAAAGCCGTGCCACAAACCCCTGAAAACAAACGAGGGCTTCAGCCCCTGAGGGACGTCTTTCGCCATTCTCGCTCGGAATCAGGCCTTTTTCCGCAGCCTCTTTAGCTCCCAACAGATGCATCTCAGACCCTCCATTTTCCCGTCCAGCTTTTGCATAATTTATCCCTCCGTTGGCGCACAATTTTTTTGGAGGATAAGCAGAGATGAATCCGCACCGTGGCGCCAACGATCCTGAATCCGCGAAAACCACCTCCGCTGGTCACCTCACCCACCCCCCTCCTACCCTCCTACCCACCCCCCCTCCCCCACAGCCGTGAAGCTATGAACCTGCCGTGAGATTGCCTCGAAGATCGTTCGAGTCTCCTAAAATGATTTGGCCGGTCACCCTATCCAAGCGGTGACCGGCCAGTTGTGTTGCGGTTAGTGACTGATCTTTAGAACGTGACCCTCACCGATCCTTGCAGGGAGCGGCCGCCACCTACGCCGTTCACAGTACCTGAGCCGCTGCCCACGGTGCTCGTAACCTGCCCGAAGTTTCCAGAAGTGTAGCTGTTCTGCGGGTTGGCGAACTGAGGTGTGTTGGTTAGCTGGATAGCATCGATGCGCGTCTCCAAAGCCGCTTCGCGATAAATTGCGAACTTCTTTGAAAGAGACACATTGTCCTGCACGTAGCCGGGACCGCGGAACTGGTTTCTGCCCGTATTGCCAAGGTCGGGTGCTGTGCAGGGCGATGCCGTGCAACCCAGCGGTTGACTAAAGCTGGTCTTATCGAACCACTGCTTGCCTGCTCCAATGTTGTGAAGCACCTTCAGGCCGCCGGTAATCTTTGCGGTTTGCGCGGTTCCGGGGGTGCTAAGCGTGGTGCCGCTTGCGGTTGCCGTGAAGGGCAAGCCCGAGACTGCGGAGACGGTTCCCGTGATCTTCCATCCGCCAAGGACCTTATCCGCAACACCGGTGTTGAAGTGAGAGTGCCCACGGCCCGCAGGCAGATCGTAGGATACGGACTGTTCAAAGTTTCTGGCGCGGTCAAAGTCCGCCGGAGCATAATTGCGACGCCAGTTGATGTAGAAGGTCAGGCCTCCGTCGTCGCCACTGATGTAGTTGAGAACCTTGCCCCATGTAAATGCGGATGTGAACGAAAGACCGGCGGAATAGCGCTTGGTGAGTTGTGCCTGCAGCGATTGATAGTTCGTTGAAAAGCCCAGGAAGTATTGATTGGTAGCCGCCGTACGCCCAATCGGTCCGCCGGTGAACGCTGTCGTATTCTCCGGAAGTGAGGCGTTGCCGCCGCCCCAGGTGCTGGGATTGTTGATGTTCTGCGAACCGCTAATACGAGTGCCATGGTTAGCCACATAGGCGACCTGCAGCGAGTAGTTGCCCTTGAAGGCCTGCTGTATCGCTACGTTCCACGACAGCGCGTAGGGGTTCCGGTAAGTCAGAGGAACGTAGAAGTAAGCCTGTGTGATGAGTTGGGTCGTGTTGGCGGCAATGATTCCGCTGGTCGGAATCGCAACCGGAACCGGCGCTGGGAAACCGGCCTGGAAGCTGGCCACGGTCACTCCATCTCCAAGAACCGCGGGAGTATAAGACGATGCAATACCAGCCGACGAATAGCTGTTGTTGGCCCGGACAGGGTAGTTGTACGCGTAGGTGTTATCCGGGAACGGCGTATAGCTGACGCCGAAGCCGCCACGAATGACCGTATCGCTGGTGAGGCGGTATGAGAAGCCCGTGCGGGGAGCGAAATACTTGTATTGGGTAGCCATGCCGAGGTTGGACGGGTTGTTGCCCAGGCCTGCAAGAACGATGGTGTTGTTGGAGGGATTGTAGTTCGAGAAGCCGCCGGCTATCTTCGGGGTCGCGGGCGGATAGAACTCCCAGCGCAGACCGAGATCGATTGTTAGTTTGGGTGTGGCCTGCCACTTGTCGCCGGCGAACGCAAAGAACCACCACTGCCGATAGCACGGGAAGAAGGTATTCAGATCGCGGCCCGTGGAACTGGGCTGATCCAGAAGGAAGCTGGCAATATCGTTGATCGCGTTGGTCCCGCCAGAAGCCGCATCTGAGGTCTGCCCGGCTGAGAAGTTGAATACACCGCGCGGGCCAAACGTCTGGTCCTGCAACAGGTCGTCACGCACACGGCGAAGATCGGCGCCCCACTTGAACGTGTGGTTGCCCATTACTTTGGTCCAGTTGTTCACGAAGTCGATGTTGGCTTCGCCCCTGATCCAGGGCAGCGAGTTTACATAGCCAATCATCGGGCTGGAGAAGCCGTCGTTGATGGTGATCTGCGCCTGGCCGGCGGTGAACGGCTGGCCGGCGATGTTTACGCCCGGGATGCCGATGGTGGTCGCGTCAGAGGTTCCATAATCGCTGGGAAGCGCCTGGTTCCTGAGGTGGGCTACGCCGACACGCGCTTCAGTAAAGAAGGTGGGCGAGAAGACGTGGTCGAAGTTGGCGCCGGTGCTGTAGGAGTTTTGGGTGCCTGTCGCTTCAAAACCGCCGCCCATCGGGCCGCCCAGAAACGCTCCAAACGAGGGCGCCTGGAAGGTAACAGTCTTCTGATAGCTGAAACGACCGCTCAGGTGGTTCTTCTCAGAGGGAGTGTAATCACCCTTCGCGTCGTAGCTGTCCTGGGTCTTGGTGAAGAGCAAGTTGGAGGAGTAGTTGTTTGTGGGCGCGTTCAACGGCTTGGTGCTGTCCAGTGTCCCGTATTTTGTCGCCGCCGCAACTACATCCTTGAGGATGGTCAGCGAGACAGGATTGACCCTGGCTAACGGTATCTGGTTGTTCGCGAACGGGGTGCGTGGAATGCCTCCCGGCGTAGTAGCGGAAAGGCCATTGCCGGTTGCCGGGTCATAGATTTGTCCCTTGCCTCCGACCAGCGCGGCGCTAAGGTCAATATTGCCGCTGCTGTTGGCTGTGTAGTAGCGCGCATCGGGGATGGTAAATGTGCCGCCGATGGCCTCGTGATCGATCGTGCGCAGGTAATCGCCGAAAAGGAAGATCTTGTCCTTCTTGATTGGCCCGCCGAGACTGCCGCCGAAATAGTTATAAGTGAGGTGGCCAAGGGGTGTCGTTTGAAAGTAGGGGCGTGCGTTCACGGCATTGTTCTGAATAAACTCGAAGGCAGATCCGTGAATGGCGTTGGTGCCGGACTTGAGGGTAACGTTGGTTACGGCGCCGATTGCGCGGCCCAGCTCAGCCTCAAAGTTATTGGTCGAAATGTCGACAGACTGGATGGCCTCGGCCGGAGGAATCAGGATCTGCAGAAGGCCGGTGCGCTCATCGTCGTCAATACCTTCAATCTGATAGAGGTTGCCCTGCCGGGGCATGCCGTTGGCCTCAGTTTGCAGAGAGTCCTGGGCATTGAAGAATTGCGAGTGCTGGAAAACCGCGGGCGCGGTGCCTGGAACCAGGTTAAGCAGCGATTGAAAGTTGCGGTTCGTGGTCAGCGGTAACTCCGACATGCTGATCGCTTCGATCTTGGTGCTGATGTCGGCGCGATCAGTCTGCAGCACGGGAGGAGCCGTATTCACAGTCACGGTCTCAGATACGCTGCCGGGCTGTAGTCCCATATCGACACGGGTCGAAGTATTGCTGAGCAGATTGATATTTTTCTGCTCCGCTTTCTTGAAACCGGCGGCATCGATGGTCAGGGTGTACACGCCGGGCTGCAGATCTGGGAACGTGTAGTTACCGCTCTCATTCGTGACCGATGTGTGCACTGCGCCAGTCGATGTGCGAGTAGCCGAAACTTTCGCATTGGCGACCGTTGCGCCGGTTGCGTCCGTCACCGTGCCAAGCAGTGTGCCGTTGACGGCCTGCCCCAGAAGAGCTTGGGTAAAACCAAGCACCAGAAGAACCAGCAAGGACCCGATCATGGGTCTCATTATTTTGCGTAGCGTCATTGTGAAGCCTCCATGGCTTTATCAGGTTTCCAAGCTTGTGCGATCTGTCGTTCGCGACCGTACAAGCCTTCGATCCAGCCGCGCGGTGTCCGTCTAAGAGCGCGCAGACCGTCAAAAGATCTCCCCTGGGGAAGATCACCCTGTTCTTCTCGGTTGCCCGGTGTTTCATCCCCATTCCTTCTTATAAGTTGCGGAAGGCGGGCTCCGGCTTGCCTCAAAGAGATTATGAAATCTATCGTTTATCCGGACATGGGCATGAGGCAGACTTATCCCTCGGTTTGGGCAGACCACACGCACATCGCCAGAAATAGAAGAATTTCAAATCGTGCGAATTCTTGTCCTTGTCTGACCCGCGCGCAAGGCTGATACCGTATATTACTGAAACATTAGCAGCTCGAAAACTTTTAATCGTATTGAAAATAAAAAACTTATACTAATGTTAAGCCCGCGTTGCGCAACCTCATTCTGACTCGGCAAAGCCTCAAAGCGTGCGTGACAATCCCTGTCATGCAGGTGTATGCTACGCCCTTACGGAGAAACTGAGTACTTACTATGTCTTCTACTGCGCACCCTGCGGAGCACTGGACACCGACCTCCGCCGAGGAACGCGAACTCGTTCATAAAGAGCTGGACATGATGATGGCCAGCTATCATTTTCGTGGCAGCAAGCGCTACCCGGCGCTGCTCAAGTATGTGGTCGATGCGGCCCTCGATGGCCGTTCCCGCGACTTAAAGGAACGTACGCTGGGGGTTGAAGTTTTTGGACGTTCCCCCGATTACGATACCAACGCAGATCCGGTGGTCCGCTTCAGCGCCAGCGAAGTAAGGAAGCGAATCGCCCAGTACTACCACGAAAATGAAAATGTTTCCCGCCTGCGAATCGAGCTCCCGCTCGGTTCCTATGTGCCGGAATTTCTGCTGCGCGCACAGGAAGTCAACGAACCACAGACGCTCCCTGATGCAGAGAAGGCTGGCCCTCCACAGCCCAATCCAAAAAAGAGACGCCGCCTTGGTTGGTTAGTTGATTTGAGTCTAATTGCGCTGCTCATGGCGGTCGCTGCGTTTGGAACCTATTCTTATCATCGGCTCTCCGCTGCAAACATCACCACCACCGACAAGTTTTGGGGGCCGCTCGTAAGATCAACCCAGCCCATCCTCATCGTTGTCGGAACCAGCCATCCTCAAATAATGGTGCCCGACTCGGCTGATACCAGTTTCAGCGATTTCATGGTAGGCCCGCATCACCACGTTTCCGTGGCAACTGCGATCGCCCTCGCCAACATCGTCGGCGTTCTTCGGCAGCACGGCATTACCTACGACATCAAGGAAGATATCGAGGCCAGTTTGACCGACATGCACGCGCGCCCCGTGATTCTGGTCGGTGCCACAAACAACGCTTGGACTATGCGTTTGCTTGACCCGCTGAGGTTTCGTTTCCTCAAAGGCCCAAGGGCCCAGGTTCAGGACGCTAAGAATCCTCAAAGTTTCGAGTGGGGCATCGATTTTTCAAAGCCGTACACCTCCGTCAACAGCGATTTCGCCATTGTGGCCCGCTACCACGACCCAACCACCGAAGGGCCGGTCATGGTCATCGCGGGCCTGGGACCCTATGGAACTGAAGCTGCCAGTTCGTTTGCTGTCTCGACCCAATATATCGAGCAGATCGTGAAACAGCTGCCCGCCGCATGGGAAGAAAAGAACGTCGAGCTAGTCCTCAAAACTGGTGTCATTGACGGCAAGGCCGGCCCTCCCGTGCTTGTCGCCGCCACCGCCTGGTAAGCCCGACTCGGCACTCGAATCCTGCAAAAACGGCATTCCAGGAAGTGGCGGTCCTCAGGACGGGCAGCCTGCTAACTTGCCGCTGCATGAATCGCCAGCAGCTTCTCAAGCAGCGGCTTCAGCAGTTTGAGATCCAATGCGTTCGCGCCGTCTGACTTGGCGTTGGCGGGGTCGTCGTGCACCTCAAGAAACAGCCCGTCAATGCCCGCGGCCACTGCCGCCCGTGCCAGCAGCGGAATAAACTCCGGCTGGCCACCGCTAACGCCATTCGCAGCCGAGGGCTGCTGTACAGAGTGCGTACCGTCAAACACCACCGGCGCCAGCCCGCGCATCACTGCCAGAGAGCGGTAATCCACCACCAGGTTGTTGTAGCCAAAGCTGGCGCCCCGCTCGGTGAGAAACACCCGCTCATTGCCCGTCGAGCGCACCTTTTCAACCGGATGGTTCATATCCCAGGGGGCAACAAACTGGCCCTTCTTGATATTGATGGCGCGGCCGGTCTTCCCAGCCGCGACCAGAAGGTCGGTCTGGCGGCAGAGAAACGCCGGAATCTGAAGTACGTCAACCGCTTCCGCCGCCACTTCGCAATGAGATGGCTCGTGTACGTCGGTGAGTACCGGCAGCCCCGTCGCCTTAGCCAGGCGGCTCAGAATGCGCGTACCCTCCACCAGTCCCGGTCCGCGAAAACTCTTCACACTGGTCCGGTTCGCCTTATCGTAGCTGGCCTTGAAAATGTAAGGAATGCCCAGATCGGCTGTGATGCGTTGAAGCGCGTCCGCCATCGTGCGCACGTGGGCTTCACTCTCGATTACGCACGGACCGGCTATGAGGAATAGCTGGCCAGCGCCGACGTGCACCGGACCAATTTCAAACGAGTTGTTCACGAACCCGATTTTATCCTGCCGGGCGGCACCAGCGGAGCCGCCCAGCAGCAAGCAGACAGGCTACTCTCCCCGGTTACGCGACCACTGCCACACCGCCCGCTCCATGGCATGAAGCGCCGTGGGCGCAGGTAAGCCTTCTTGCGGCTTTACGATGCCGCACTCTACCAGCCTCCTGAGAAACGCGTTGTATTCGGCATAGAAACCAACATCGTGGCGCGCGTGCCCCAATGCTTCAAGAGCACGGTAATCCAGCACTGCATACCGATCCGGGTAGATCGCGGCAAGAACCGCGGACGCAATGGCAATGTCGATGCCACGAAGTCCAATCAGCGCGTTCACTGCCTCCTCGGTGGAGGCCTCCGAATTCGCGGCAATCGCCAGAGCGCTCTTGATGTTCTCATTGCTGTTGCCGATCAGATAATGAACCATCCGTTCGGACTTCCAACGAACGATCGCCTCCAGGTTTGGTAGCGTGAATTCGCCATTTCGAATCGCTTCTCCTGCTTCGTACGCTGCCTCTTCAAGCTGCCGTTCCCTTTCGCCGGCGTCTTGCCAATACTGCTCTGCTAACTGCTGAAGCTCCGCTTCCGCGGGTTGAAGCTGAAAGTAAGCCACCATGTCGAATCCTCCCTTTACCAAAACGAAGAAAACAATAGGCCCGGTGAAAACTGTTGTCAAGAGCTGATTGGGCAATGGCAATACGGAGCTCCAAGTGGGCAAATCCGAGCCATTTCTGCGGCATAATCTACGACGCCCTGCAGATGGCATATGCTAGCAAAATCATGGCAAATAAAGGATTGCACGTGGAATCAGCAGCGAGCGCAGATGGCGTCACCAAATCTGGCGGAGCGGACCATCACGCCAAAGGTAAAGGTGATGCCTTGTCCATAACTCCACATATATGCTAATATGCTTTTATGCGTACCACACTAGACATCCCGGATCCCATCTACCGCGAAATGAAAGTCAAGGCGGCCAGCGAAGGGACGACTATGCGCGAGATCATTCTGGATGGCGTTGCGATGCGGCTCCGGAGCCGAGACGCGGCGCCAAGGCAGGGTGCTCGGCCGCGTTTTCCCGTAATCCGATCAGAGCGCCCGGGCTCGCTGAAGCTGGGTGAAGAAGGTGTCTACGAGTACATTCCTTTTCCCTGATGTAAATGTCTGGCTGGCTCTAGCTCATGAGATTCACCCGCATCATGGTTCAGCCACGGTCTGGGGCGAATCGCTCGGCAGTGATGCGGTGGTCTATTTTTGCCGGTTCACACAACTGGGGTTGCTGCGCCTGCTGACCAACCAAGCCGCGATGGGGAGAGATGTTCTTTCTCAGACCCAGGCGTGGAGAGCTTACGATGCGTTCCTTGCCAATCCAGGCAACCGGATGATGGAAGAGCCGCACGGAATCGATTCTTTGTTCAGGCAGTACACCGACCGCGACGAGGCATCAACCAAGCAATGGGCGGATGGCTATCTCGCGGCGTTTGCCATGGCGGCCGGAATCCAGCTTGTCACCTTTGACAGGGCGCTAGCGGGGAAGGCGGTAGAGGCGGTGCTGCTGGATTGAACTGCCAGAGATGTGTGGTTTGACATGGTTTAGCGATCCGTCTCCATTCATCCATCGCGAGCGTGAGTGGTTTCATGGCCTTGACGCCCTCCAACTCCCCGTCAGGCGTCCGGCCCGAATGCGCCGGATGTACCGCGAGGAAATAGGTTCTCGTAGAACCTCTACGAAATGTACAGGTGAATAAGGTCGAGCCCTTCAGCTCATTCTCCAGCCTTGACTGGATTCCTTCAATTATGGGAAGATTTCCGCCTTTCGGGCGACCCCAATGGTGGTATAAAAGCAGGGATTTGCATTCCGCCCAATAAGTGAGCAATTCATCTAAATAGATGTGCTTTGGAGATTTCCCTCGTTGTGGTTCCTGAAAGCTGAGTCCATTGTCTGGATCGAAGAATGTTAGATCTGTGCCCCCAAACTCTGCTAACGCAGAAATGTTCTTGGATTTACGATCATCGCCGTCCTGATATACCTCTCTGAAGAAAGCTGGCTTGTCTGGAAGAACCTCGGTGAGCACCCGCTCAAGGTCCTGAATCTTTCGACAGCCCCTCGGTTTTACTGCGCATTGCGCGATCTCTTTCAGCATTCCCTCGTCAGTACTGCAAGCCAAACAGTCACGGCCATCATCTGGCTTACTCCTCTTTGGATAGAGTGGATTATTGACCTTGTGTCGTACACCAAACCACGGATAGTCGCGGTGCTTACCGTCTGTACCGTCATCGTCCTTCGTCAGCACCCAATTGATGCCGATCTTGAAGCCGAGGCTGGCAAGGTGCTTGAGAAGAAGCATCTTGCCAAAATCTCCAATATCACCAACGTATTGCTCTTTCATGCGCGGATTCCCTCTTACGCTTCGACTTCCGAAGCCACGCTTTCCGATGCAAGCCGCGCCTGCCGGTTCTTGTAACTCGCCGAAATGAACTCCCGGAACAGCGGATGCGGCTCCAGCGGCTTCGATTTGAACTCGGGATGGAACTGGCACCCCAGGAAGTAAGGATGGCCGGGTAACTCGATGATCTCGACGTAGGTTGCGTCAGGGGTCGTGCCACTGATAAGCATGCCCCCGCCGGTGAGCAGCGCTTCGTATTCGCGGTTGAACTCGTAGCGATGGCGGTGACGCTCGCTGATCTCCGTAGCGCCGCCGTAGGCTTTGGCGGCCAGCGAATCCTCTTGAAGAATGCAGGTCCACGCGCCCAGGCGCATCGTTCCGCCCATCTCTTCCACGCCGAGCAGCTCGCGCAGCTTGTAAATTATGCGGTGCTGCGAGGCAGGATCGAACTCGCTGGAATTGGCGTCCTTCAGCCCGCAGACGTTGCGCGCAAACTCAATGCAGGCGGTCTGCATGCCAAGGCAGATGCCAAAGTAAGGCACCTGCTTTTCGCGCGCATAGCGGATGGCGTTCAACATGCCCTCGATACCGCGCTTGCCAAAACCGCCGGGAACAAGAATGCCATCGAATCCTTCTAACTGCGACTCATAACTCTTGTCATCGGGAGTTTTCGACTCCAAACCCTCCGCCTCAATCCAGGTAACCTTGAGTTTCAAATGCTGCGAAACAGCTCCGTGCGTCAGAGCTTCCTTCAACGACTTGTAGCTATCCTCGTACTCCACGTACTTGCCGACGATGGCGATCGAAACTTCATCCCTGGGGTTATAGCAGCGGTGGACCAGGTCTTTCCAGCGATTCATGTCGGATTCAGGCGCAACTTTGTGCAAGTACTTGAGGATAAGCGCGTCAAGGCCTTCGTCGGCAAAGCGAAGCGGCACCTCGTAGATGGAGGGCACCGTCGTGGCGCCGATAACAGCCTTTTCTTCCACGTTGCAAAAGAGGGCAATCTTCTGCTTCATGTCGCGCGGCAAGGGGCGGTCCGAGCGGCAGAGCAGGATGTCGGCCTGAATACCGATGCCCAGCAACTCCTTCACCGAGTGCTGCGTGGGCTTGGTCTTGAGTTCCTGCGCGGCGGCGATCCAGGGAACGAGAGTGAGATGAACGAAGACGGTATTTTCGCGGCCCAGTTCCTGGCGCATCTGGCGAATGGCCTCAAGAAAGGGCAGTGACTCGATGTCGCCCACCGTGCCGCCGATCTCGACAATCGTCACGTCCGCGCCATTCGATGAGACCTTGCGCATGGCGTTCTTTATCTCGTTTGTTACGTGCGGGATCACCTGGACAGTCTTGCCCAGATAGTCGCCGCGCCGCTCCTTGAGAATGATCTGCTCGTAAATGCGGCCGGTCGTAAGGTTGTTGTCGCGCGAGAGCGGCGCGTGCGTGAAGCGCTCGTAGTGGCCGAGATCGAGGTCAGTTTCGGCGCCGTCGTCGGTCACAAACACTTCGCCGTGCTGAAAGGGCGACATCGTGCCCGGATCCACGTTCAGGTACGGGTCAAACTTCATCATGTTGACGCGCAACCCACGGCTTTCGAGTAGACAACCGATGGAGGCTGCGGCCAGCCCCTTGCCTAAACTGGACACAACTCCGCCCGTCACAAAGACATACTTTGCCGACATTGGTGCAACCTCTAAATTGGATTGGTGGGATTGGACGTACCTGATGGGCACAATCAAGTATGGCAGAGTTCTGAACTCGATGGAAATAAAAAGTTCTCCAGATAAGCTGAAAACCCGGCACCTTCACAAGTAAGGTACTTATATTCAGTGGTTTAAAAAATCGACCATCGGTACTGTGCCCATGGATACCATCTTTCTTCGTCAAAGGCCGCGCACAGGCCAAAGTACGGCTTGCCGCCCCGGAGCGGCGGGGCTACGATGCTTGGTGGAAGGAACCAACTGATGACAGACACCACAAAACTGCGCCGCAGACTGGGCCAGACTGGGCCCGAGGTTTTCCCCATCGCCCTGGGTTGCATGGGCATGAGCGGTATGTATGGCGCATCTGAGGACGCGGAGTCGATCGCCACCATCCATGCCGCTATCGATGCCGGTGTCAATCTCCTCGACACCGGAGATTTTTACGGAATGGGCCACAACGAGATGCTCATTGCCCGTGCCCTGCGTTTCCAGCGCGACGATGTGCTGCTCTCGGTGAAATTTGGCGCACAGCGCGGACCAGACGGTGCCTGGGTGGGATTTGACGGCCGGCCTGCTGCCGTCAAGACCGCTTTGGCCTACTCGCTCAAGCGGCTAGGCGTAGATTGCATCGATGTTTACCGCCCTGCCCGGCTTGACCCCGCCGTGCCCATTGAAGACACCATCGGCGCTATCGCGGAGATGGTGAAAGCCGGTTACGTGCGCCACATCGGACTTTCCGAGGTCGGAGCGGATACCATCCGCCGCGCCGCCGCTGTCCACCCCATCGCGGATCTCCAAATCGAGTATTCCTTGATAAGCCGCAAACCGGAATTGGGCATTTTCCCGGTTCTCGATGAGCTGGGCATTGCCGCTACAACCTATGGAGTCCTGTCGCGTGGTCTCCTGTCGAACTCAAAGCCGGCTGAGGTTGGGGACTATCGCGCCCATCTGCCGCGCTTTGCCGGCGTCAACCTCGCCCGAAACCAGCAACTTGCTGCCCGGCTCAAAGAGATGGCCGGTGATAAGGGCGTCACGCCGGTGCAGTTGGCCATTGCGTGGACGCTCGCCAAGCGGAATTCCATCGTTCCGGTCATCGGCGCACGCACCAGGGCGCAACTGGCCGATAGCTTGGGCGCGCTCGCCGTAAACCTGACCGCCGAAGATATTTCGAACCTCGAATCGGCCGTTCCCGCCGAAGGCGTGGCTGGAACCCGCTACGGCGAGGAGCAGATGCGCATGCTGGACAGTGAGAAGTGATTCGGACCAGGGCTCAATGACAGAGAGAATCGAAGTTCTCAAAACCGACATCACCACCCTCGCAGTCGATGCCATTGTCAACGCCGCCAATTGTTCGCTACTGGGCGGAGGAGGCGTCGATGGTGCCATCCATCGCGCAGCGGGCCCGGAACTGCTCAGCGAGTGTCACCTGCTGGGTGGTTGCCCCACGGGACAGGCAAAACTCACCAAAGGTTACCGCCTGCCGGCCACATACGTGATCCACACCGTCGGCCCGGTGTGGAATGGTGGAGAGAACGGAGAGAGGGAATTGCTGGCGAGTTGCTATCGCTCCTGTTTTGCCCTTGCGCACGAACACGGCCTGCGCTCGCTGGCGTTTCCGGCCATCAGTTGCGGGGTTTACCGCTTCCCCATTGGCTTGGCAGTGGAGATTGCAGTCCGGGAAATAGTCTCGGAACTGACTGCCGGCGATACCGTCAAGAAAGTTATCTTTGCGTGTTTCGGTGACGAGATTTACGGAGCCTACCTGCGCGCTGTGCAGGCCATTCGGTAGGCTGCCTCTTGTCCCATCAAAGCGGACGGTGCCTTTCCTTGCCCCAGGGAATCTCGACCGAGACTGAACAGCTCTTGGTGGCCAGGGTCACCTTGAGCACGCCTGAATCCTTTCCCTCCACATACGGATGGTCGACTGAGGCTACATGACCATTCGCATTGAGATTCATCGTGTAGAAACCGACGGGAAAGAGGTCGTCCAGAACTTGGAGCGGACACCAGCGGTTTGGTTCAACCGCTCGCCGCGAGCGATACGGGAGGGCTGGCCGGCCTTGCCAACGCAGCCTCCCACCAGAACGGGCTATCCTGACGGGGTTGCCTCCGAAGTCCTGGCAAAAGACTGCCCTTGCTTCCACAGGGTGTGCTATCGATCGAGAGAGCTACCGCCCGGAATTCTCTTTGCCGCAGCTACCCGCCAACGCACAGAGCGCTGCTTCGTCTAAACTGTGTGCGATGAATCGATTCACTCATCTGCGGTGCCTGCTGGCTGCTTCGCTGGCAATCCTGCTGCTGGCTGCGGCAGGCGCGGCGGCACAATCGGCCCAAAGCGCTCATCCTAAGGCGGGGAAGCCTCTGCCGCTCAAGCCCGACGCGCCCGGCCTGGCCCGGAACCATCGCCTCATTCTCAAAGACGGAAACTACCAGTTGGTGCGTCGATATGAGGTCGTCGGCGACCGCGTGCGCTACATCTCCATTGAGCGCAGCGGCGACTGGGAGGAGCTGCCATTCGACCTGGTTGACTGGGACGCAACGCTCAAATGGGAAAAAGACCACGCCACTCCAACTGGGGAAGAGCCTTCTCCGGCGATGAAAGAGGCCGCGGACATCGACAAGGAAGAGACCAGCGAACGTGAAGAGCAAAAGGCCCGCATGCCTGAGGTCGCAACTGGTCTGGAACTGCCAGATGAAGACGGCGTCTTTGCGCTGGACACATTTCAGGGCACGCCGGAACTGGTCGAGCTGGTGCCCGCCGATCTCGACGTCAATGCGAAGGCTCGCCACGGACTCAGCACGCTGAACCCCCTGGCCGGAGCCAAAGCAAGCTTGGAACTTACAGGGGCGCACGCCAAGATTCATCTTCACGTCAACGATCCGGCAATCTACCTCTCGCTGAATGTGAGCGACACCAAAGAGCCTGTGCTCTCCCACGCCATCACGGTAAGCACCGGCGGCACAAAAGATGCGGTCAACGGCAAGCACGGAGCTCACTCAGCCGCGTCAGGCTTCGCCATCGTCCGCGTGGATGAGCGCAGGGCAGTACGCATTGTCGGCGCCATTCACATGAGCGTCACAGGCACGGTTACGCAAGACGAGAACGTGGTTCCTGCCAAGGTGGAACTGCTTCCGGGCAAGCGCTGGCTGCGCATTCAGCCCCAGCAGAAGCTGACCATCGGCGAGTATGCTCTGGTTGAAATTATCTCCGCGTCCGACATCAACCAGTCGGTATGGGACTTCCGCATTGACCCGGCAACGCCAGATAATCCGGGTTCGCTTGGGCCTATCCTGAAGTAGTACAGTTGGCGGCAGTAGAGATAGCCGGTGGAGAATCTCCCTGCGGCGTCCCGCAACTGCAATCACCGGGAATTCAGTCCGGCCTCCAGACCTTTCCCGCTTCAATCTGCTATCGTCGTTTTTTGCAGCTTTCCACCCTATGACCACCGGCGCAGCCGCGCCCCAAGGATGATTGCCTTCATGCCTGGCCCGTCCCTCCCTTCGCCATCTCCCCGCTACCGCTGGGCTGTGCTCATTTTCGTAAGCCTGGCCATGTTTGGCAATTATTACGTCTATGACTGCATTGCCCCGATCGCCGACCTGCTCTCGAAACAGCTTGACTTCACCGACTCGAATATTGGGCTGCTCCAGGCCATCTACAGCATTCCAAATGTATTCCTGGTGCTGGTGGGCGGCTACATTGTGGATCGCATCGGAGTCCGCAAGGCAATCTTCATCTTCGGAACGCTGTGCCTGATGGGGGCGGCGTTGACCGCGGTTTCAGGCGCACTACCCATCATGGCGTCTGGGCGGCTGTTGTTCGGCATGGGCGCCGAATCGTTGATCGTCGCCGTGACCACCGCTCTGGCAAAATGGTTTCGCGGCAAGGAACTCAGCTTCGCATTCGGCATCAATCTGACAATTGCCCGCCTGGGTACGCTGCTGGCGCAACGGTCGCCCACTTGGGCCAGGTTCGCTTATTCCAACTGGCGTTCGCCCCTGCTCATCTCTGTGGCCTTTGCCACCTTCTGCGTCATTGGCGCTGCGATCTATTGGCTGATGGAGGTTTACGCGGAGAAGAAATACGAACTGGGTGACGCTGGGCCAACCGACAAGGTGGTCTTGGGCGATCTCTTCAATTTCGGGACTTCGTACTGGTATATCGTCGGGCTCTGCGTCGTATTCTACTCAGGCATTTTTCCGTTTGAGACCTTCGCTTACCAGTTCTTCATGGATGCACACGGCGTCACACGCGAATTTGGCGGATTCCTGGTCAGTATCCTGACCATATTCGCGATGATCGCCACGCCGCTCTTGGGGCTCTTTGTAGACAAGATCGGCAAGCGCGCTCTCCTGATGATGTTCGGGTCGGTGCTGTTGGTTCCGGTCTACCTCATGATGGGGTATACGCACACATCTTTATACGTCCCAATGGCGATGATGGGGCTTTCGTTCTCTCTGATCCCGGCGGTGATGTGGCCCTCTGTGGCGTACATAGTTCCCCAGTCGAAGCTGGGCACAGCATATGGCCTGATGACCATGATTCAGAACATAGGCATGGCGGGCTTCAACCTGATGATCGGCTGGGCCAACGATCACGGCCACGCCAGTGCCGCCAATCCCAACGGCTACCGGATGGGGATGTGGATCTTCTCCATTCTTGGACTCGCTGGTATGCTCTTTGCATTTCTGCTGCGGCAAAGGGAAATGGGCCCGCACGGCCACGGCCTTGAGACGATCACCGCAGGCTGATTTTTGAGTTGCCGCTCCATTTCGTGCAGCGCAACCTTAGGCAGTGCGCAGAGTCGATAAATCTTTCCGGTGGTAGAATTCCCGTACATTTGGGAATGAAGAAGCTAAGCTCCAATTCATAACGCACTTCCTTGCCCGGGGAGAAAAATGGCAACCGCATCGGCACCGAAAGCCCAGACCGCATGGGGACTGCTTCTGCTCCGCTTGCTTGTCGGATGGGTATTTCTCGCTGAAGGCATCCAGAAGTTTCTGTTTCCCGCCGCTCTCGGCTCAGGTCGCTTTGCGAAGATCGGCATTCCCGCTCCCGGGTTCACTGGCCCGTTTGTTGGGGTTGTTGAAATCGTCTGCGGCGCTTTGCTGATTCTTGGCCTCGCGGCCACCTTCGCCATTCTTCCCCTGCTCATAGACATCCCCGTAGCCATCGCCACCACCAAAGTGCCTATGCTTCATAAGCAGGGCTTTTGGGCGGCGATGCACGAGAGCCGCACCGACTTCTGCATGCTGCTCGGGCTTATCGCAATTGCCTGCCTCGGCGTCGGAAGCCTGTCTTTGGATGGAATTCGGCCGGGTGGGTCGAACTCGCGGTGATTTGAGGCGCCGCGCCTGAATAATGCCGGACAGCGTTTCCGGCAACGGGCCCCTTACCGAACGTTTTGATGGGAGGGTTCTCCATGAATCATGACGATGACCAATCCACGATCTGGTCACTCTCGTACTCGCAGTTGGCTGAGCAATGCCGGCTAATCGCCAAAGACAACTCCGCAGCCATCAACGAGACGCTGAAAGCCGAGGCCGGCCGGTTGCACGCAGCATGGCAAGCAGCGCTCCTGGAGCCCGCCGGAGATTACGACGAGCATGCACGGGTCGCCGCACTTCGCGCAGGACTCAGGAAGCGCACCATCGAAATCCTGGTCAGGTTCGGACTGGAAGAATAGGCCAACCGTCCGACCCCTCCCGCGGCGCCAAGGCGTGCGCAAACCGCACGCGCCGTTTTTCCCACTCTTCGGACGAAAAGATGCGGGGACCCACCTCGATGAGACGTGGGATCATGTTGAAGACCGCCACGCGGCTCCACGACCGGCCATCCCGCATCCGGAATCCCTTCTCGTTCAGACTGCTCACGATGCTCGAATAGGAGAGGTCCTGTCCCAGCAACTCCATCATCTCCATCAGAATCTGGTGCTCAACAGGGTGAACTTCCAGCCGCCTGCAATCGTCCGAAATGCGCAGCCCGTAGGGAATGTCCTCGTCAAACACGCCTTCCGAAGGGGCCTCCGCATCAGGCAGTTCGCGACGCCATTCAATTGACACCATCTGCCATCCGGCGGTCGTACGCTGCCGGATAATCTCAGGGCTGAATGGCCCGGAAACTACATCACGAAGCCGCTCAAAATTCGCCATGGTCAGCCTCCTGCATGGTTCTTGCAGTCAATCCAGATGCAATCTGTAGGGAGCAACTTGGATGCCATTGCAAGCGCTGGCCGTGCAGTCGTCAAGTGGCTAATTTCTCAATGTTATAGCTGCAGGCAACGCGCAAACAGAAGGCGGTCGGCTGTCCGTTCGCGCAAACTCACGTTCACTTCCGGACACGCCCTGCGTACCATCCCGTATCTCATAGTCGGGACTCAGAGCACTCAAATTCTCTATTGGCCCGCTACTCTCGCACGCCAATTCCCAGCGCCTTCATCTTGCGATACAGATGGCTGCGCTCCAGCCCCAGCAATTCCGCGGCGTGACTTATGTTGTTGCGCGCTTCCTCAATCTTCTTCAGAATGTACTCGCGCTCGTAGGCGTCTCGCGCCTGTTGAAGACTCGAAAATTCTTCGGTCGAGCGCGTGCCCGCTTTGTGCGTCAACGGCGGCAGGTGCTTGCGCTCCAGACGAAGTACGCGCGGATTCAGAATCATCACCCGCTCGATTACATTCTTCAATTCCCGCACATTCCCCGGCCAATGATATTGAGACAGGGTCGCCAACGCCTCATCGCCGATCTCCATGCGCGGGCGTCCGTATTGCCGGCCAAATTCAGTCAGAAACTCCCGCGCCAGCAACGGAATGTCCTGCTTGCGCTCACGCAGCGGCGGCACAAAGAACGGCACTACGTTCAGTCGGTAGAAAAGATCCTCGCGGAAGTTGCCCTTGGCAATCTCCTCTTCCAGATCCTTGTTGGTGGAGGCTATCAGCCGCACATCCACGCGCAGCGGCTGTGTCCCGCCCACAGGCGTAAACAGCTGGTCGTCCAGCGCAGACAGCACCTTGGCCTGCGTCTTCAGGCTCATATCGCCCACTTCGTCCAGAAACAGCGTTCCCCCATCGGCGCGTTCCAGCGTGCCGCGCTGCTCCGGCGGTCCTCCGGGCTGTGCGCCGTGCCGGTAGCCGAACAGCTCAGCCTCGATGTGCGCCTCTGGGATGGCAGCGCAATTCAGTTCAACGAAAATCTGGTCGCGGCGCAGGCTCTCGGCGTGAATCGCGCGCGCAATCAGCTCCTTGCCCGTACCCGATTCGCCATAGATCAGCACCCGCCCGTTGGTCGGCGCCATCAGACGAATCTGCTGGCGCAGCGCCTTCACAGGCACGCTCTCTCCGGTCAGTACCGAGCCCACGCTGAACTGGCGTTTGAACTCCTGGTTCTCCGTGCGAAGACGCCGCGCTTCCACAGCATTCTTCAGCACGATCAGCGTGCGATCCAGCGAAAGCGGCTTTTCCAGAAAGTCGTACGCGCCCAGCTTGGTGGCCTTCACCGCGGTCTCGATGGTGCCGTGGCCGCTGATGATCACCACCTCCGGCCTCGTCTCGGTGGCCAGTTGGCGCACCTCCGAAAGCACTTCCAGCCCGTCGCGATCCGGTAGCCAGATGTCAAGCAGCACCACGTCATAGGGTGCGTCCTCAATCATCACCAGGGCCTCTGCGGCGGTGGCAGCGGTGGAAACACCGTACCCCTCCTCGCGCAGAATCTCTTCTAATGAACTGCGAATCTCCGCCTCGTCGTCCACCACCAGAATCTGATTCATCCAAGCAATCCCTTCGTTGTGGACTTGCCCTCAAGGGCGGACACTTCTCCCTGCACATCGGCATCGGGCTCCGCCATAGGCTCCATAAGTGGCAGGCGCAGCAAAAATCGCGCTCCCTTGGGACTATTGGCCTCGGCGCGCAGGGAGCCGCCATGCTCCTGAACGATTTTGGCCGCGATCGATAACCCAAGCCCGGTACCACGCTGCTTAGTCGAGTAAAACGGCAAAAACAGCCGCTCTCGGATCTCTTCGGTCAGCCCATGCCCGGTGTCGGATACTGAAATCTCCACCGCCCCGCCATCCTCGCTGAGAGAGCTGTGAACATTCAATACCCGCAGAAGGCTGCCCTGCATCGCCTCGGCTGCATTGTCGATAAGGTTCGCCAGCGCCCGCCGGATGGCGTCCGGATCTGCCAGCACCGTCGGCAAACCGGGTTCCAGATCCCGCTGAACAGTGATGCCATCCAGACGACCTGCAAACAGCGCCAATGCCTCATCCGCGACTTTATTCATGTCGCAGGCGCGAGGCTGCGGAGCGGGAAATTGCGCCAGCGCGGAGAACTGATCCACCAGCGTGCGCAACGTCCCCACACAACTCAGGATGACCTCACTGCACTTACGGATCACGTTCAGCGAGTCCGGCTGACCGCGATCCAGATGCCTGCCGATCCGCTCCGCCGACAGCGCAATCGGCGTCAGCGGGTTCTTGATCTCGTGCGCCACGCGCTGCGCCACTTCCTTCCACGCCAACTGCCGCTGCGCACGCAGCAGTTCCGTCGTGTCCTCCATTACCAGCACACTGCCTGTCTGACCGCGCATCAGCTCAAGCCGCGCGCTGGTAATCGCCAGATGAACTGTGCGGCCATGCGCGCGGAATTCCACCTCTGTGGACGCTGCGCCCATGCGGTTCCCACGCCGAATCACGCCTGCCAGATCGTCCGCGCATTCGGAGGGCAGCAGCGTGCTGATCCTCTCCCCAGACACGCTCACATCCTCCCTCAGTCCCATTAGCGCCGCGAAAGCACGGTTGGATTGCAGCACGACTCCGGTGCCGTCCAGCGTCACTACGCCCGAAGGAATCGTCTCTACAATCGTTTCCAGTTCCCGCCGACGTTCCTCGATAGCTTGATTGGCCGCCGTCAGTTGCGCCGACGAACTATCCGCCAACTGCCGGCTCGCTTCAAGGTCCGCCGCCATGTGGTTGAACGAGCGCACCAAGTCGCCCATTTCGCCAGTTGCGATCACCGCCACGCGATGGTCGTATTTGCCGGTCGCAATCTCGTCCATCGCCACGCCCAGGGCCTCCACCGGCCGCGTGATCTGCTTCGACAGGAACATTGCCAGCCAAAGACTCGAAAAGAAGATAAATACCGTAATCAGCAGCTGCATCAGGAAGAAGATGGTGCGGATTTCGTTACGCGTGCGGAACAGTTGCCAGTATGCCTTCGCACCTGAACGGATACGCGCCGTGGTTTGGCCTAATCCCTGCGGCATGGGCAGCGCCGCCACCACTATCTTGCCTGAGGCCGTGGCAGACATGCCGACCGCATACTCCAGGTTCCCTACCTTCACCACCTGCACATCGCTGCGTTGTGCCGCGGCCAACAGCATCGCCGCCAACGGACCGTGAATCGCCGCGTTGTCGTGGGCTCCTTCGTCCTGCCAGGGAACCAGAACCGCTTCGCCTGACACCGGCGGAGCCCCGAAATTCGCCACCACCGCCCGGTTCCGGTCGTAGATGACCACAAAGCCGCCGTCCAGCGTGACTCGATGCGATGCCAATACATCTCGCAGCGTCTGCATGTCGCGGTCCGCGGCGCCCGTACCCGCGATCGATTCCGCCTCGCCCCGTGCGTTGCTGGTCACGTATTGCGCAAGTTCAAGCACCACCCGCGTCGAGTCCTCGCGCAGCTCAGTTGTGGGTTGCGAAAACCAGCGGTCGATCGAGCGGTTCATCAGCAGGAAGCTGAACAGAAACATGAACACCGCAGGCGTAAGCGCAATCAGCGTGGCGCCCAGAACCATCCGCGTCCGCAGTCGCGCCCCCAGCGCACTGCTGCTTTGGTCCGCATACAGCTTCAGGATGTTCCTGAGCAGCAGCATCAGCAGGACCATCAGCAGCAGGAACACCAGGACCGTGAGACCGGTGAACACTAGCGTCTCCCCGGCTGTGACAGGATTCAGGATGCGGATATTGAACGCCTGCAGAGCACCCAGCAAGGCGAAAAACAGCAGTACTCCACTGGCAAGCAGGGCGACAGACCGGCGTCGTGGATCGCTCAGAAAGCGCATGGGGCGATTATAGTGCCGTCAGTTGTTAGTGGTCAGGAAGAACACTCTCAATCCTGCACAAAGACCCCGTGCCCCATCCTTGCGCCTTTCTTCTGGCGCGAGGGTGGGACAGCATGAACCCCTTCAAAGACCGCGCCCTAAATCTGCGAGCAGGCCAGCGGACTCAGGAAGAGATTGTTGATGTTGCTCACAATCTGATCGAACGCGAACCGCGGGCTCGTCGACAGCTTCTTCCATTCCGGATCATTGCGGAACACATCCCACTTCGCTTCCAGTTCCGCCGTGTCGGCAAAGCTCAGCATATACGTCAAGTTCGGCATCCTCTGCCCGAACAACGTATCGCCGAAAAACACTGGATGAAATCCGGCTTTCAGGAAGATCTCGAACTCGCCCGAGTGGAACATCTCCACCTTGCGCACATGGTCAAAGTTGCTGGGGCTCTCGTAGGTGCGCAGTTGAAAGATGCGCTTCCCTTTCGTCGCCGACGACGCTGGAGGCGTAAGTTTCGGCCAGCCCGCAAACGCTGACAGCAATGATGTCTCCACGCGTTGGAACGCTGGCGCCGTCGCCGTCGCATTCCAGAACGGAGCCGCCACTTTCAGAAAGTCCTCATCCTTGGCGAGTCGAAAATCCAACTCCGCAAGTGCCTCCACGGACGAGCCGGGAATCAGCGCGTAGTACGCCGGCGTATCCTGCCCGATGTCCAGCTTGAACGCGCCCACAGGCCCCATGCCCAGGCGCGTCAGCGCCGGAATCAGCGCGTCGCCAAAGTAGTTCTCGGTCAGCTTGAGCTGCGGCCCGCTCATCAGGTTATAGCGGCGAATTTGGTAGAACTCGCGCGCGCCCGCTGCGGGGCTTTGTGCCGTGGCGTCGCCCGCTAGGGCAAAGGCTGAAGTAGCAATCGAAGCTGCAAGAAATTGACGGCGTTCCATGGTGTCCTCCGTGTGACGCCTAATTCTACGACACCCGTAACGACACCCAGATCCTGCAGCAAAGTGACTTGTTTCCTGCCATTATGCAAGTACGTTGGCAACCGGCGTCCAAGGCCGAAGTTGGCTCTCGGCCACACCGCGATACGTCAACGTGCCCATCCACGTATTCAGCCCTTCGGCCAGACCCGCATCTTGCTTGAGCGCCTCGCGCGCCCCGTTGTTGGCAATGCGCAGCACGTAAGAGAACGTCGAGTTCGTCAGCGCCAGCGTGGAAGTATGCGGCACCGCGCCCGGCATGTTGGTCACGCAGTAGTGAACCACGCCGTCCACCACGAAACTCGGGTCCGAGTGCGAAGTCGGCCGCGCCGTCTCCACGCATCCGCCCTGGTCGATAGCCACGTCCACAATCACTGCGCCCTTCTTCATCTCAGACACCATCGCCCGTGTAACGATTCTTGGCGCCGTCGCACCCGGAATCAGCACTCCGCCAATCACCAGATCCGCCTCGCGGGTGGCCTGCGACACGTTATAGCTGTTTGATGCGAGTGTGTAGAGCCGCCCGTTAAAAATGTCGTCCAGTTCCCTGAGACGGTTCAGATTCACATCGATGATGGTTGTCTTCGCGCCGAAACCCAGCGCTATCTTGGCCGCGTTCGTACCCACCACGCCGCCGCCCAGGATGGTCACGTGCGCTGGGGGAACGCCCGGCACGCCGCCCAGCAGAATCCCGCGACCGCCCCGCTCTTTTTCCAGATAGGTCGCTCCCACCTGCACGCTCATCCGCCCCGCCACTTCGCTCATCGGCGTCAGCAGCGGCAAAGTACCCTGGCGGTCGCGCACCGTCTCATACGCGATGCCGATAATCTTCGACTCCAGCAGCTTGTCTGTCAGCGCAGGCAGGGGCGCCAGGTGCAGATAGGTAAACAGGACCAGCCCCTCGCGAAAGAAAACATACTCCCGCTCGATCGGTTCCTTTACCTTGACCACCATCTCAGCCTTGCCCCAGACATGGCCGGCCTCTCCGACCATCTCCGCGCCGGCATTCTGGTACTCTTCGTCGGGAAAACCGGACTGCGCGCCCGCCAGAGTCTCCACCAACACTTCATGACCGGCCTCGGTCAGTGCCTTTACGCCTGCCGGGGTCACGCCTACGCGCGCTTCGTTGTCCTTGATCTCTTTAGGAACACCAATAATCATTGTGTTTCTCCTGTCTCCGCTCATTCCAAAAGGGGTTGGATGCAGACTTGAGAGGCTGAGTGCCAAAAAATCCCGGCGCCAAGGTCCTTTCGGAGGATTGAACGTCTGACGCCGGAGTGCATTCACTTTTAACTGCCCAAGTATCGTACGGCGCAAACAGCTTCCAATGTATGCAATCTTCGTGGTAAAAGTGCATTATGGGAACAAACCGTGATCAGAAGAACATAACGACGCAACATTCACCCGATCTTCTTTCAGAATCTGCGGCAACCGGTCTTGATCAGCTCGATGCCTCCATCCTCCGTTACCTCGAGCGCAACGGCCGCGCCACCAACTACGAGGTAGGCGAGGCGGTCGGCCTCTCAGCCTCGGCAGCCTCCCGCCGAATCCAGGCGCTTGAAGCCTCCGGCGCCATCCGAGGCTACCGCGCCCATGTCGACGACCGCATGCTAGGAAAGCGCATGACCGTGTTCATCCGCGTCTCGCTCGAGCGGCAGTCGGCTCCGGTGCTGGCCGCCTTCGAAGCCGCCATCCGCCGCTCCAAGGGCATCGAAAGCTGCCACCTGATGGCGGGGCAGTATGACTACATGCTGGTAGTCCGCGTAGCCGATATCGACGACTACGGCCGCCTCCACCAGAACGAGTTATCGCGCTTGCCCGGAGTGACTAGGCTGGAAACCAGCTTCGCGCTCAGAGATGTGTTGGAAGAAGTCCGGGCTTAACATTGCCGTAGAAAGCACGCCCTCCCAATCTGGGAGGGCGCGTCCGCATGGAACCGGGATATCAAGTACAGTTAGATCTGACTAAGACATCTTCTCCCGCGCATCCTTCCAGAGATCGAGCGCACCGTCCTGCGCATAACTATCAATCTCTTTCAGTTCGGCTTCAGTGAATCCGAGGTCCTTTACCGCATCCAGCGAGTTATCCAATTGCTCGACATTGCGCGCGCCAATTAATGCCGTAGTTATTCGATGGTCACGAAGAACCCAGGCAATCGCCATCTGCGCCAGCGTCTGCCCGCGCCCGGCCGCAATCTCGTTCAGAGCCCTCACCCGCCTGAGATTATCGTCACTCAGAAATTCCTTTAGCAGCGAAGAGTTTTGCGAGGTGGCCCGCGAGTTATCGGGCACGCCCTTCAGGTATTTATTGGTAAGCAATCCCTGGGCTAGCGGAGAAAACGCAATACAGCCTACGCCCAGCTCATCAAGCGTTGCGAGTAGCCCCTTCTCAACCCATCGGTTCAGCATTGAATACGACGGCTGATGAATCAGCAGCGGAACCCCCATGCTCTTTAGTATCCGCGCCGCCTCGCACGTCCGCTCCGGGCTGTAACTTGAAACTCCCACATACAACGCCTTGCCCTGATGAACCGCCTGCGCCAGCGCACCCATTGTCTCTTCAAGCGGGCAGTTATCCCAAGGGCGATGGGCGTAGAAGATGTCCACATAGTCGAGGCCCATGCGCTTCAGGCTATCGTCCAGTGACGCCAGCAGATACTTGCGCGATCCGCCAATGCCATAAGGCCCCGGCCACATATCCCAGCCAGCCTTGCTCGAAATGACAAGTTCATTGCGCAGCCCGCTGAAATCCTTGCGCAGAATCTCACCAAAGTTCTCTTCCGCCGAACCATACGGCGGCCCATAGTTATTTGCCAGGTCGAAGTGCGTCACGCCGCGATCAAACGCCCGCCGGACAACCGCGCGGCCCGTCTCGAAAACATCAGCTCCGCCAAAGTTCTGCCAAAGTCCCAGGGAAACCGGCGGCAAAACAATTCCCGACCGCCCGCACCGTCGAAACAACGCCCCGTCATACCGATTTGCGTCCGGCACATAACTCATCAGCACTTATCTCCTTATCCTGTCGAGTTCCTCTGGCAACTACTTAATTCGCATTGCAACATTCTTCACGCAATACTTTCTGGAGGATTCGGCCGTAACTCAAGTTACTCCGCATTATCAATCTGCGCCCTCTGCAACTTATCCGAATAATCCACATACACGGCCTTCCATGTCGTGAAGAAGTCGATGGCGCCGTTCCCTTCGCGGTGGCCGTTGCCCGTATGCTTCACACCACCAAAAGGCAAGTGAACTTCGGCCCCAATCGTCGGCGCGTTGATGTACGTAATGCCTGCTTCCAGATCGCGCATTGCTGTAAACGCCCGGTTCACATTCTTCGTATACAACGATGCTGAAAGCCCATATTCAACTGAGTTCGCAATCTCAATGGCCTCTTCGAAGGTTTCAAATTCGATAAGCGAAACCACCGGGCCAAACACTTCTTCGCGAGCAATCCGCATCGTGCGAGTTACTCCGCCCACCACCGTCGGCGCAAAGTAAGTTCCGTGCGCATAGACTCCCTCGGTCAGCGCATGGCCGCCGGCAAGTACCTTCGCGCCTTCGGCCAGGGCTATCTCCACATACTTCGCCGAAGTTTCAATCTGACTCGGATTTACCTGCGGGCCGACTTCGACAGACTCATCGAGCCCGTTGCCTACCTTCAGCTTTTTTGCGCGTTCCACAAACCTGGCTGTAAACTCCGCCGCAATTCCCTTTTGAAGAAGAATGCGGCTGGTCGCCGTGCAGCGCTGGCCAGTGGTGCCAAACGCGCCCCACAGAGCGCCGTCCAACGCCAGGTCAAGGTTGGCGTCGTCCATCACAATCTGCGCGTTCTTGCCGCCCATCTCCAGCGAAACAGGCTTGAATGTGGCCGCCGCGCGCTGCGCCACCCGCGAGCCTACCTCGCTCGATCCCGTAAAACTGATGGCGCGCACATCCGGATGCTCCACCAGCGGCATCCCCACCGCCGACCCGCTACCGCTCACAATGTTCACCACCCCGGCAGGCAACCCCGCATCCACCAGCGTCTGTACAAGGTTGTAAGTGGAGAGCGGTGTATCTGTTGCCGGCTTAATGACGCAAGTGTTACCTGACACTAATGCGGGGAATAACTTCCAGCTTGGAATCGCCATAGGAAAATTCCACGGAGTTATCAACCCCACCACGCCTACCGGCATGCGCACGCTCATGGCAAACTTGTTTTGTAACTCGCTCGGCGTGGTCTGTCCGAATAGCCGCCGACCCTCGCCGGCCACATAAAAAGCCTCGTCGATGGCTTCCTGCACATCGCCGCGCGTCTCGGCCAGCACCTTGCCCATCTCCCGGGTCATGTCGCGCGCAAACTGCTCCTTGCGCTGCTGCAGCAGTATACCCGCGCGCATCAGGATCTCCGCTCGCTTCGGCGCCGGGACCAGACGCCATGAGGCAAAGGCCTTTTTCGCCGCCGCCACAGCCAGAGCCACATCTTCGGCATGAGAGGAAGGGAACGCTCCCACCACATCGGAGTGGTCTGCCGGGTTCAGGTTCAGGATGGTTTTGCCGCTCACGGCCGGTAGCCACTCGCCGCCGATCAGATTGTGGAATGCTGGATATGTCATACAAACCTCGAAAATCGCCGCTGCAATAGTACCGCTGATTCTTCGCCCCTGCCCAGGTAGATTTATACAGCCGGGCCGCAAACACTTGAGTTTACCGTACTGTTTACCTCTGAGGCGCGTCATTTCGGCTTCTGATACGGGTAGCACTCATTGGCCGTACAATAAACGTTGAGGTTGAACCAGTCTCCCAATGTCATTGAACGGATATCCTTCGCGCTCTTCGCGATCGCACGGTCTGCGCTCGCTCTTCAGTATGTTCTCCAGCGACCTGGCCATCGATCTTGGCACTGCCAACACCCTGGTCTACGCCGCAGGTAAGGGCATTGTTGTCAACGAACCCTCCATCGTCGCGATTAACAAGAATACCGGCGAGGTTGAGGCGGTCGGCAAGGAAGCCAAGGAGATGCTGGGCCGAACGCCCGGCAACATCGTAGCCATCAAGCCCATGAAAGACGGCGTCATCGCTGACTTCAAAGTCACCGAGAAGATGCTCAACTACTTCATTCAAAAGGCGCACAACCGCAAGATGCTGGTTCACCCCCGCATCGTGATCGGTGTGCCTTCAGAGATCACCCAGGTGGAAAAGCGCGCCGTCGAAGATTCGGCATACCGCGCGAAGGCCAGCGAAGTCTATCTCGTCGAGCAGGCCATGGTGGCTGCCATTGGCGCGGGACTGCCTATCACAGAACCCGGCGGCAATATGGTCGTCGATATCGGCGGCGGTACCACGGACATCGCAGTCATCTCGCTTTCCGGTATTGTCTACTCGCGCTCCGTGCGCATGGCCGGCAACCAGATGGACGAGGCCATTACCAACTACCTCAAGCGAAAGTACAACCTGCTCATCGGCGAACGCACCGCTGAGCACATCAAGATCGAGATCGGCTCGGCCTTCCCGCTCGACAAGCCGCTATCGATGGAAATCAAGGGACGCAACCTGATTGAAGGCGTGCCCAAGACCATCTCCGTCGACGACAGCGAAATCCGCGAAGCTCTCGGCGAGTGTATCGCCGTCATTATGAATGCGATCCGCGTAGCCCTGGAGCGTACTCCTCCCGAGCTCTCCGCGGATATTTCCGACCGCGGCATCGTCCTCACAGGCGGAGGCGCGCTCATTAAGAACCTCGACAAGCGTATCCGCGAGGAGACCGGCTTGCCTGTTTCCGTTGCTGATGACCCCTTGGCCTCCGTAGTGCTCGGCACTGGGAAGATGCTCTCCGACTTCCGACTGCTGCGCAAGATCAAGATCGACTAGTGTGCCGGGGCTTCATCCCCGGCCTGGCCTATGGATTCCTTCTTCATCCGCTACCGTAACCTCCTCGTACTGCTGGCCATTCTGGTGGCGCAGATCGTGGGCCTTGCCGTGCAGGTGCGCCGCCCTGCAGACAGCCGCGGCAGCCTCGACCCCAAAGACAGTTCTGGCGTGCGCCTTATCCGGCTTTGGGCTGAGAGCTTGGTTTCGCCTGCTGAACAGGGTATCCATTATTCCAAGCTCGGTCTTGAAGGCATGTGGCTGAACTACCTCAATCTGCGCCACGTCCGCGAGCAAAACCAGGATCTGCAAAAGACCATCGGCCGGCTGCAACTCGAGCAGGCCGCCCTGCTTGAGGATGCTCGTCAGGGGCAGCGGCTCCAGGCCTTGCTCGACTTCCAGCAGAAATACATCTACGCGACCCTGCCCGCCCAGGCAATCGGATCCAGCGGCAGCGACCAGTCGCGGGTATTCTATCTCGATAAGGGTTCCAGCGACGGCCTCAAGCCGGACATGGCGGTCATTACCGCAGATGGCATCGTCGGCAAGGTAAGAGATGTCTTTCCCCGCACCGCCCAGGTCCTCGTCATCAACGACCAGACCAGCGGCGCCGGTGTCATCCTTGAAACCACGCGCATTCGCGGTATTCTTCGCGGCGATGCTGCCGGCCACCTCGAGATCGTCGGCATTCTCGCCGACCAGCGCATCCAGCCGGGTGAAAAAGTGCTCACCGCCGGCGGGGATCTGATTTTCCCGCGCGGGCTCCCCGTAGGCGTGGTCGAAAAGGTGGTCCGCGACCCGGACCGTGACTCCTTTATTGACATCATCGTGAAGCCGGCCGCTCATATTGACCGCTTGGACGAAGTTCTCGTTGTCACATCCACCGAGCCGCGCTTCTCGCCCCAGGAGCAGCAGGACCTCGCCACCAGCGAGAACCTCAAGGGCGCTGAGGCAGAGGCGATCAAGGAACAGGCGAAAGCCTCACAGATTATGGCCGAACGGCTGCCCGGCCTCATCGACCCCAACCTTCCGCCAGACCAGCAGCCGTTGTTGGACACTTCGAACCCCAATCCGGTAGCCCACCCACCCGCCGCTCTCCATCCCGACAGATTCTCCCCGGGAGTGCCTGCCCAAGCCGCACCCGATACCCAAGGCAGCTCAAAACCTGCCGAGCCTGCCACCTCCCCACGAGAAAAGCAGGACGTAGCGCCCGTGGGTAAGAATGGCGCGATAGCCCCAGGGACTGGCCCAAAGCCCGCATCCAAACCCGCCCACCCCCCCAAGCCAGTGAGGAATCCATAGTCATGTCTGTCCTCGGAGCCAACTTCCGCCGCGATATGGAGATCCGCCGCTATCCGGTGCTGGTGTATGCCTTGGTGCCGCTGGCCGCGCTGGTTCTGCAGGCTTGGCTGCCCCGCGTCCTTGGCCCCTACGCCTGGTTCGATTTGCCCCTCGTAGTCACCGTCTACTTCGCTTTGGGCCGGCGCAGCCCCATCCAGGGCACAATCATGGGATCTGCCATGGGCCTGTTTGAGGACGCGCTCTCGCATCATGCCGTCGGCATCAACGGAATTGGCAAAACCGTGGTCGGTTTTATCGCAGCTTCCGTAGGCGTGCGCATCGATGTGGAAAATCACACGATCCGTATAATGCTCAACTTCCTGCTTTCGCTGCTGTCCAGCGCGATTTACGTGTTCATCTATCGCATCCTGCTCGGCCTCGATTTGGAGTGGAGATGGTTTACTGAACTCTTCCGGGCTGTCGGAAACTCCCTATTCGCGCTGGTGCTCTTTCCCTTGCTTGACCGTCTCCAGATTAGGGACTGATTCAGGCTGCCACAGGCTCCTGGAGAATGCACACGGAGGTTGAAGACTCCGGAAATAGCGATTCAAATTTAGCCGAGAAAGACAACAGTATCCAAGGGCGCAGAAACATGGTCTCAAGCATCGGCAACCGCGGCGAAAAGCTCACCACCCTCAAGCTCACGGTGGTGCAGTACGGCATTTTGCTCATGATGCTCATACTGGCCGGGCAGTTGTGGCGCCTCCAGGTTCTGGGCGCGGAAAACTTCCGCCTGCTTGCCGAGCAGAACCGCATTCGCAAGGAACCGATTCTCGCCGCCCGCGGCAAGCTCTTTGACCGCGAGGGCCGTTTGCTGGTCGATAACTACCCCGCCGTTTCCTGTTTTTTGGTCCGTGAAATGGGACGCAATGTGGACGCCGACCTGCCCCTCATTTCCCACGGACTCAACCTCGACCTCGAGCAGTTGCGCTCCACCCTTCGCCGCTATCGCGCTGCGCCTGGTTATCAGCCCATCCCCATCAAGCAGGACATCACCGCTGATGAGCAGGCATTTATCGAGGCCCACCGCAACGAACTGCCGGAGTTGGAAACTATTGACGAAGAACACCGTCTCTATCCTCGCGACGGCTTCGCTTCTCACCTCATCGGCTATGTGGGTGAAGTCAGCGAGGAAGATCTCAACAACCCGCGCTTTTCCTATTACGAACCAGGCGACGTGGTGGGCAAGGCAGGCATCGAGGAGACCTACGATGCTCTGCTCCGCGGACTCGACGGTTCAAAAGACGTGATTGTGGACAGCCACGGGCGCGAAGTGGGCTACCTGCGCACCCAGCACTCCACCCCCGGCCAGGACCTCAGACTCACCATCGACAACGACCTGCAGCGCGCCGCCGAGTTGGCGCTTGGTGACCGCAATGGCGCTATTGTAGCCATGGACCCCCGCAACGGCGAGATTCTCGCCATGGTTTCCAGACCGAGCTTTGATCCGAATGCCTTTGCCGTCCGCATCAATCGAGTCGACTGGAACAAGCTCATCACCGACCCCGACCATCCACTTATGAACAAGACCATCCAGGCGCAGTTGGCGCCCGGATCAACCTTCAAGATCCTCATGTCGGTAGCCGGCCTGCAAGAGGGCATCGCTCAGACCATGAAGATTAACTGCCCCGGCGGATGGGGCCCATATGGCTTTTTCCACCACTGCGACGAGCACCATGGCGCGGTCGACATCCACAACGCCATCCCCTTCTCCTGCGACACCTTCTTCTATATGCTCGGCGACAAGCTGGGCATCGACAGAATCGCAAAATATGCCACCGCCTTCGGATTCGGCCAGAAGACTGGAATCGATCTCCCCGGCGAACAGCCTGGCCTCATGCCTTCTGCTCAATGGAAGCTCCGGAACTACCGCAACCGGTGGTATCCCGACGAAACCCTCGATGTCGCCATCGGCCAGGGCGCGGTTGAAGCTACGCCGCTGCAACTGGCGCGCGTCATCGGCGGCATCGCCTCGGGCGGCCACATGGTCCGGCCGCACACAGTCTTTCCTGATCAACTGCCTGAGGACTTCCGCAAGGCGCTGCCAGACAGCTTTCCGGGCACCGGCGCGGCGGACCTTCCCATCGATCCTGAGAACTGGATTACCGTCACCGACGGCATGGCGGAGGTAACTCAACCCGGCTACTTCCATACCGCCGGTTCAGCGCACCTCGAAGGCATCGATTTCGGCGGCAAAACCGGCACCGCGCAAACCATGAGCCATGAAGCGTTGGGGCGCATTGGCAAGAGCAAAAGCAACAACCCAAATGTCTGGTTTGTCGGCCTCACTCCTCGCCGCAATCCCGAACTGGTGGTCGCCGTGCTCTGGCAGAACGGCGAATTCAGTTATTACCCCGCCCGCATTGGCGCCAAGGTTGTGTCGGCCTATGTTGAGAAGCAACGCCGCCTGGCAAATAACCTTGTCCCCCTGAAACAAGCGGCTCCGGTCGCGATGAGCGCCGTCTTTACTGCTCCCGGCAACTCTGTCGGTCAGGATGGCAAACCCGCCAAGCTTCAGGCCGGCAACTTGCTTGTTCAGAACGGCCAGATCGTAGCCCACCCCGCTCCCGGGACGCATACCGGAACTCAACCTTTACACAAATCCGGCGCTGCACCCGCAGCCGGATCTCGCCCAACCCCAACTCGACCGCTCCCGGACGCAATCCGGCCAGCGAGTTCCCGAAAGGGGCAATAACCGGATGCGACGCCTTCTCAGCTTTCGCGATTTCGACTGGGCGCTGCTTGCCATGGTCGTCACGCTCTGCGCCTTGTCGGTTTTTGAGATCTACACCGCCACCCTGCATACAAAATATTTGGGCTTCCACACCAAACAAATGTTCTGGATAGCCGCTGGCCTGGTGGCCATGTTCCTCTTCGCCAAAATCGACTATCACCGTTTACTCGATTGGGCCCCCTGGGCCTACGGCGTTTGCCTTTTTTCTTTGGTCGCAGTCCTCGCCGTCGGCCGTAAGGTCCTTGGGGCAAAACGTTGGATACAGATAGGTTCCATGCACTTCCAGCCCTCAGAGTGGGTCAAGCTGGTTCTCATCCTTGTCGTTGCCCGTTACTTTGCCAACCTGGGCGGGCGTTCGCTCACTTGGAAAGAAATCGCCAAGGCGTTTGTTATGGTTGGCATTCCCATGCTCCTGGTCATCAAGCAGCCTGATCTGGGGACCACGCTCACCTATACCCCTATTCTCGTCGCCGGTCTCTTCCTCGGCGGCATCAACATCCGCCAGGCGCTCATCCTCTCCACAGCCGCCGTCGTGCTGGTGGCAGGTGTCTGGACCAGCGGCAAGATCCTCAAGCCCTACCAGAAAGCCCGCCTCACCAGCTTCGTAAACCCTGACAACGACCCCAGGGGAACCGGTTACCAGCTCAAGCAATCACTCATTGCCGTCGGCTCCGGAGGCGTCTGGGGCCAGGGTGCCGCCAAGGGCACTCAAACCCAGGGCGACTTCCTCCCCATCCCCCACGCCGACTTCATCTTTGCCGCCTTCAGCGAGGAACATGGCTTCATCGGCGCGATTTTCGTCCTGCTGCTATACTTTTTCATATTGATGCGTTTGATTCAGAACGCTCAAACAGCAGCAGACCTGTCCGGTTCCCTGATTATCATGGGAGTAGTGGCTGTGTTGACCTTTCAGATTGCGGTCAATGTCGGTATGGTCATCGGTTTTATGCCCGTCACCGGAATTCCTTTACCGTTAATGAGTTACGGCGGTTCTTCGGTGTTGTTTACCTTCCTGGCGCTAGGTGCGGTGATGAATGTCCGCATGCGCAGGTTTGTAAACTGACTCGGTTCCGGAACATTTCCCGGAGGCCGATAAAACAGCTTCACCTCTTGTGTTGCCCGGAACAGTCCGGACCGCAAGAGAAGTATTTTCAAGCATTTCGCCGGCTAGGTCCGCATGGACCGCGCTCCCGGCAGGATTGGGTTTATGAGTACGCAGAGACGGGAAAACCGTTGGCGGCCAGTTAGTTGTATAGATACCGCGGAAGCGTTGATGTGTTTTTGCCTCGCTTCCTTTGTGCGGTTGGTCTATGCAAACGCCAGCGGTACAACGGCCCCGCCGGCCTTGCCGGCTTGGTTCCGACCCGACGACGAAGATATGTCGCCAGGGGCATCGGAATTGGCCACAAACTCTCTGCGATTGGATCACCGTATCGTAAGGCTCGCTTGGCTTGTTCGTCAGGACATCCGCCACAATCCGCGTAGTTCGTCGCCCCCCGGGGCCGGCAGCCGCTCGGAAGCGTCTTTTAGGTCATCCTTTCCACCCATCCCCTCCCCTACCGCTCTTGCGCGTCTCCATCCCTCCTTGCCGCGTGTACCAGCAGGCCTAAGCCGCTGGACGGAAAGGTACGATGGCAAAAGAGATTTGCATCTCCAGCACGCCGCATGAGACGCGGCTTGCAATTCTTGAAGACGATCAGCTCGCGGAAATTTATTACGAACGCGAAAACGAATACACCCTGGCAGGATCCATCTACAACGGGCGCGTCACCCGCGTCCTGCCCGGCATGCAATCCGCATTTGTAGACCTTGGTCTCGAACGCGATGCCTTCCTTTATGTGACTGATTTCATGGAGTTGGAAGACCCGGAAGAGACCGACGAGCTTGAGAAAGCCGCGGCCAGTGGCGCCAACCAGGCTCCTCGCGAAGTCAGGCATGCGGCTCCCGTTGCGGAACCGGTCGTTGCCCGCCCCCCCCAGAAGCGTGAGCCGCGCCCCGAGCGTCCCCCAAGGGATCGCCGCCCTGTTGAAGCGGCCGCTCCAGAAATCGTCGAAGTAGCCCCCCCGGTTTATGAGTCCGTGGTCATCGCCGAGCAGGCTGAAGCCGACCAGGAAGGCACCGGCGCTCGCCGCTGGCGTGGACGCCGCAATCGGCGTGGCGCGCGTGGAACCGCCGCAACCCCTGAAGTCCGCACACAATCGGAAAACACCATCGTGATTTCCTCGGAACCATTCGATGAACCTGAGATCGCTGACGAGATTCATGCCTCCGCCTTCCAGCCCGTCGACGCCCCGGCTCAGAAGACCATCCCAGCATCTGCTTGGTCAGCTCCTACGCCTCGCGAGTCGTCCCAGGCCCCAGTTCCGTTTGTCCTGCCCGGCGAGTCGCTCTCAAAATACGGTGGCGCCCCGGTCAGCGACTCTCCTGCGTCCGCACCCGAGCCAGCCGCGCCAATCCGCCCGGCCAGCAGTTTCAAGCCCCCAACGCTGATTGAAGGCCCGCTCGAGTGGGATGGCAGTGGCCTGTTGCCCGGCGAGTCTATCTCCCGCCATCGCACCCCTCAGCCCGAGCCGGTTCAGGAAGTCGAATTCCCGAACCACGATATAAACCCCGATGAGGTGGAAGAAGAGGACCTCGTATCGGAAAGAGCCGACTCTCACCAGGATTTCGTCCCCGAAGCCCCCTTGGCTGAAATGCAATTCGAAGAAGAAGATCTCTTCGAAGAGTCCATAGAGGCCGCGCCCAGGACATCCGACCCGGTCGACTTTGAAGTCCAAGAGGTCATTGAAGAGCCCTCTTCCGAAGAGCCTCTGGCTGAACCAGTTACACGCCAGGATGAGGTAGTCGTCGAGTCTGAATACGACGCGCCCACCCCAGCCCACGAAACGCCGGAAGCCGATGCCTCCGCCTCCCACAATGTTGACCCCGCTGCCCCCACCGGCTTCCGCCTGTTCGGCCTCGGCAAGAAGAAGAAGGAAGAAGAGACCCCCGCAAAAGAGACTGGCGCATCTGTGCCTTCAGTTTCGGCTTACGCCCCTGGCGCCGGCCGCATCGAAGAAGAGGTCATAGACGGAGAAGAATTCGAAGCTGTCCCCCATTCTCGCCATCACAAGCTCAACGTCCAGGAGATGGACGACTTTGAGGAAGAGACACTTCCCAGCCACCTGCGCTCCGGCGACCTGGGCGAAATGCTCCAGGAAGCCCACCTTGACCACCGCATCCAACTAAACTTCGACGACAAAAACGGCGAAGATGAATCCTTCGACGAAGAAGACGATGCTTCCGCCGGAGCCCAGCCCGCAACCACAGACGCGGCCGGGCAGGCCCGCCGTGGTGATCGCGGTGGACGCGGACGCCGTGGCCGTGGAGCGCAGGCGGCACCGCCTCCCGCCGCTACCAACCGCCGTGGCGGCCCCTCGCGCCGCTCCATGCAGACCTCCGACCTGCCCATCATCTCCGACCTGCTCAAGCCCGGTCAGGAGATCCTGGTCCAAATCGCCAAGGAGCCCATCGCCAAGAAGGGCGCACGCATCACTTCGCACATCGCCCTCCCCGGCCGCTTCCTGGTTTTCATGCCCACCGTTTCGCACGTGGGCGTCAGCCGCAAAATCGCCTCTGACGATGAGCGCCAGCGCCTCAAGCGGATTCTGATTCACGAGCGCGGCGAAGCCACCGGCGGCCTTATCGTCCGCACCGCGGCTGAGGGAGCGTCGGAAGAAGATCTCCGCGCCGACCTCCGCTTCCTCATGAATCTCTGGAACGACATCAAGGCGCGCTCCGACAGTTCCAAGTCGCCTGCGCTCATCTATCACGATCTCTCGCTCATCGAGCGCATCCTTCGCGATCAGGTCAGCTCCAACTTCTCCAACATCTGGGTCGATTCTGAAGCCGACTACGAGCGCATTGTCCGCTTCCTCAACCGCTTCTCGCCCACCCTCGTGCGCCGCGTCAAGCTCTATACCAAGGAAACGCCGCTCTTCGAGCACTTCGGCATTCAAGACGAGATCTCTAAGGCCCTGCGCTCCAAGGTTTGGCTCAAGTCCGGCGGCTCCATCGTCATCAACCAGACTGAAGCCCTCGTCGCCATCGACATCAACACCGGCAAATATGTCGGCAAGTCGGCTCGCCTCGAGGACACCATCCTCAAGACCAACCTCGATGCAGTTCCCGAGATTGTCCGCCAGATTCGCCTTCGCGACCTGGGCGGCATCATCGTCATCGACTTCATCGACATGGACGAGCGCAAGAACCGCTTCCGCGTCATGGCCGCCCTTGAAGAAGCCCTCAAGAGCGACCGCGCACCTACCAAGGTTCTCCAGTTCAACGACTTCGGCCTCGTCGCCATCACCCGCAAGCGCGTAAAGCAATCTCTGGAACGGACTCTGTCGGTCCCCTGCCCCACCTGCCAGGCCACCGGCATGGTCAAGAGCCCCACCACAGTCTGCAACGAGATCTACACCGAACTGCGCAAGATGAAGAAGCACTTCGAGGGAGCCGACGTCCTCATCCGCGTCAACCCCGAAACCGTCAAGGTCCTCAAGTCGAACAACGCCAGTTGGCTCACCGAGTTCGAGGAACTGGTCGGCAAGAACATCCTCGTCAAAAGCGACGCCACCCTGCACCCCGAGCAATTCGACATCCAGGGCTAAGCAACCAACCCGCCACCAACAGCAAGGCCGGAGCAATCGCTCCGGCCTTGCTGTTGGTAGCAGCCTCCACTACTCATCCATCATGCCGCACATATTCGACGGTTACTATTAGGCCCACTTCTGCCAAATGTTTGATATAGGCGCGTGGCATTGGTGCGTCAAGGAATGGCCGCCCATGTTTTTCCTCTGTGATAAACGCAAGGCTGGACAACTTCTTCTTGCCTTTCCGATTCCAGATAATCACTTTGACAATGTCCTTGTAAAATTCCGCGCAAGCACCCTTACCTGAGACCTTGAACTCATACGCACAACCTTGTTTCTGATCAACGACGTCAATTCTCTGGTCGAGCTCCGAAGCCACCATCGCTTCAATTTGATATCGATCTGGATCGAGAGCGTAGACATCACTGCGCCATTTCTTTCCGATGGCATTAGCGTTCTTCGTATTCTCAGACACATCGCTGGAGTTCTTCAACCGGAGTGAGAATGCTAACTGAGCAGCATTCACAACGGGGTCTGTCATGGTCCTCACCTCGTTGAAAGCATACAGAAGTCCAAGCGCTTTGCATTCGCGCCTTAAATCCGCATCACCGAATCACATGTATCGGAATCCCCACCTTCAAGTTCTTCCAAATCTGTTCCGTCGTATACACCGGAGCCTTCAGCACAATCGCCAGCGCCAGGCAAGACCGATCCCCCAACGACAAGCCATATTTCTCCGTCTTTGCGATCAGGCTTCCTGCAATCTTTGCTTGTTCGCTGGTAAAGGGTTCGGCCGACGTGACGAGCAATTGGGCGTCCTCCCAGGCCTCATCCGGATCGTACCCCTTCTTGACGAGTTTGGATTGCACCTCGGCGAGGTTGACCGTGCTGGCAACGGCATCATTCATGACTTCATCCGTCAGCTTCTCCGAACCTCGTTCGTTTTGGAGCAAGGCAAGAATTGCAGAGGCATCAAGCACAACCTCATTCATGCCTGGCAGCCTCCCGCCGTTCCGCGCTCAACTCCTCGGAGAGACTGACTCCTGGTTCAATGTATCGCCGCGCACGCTCCTGTGCCCGCAGAATCCTGCCCCTGATCGTCGAGAGGCGCACCTCACCATCCACAACTCGCAAATCCAGTACTCCGCCTGCTTCCATCCCCAGCGCTTCTCGCACTGCCGCTGGAATTACAACGCGGCCCTTCTCTCCCATCCGCAGCTTGGCCTGAAGTTCCATATGTCCCCCCTTCTTTTGGTGACACTATAGTATTCTAGTGCCATTTTTGTTTAAGTGGTACATATTAATTAGGGCCCACGTGTGAAGAATGTGCCCATCCCATCCCCCACCGCAACCTCCTGCCAGAATTGGTGTCTAACCTTACGATGGGAGTACTGCGTGACTTCCGGTCTACACAATACAATTCGTTCTTCGAGGTTTAGGCATGTCATTCTCCCGTTGGATGTCGCTGAGGCGGCGTGTCGGTTTCTTATGTGGCTTGGCAGTCTTGGCGGCCGGTTCAGCCTGCGCCCAGTCCTTGCTTTCCCCCAGCCAGTCAGTTTCAGCAGCCTTGTCTTCGAATAGTGAATCCAGCTCACTGCAGCTTGCCGAACTCGCCGCCCCCGACGGCTTGGCCGCACTTCCCTCCGCACCCGCGCCGGCAGCCTCCGCGGCAGGCCAGCAAGATCGCGGCTGGAAGCGCAAAGCTGCAAACAACTTCGCCTTCGAGGTGGGCGGCGGCTTCAATGGCCCTACCAACCAAACCTCGCCTTATGTCACATGGGGCGGGCAGTTTACCGTGGGAGGTGGCTACAACTTCTCCAAACGCCTCGCCCTGTTGGCCGAGTTCCAGCTCATCAACGACAAGCTCCCCGGCAATCTGATTGCCGAGACCGGCGCCAACGGCGGCCATGCCCACATTTGGTCCCTTACCCTCGACCCAGTGATCAGTCTCTTCCCCAAGGCAAGCAACGACTTCTACGTCACTGGCGGAGGCGGATTTTATCGCAAGGTCACCAGCTTCACTAACCCGACACTGGCGGAATATTGCGATTATTACTATTGCGGCATCACGACCGTTAACCAGGTCGTGGGCCACTTTTCTTCGAATCAGAGTGGTTGGAATGTGGGTGGCGGATACCAGCACCGCATGGGCGGCATGTATAACGAAAGCCGCATGAAGCTCTTCGCTGAGGTCCGCTATCTCAACATAAATACGCCTGCCGTCCTCTCCAATCCGAACGGCCTGGGAACCACCACCGTTGCCGCCGGGACCAAACTGATCCCCGTAACCTTCGGCGTCCGCTGGTAACCCCAACCCCTTGAGGTCGCAGCAAGATGGGGTGTTGGATAGGGTATAAGAAGGGGTGCCCCAGGTCCCGCTTCTGGGACCTGGGAAAGTACAACTTCAAATCGTCGTTTAACTTACCAACCGGCCGCTCTACAAAATCCCCAGCACCCTCAGCCGAACCAGCCCTCCGGCCAGAACCCCCATCGGGGTCAACGCCAACAGCGTCAACTGGTACCAGATCGGCTGTTTGCCCCGCGCTTGCATCGCGCTCAGCGCCGCTAGAGCCAGCACCACAATCCCCAACGCCAGCACCAGTTGCATGGCGCTGGTTGCTCCAATCCACGCGGTCACGTAGCCGCCCGCCGACGCGGCCAGAAACGAATAGGCCAGGTTCACAAAGATATATCCCGGCTTGGGATTGCCCTGCTCTCCCACCCAACTGGGCGTAAGCCGTGCCAGCAGCGCGGTCAGTACTGCCACCAGCACAGCCATCGTCGCAAACCCCGCCGCCAGTGCTAGAAATGCGTGCAGAACTACCACAGCTTTCTCTCTTCCTGGGTCGGCGTTCCCACGTCGCCCCGTTCAATTCGTTCCAGAAACGTCCGAGCCAGCCGCCGCTCTCCAGGGTTGCTCTCGCCGTGCATCGAACAAAGATCCAGGAACTCGTCGCACAATGCATTCCGCTCTTCCTGCTGCGCAAAAATTCCCTGCAATCCCATCGCCAGTTCCCGCAACCGCGCAGCCTCCGGCCAGCCACCCTCCTCGTCGCCCAGCAGATCGACATCGGAAAAGAGCCCCTTGCGCCCTCTTGCGCACGCATCCAGGCAGGCTAGCAATTGATCGCTGAAGGCCTGTGCCATCATCTCCAGTTGGCTGGATTCCACTTCGTCGCGCGGGTCCATGTCCATCCCTCTATTTCTCACGCATCGCCGCTTCCACAGCCTCGGCTGTATGAGGAAGCGCCCCGTCCAAATCGATCAGCTTGCCGTCGGCGCCCACCAGAAAGTCGCACTCGATGCGCACCCCCAGCTTCTCCTCGGGAATGTAAATACCCGGCTCAATCGTGAACACCATCCCCGGTTTCAGCACCGCCGGGTAAACCTCCACCGGATCGTGCACGTTAATCCCCAGCATGTGCCCCAGCCCGTGCAGCCAGTACTGTCCCAGCGGCTTTCCATCCAGGCTCTTCCCGTGCGTGTTGATGTAGTTATAGGCCGCGTTATCCAGCGAATCCGGATCGTGGCGGTCACGGTCGTTGATCTTCGACTTACCCGCCACAAACGCATCCACCGCCGCCTGCTGCGCCCCCAGCACAATGTCGTAAATCTCCCGCTGCCGCGCCGTAAACTGCCGGTTTGCCGGCACCGTCCGCGTTATGTCCGAGGCGTACATCGAGTACTCGCAAGCCGCATCCACAACCACCAGGTCGCCATCTTCCATAGTGCGCGAGTTGGCATCGTAGTGCAGCGTGGTCGAGTTAATCCCCGAGCCTACAATCGGCGCATAGCTGGGCCGCTCGCAGCCGTTTTCCATCCACGCTGCAGTCATCTTCCCGGCCACAGCCAGTTCCGTCGCGCCCGGCTTCACCGCCCGCATCATCACGCGCTGCGCTTCAATGGACGCCGTTGAAGCCTTCTTCAGCAGCTCAATCTCGCCCTCATCCTTCACCACCCGCAACTGCGCCGTCGGTCCCGTCACGTCGTGCCCCGCCGGTGCCGAATCCCCACCCAGCGTCACCGCCGTAAATCCCAGCAGCGCCTTTGCCTGGGCAGACTCCGGCTGCGTCCAGATGTTGTACATCAGGCTCCGATTGGCGCCCATCAGTTCATTCAGCACCGTGGGCAACTCCGTCATCGCCTTCACCGCGTCAACGCCCGCGGCCTTTTCCACCCCCGGCGAAGCCGCATCCAGCTTCTCCCCGGTGTACTTTTCCATGCGCAAATTCCGCGTCGGCAGAAACAGAATCTCCCGGTACATCCGCGGCGGCGTCGCCTGCGGAGCGTCTGCCACCACCACCAGCGCCGCGCCCGGCTCCGTCCATCCGGTCAGATAGTAGAAATCCTCATCCTGCCGGTAGGGCATAAAGTCCCGCAGCGGCTCCCGAGCGGCAAACAGCACCGCCACCCCACCATGCAGCTTCGCCCCCAGCGCCACACGCCGCCCGTGATACACGCTGGCAGGCTGCTTTTCGAACGCGTTCAGCACAGGCATCGCCGTCGAAACGGCCAGCAGCACGACAACAACCCGGAACAATTTCATTCCGCTATTGTCATCCCTTGCCGTCCTGGGTGCAAAACGAAAATGTCTTCATAATCACCGAGACACGTTCTTCCCCAGTGCGAAGCAGCGGTGGCGACGGGCTTCGACACCCTAGCCCTCTTTCGCCGCCTTCAACATCGCCGCCAAACTCCGGTCCACATCGTCCCTGGTCGTGGCCCAGGATGAAACACTGATCCTCATCGCCGTATGCCCTTGCCACACGGTCGACCCGCACCAGCTTGTCCCCTCTTCCTGGATCCGGGCAATCACCTGCAGCGTCTTCTCCGGCGTGCCAAATGAAACCAGCACCTGGTTGATCACCACATCGTTCAGCACCTGGCAGCCCGCCGCGCGCAGTCCCTCGGCAAAACGCCGTGCATGGCTCGAGGTCCGCTCCACAATCTCCGCCATCCCCGACCGCCCCAGCGACCGCAATCCCGCCCACAACTCCACTCCGCGCGCCCGCCGCGACAGCTCCGGATTGTAGTCCGAAGGCTCGCGATGTTCTCCCAGTGCCAGATACGAAGCCTGAATCGACATCGCCGCCCGAAGCGCATCCGGATCGCGCACCAGCGCAACCCCGCAGTCGTAGCCGATATTGGGCCACTTGTGTCCGTCCGTAGCCCACGAGTCGGCCTGTTCAAATCCGTTTGTCCAGCGCCGGTACTCCTGCGAAGTCGCGGCCCACAGCCCAAACGCCCCGTCCACATGAATCCACGCACCAGCCTCTCGCGCCGCCGGGCAAATCGCCCCCGCCGGATCGAAGGCCCCGGTATTCACGTTCCCAGCCTGCAAACACAAAATCGTCCGCTCATCCATGTGCGGCAGCGCGTCGGCGCGCATCCGCCCCTGACCATCCACCGGCACTCGCACTACCCGGTTCCGCCCCAGCCCCAGCAGCCCCAGAGCCTTCAGTACGGAGGCATGAACCTCTTCGCCCACCACCACCGTCACCGGCGGAGCGCCGAACAGCCCCTCGCCTTCCACATCCCACCCGGCGCGCGTCAGCAGCGTATGCCTCGCCGCCGCAAGAGCCGTGAAGTTCGCCATCGTGGCTCCGGTCACCACCGCCCCGCCCGTTCCCGTTGGCAGTCCCAGCAGCTCCCGCACCCATTCCAGCGCCACTTCTTCCAGAACAATAGCGGTTGGCGACTGCACAAAGAACGCCGCATTCTGGTCCCACGCGCTCACCAGCCAGCTCGCCGCCAGCGCCGCCGGCAGGCACCCCCCGTTTACAAACCCGAAGTTGCGCCCACCCGTCTTCGCCACCGTTGCCGGTGACCCATAAGCATCCAGCAGGTGCAGAACTGCCTCCGCACTCGTCGGTCCCGGCGGCAGCGGCCCGCGCAGCACCTGCAGCGCCTTCACCGCCTCCGGACGCGGCGCAACCGATCGCTTGTCCTCGCCTTCCAGATAGTCCATAGCATCGCGCGCGGCGTGTTTCAGCAGTGCGGTGCGAGCTTCAGAGACAGAAGCGGCAGACAACGGCGAATGGGGGGAATGAGTAACAGCCATAGGATGAGCATATCCGGTTCCAAGCCAGATTCACTGCCCGATCAGTCTGCGATACAGCAGATGTGGTTGACTGATCCGAACCTGGGTTTGCTTATCTCTTCGCCGCTTCCGGCTTGACAGGCTTTGATTTCGGCAAATCGAAGAACCCAATGTGCAACTCCGCCGTGGGAACGAAGTTGTCCAAATGAACCTGGAAATGATCCACATCGAGCCTTTCGACATTGCCCGGCGAGCAGAAACTGACCAGAAATCGCCCTCCCTGCTCGGATCGCGGGCGCTCAAGGATGAGCGTAAAGTCCTCGATGGGCCTTTGCCAGGTATTTGCCGAAGTTAGAATAAAATCCACCCAGTGCGGATAAGAGGTTCCGGCCATCAGTCTCTCGTCGCTGGTCTTGGCCTGCAATTCACTCTCTTTAAGTTTGCGTCCAAGCGCGTTGAGAAACTGTCGATCCGCACAAAAGCCAGCTAGCAGCTTCATCCCATCCGAATCGCCTCTCGCGCTGCGGTTAGCGGCAGGTCGTGCAAGAGAATCATCGACCGCTGTCGAGGTAACCTGTGTGAATCCCACCGCAGGCGCGTATTCATGGCGGATATGAACGGTGGAATGCGCTGGAAAGACCTGTGTCCAGTGGTATTGCAGGTGAACTGTCCAGAGGCTGTAGATCAGGGAGCCCTGGTCTTCAAATAGGCCCTCCTTAAGTAATCGGTTCTGTGCTGTCTTGGGAAGCCGAGAAAAATCAGGGACGAAGACTTGATCTTTTGTATCGTCAAAGTGGCCAAACGTCGGGATATCTATATGATTCTGTTCTAGAATCCCGGTAACATTCCTTCCCTTAAGGAATGCTTTCGCCTCAGCCTCATAATGAATGCGCTCGCCATCCACCCAGAGTCGGAAGCTCTTGAACGACTGCGCTGAGGCACTGCCCTCGGGGAAGTCGTTCTTGTACGGCGGAATAGGAAACGCCACCTCCGTCGTCACTTCCTCGTCGGTTTCGTTGCGGAAGTCATAATCCACTACGACCTTCTTGTCGCTGATCCGCAGCACCTCTTTCGCCATCACAATCCGCGTCTCCCGCCGAGGCAACAGGCCCCCGGCGGCAATGGCGGCGGCGGCATCGTCTGCCCATCCCGAAATGGGCCCACCGAAGCTCAATCCGGTGGCAAGCGCCACAGCACAGAGAACAGCTTTCCGGTTCATGGCCGAAAGTATTGCAGATTTGCGGGTACGCAGGCACAAGGAGCGCTGATTTTTCACCCCTTTCCCCCTCTCTTCCCCATTGAAATTCCCTGCAAATTCGCCTATGCTAAGGATGCAGACGAATTTGTCCGTCAGAGAACACCGTGTGCGCACCGGCTGGCGGAGAGATGAGTGGGCTTATAGCCCACTTTTTATTTGCGGCAAATTCACCGGAGTGAACACTCCGAAAATGACCGCCAAAAGGCGGCGTAAGCATGGGTCCCCAGAGAGCGATCTTTGCTCGATGGGGTGAAGGTACGATGGCAGTCAAGCTGGAAGCAATTCGGTCGGCAGCGGCAAGGGTGGCCGCCTCTCATGGACTGGACGTGGTGGACCTCGAGTTCATTGGCCCGGCCAAGGAGCGCACCCTGCGCATCTTCCTTGAGAAAAACGCTGAAGAACGAGCGAAACTCAAGGCCGCTATCGAGGCAGGCGTCGAAGGACTTCCGGAACGGCTGGTCGAAGGTACGTTGAGTGTTGAACAGCTTTCCGGTGTAACGCACGAAGATTGCTCCGCTTTCAGCCGCGACTTCGGCGTTCTGCTGGACATGGAAGACCTGGTTCCCGGCGCGGAATATACGCTCGAAGCCAGCTCACCGGGCTTGGACCGTAAGCTGACCCGGCCTGAGGATTACCAGCGGTTCATCGGCAGCCTGGTCAAAATTCAGACCTTTGAGGCTATCCGCAACAACCGCCACTGGCAGGGGCGCTTGATCTCCGGCGCTGAAGCTGAAGTAGGCAAGATCATTACGCTCGACCTGAACGCGGTCAAGCAGAACAGCAAGAGCCGGAAGACCGGCGTCAGCACCGTTGAAATTGCGCTGAGCAACGTCGAAAAAGCGCAACTGGTGCCAGAGATATAAGAAATTCTCCCGGCACACTAATTGTCCGGGAACCTTAACCTCGAGAAGTGGACCTGCTTTACCCCTTCTTCAAACTCAACTGAACCGGCCAAAGGATTCACCCCCCGAGTCCCGCGCCGAGCGGCAAACGAGAGAGCAAGCAGAGTATGGCCAGCAGCGTTTTGTATCAGAGCATCGAGCTCCTCAGCCAGGAGAAGGGCATTGACCCAGGCATCGTCGTCGGCGCTGTCGAGGAGGCCATCGCCCTGGCCACGCGCAAGTTCTACAAGACCCAGGAAAATATGCGCGGGGAACTCAATAAAGAGACCGGAGAAATCACGGCCTACATCTACAAAACGGTTGTCGCCGATGCGGAACAGGTCGAAGACCCGCTCAACCAGATCACACTCGAAGAGGCCAATGCACTGGCTCCCGGCGTCGAAGTGGGCAGCGAAATCCGCTTGTATCGCGACACCAGCCCCCTCGGACGCATCGCGGCACAGCTCGCCAAGCAGGTCATCTTCCAAAAGGTCCGCGAAGCTGAGCGCGACACCGTATTCAACGAATACGCGCACCGCGAAAAGGAAGTCCTGAACGCCACTGTCAAGCGCATCGAAGGCCAGGACGTCATTTATGACCTCGGCAAGGCGGAGGCACGTTGCCCCAAACGTGAGCAATCGCGCCTCGAGCAGTTCTCCATTGGCGAGCGCGTCCGCGTCGTCCTGCTCAAGGTGGACCGCGCCGCCAAGGGTCCCCAGGTCATCGTTTCCCGTGCCGCCCCTGAGCTGGTTTCCAACCTCTTCCAGTCGGAAGTCCCTGAAATCTACGACAACACCGTCGTCATCCGCGCCATCGCCCGCGAAGCAGGCGAACGCACCAAGATTGCCGTTCAAAGCCGCGACAAGGATGTGGACCCGGTCGGCGCTTGCGTAGGCATGAAGGGCATGCGCGTTCAGTCCATCATTCGCGAGCTGCGCGGCGAAAAAATCGACATCATCGAGTACTCTGACGAAATCACCACCTTCGCCGAGAAGGCACTGCAGCCCGCCAAGGTCAGCCGCGTGTCGATCTCCGATCTGACTGACAAGCAGCTCGAAGTCATCGTCGACGACACTCAGCTCTCGCTCGCCATCGGCAAGAAGGGCCAGAATGTCCGCCTCGCCGCCAAGCTGCTGGGCTGGAAAATCGACATCAAGAGTGAAGAGGAGAAGCGCCAGGAGGTCGAGCAGCAGATGCAGGACCTCACCGGCGGCCCCTCCACTCCCATCGAGCAGGTCTCCGAGTTGGGCGACGGCATCATCCAGAAGCTCGTCGCGGCCGGCATCACCACCGTCGAGTCCTTGGCAGACATGACCCCCGAGCAGCTCGAAGAGATTCCGGGCATCGGCGAAAAAACTCTCGAGAAGATCTCCGTAGCTGTTCGCCACTACTTCGGCCACTTTGAAGAAGGCGAGCCAGGCCACGTACCCGAAGTTGCCGAACCGGCAACCACGGAAATACCCGGCGAAGCTGAAGTCGAAATCGCACCGGCAGTTGTAGCCGATGCCGAGGCCGAAGCTGAAAACGCCGCTGACGTCCTCAAGGAAATCGAGAGCATTGAGTCCGTTGAAACAGACGGAGATTCAGTCAGCGCTGAAGAAGCCGCGATTGAAGACGTGCCCGAAGCCGGCGATACGCCGGAAGAGATTGAAAGTGATGCATCGGAAGAACAGGCGGCCAAAGAGGACGGCGCATAGTATGCGCCCCATCCTTCAAAGCCAATCGAATGGTCATGAAAGTTTTTTGAGCAGCCAATGCCACGGGGTAGCTATGAGCAACTAGGGGCTTTGGGTAGCACACTTTGAAAAGAGGCGGATGAGTAAGGTTCGTATCAACGATCTCGCACGCGAGATGGAAGTCAAGAGCAAACAGATTCTTGACACTTTGGCGGAACTCGGCCTGGCCACTGGCAAGACCCACTCCAGTTCGCTGGAGTCCGATGAGGCAGAGAAGGTTCGCGTGTTTATCGAGCGCGGTTCGCGCTCAGCAAGCCACGGAAGCTCGTCGTCATCGCGTGGCCCGCAGCCTATAACCCCAAAAATTGACCTCTCGCATATCTCCAAGCCTGGCGATGTTCTCCAGGCCATTCTGGCCAAGAAAAAAGAAGAGGAAGAGAATGCGCGGTATCCTCATGGACAGGTAAGACCAGCTGCGCCTCCTGTTGTTCAGCCTCCTGCCCGGCCCGCGTCGCCTGCTCCCCCGGTCGTTGTGGCAGCTCCGCCGCCATCGGCTCGCCCGGAACCGCGCAGAATCGTTCCTCTGCCGCGCTCAGCACCGAACATCGTGCATCCCCCGCCCCCACCCCCGCCGGCCATCGCCTCGCGTCCGCCGGCTGGTCCCGTGGTCGCCAAGGCGCCTGCTGGCGCCGCTGTTCCTTTGCGCCCGGTCGTTGTTGTTGCGCCCCCGCCAGCCGCTGTGGTCGTCAAGCCGCCCGTGGCCCCGGTCGTGCCGCTTCAAGTCAGGGAAGAGCAGCCGCACGAGAAGCCCGCTGCAGCCGTAGTCAAGCCGCCTGTCGCCGCTCCTCCGCCCGCCGCCGCTATCGTAGCGCCACCCGCCGCGCCAGTTCCGCCCGCTGAGCCGCCGGCTGCTGTGGTTGAGCCCACTGTCGAGGCCGCGCCTCAAGCTCCCGTAGTTGCTGAAAAGGCGCCAGAAGCACCCGCCCCGGTTCCAGCCATTGCGGCAGAAGCCGTGGCTGTCCCCGCGCCACCTCCACCTCCACCTGCGGTAAAACTTCCGTCTGGGCCGCCGGCGCCACCCGCTCGCCGTGTGGTCATGCCTCAAACCGGACCGCGTCCGGTCTACAAGGCGCCCATTCTGCCGCCTCCCGTACCCGGAACTGGCAATCTTGCCGCCGGTGCCGGTATCGTGCGCGGTAGGCCGATCTTTGATCGCCGCCCATCCACTGGCCCCGGCAGTTATCCGCAGCGCACCCCCGGCGGCCCCTCAGTTCCAGGGCAGTTCCCGGGCGGACCGCGTCCCAAGCATCCTACCCGTACCGGCACAGGCGGCTACGCAGGTCCCGGCGGCACTGGTGCTCCAGGCGCGCGTCCTGCCTTCGGTGCTCGCCCGGGCTTTGGACCACCACGTCCCGGCGGTCCACCTCGCCCCGGCGGCGCAGCTCCTACCGGCGAAGCGCCACGTCCGGCGCGTGCCCCTTCAAGAGGCCGTGGCGGTCGTCCGCAGTATCCCAAGACGAAGGAAGGCCCAATGAAGGGCTTTGTGCCACCGCCACGTTATGGCGGGGTGCAATATGGCGGTGAACCGCTTCCTATCACCCGCGAAATTACGGTTACAGAGGGCATCAGCGTTAAGGACCTGGCTGAAAAGCTCGATGTCCGCGCCAAGGACCTGATCGCCACACTCCTCATGAGCGGCGTCTTCGTCACCGTCAACCAGTCCCTCGACGCTGAGATGGTCAAGGACGTTGCCGCCAAGTTCGGCGCCGCCGCCACCGTCATCAGCTACGAAGAGGAAATCGCCAACCAGGCCATCGAAGAAGTCCTCGAAGCCGAGAACACCGGCGAGTTGGAAGTGCCCCGTTCGCCCGTTGTCACCGTCATGGGTCACGTCGATCACGGCAAGACATCGCTGCTCGACGCCATCCGCGAAACCGACGTTGCCGCTGGCGAAGCCGGAGGCATCACTCAGCACATCGGTGCATACAAGGTGAAGTTCTCCAAAGAGGGCTCACCCGCGCATGGCCGCGAGATCGTCTTCCTCGATACCCCAGGCCACGAAGCCTTTACCCGCATGCGTGCCCGCGGAGCCAAAGTCACTGACATCGTCGTCATCGTAGTCGCCGCCGACGACGGCGTCATGCCCCAGACCCTCGAGGCCATCGACCACGCCAAGGCAGCAGGCGTACCCATCATCGTGGCCGTCAACAAAATCGACAAGCCCGATTCCAACCCTGATCGCGTCAAGAAGCAGCTCGCCGATCGCGGCCTCATCCCTGAAGAGTGGGCCGTCGGCGACGAAGGTACGGTCTTCGTCGAGGTTTCCGCCAAGAAGCGCATCCACCTCGATCTGCTGCTCGAGATGATCTGCCTCGTCTCCGACATCCGCGCCCCCAAGGCCACTCCTGGCCGCAAGGCTGTCGGCTCTGTCATCGAGGCCAAGCTCGATCGCGGTCGTGGCGCCGTGGCCACCGTCCTTGTACAAGACGGTACCCTCCGCCTCAACGACAGCTATATCGTCGGCAACACCTTCGGCAAGGTCCGCGCCATGTTTGATGATCGCGGCCGCCCCATCGAAGAAGCCGGTCCATCCACGCCTGTCGAAGTGCTGGGGCTTGAAGCCATGCCAGACTCCGGTGACACCTTCCTCGTCGTAGCCGATCGCGACAAGGCCAAGGGCATCGCCCAGTACCGCAAGATGAAAGAGCGCGACTCCCAGCTCGCCAAGAGTTCCCGCGTCTCCCTCGAAGGTCTTGCCGAGCAGATTCGCACCGCTGGCGTCAAGGATCTGCCTCTTATCATCAAGGGCGACGTTACCGGCTCGGTCGAAGTTCTGGCCGATTCGCTCACCCGCATGTCAACCGAGAAGGTGCGCATCAAGGTCATCCACTCCGGCGTCGGTTCCATTACTGAAAGCGACGTCCTTTTGGCCACGGCCTCGAACACCATCATCATCGGCTTCAATGTCCGCCCCGAGCGCAAGGCTGCCGAACTGGCCAACCAGGAAGGCATCCAGATTCGCCTGCACTCCATCATCTACGAGTTGCAGGATGAAATCCGCCTGGCCATGATGGGACTTCTCGATCCAACCTTCAAGGAGAACTACCTCGGCCGTGCGGAAGTCATCAACGTCTTCCGCATTCCCAAGGTCGGCACCATCGCTGGCTGCCGCGTCCAGGACGGAGTCATCCGCCGTGACGCGGAAATCAAGGTCATGCGTGGTGGCGAACAGGTCTTCAAGGGCAAGGTAAACTCCCTCAAGCGCTTCAAGGATGACGCCAAGGAAGTGACCAACGGCATGGAGTGCGGCATCGGCCTCTCCGGCTTCAGCGACCTCAAGGAAGGCGACCTCATCGAAGCCTTCTCCACTGAGAAGCTGGCCGCCGACCTCGGCGCTCTCACCTCCACCACCAAGGCATAACTCAACTTGGTTGCAACTACAAAATGGCCCGCTCCTCCATCGAGAAGCGGGCCATTACTTTGCTCACGCCCCCGCCTTGCCCCCAACCTTATCCACCAGCTAAACTGGCCCCCTCTTCTTTCATAGGGAATATGCCATGCTGAACTTCCTTCGTCGACGCTTCGACGAATTGGTTACCGGGTCTTTTCTGTTCCTCATCCTTGTCCTGCTCCCGTTCCGCCCGGCCGTCTTTGCCACTGCCGGCGGTCGTGACCTCGCGGTCTGGACTCTCAGCACCCTCATCCTTCTCTTCGCGCTTCTCCTGGTCGCCGCCCGTTTCAGTCCCCGCCTCCGGCCCCTGCTCCACATCGTGCTTCAAATCGGCCCCATGCTCGTTGCCGTACTCGGCTATGTCAGCCTCAAGCTATTTGACGCATCAGTAATAACCACCTGGCTCGGCATCCCGTCCCTTGACCGTTGGATGATGGCCGCAGACATCGCCCTCTTCGGCAAGACCCCCTACCTTTGGCTTACCCAGTGGGGCCTGGATTCCCGCCTCTTCCTCCAGATCATGTCCTGCTTTTACGGCCTCTATCCCTTCACCCCGCTGATCGCTCTCGCCTGGTTCATGTACAAGGGAGACATCGCGCAATTCCGCCTCCTCCGGCGCGCCCTTCTCATCTCGCTCTATTGCGGCTACTGCTGCTATATCCTCATGCCTGTCTCTGGACCTCTCAGCCTCTCGGCTCCGGCAACGCCCATCTTCATCTCTTCCACGCTCACTTACACCTTCCTCATGGACAACTTCCGCTACGCCAACGATTGTTTCCCCAGCCTGCACACAGCCAACCCCTGGCTCATCGTGCTGCTCTCCTGGCGCAAGCTGCCGCGTTGGCTCCTGGCCATTGTGATCACCGCATGCATCGGCATCACCATCTCCACCTTTGCCCTCCGCTTCCACTACGGCATAGACGACCTGGCCGGACTCGCCTGGGCATCCCTGATGGCCTTCATAGCGCCCCGCACGCTTCCCCGCGAAGCAGCGCAGTAATCGCCGCCGCCGCATAAAATATCCGAACACCCAGCCTCCGCCGCCCGTCTTAGCGTGTGTAAGCAGTAAAGTTGCCTTGCGGCCAACGCATCGTCCGGCGGCTGCATCAGGGGGCGCAGGTTTTGACCACCGGCGAAGACGTGGATTTCACGGCACTCGTCCAGCGTCAGTCGCGCTTCGTCTTTCGTGTCGCCTACGCCGTTCTACTCAACTCCCACGATGCCGAAGATGCCGTCCAGGAGACCTTCTTGAAGCTCTATCGCAATCGCGGCTGGCAGCACCTCTCCAACGAACGCGCCTTCCTGGCCCGCGTCGCCTGGCGCGTCGCCGTCGACCGCCGCCGTCCCGCGCAAGGCACTCCCGCCACCCATCTTGACTCTGCCCTCGACCCCAGCGACCCCCTCGATGACTCGCCTTCTCCCAGCCCCGGCCCCGAGCAAACCCTCCTCCAGGCCAACCAGAACGCCCTCATTCACTCCATGATCGACGCCCTGCCCGAGGACCTCCGCCTGCCCCTGGTCCTCTCCGCATTCGACGAGCTCAACTCCCGCGAAATTGCTTCCATCCTCTCCATCCCCGAAGGCACCGTCCGCACCCGCCTGCAGCGCGCCCGCCAGCTTCTGCGCCAAAAACTCTCTGCCGTTCAGGAGACCCGTTATGCCTGAAAACGACCCCATCGACATCCTCATTGAAGCGGCCCTGTCCACCTACGCCACTCCCGGCCCCGGCCTCGAACAGCGCGTCCTTGCCAGCGTATCCGGCGCCCGCATCTCCACCGCCAATTACGCCCCCGAACCCACCCCAGGCCGCCGTTGGCTTCCGTGGGCCATCGCTCTGCCCGTCGCAGCCTCCCTGCTGCTGTCGATCGTCCTGTTCACGCCCAAGCCCAAACACCCTCCCACCGTCTCCGTAAATCGCGTCCCGCTGCCAGCCGCTTCCATAGTGCGCACCGCCCCGCCAACCAAGCCGCACCACTCCGCATCCGGCAACTCCAGAATCGCTCCCGCCGCTACTCCGCTGCCCAAACTCGACGTCTTCCCCACTCCTCAACCGCTAACCCCTCAGGAGCAGGCCCTGGCCGTCTTTGCCGCCAAAACGCCGCTCCCCAAACTCCATGCCCTCGCCGACGCGCAAATGCAAGCGGATGCGCCTCTCAACATCGCCGCCATCGACATTCAGCCACTCGATCCCTCCGCTCAGAGCGGAAACTAAGGAGAACTCCATGCGCAAGCTCACCGTCATCCTCGGCCTTCTGCTCCTCACCCTATCCTTCGAGCAAAAGGCCAACGCCCAGGACACGCCCAAGCCAGCCGCGCCCCCGGCGCACTACTACCACCTCGATGTCGTTATCCAGGAACTCAATGCTGAGAGCAAACTCGTCAACAGCCGCGCCTATTCCACCACCGTCAGCACCGACAAAATGGATGTCTACCCGCAGATCCGCACTGGATCGAGGATTCCTATCGTCACCGCTATGCACGCTGATGCGAACGCAAGTGAAAAGTCAGGGCTCCAATATCAATACATCGACGTCGGCGTGAATGTGGACGTGCGCGGCTCCGCCCATGAAATAGGCAGCCAACTCGCCTTCAGCCTCGTAACCGAAATCAGCAGTCTCGCCGATTCGCACGGCGCCTCCAGCTCCGCCGACCCCGTGATCCGCCAGAACCGCTGGCAGGCCACCGTCCTCATCCCCATCGGCAAGCCCACCGTCGTCTTCAAGTCCGACGACCTCGACTCTAAAGGCGGAATGCAAGTGGTCGCCACAGCCACCCTGCTCCACTAATCGCCACCACGCGCTAAAGCCCCACGTCCCATACTTGCCGGCAACTTTGCAAGGGTGGGGCGCTCTCACTCTGAGCTTCATGCAGTTTTAGAGCGTCTTCGATGCGAGTGTTAACAATAATTTGGGTGCCCCATCCGTGAATCGTTTTGTGATTCATGGGTGGGATAGCACAAAGTCAAATCTCCACCGTAAGGACTAAAACCGAAGATGCTCCAGCCTCCGACACCCGCGCTCTCTCTCCCCGTATCGAGTGCGGTTTGAGCCCGTTGACACCGCCAACTCCGCAAGCATATAAGGCTTGCCATGATGCCCATTGATCGCCGGGACTTTCTGAGTCGCGCTCTGGCCACCGGAGCCACTCTTGCCGCCTCCACTCTCCCTCGAAGTGATGCTCGCTCAACTTCCCACACTCCTCCCGCTTCGCGGCACGCGGAGCAGAAACCCAGCACTCCACCTGTCATCGATTTCCGCTTTGCCCCCATCCAGCGCCAGACCGCTTTCTGTTTCCCTGACGACCCGTACAAGAGCCTTGTCGATGAATCCGGCCAACTCCTCTACGGCTACGACCGCTACACCAATGTGGACTTCTTCCCCTTGAAAATCGGTTTCGGACTGCACGGCATGAAAGCCCCCAAAGTCCTCAGCCAGCTGCTTGAAAGCCCCTCCATCCCCATCGTTCGAACCACGCTTGAATACCCGGGCGTCACGGTCACACTCACCACCTTCGCCACCAATGCGCCCGACGAAGGCCGCATCGACAATGTTCTCTTCGAGGCCACTCCGCTCGCCGGCGCTGCAGCCGACATCGAGCCTGTCCTCGACTTCGACACTCTTCAGAAGTTCGACCTCGAAGAGAAAGATGGCGTCCTCACTGTCCTTCATCGCGACTCTCGCCGTGTGCTCCTCATCGCCAGAGTCCTGGGCAGCCGGCCGCTTTCCACCGACCGCGCCGCCTCCTTCGAATCCGGCACCGACCGCGCTCTTCATTTGGTGCTGCACCACGGACAAGCCTCGAAGGGCGCCCCCTACCGTGCCTTCTTCCGGTTCCCGCAGACCAGCCCGCCCACCACCCCCATCGCGGACGGGCTCGCCGCTCCCGCGAAACACCTCGAATCCTGCCGTGCCTTCTGGACCTCCTTTTCAATTTTCCACGCACCGGTCGCCATCGCCATTCCCGGCCGCGAAGGCGAATTCGCTCTAGCCTGCGCGCGCAACATCCTTCAGGCCCGCGAGATACGTGACGGCAAGCTCACCTTTCAGGTCGGCCCCACCTGCTACCGCGGCCTCTGGGTCGTCGACGGCAACTTCCTCCTTGAAGCCGCTCGCTATCTCGGCCTCGATCACGAAGCTGTCGAAGGCCTCCGCACCACCTGGTCGCTGCAACTTGCCACTGGTCAGGTGGTCGGAGCCGGCGGCCGTGAGCATTGGAAAGACACTGGCATCGCCATCTTCACCCTCGTCCGCCAGTGCGAGCTGAGCCAGGATTGGTCCCTGCTCCACGAACTCACGCCCCAGCTCGTCCACGCCGTCCAGTTCCTCCGTTCCCTGCAAGCCGAGGCCGTCCGCCAGGGCAGCGCGCTCGGCGGCTACGGACTGCTCGCCAAAGGCTTCGCTGACGGCGGCATCGGCGGCGTCCGCGACGAGTTCACTAACACGCTCTGGGTGCTCGCGGGCCTCCAGGCCCTGGCGGAAGTCGCCGAAAACGAAAAAATTGACAGCCTCAAAGATGCACGGCAGTTTCACAATGAGTTGCGGGCCGCCTTCTTCAAAGCTGCATCCCGGGAGATGCGCCGCCACGAAGCCGGTTTCGACTTCCTCCCTATGGTCCTTAGGAACGACCCCGAATGGCAGCTCCCCGACCTCTGGGACCGGCCCCGCCCTCAATCCGCGCAGTGGGCGCTTTCTCACGCAATCTTCCCTGGGCGCGTCTTTTCGTCTTCACACCCCATCGTCCGCGGCCACGTCCAGCTCATGCAGGCCGTCACACAGGAAGGCATCCCCGCCGAAACCGGTTGGCTCCATCACCAATCCGTTTGGAACTACAATGCCGCCTTCGTTGCCGAAGTGTATCTATGGCTCGGCATGAAGCAGGCCGCTCACGACACCTTCGTCGGCTTCCTCAACCACGCCAGCCCTCAATACTGCTGGCGCGAAGAGCAGCCCCTCCAATCCGCCCACGTCGGCTCCTATGTCGGCGACATGCCCCACAACTGGGCCAGCGCCGAATGCATCCGCTATGTCCGCCACACATTCGCGCTTGAAGATGGCGATCATCTCCGCCTGCTCGCTGGCATCACCGCCGCTGAACTTGAACTTCAATCGCCGCACATCCTCGCCGCAACGCCCACGCGCTTCGGTCGCCTCAATCTCAAGCTCGAACCGCTCGATCGCGGCCAGGGCTGGCGTCTTGTCTATGAGCGATCCTCAGGCCCCTCGCCTAAAAAACTCTACCTGCCTGCCACCCTGGGCCGCTTCCACTTGACTCAAACTGAAGCAGTTCACTCCCACTCCGAAGGTGATTCCATACTTATCGACCCCGCCGCCCCTCGCTGGACAGCCTTCTGGAAGGCCTGACTCCGGGCGGTAGCGGAGCACATCGGGCGTTGGCGTCCCGATGCTACAATTCGAGCCGATTGCTCCCGCTAATGATCCTGCGACCTGGATTGGGAGAAGAAGGGATAAGTATGTTGAATCTACGCAGTTCTACCGAGTTTAAGAGCGAAAAAGCAGGCCGGCTTATCGCGGCGCGCCGCAGCCTTTTCTGCCTCGCCCTGCTGGTTACCGCAGTGCCTGCGTTTGCACAGTCCGTCAACCTGTTCCCCGCCGACTACAAGGCGCAATGGACACGCATCTCCATCCCGCCCACCCATCCCGTCAGCGATATCGCGCAATGGCATATCGATGCCGCAAAGCACACCATCCTTTGCGACGGCAACGGCGGCCACGACTGGCTCCGCTTCAACCATGAAGTCCGCAATTTCTCTTTCCACCTCAAATGGCGCGTGACCCCGGTCTCGGGCGCGCCCAAATACAACAGCGGCGTCTTCTTCCGCAACAATGACGACGGATCCATCTGGCACCAGGCGCAAACCACACCCGATGGCGGTTATCTCTTCGGCCTCACTCCCATCGACGGCAAGCCAACCTCTTTCAACGCTCGCAAAGATATGACCGAGAACCGCGTCAAACCCGCCGGACAATGGAATAACTACGACATCCGCTGCGTTGCCGATACATGCACCCTCGCCGTCAACGGCAAGGTGGTCAACACGATTCATGTGGGTGTCGAAAAGGGATATGTCGGCCTTGAGTCCGAAGGCTTCCAAATCGAATTCAAAGACTTCAAGCTTCAGGAACTCCCCTGAAGCTTATAGATACAAAGGGGGCGCTGCTCTCCTGAGCAACGCCCCTTTCGTGCGTTTTCAATGCGAGTCTGACCAGTAGTTTGGGTGCCCCATCCTTGAATCGTTCTTTGATTCAAGGGTGGGACAGCAACCCATTCAATCTCGCAGTTATTCTGCCCACCGCCCCTAAACCGGGTACCTCTCCAACGCAATCGCAGCCTGAGCCACCGTCCGGCTCTGCCCCACGGCATCCCCCGGCGTAAACCGCGCCACCCTCCGCAAAATCGCCAACTGCGTCCGCAGCATGTCGCCCTCGCCACACGCCGCCAGCACTCGCCGCACAGCCTGTTCGGCCAGCCAAATCGACTCATCCGCCAGTAGCCCTGTCATCGCCGCCGCGGCTCCCGCCGAACTCTTTCCGCTCGCCGCCAGCTTGCGCGCCCGCAACAGCGCAGATTCCAGCCCGTACACCTGCATAATCACATCAGCCAGATCCGCCATCACCTCCTGCTCGTCCTGCAGCCCGGTCATGAATCGCTGACTCGCCACTCCCGCGGCAAACAAAGCCGTCTTCTTCACCGCCGCCAGCACCTCAGCCTCCCGGCCAAGCACTTCGTCCTCCTCTCCACCCGCGTCAAAGCTGGGCGGCTCCATCACCTCGTCCATCAGATTCTTGATGGCCTTCATCAGCGGCAGTTGTCCGCTCAGCGCCCGCTTCATCAGCCAGCCGGTAATAATCAGCCGGTTAATCTCGTTGGTTCCTTCAAAGATCCGATTGATGCGCGCATCCCGGTACATCCGCTCCGCCGGATACTCCTCCACGTACCCGTAGCCCCCCATCGTGGCCACCAGTTCGTCCGTCACCAGGGACAGCATCTCTGACCCATACACCTTCAAAATCGAGCACTCGACCGCATACTCCTCGATGCGCCGCTGCGTCTCCCGCGCCGAGTGCGCCTGCTCCTCCGCGTGTTGCGCCAGGCTCGCATCGATCATCCCCACCGTGCGGTACGCCATGCTTTCCGCTGCATACAGCCGTGTTGCCGACGAGGAAATCTTCCTCTGAATCATCCCAAACTCCGCGATCGGCTTCCCGAACGCGTGCCGCTCCTTGGCATAGCGGATCATGTGTCCCAGCGCGTGCCTCGCCCCGCCAATGCACGCCACCCCCAGCTTGAACCGCCCCACATTCAGCACGTTGAAGGCGATGTGGTGCCCCTTCCCCACCTCTCCCAGCAGGTTCTCCACCGGCACCTTGCAGTCCTGCAGCACCAGCGGGCAAGTCGATGACCCGTGAATTCCCAGCTTGTGCTCCTCCGCCCCCACACTCAGCCCCGGCGTCTCCCGCTCAATCAAAAACGCTGAGAACTTCTCCCCGTCAATCTTCGCAAATATCGTATAAAGCCCCGCCACCCCGCAGTTGGTAATCCACTGCTTCTCGCCGTTCAGCGTGTAGTAGGTCCCGTCTGCCGACAGCGTTGCCCGCGTGTGAATATTCATCGCGTCCGACCCCGAACTGGCCTCCGACAACCCATACGACCCGATCCACTCGCAGCTCGCCAGCTTCGGAAGATAGCGCTGCTTCTGCTCCTCGGTCCCATACCAGACCAGCGGCAGCGTCGCAATCCCGATATGCGCGCCAAACGCCGTCGAAAAGCTCCCCAGCACTGATAAGTGATCTGTAATCAGCGTAGAGCTGGTCTTGTCCATGCCCATCCCGCCGTATTCCTCGGGAACGTCCACGGCCGTAAATCCCAAATCTGCGGCCTTCCGCATCAGCCCCGCCAGCACCCCCGGCTCTTTAGCCTCCAGCGCCGTTACCGCGGGCAAAATCTCCTCGCGTGCAAATCGGGCTGCGGTTGCCGCAATCTGCCGCTGGTCCTCGTTCAGGTCCTCCGGTGTAAACACCTCCGAAGGCGTACGGTTTTCCAGCAAAAAACTGCCGCCGGCAGCGGCAACGATTGGCGACTTACCAGGTGCGTTCATAGGGCTTTCTCCAACTGTTAGAACACAGTACGTCAACCGAATAGAGGCAATCAACTGTCTATTGATCCGGCAACTAAATACTGTTCGGGTGCCCTATCCATTCCCGCGTGTTTTGCGGGAATGGGTGGGAAGAAGGTGCCATTGGTTTCTTGCCGGATCAATAAATCCAGAGCCGCTCCCATAGCGTAGAATTGCCGATATCCAGACCGTGGAGGCTCGCCCTGTTCGCCGCGCTTTTAACCCCTTTGACTTCTGCCGTTGGTCCGCTCGCCGCTCTGCCTCCACGCGTGGCCGCCCTTCTGGCTTTTGCGCCCCAAACCGGCCTCCGCCACTACTTCAAAATGCAGTACGCCGATCAGACCTTCAGGGGCCTCTACCACTGGAACTTCTTTGATGCCATCGTCCTGCTCCCGTATTTCGCCGTGATGATCGTCCTCGCCCTGTATGGCGTTCATCGCTATACCATGTGCTACCTCTATTTCAAGTACCGCAAGAACTACAAGCCCGATCCACCCCAGCACTTCGCTGAACTCCCCTTCGTCACCGTGCAACTGCCCATCTTCAACGAGCAGTTCGTCATCGACCGCCTCGTCGAAGCAGTCTGTGCCATGGAGTACCCCACCGATAAGCTTGAGATCCAGGTCCTCGACGACTCCACCGACGAAACCCAGGAAGTAGCCTCCAGCATCGTCGCCCGCTATGCGGCTCTCGGCCACCCCATCGTCTACATTCACCGCACAAACCGCTATGGATACAAAGCCGGAGCCCTCGACGCCGGCCTCAAGGTAGCCAAAGGCGAGTACGTCGCCATCTTCGACGCCGATTTTGTCCCCCCCACCGACTGGCTCATGAAAGTCATCCACCACTTTGCCGAGCCCCACATCGGCATGGTCCAAACCCGCTGGACCCACCTCAATCGCAACTACAGCATGCTCACCCAGATCGAGGCCATCCTCCTCGACGGCCACTTCGTCCTCGAACATGGCGCCCGCGTTCGCACAGACGACTACTTCAACTTCAACGGAACCGCCGGCATGTGGCGCATCAAGGCCATCTCCGACGGCGGCGGCTGGCAGCACGACACCCTCACCGAGGACACCGACCTCAGCTACCGCTCACAGCTTGCCGGATGGAAGTTCAAATACCTGCCCGACGTCGAGTGCCCTTCCGAGCTGCCCATCGAGATGACCGCCTTCAAAACCCAGCAAGCCCGCTGGGCCAAGGGACTCATCCAGACCTCCATCAAGGTCCTGCCTCAGGTCTTCAGGTCCGACGTCCCCCGCCGCATCAAGGTCGAGGCCGTCTATCACCTCACCGCCAACCTCAGCTATCCCCTCATGGTCATCATGTCCGCGGCGCTCATCCCCGCCATGATCTGCCGCTTCTACCAGGGCTGGTTCCAGATGCTGCTCATTGACGTGCCGCTCTTCACCGCGTCCACCTTCTCTATCGCCGTCTTCTACGTGATGAGCCAGCGCGAACTCTTCCCCAAAACATGGAAGCGGACCTTCTTCTATCTGCCCTTCCTCATGGCTCTCGGCATCGGCCTCACCGTCACCAACACCAAAGCCGTAGTCGAAGCCCTGCTCGGCATGAAGAGCCCATTTGTCCGCACCCCCAAGTACCGCGTCGCCAAGAAGGGCGAAAAGTCCCAGGCCGCCAAGTACCGCAAGCGCCTCGTGCTCGCCCCCTGGATCGAGATCTTCCTGGGCTTCTATTTCTTCGGCGCAATCCTCTACACCTTCTCCAACCACAACTACTTCACCGCCCCGTTCCTGATCCTCTTCGTCATCGGCTACTGGTACACCGGCCTCATGAGCCTCCTCCAAGGCCGCTTCGAACGCTGGCGCACCGGCACCGCCGCCAACACCGACGAATCCAGCCCCAAACCCTTCCCGGTCGGCGTGTAGCAGGCCGAAAAAACAATCAGTTGGATGGCTACGGGCTTCGCAAGCTGCGGCAAGACGCACCAGGACGGTAGGCCGGGTGCCCCATCTTTGCGACCTTTTCGTGTCGCAAAGGTGGGACAGCAACCAACTAAATAGGCAAATGCTTCATAAAACTCCCTCCCCCGGTGAAACCAACCCGCGAGAGGTGAAACAGAATCCCGAGTCGCCTTTTCCGGAGGGAGCAGGGGCATTCATGCCCCTGCATTGAGCCCATCAAAGTCACGCCTTCAGGCGCGGGCTTTCATCTTCCTCCACCATGCCGGCGAATAAATAGTCCGGCAGGTGGCCCACTCATCACAGCATCAGGGACTGTGCCCCATTCATCGCAGCTTTATCGCGATGAGTGGGTTTTCGGGTAAGGCGGGTAGACCCGCGCCGGACGCGCATTGCATGTCAGGGAACCTCTGATTAAGTTGACGTTTTGAAAGGGCACAGCTTTAGCCGTGCCGCAAACCGCTGAAAATATACCCGGGCTTTAGCCCCTGCTGCATCCCTACTAGGGCTTCGACTCAAATTTTGGCATTTTTCCGCAACCTCTTTATCCCCTGGCAGGTGGTCAACCCTTCCGCTTCTTTGAGAACTCCCCAACTCCAGCACTGAGGGTGCCCCATCCATCCCGCGCTCTTTGCGGGATGGGTGGGATGGTAAGCCGCCCGTATTCAAAATCGCTCCCCGCAAGCGCCGATGCGGTCGGAAGGAAGTCTGGCTTTACGCCAATTCGAAGTCTGTTATCTGAAGAGCCGGAAGTCTTATGATTGCCGGCCCTTCAAAGGGGCCGAGTAGTGCGCGATTCGTCAACGGATTCCAGGCCTGCATGAGTTGACCACCCGCGCCGGAGGCGCATTGCATGTTAGCCCGGCGCTTCAGCGCTGGGTAAGTCACCCATCAAGAACCAGGAGTCCCGTAGGGACGGTGCAAATATGCGAAAGAATCGCTCCCGAGTCTGTCAAATCTATAGCCGAAAACACCTGCCTGAATCCCGGACATCTGGGCGTTTTCCAGGACCTGTGGCGACTGGAATTCGCATGGTTTGGCATCATACAGAATCGCTTTACAGTCTAGGGGGCTGCAGAGGATGCGATTTCGCTCGACTACGAGTTCCAGAAGAGCTGCGGTGGGAGTGGTTCCATGGTTCTTAAACCCCTGACCCCGCCATACATCTGAGCAATCTCCATAAGTTTGAGCAATCTCCATAAGTTTGAGCAATATTGCTCTAAACCCATCCCAAATCAAGTTCATAATGCAGTGAGCGAGGGATCTATGGCTCGCCGGAAGAGAGTCTTATGGGTTATTTCCCCAGGACCCGCATTACCAAATTCCTCCCCCGCTACGCGCTGGCGCTTGGCATTGTCTCGCTCGCTTTCCTTTTCCGCTTCGCCTTGGTTCAGGGCCTGGGCCTGGACATGCCAACGTATATCACCTTCTATCCCGCCGTCATCACAGTGGCGGTACTCGGCGGCATCTGGCCTGGCCTCATTGCCACTGCCCTCTGCGGGCTGGGTACCCTGTTCTTTATTCTCTCTCCCCTCTACACCTTGAAGGTCGCGAATCTCTCAGAAGCGGTCGCCCTGGTCCTCTTCTCCCTCATGGGCCTGCTCATCAGCCTGCTCGCCGAACACTACCGCCGGGGCCGTCAGGCCGTCTCCGATCTTCTCGATGAGAAAGCTCTCGCCAACATCCAGCTGGCGGCTAGTGTCAAGGCATTGGAGTCGTTCTCCTACTCGGTCTCCCACGACCTGCGCGCGCCTCTGCGGCACCTTGACGGCTTCCTGTCACTCCTCATCAAGAGAAGCAACGCCGTTCTTGACGATACGTCGAGGCATTACATCGATCGCTCACTGGAAGCGTCCAAACGCATGGGCCTGCTGATCGACGATCTTCTCCAGTTTTCCCGCCTGGGACGCGGCGAGTTTCAAAGGGTGCCGGTGGACCTGAACAAAGTCGTGGAACAAGTGCAGAGGGCAATGGAACCGGAGACGCGCGACCGGAGCATTCATTGGATAGTGGGCCGTTTGCCTGTAGTCTCAGCGGACCAGCCCATGATGCGGCAAGTCATGGAGAACCTGGTGACGAATGCTCTTAAGTTCACGCGCCACTGCCCGGCGGCGGAAATCGAGATCGGATGCAAGACCGAAGCAACCGGCGACGCCGTGGTCTTCATTCGAGATAACGGCGCAGGCTTCGATATGAGGTACTCCAGCAAGCTCTTCCAGGTATTTCAGCGGCTTCATAGTGAACAGGAATTCGAGGGAGCAGGAATAGGCCTTGCCATTGTCCGACGGGTCGTGGAACAGCACGGCGGCCGGGTTTGGGCCGAGGGGGCCGTTGGAGCCGGCGCCACCTTCTATTTCTCGTTGCCTCCGAACGGCAGTTGCACGGAGAAAGGATCGCATGAAGATAGACCCAATCTGGCTGGTCGAGGATAGCGCCGAAGACATCGAACTGACCGTCACGGCTCTGGAAGACAGCAATCTGGCCAATCGCCTGATCGTGATACGGGACGGCGCCGAAGCGCTGGAACGCCTGAAGAAACTGGGTCATCCCGGAGGCGAACCGTTTCCCTCGGTGATCCTGCTGGACATCAAAATGCCGAAGGTGGATGGCACCGATGCGCTGCGCACCATCAAGGCCGACCCACACCTGAGAAATTTGCCGGTGGTAGTGGTCACGTCGTCGCGTGAGGGTCCGGACGTTGACCTATGTTACGGGCTTGGTGCCAATGCATACGTCGTGAAGCCGGTGGACTTCGGGGACTTCTTTGATGCCTTGAAGATTCTCGGCAAGTTCTGGGCCGTGCTGAATGAGAGGCCGGAGCCAAAGATAGGCAGGGAATAGCGTATGCAACTCTCGCAGGTGATCCAACCGAACAATCGACCGCCTCCGGCGCGGATTCTTCATCTCGAAGACAGTGAGCTGGACCAGGAACTGGTAAGGGTCCTGCTCAAGAATGCGTCTATCGACTGCGAAATAGTTGTGGTGCTGACGAGGGAGGAGTTTGTCCGCCACTTGAGCCTGGGCAACTGGGATCTGATTCTTGCCGACTACTCTCTTCCGTCCTTCGATGGGATGCAAGCGCTTGAAATCGCCCGCAAGACTTGTCCGACCACACCGTTCATCTTTCTTACCGGCACCATCGGAGAAGATGTTGCAGTCGAAAGCCTGATAAGCGGAGCCACGGACTACGTTCTGAAACAGCACTTGAAGCGTCTGGTCGGCTGTGTGCGACGCGCCTTGAATGAAAGGGCGGAAAGGATGCGGCGTCTGCAGGCGGAAGCGAACCTGAAAGTGAGGGAGGAGCAATTTCGATTCCTCGCCTATCACGATTCCCTTACAAATCTACCGAACCGCGTTCTTCTCCAGGATCGATTGATGCAAGCCCTTTCCAATGCCACCCGGCGCTCTGAAAAGGTTGCGATACTCTTCATCGATCTGGACCAGTTCAAGATTGTGAACGACACACTTGGGCACTCCGCCGGAGACCAGGTTTTGAAACAGGTGGCGGAGCGCCTTGAGCGGTCTGCAAGAAGCGGCGATACGGTGGCCCGTTTAGGAGGAGATGAGTTTCTATTGGTCGTGAACGGAGTGAAAGACACCACCGATGCTGCTGTTGCGGCCGATCGGGTCAAGCAGGGAATGGCAGCTAGATTCACGTGCAACGGAACTGAACTCTCGACAACTTGCAGCATCGGGATCAGTATCTTCCCCGAGGATGGCTCGGACAGCGAGACGCTTTTGAAGAATGCCGACTCCGCCCTCTTCAACGCGAAGGATAACGGCAGGAACCAGTGGCGGTTCTTCACTCCGGAGATGAATCGCCTGGCGCGGGAGCGGTTTGCGCTGGAGAATGCTCTGCGGCAGGGCCTTGCCAAGGAACAGTTCTTTCTGGAGTACCAGCCGCAGTTTGAAGTCTCAACGGGAAGGATTGTTGGCGCGGAGGCTCTTCTCCGCTGGCGCCATCCCGAAGAAGGCCGGATTCCACCGAATCGATTCATCCCCTTTGCGGAGAGCACGGGAGAGATCATACCTATCGGTGCCTGGGCGCTGAGAACCGCTTGCGCCCAGGCCAGGCAATGGCAGGTTGAAGGCATGCCCCCTTTGGTGATGGCAGTGAACGTGTCCGCGGTCCAACTTCGCCGGGATACTTTCATCCGGTCGTTGCAGACCGTGCTGAATGAGACTGGCTTGGCGCCACAATTACTCGAGTTGGAGGTAACCGAGAGCCTCTTGCTTTCGAATGCTGACTTGGTGGTGTCGCTATTTGAGAGCTTGGGCAAAATCGGTTCGAAACTGGCCATCGACGACTTCGGAACTGGATATTGCGGTTTCAGCTACCTGCGGCGCTTCCAATTCTCCCGCTTGAAGATCGACCAATCCTTCGTCAGATCGGTTGCCACCGACCCCAGAGAGGCCGCGCTCACCGCAACCATCATCAACATGGCGAACATCCTTGGGATGAAGGTAATTGCCGAATGTGTTGAGACCGAGGAACAGGTCGAGGCGCTACGCTCCCTCGGCTGCGACCAATTCCAGGGCTATTATTTCAGTCGGCCCCTCAGCGCAGCCGCCTTTGCCGAGAAACTGCGGGCGCATGCCGCATCATTGGCGGGTGGCCCCGATCCCTCAGTCCTTTCCAAACCGCAACGAGGGTGCCCACGGTCCCTCGCTTTTGGGGACCGTGGATGACAGCCTCCAATCCTCCCACC
>CAIKND010000118.1 GCA_903828675.1 uncultured Acidobacteriaceae bacterium
CATCGGCCCGCAGCTTCGATCCACGCTTCCTCCCCACAATCGGTCACCCTCATGCAGTTGCGCTTCACTTCACTCACTGTGACCAGCTTGTGACGGGACTTGCACCCGTAAGAGTGCGCCCATGCTGGGCGCACAAGCGAAAGGGAGAAGCCGATGGCTTCTCCCTTTTGAGTGTCCGCAGTCCGAAGGTTACTTCTTTGTGGGAGCGATGAAATCCTTGGCTGCCTTGGCCACTCGGAACTTGACGACGGTCTTGGCCTTGATCTTGATGGCTGCGCCGGTCTGGGGGTTACGGCCGATGCGGGCCTTGCGGTCAGCCTTTACGAGACGGCCGATGCCGGGGATGACAAAGACGCCGTTCTTCTTGGTTTCCTTGACGGCGGTCTCCGCAAGCAGATCCAGGAAAGCAGCGACTTGCTTGTTGGTCAGTTCGAGCTTCTCGGCCATGAGCCGTGTAAGAGCGGTCTTTGTGAGTCCAGTTGCCATGAAATGTTCTCCTTCTTGGCGAGCCCTTAGGCTGCCTATGTTGACGGGCTTCCGCCGCGAAATGCGTACCGCATGGAGGGGGTGCGCCCGAGGTTATGTTTCCACGAAACCCCTTTATTCATGCGGCTTCGAAGTACCCTGCCGATGGTTACAATGCGGCTTTAGGGGGCCCGAAGTCAATGGGAAAAGGCCGATTTCCACAATTTTCTTAGGGTTTTACCCCACTTTTGCCTATTTTGGCCCATATTTGCAGGTCTTTAAGGGATATTCGCCGTATTGTGGGAGTCCGAACGGCCCCAGAAAGCGCATGGAGCGGAGCGCGCGTAAGACCGCTAATTCAATCCAAACAGCACCTTTTTCTTTGGTGCGAGGGCCGCGGCGATGGGGGTGTTGAGGGCGTCGACTACGGGCGCGGCGAGCTTGAAGTGGCGGATGACGGTGGCGGCGAGGGTGGGTTCGAGGGCGGCCGATGGGGGGAGGGAGGCGGAGAGGCCCCACTGCTTGCAGCGAATCAGATCCATGCCGGGGTGGTCGCACGGGAATCCCTTGGGGGGACGGGTGAGGGCGTTGCCTTCGAACTCGGTGAAGGCCTTGCGGACGGCTGGCTTCTGGATGAGTTTGCGGAACTCGGCGTGGTGGTCGAGAAGCCAGTGTCGGATGGCGGAAAGCTGGTCCTTCTCTGGCATGTAGGCTCCGGCGGCGATGACGACTTCAGTGGCGCTGATATGGAAGTAGTAGCCCGCGCCTGATGTCTTGTCCATGCCCTGATGGGACCACCAGGCGGCGACGTGGGTCTTATAGGGGAGCTTGTTGTTGCTGAAGCGGGTATCGCGGTAGATGCGGAAAAGGCACTTCTCGGCAGGGCGGACGAAGGCGGGCGCGAAGTCCAGCATGGCGTCGGTGATTTTGCGGATGAGGGCCAGCATGGGCTCTTTGAGCTCGGCTTCAAAGGTAGCTTTGCGGGGCTGAAACCAGTCGCGGTCGTTGTGGCGGGCGAGGGCGCGGAGGAAGGCGAGGCCTTCAGGGCGGAGGTAAGGGCGAGCCGAGGGGGAGTTTTTGACTTTGATAGCCATCGCAATCTGGAGTGTAACGCGGAAGACCGGGGTTGGGATGGATCTTGGGGTTTACCGGTGACGCGATGCGCATTGCTCTTTTGCCTCTCGAAGAGAGGCGCAGAGCGTACAATCCAAGCGAAGCGCAGTCATACGCGCGACTTCGTTGACATCCTGATTTTGTAACGCAGGGGCTGGAAAGGCCGAACACAGGTCGATCGAGTTTGAGCGGCTCGCTTCAAGGTTGTTCCTCACAGCACGTATCTTGACTGACAGATTGCGATTGTTGCCAACAAACGACACGACAGCAGATGGCTGCATCTTCGAGAACTAGAGGGAAACCTTGGACCGAATGAATGTCGCTAACCCCTGGCGAACCACGCCACGACTCTCCGTTGCATTGTTTCTGTCAGCCGTTTTCTGTGTCATTGCGATCATCGGAATCGCAGCCGACATCCTTGACATGGGAAACGAACAGCCAATCCGTTTCGGTATCGGAGTGGTGGCGACGGGGCTCTTCGCCGTTGCTTATGCTTTTGCCGGGATATCGCTGCGCGGCAAGTTCTGGATTGCGTTTTTCCCTTTGATCGCTTCACAGTTGTTCCTGATGAGCTTGGCTGCAAGCTGGTTTCCGGATCCGCCGAGGTCAGCGCAGCCTTCCATTGCTGAGATAAAACACATGCACAGGCGACTGACTTTCGATGCCTTTGCAATTATCTCTGCCGTAGCTTTGGGCTATTCAGGTTTCGTTGCGGTGTTTATCAGCGAAGGACGGCGCCATATCCGGGCGCACACGGAAAAGGCCGTTCTCGACGGGGAGATGGCGGCAGCGCGAGAAGTGCAACAGATGATACTGCCTGAGGCCGGTGAATCGTTCCCCGGTTATGCAGTCGAATCGGTTTATCTTCCCGCGCAGCAAGTCGGGGGCGACTTCTTTCAGATTCTTCCAGTCGGCAAAAGCGGACTACTGATCGTGCTCGGCGACGTTGCCGGCAAGGGCCTGCCCGCAGCCATGCTGGTTTCGATGCTGGTAGGGTCGATTCGCGTATTGGCCGAGGACACGCACGACCCGGCTTTAATCCTTCGCAAGCTGCAGGATCGGCTGATGGGGCGAACACGCGGAGGATTCACCACCGCCCTGGCCGCCTACATCGCGGACGATGGCCGGGTCACCATCGCCAATGCCGGACACTTGTCTCCTTACGTGGATGGGCAGGAAATCGAACTGCTGGGTGCATTGCCGCTGGGAATCGTAAGCGGCGCAGAATACGAATCCACGAATTTCGAACTTCGGCCTGGCAGCCGGCTCACTTTCTACTCGGATGGGGTTGTCGAGGCGCAGAACAAGAATGGCGAGCTGTTTGGTTTTGACCGCGCCAAAGCAATGTCCACTGAGCCGGTCGCCGCAATCGTGAAGGCGGCTGTGGAGTTTGGCCAATCCGACGACATCACGGTGGTGACAATTGAGCGGTTGGCGGCTAGCGGAGTGACCAGCGCAGCGCCTTTTCAAAGTAGCGTACGGTCTTCGCCCCGTCGTGAATCGTAGCCTGTCCAACGGCAAAGAAACCCATTGCGGCATGGAAGGCATCGGAGGCTGGGTTGGGCGGGTCGATATTCACTTCACAGACCACCCGCGTATGTCCTGCGTCCATTGCCGCGGCAAAAAGGTCCAGGTAGAGAAGCTTCGCAATCCCCTGCCCGCGCTTAGACTCGGCGACAACGACGCGATCGATGTAGACAAACGGCTGGCGAGACGCTTTAAACCACGCGAAGTTTGGGTTTTCGTAGGGAGCGTTGTGATCGAGCGCAATCAGGAACGCGGTTGCGCCCCGTTCAATGCCCCGGGCGTAAAAAGCTATGCGGAGCAGCGCGGCAAGACTATCCTCATCGAGCGCTGACGTCTCTTTTGCGTTGGCGTTGTTAAGCGACAAAACTGGACGCAGGTCAAGCGAATTGAGATCTTTGTTCTTCCTACTCTCCTCCACGGGTGCACTCTCCTTCAGTAACATGGCCTGGGTAAAAGGCCCGCTGCTAAAGCCGACTTGATAAAGGCCCCGGTTCCCTCCGCGTTTGTCGGATGGGCTTGCCTATCGGATGACTTTTAGCGCGCCGCGGAAGAGGCCGTCGAAGTCGGCGGCGAGGGATTTCTCTTTGGCGATGGCTTGCGCTATGGCCTTTTCCGCAGCGGGGCGCTGGTAGCCGAGATTGACGAGGGCCGACAACACATCCTCTACGGCGGGGCCGGCGACGGAGGCCTGCGTCGGGGCGACAGCGAAGTCGTCGAGCTTGTCTTTGAGTTCGACAACGAGGCGCTCGGCGAGCTTTTTGCCTACGCCGGGAATGCGGGTGAGTTGGGCGTGGTCCTGGCCGCGGATGGCTTGCACGGTGCGCTCGGGGTTGAGGCCGCTGAGCATCTTGATGGCGAGCTTGGGGCCGACGCCGCTGACGGTGATGAGGCGCTCGAAGAGGCGCTTCTCTTCGCGGTCGAGAAAGCCGAAGAGGGCAATCTGGTCTTCACTGACCTGGGTGTGGATGTGGAGCGCGGCTTCTGCGCCGACCGAGGGCAGCGCTGTGAAGGTGGGGACGGAGATGACAACGTCGTAGCCGACGCCGGCGGCCTCGACGATGGCCTGGCCGGGTTCCTTGAAGATGAGCTTGCCGCGGAGGTGAGCGATCATGGTGCCTCTATCCTAGTATCCCCATGCGCTTTGCGGTGCGCTCCATGGTTTCAAGGGCCTGGTCGAGATGGGCGCGGGTGTGTTCGCTGGTGAGGATGGCGCGGATTCTGGCTTTGCCTTCAGGGACGGTGGGGAAGGCGATGCCGGTAGCCATGACGCCTTCGTAGAAGAGGGCGCGGCTGAACTCCATCGCAACCCGGCCGTCGCCTATGATGATGGGCGTGATGGGCGTCTCGGTGGCGGGGGTGGTGACGCCGCCGATGTTGAAGCCGATTCGCTTGAGCTCGCCCTGGAAGTAGCGGGTGTTTGACCAGAGGCGGTCGATGCGCTCGGGTTCATTTTCAAGAATGTCAAAGGCGGCGATGCAGGTGGCGGCGACCGATGGCGGGTGTGAGGTGGAGAAGAGGAAGGGGCGGGCGCGGTGGTAGAGGTAGTCAATGAGATCGCGGCTGCCGCAGACATAGCCGCCGAGTGCGCCGATGGCCTTGGATAACGTTCCAACCTGCACGTCTACCTTGCCGTGGACGCCGAAGTGATCGACAGAGCCGCGGCCGTTGCGGCCCAGGACACCGGAGGCGTGGGCGTCGTCGACCATCATGATGGCGCCGTATTTCTCAGCGAGGGCGGAGAGCTTGTCGACGGGGCCGATGTCGCCGTCCATGGAAAAAACGCCGTCGGTGATGACGAGTTTGTGACCGGGCGATGGTGCGAGTTCCTGAAGGAGCTGCTCGCAGTGGGCCATGTCTTTGTGGCGGAAGACCTTGATGGTGGCGCGGGAGAGGCGTGCGCCGTCGATGATGCTGGCGTGGTTTAGCTCGTCGGAGAGGATGTAGTCCTCTTTGCCGAGGATGGAGCTGACGGTGCCGGCGTTGGCGGTGAAGCCGCTCTGAAAGACGACGCAGGCTTCGACGTTTTTGAAGCGGGCGATCCTTTCTTCCAGATCCATGTGAATGCGCATGGTTCCGGCGATGGTGCGGACGGCTCCGGAACCGACCCCGAAGGCGCGAGTGGCGGCGATGGCGGCCTCGATCAATTTGGGGTGGTTGGCGAGGCCCAGGTAGTTATTGCTGGCTAGATTAACCACCTGGCGGCCGTCGTAGTGGCAGACCGGGGCCTGCTGGTCATCGAGGATGCGGAGCTTGAAATGGGTACCTTTGGCGCGGAGTTCGTCGAGGGTGGCGGACAGGTGAGCAAGCTGGGGCCGAGACGTGGCCAGAGTCATGGCAGTGCACCTCAAAGAAGAAGGATAGCGCGCCTTGGCGGTCAGGCGGATAGCGTTCCTGGCTGGAATACGTCCAAAGATAGCGGGGGAATGGCCGAGGCGCGCCTCCGCCGGATACAATAGGGTTCTACGCTTAGGCAAATAGGCGAACCGCGATTTTGCAATGCGCGACGATTTTGGAGAGTTGGAGCAGGTGCACGTGAGAGGCATGATCCGCCGCGGTCTGCGGCTTGAGTTGGTTGCAGGACTGGGTATGGCGCTGGCCGTGCTGCCGGGGACTGCGGTGCACGCACTGAGCGGAACATCAACCACATTAACTTCAACGACCAGCACATCAGCGACCTGTTCGTTGACGACTCTGGCTGTTGGCGTCACCAGTCCGGCGGGCATTCCTAGCGGCACCGTCACGATTAATGATCAGGCGGCGGGCAGCCCGGTTGCACTGGGCAGCACAGCTCTGAACGCTAGTGGGCAGGCAAGTTTTGTCTTTGCGCTGGCAAATGGAACTCACACCCTGACCGCGGTCTACGCAGGGAACGCAACGCTTCCCGGCTCGAGTTCGGTGGCAGTATCGCAAACCGTCACTTCGCAGTGCAGTTCCGCGTTTGTGGTGACCCTATCGAGCCTGACGCCTTCGAGCACCATCACGGCGGGCGGGTCAGGAACATCGACGGTTACGATAACCCCCACGGCGGGCTTTGTTCCGTCGGCAGGTTATACGCCTTCGTTTATAACGCTTTCCTGCTCGGGGCTTCCGAACCAGGCTGCCTGCACGTTTGCGCCGGAGACTCTGGAGATTTTGCCGGGCCAATACCAGGGAGTGACCAGCACGCTGGTGCTGCAGACGCAGGCGGCGGGACTGGCGGCGCACTTAAAGGAACCCGCAAGTCAGGGCAAGGGAAGCAGCACGATTGCCTGGGCAATTTTGCTGCCGGGCGCACTGGGACTGGGCGGACTGGCATGGGGAGCACGCAGGCTGCGCTGGCTGAACCGGCTGGCTCTAATGGGTCTAGTGGCGTTTGTGACGCTGCTGGGAACGACGGCCTGCAATCCGCAGTATTACTACTACAATCATGGCCCCGGTCCGAATCTGCCTACACCGGCTGGCTCCTACACGGTTACGGTGACAGGCCAATCGAGCAACGGCATCACGGCTATTACGAACTCGACCACATTGGCTCTGACGGTTAAGTAGGGCACGGAAAAGCAGCACGAAGCAATCGCTTCCCGCGTGAGTGTAAGCGCTGGTGGAGTGCGGCAAGCCCAATCACGCAGAGACGAAAACCCATGCATGGACGCGGTTGTTTAGCGCGCCCGTGCGGGTTTGCGCGTGTTGTGAAGGGTAGAGGAAATCCTGGTTAGGGAACCTCTGATTCAGACCTATTCCACGCCGAGCCTTCCTTCGAGGGCTGAGGGAAAAGGCCTGGATTTGAGTAGATGCCCCGATTGAGATGGAGAAAGGGCTAAGGCCCACATTTCTCTTCAGTAATTTGCGGTCCGACTGAAGTCGTACCCTGATACAAAGCTCGCAAATGGACTCGAATATCTAGTTTTTCCGCCGCCTGTAAAGCCGTGCCTTTTCAAGACATCGACTCAATCAGAGGCTCCTTAGAGAACGGTAAAAATTAGTTTAACTCATTTAATATCAGTGCATAGAATGATGAAGCGGCGCAATATGCGCCTTTGAGCAGGGGGGGGTGGGAGGAGGGGAGTGGGAGGGGGGTGCGGTGCGCCTTGCGGTATCCCTTCGGTCCATCTGCGGATCGAGCTAAAGCATGCCATAGTGAGATTGTGCGCCAATGGGGGCTAATTATCTGCAACCGAGTTGGCGTGTAAGTCACTTAACTTCATGAGCATGGAAGACGGTGGCCTTTTTGTGGCTTCCGGGGTCTTTGAGATTGAGGTTTGTGCTGTCCCACCCATTCGTCCGAAGAAAGGGAATGGATGGGGCACGGGGCTTTTCGGGGACAGCGGGGTAAGAACAACCGCAGGTTCTCTTCGACTTGCACAGGTTGTATGGCTCAGTCGGGGCGCATGACGACTTTGATGGCTTCGCCGGACTGGAGAAGCTGCATGGCTAATGGGAACTCGCTGAGCTTGAGGCGGTGGGTGATGGCGGGTTCGAGATTGAGCTTGCCGGTGGCGAGCAGGGCTTCCATCTGAAACCAGGTCTCGAACATTTTGCGGCCGTTGATGCCTTGGACGATGGCGCCTTTGAAGATGATGTCGCGGGCGAAGTCCAGCTCGAAGGGGCGCGAGGGGATGCCGAGGAGCGAGGCGCGGCCGCCGGTGCGCAGGACTGCGAAACCGAGGCGGATGGCTTCAGGGTGGCCGGACATTTCAAGAAGAACATCGACGCCGGTGCCGCCGGTGGCTTCAAGGATCTGCTTTTCGACGTGATCGGTTTTGGGATCAAGGGCGAGGTCCGCACCCATCTGGGCGGCGACGGCGCGGCGGTGGTCGTTAACTTCAATGGCGAAGACGCGGGCCGCGCCGCAGGCCTTGGCTACCGCGATGGAGAAGAGGCCGATGGCTCCGCAACCGGTGACGGCGACCGTGGTGGCGGCGATGGGACCGGCGAGGACGGTGTGGACCGCATTGCCGAGCGGGTCAAGCAGCGAGGCGTAGTCGTGGGGGATGGAGGGCGAGAGCTTCCAGATATTGGTTTCGGGGATGATGGCATAGCCGGCAAAGGCTCCATCGGCGTCGACTCCGAGGATGCGGACGTGTTGGCAGATGTGGGCCTGACCGGTGCGGCACTGGAGGCACTTGCCGCAGGCTACGTGCATTTCAGCGCTGACCAGGTCGCCTTCGCGGACTGTGGAAACGCCGCGGCCTACGCCGGCAACCGCGCCTGAGAACTCATGGCCGGGAATGAGCGGGGGATGAATGCGGCCCTTGGCCCATGGGTCCCAGTTGAAGATGTGGAGGTCAGTCCCGCAGACGCTGGCGGCTTGTACTCGGACGAGCACTTCACCGGGGCCGGGAGTGGGAATGGGCACTTCGCGCATTTCGATGCCCGGGGCGGCGTGCGCCTTGACGATGGCCTGCATGGTGGTGGGCATAAAGGGGAGCCTCCATGAAACTGTGAACAGGCAAGTCTATCAACCGGGGCCGATACCGGGGATTCTGGCTTGGATGTTCCTCAGAGTGGTTTAGGCTGGGCGCGCATGGCGATGAGCTGGCCAGTCCACGAGCCGTTGTTGGCGGTGATGCCGCCGATAACTTTTCCGTTGTCGGAGATGGCGAGACGGTACTGATCCAAACCGATGATGTTGTGCGGGTCGTCTTTTTGGTAGCCGTTGAGTACGAGAAATCCTTCGCCCTTCATCTCGCCTCTGACATATTCGGTGGCGGTAACCTGGGTGATGCCGGAGAGATCGGTGGAATTGCTTGCCGGCGATTTGCGCAGTGTCCACAGGATCTTGCCTTGAATGGAGCCGTCGCCGATGACAGCGCAGGTTCTGCAGCCGGGTCCGGAGGTCAGGATGATGTGGGCGGAATAGACAAACCCAGCGGGGTTGGTCCAGATGCCGTTCCAGTCGCCATCGACGCTCATGGTCTGGGCGGAACACAGAAACGCACAGAAGGACAACTGGCAGAGGATAAGAAGCCGCCTGGTCATGATTCTACCTTTCGCCCGGGCGCAGACACATACGCGAACGGACAACCTTTGGGGTCGCCACGAATTGTACTCGCGAAAGAAGGGAGCGGGCCTGAAAAAGGCAGCCGGCTGAGGAACTTCCGATCTAGATAGACGGGTTGAAGACTATTTGCCGGTCAGGATTTGCTCCGCACGGGCATAGGAACCGAGGTTGTGGGTGTTGGGGTAACCCATGGCTTTGAGCTTTTTCTTTGCTGCGCCGCTGCGCATTCCGCTTTGGCAGTGCAGGAGCAGCACCTGGTTCTTGTCTGTCACGCGGCGGGTCACGTTGGTCTCAATCTCGTTGACAGGGAGATTGACGGCGACGGGAAGATGCCCGGCTACGAATTCGCCGGCGGTGCGGACATCGATAACCAAAGCCCCGCCCTTCAAGTGCGCCTGCGCTTCTTTAGGGGAGATGAGGCTGGCGCGTTTGACGAAGAAATAGACGGCAAAGAGCGCGGCAAGGGCTAAGAGAGCTATCCAGTTCATGGCAACTAGCTTAACGCGCTGGCCTATTGATCTGGCAAGAAAAGAGTGACACTCCTTCCCCCCCATTCCCGCAAAATACGCGGGAATGGATGGGGCACCCACACAGCATTTAGAGCAATTCCAGGATTACCGTACCCTGGGAGAGTCCATGCGAGGTTCCCGCTCCCTGATGGTCGCGTCAACTCTATGTATTCCCTTCGAATAAAAAAATCCTGGAATTGCTATAGTGGCCGGATTAATAACTTCAGGTGGTGGGCGCCTCAATTTTTGTCACTTCAACGAGCGTGGAGTAGAAGGTGGCTCCTCTGCCGATATCGGTAAGTCGCTCGCTGGTGAGGGCGTTCACATTGGAGCCGTCGGGATGGAGCTTGGCCCAGTCGAGGCGGGCGGCAACGACTCCGGCGGGCAGTGCGGGGTTAATAAGGGCCGTGAGTTGGAGGGAGCCACGATCGTTGAAAAGACGGAGGGGATCGCCGTCGGCGAGGCCACGGGCGTGGGCATCGTCCGGATGGATTTCGAGGCGCTGATTGGTGCGGGACTCCATTTTGCGATGGCCGGGGAGGTTGGCGAAGGTGGAGTTCATGTAGTTGTCAGCCTTGCGGCTCAGAAATTCGAGCGGGTAGCGATTCGCAGCTTCTCCCCAACGGGATTCGGTGGCGGGGACGAAACCTGGGAGTGGATCGAGACCTGCAGAGGCAAGAGCCTCAGAATAGAACTCGATTTTGCCGCTGGGCGTAGCGAAAGGGCCAGAGGTAAAAGGCAGGAAAGGCTGCGCCTGAGGATCGCGATGGAAGGCGAGCGGGATGTGGCCTTGCTCTTGAAGCGCTTCAAAGGTGATGTGCTCCATGCCGGGATTGGCGGAGTGAGCGCCGGGGCCCGCACCTGGATCGATGGCCATGGCCTGGCGGATGATCTGGTCCGGAGTGTCACGGAAGCAGGGCTCGAGGAAACCCATGCGCTGGGCGAGCTGCGAAAAAAGCCACACGTTGGAGCGGGCCTCCCCGGGGGGCTCGATGGCCTGCTGCGACAACTGGACGAAGTAGTGTCCGTAGGCACCCTGAATGTCAGTGTGCTCGAGGAATGTGGTGGCGGGGAGGATGTAGTCGGCGTAGTCAGTTGTGTCGGTAAAAAAGAGCTCGTGGACAACAGTGAAGAGATCTGGGCGCGCCAGGCCATGGCGAACGGCGTTCTGATTGGGAGCGACCGCGCCGGGATTGGAGTTGTAGACGAAGAGAGCGTGGACGGCTGGGCCTGTGTCTTCGGGCCGGGCTCCCATTTCAGTGAGGGCGTGGCCGAGTTCGCACATGTTGACGAGGCGGGATTGGCGGCCGAGCGGGGAGGCCTGAGCGAGATCGGGACGTTCGACGGCCTGCTTATTCCATGCGAAGGCTCCGGAGGTGGAGAGCACAGCACCACCGCCGCGATATTTCCACGCCCCGGTGAGGGCGGGCAGCATGGCGATGGCTCGCACGGTAGCGCCACCGTGCTCGGTGCGCTGGGTGCCGTAGTTAAGGCGCAGGGCGGCGGGCCGGGTGGTGGCGTATTCGCGCGCGAGCTGCTCGACTTCGGTTGGGGTGAGGCCGGTCCATGCGGCGACGCGCTCGGGAGTATATTCGCGGGCACGTTCGGCGAGCTGGGTAAAGCCGTGGGTGAATTCGTCGATATAGGCGCGGTCTTCAAGGCCCTCGTTGAGGATGACGTGCATGAGGCCGAGAGCGAGGGCGGAATCAGTGCCGGGGCGGATGGCGATGTGCCAATCGGCAAGTGCGGCGGTGCGGGTGCGATAGGGGTCGATGACGATGAGGCGTGCGCCGTCGCGGCGGGCCTGCTCGATCATGGGCCAGAGATGGACGTTATTGCCGTGAATATTTGCGCCCCAGGCGAGGATGAGTTTGGCGAGGCGGAAGTCCTCAGTGGGGGTGCCGAGCTTTTTTCCGTAGACGAGGTTCCAGGCCTGGCCGCCGGCTTCAGAACAGATGGTGCGATCGAGGCGGCTGGCTCCGAGGCGGTGGAAGAAGCGGCGGTCCATGGAGCCGAAGCCGAGTACGCCGATGGTGCCGGCGTAACTGTAGGGGAGGATGGCTTCGGAGCCGTGTTCGAGACTGACCTGCTGAAGGCGCGCGGCGATGGCGGTGAGGGCTTCGTCCCAGGAGACGCGCTCGAAAGCTTCTTGTTCGAGGCCGCGAGGGAGGGTGGTTTTGGGCACGCCGGGCTTACGGCGCAGGGGGTAGAGGATGCGATCGGGAGCGTAGACACGGTCAAGATATTTGGCGACTTTGCCGCATAGGAAGCCCTGCGTGACGGGCTGCGAGGGGTCGCCCTCGACTTTGACGGCGCGGCCCTCTTCGTTGACTGTAACGAGGACGGCGCAGGAGTCGGGACAGTCGTGTGAGCAGACGGTGTGGACAATGCGGAAGGGGGCGGTTGGGGCGGCCGCAGGCATGGTGACATTGTAAGCTGAACGCGGAGGGACGGGCATGAAGCGAGTTTTGGCGGTTCTGGTTTTGATGTGGGTTGGAGCGTCGGCGTACGGGCAGGAGAAGGGTGGGGACGACGGGGCGATTCGAGCGGCGCTTGCGGAGCAAAGTGCGGCATGGAATCGGGCGGATATTCCGGCGTTTCTGCAGGCGTATGAGGACTCGCCGGACACTACGTTTGTGAGCGGCGAGGTGCGCAAAGGATATGGGCCGATTCTGGAGCGATACCGGAAAGCTTATGCGACGGCGGAACAGATGGGAAAGCTGACGTACAACGATCTTGAGGTGCGGCTGCTGCCGGGGTCTTGCGGAGGTGCGGAGTACGCGGTGGTGACGGGGAGATTTCATCTGGACAGGACGGCCAAGGGTGAGGCGAAGAAGGACGACGGCATTTTCTCGCTGGTGTGGCGCAAAGGCGCGCATGGCTGGAAGATTGTTCTGGATCACACCAGTTAAGGAAGGCGTGTTCCAAAGTGAAACGGATGGTTCTGTGCGCCCCAAGAATTCAGCAAAGGAGGATTTCGTGGGGGAGAATAGCGCGTGTAAACTGGGTTGATTATGAGCTGCACCTTCTGCAAGATCATTCAGGGACAAATACCCTCGACGGCTGTGTACCAGGATGAGTTTGGGTACGCGTTTGCGGACATCCACCCGATGGCGCCGGTGCATGTTCTGGTGGTGCCGCGGGAACATATCAGCTCACTGGATGCGGCGGATGAGAGCAAGCGGGCTTTGCTGGGCCACCTGCTTTGGGCGGCGGCGGAGATTGCGCGGAAGAAGGGGCTCGGCAACGGCTATCGCATCGTTGTAAACACGGGCGAGGATGGTGGGCAGACGGTAGACCATTTGCACCTGCACCTTCTGGGTGGGCGATTGCTCAACTGGCCGCCGGGATAGAGCTGGAGATAGGGGTTATCGAGTGAAGCAAGAAGGGCGCACCCGATTGGGATGCGCCCTTTGTGCATTGCTCAGTGTTTGCCACTTTACATGGGCTGCGGAGAGTACTCTTCTTCCTCGACCAGGCCGTAGCGGCGGAGGAGGTTAGGCAGGCTCTGAGAGAAGGCGGAGCGGGGCATGACGGTGTCGCATCCGGCTTCGGTTGCCTTCGCTTTGAGGTCGCCCTGAAGGTGGTTGAGAAAGCCGATGATGGAGGTGGCTTTCTTGAGCTTGGTCTTGAGCTTGGGGATCAAGGTGATGGGCTTTGCGTTCAAATTGTTGAGGTCGAAGACGACGAGCGTGGGCTTTTCGCCCTCAGGCATGTCGACGAGCCTGGCTACGGTTTCCTTGTCGTTCTTAACGAACTCGACCTTGACGCCGAGCTTGCGCGCCGTCTCCTGAATCTTGGCGATGAAAAAGAGATCGTCGATAAAGCAGAAGATGCGAGTGGGAGCGTCGTGGCGGATAGTCACTGGAGGAGGCGTGTAGACCTCCTGATAGTGGCTGTTGTGGTTGCTGCTCATCATTTGAATGGTGGAGGGTGGACCGTCAGCCACATTGCCGTTGGCGACGCGGTAGCTGTGGTCCATTGGACCGACGAACTCGCGTGGTCCGCGCTGCTTGGTCTTGCGCTTGCCCTGGGCAGGCGAGGAGACGCTGTTGCCGGGTTGGGCGGGCGGAGGAGCAGAACCCTTCTGGAAGAACTTTTTCTTTTTCCGGCCCTGACTCTGGGTCTGGTGGGCGGGTGCCTGCTTGTGCTGAACAGGCGGCGGGGCCTGAGCCTGAGGCGGGGGCGGAGCCTGCTGAGGCGGGGCCTGCACCTGCTGGACAGCGACCGCGGGTGCGCCCTGTTGGCTTGATTTGTTCTTGCGGCGGCGCCTGCGGCGCCGATGCCCTTGCGACGGCCCCTGGCCATTGTCAGGTGCTTGCCCCAGTTCGAGTTGGGGCTGGGTCGATTCTGTCGTCATGCTTGTACTTCCTGGTACGTTGCAATATGGTGCATTGAGTTTCGAGGTTCAGGCACTTCTTCAACGGGTGCTGAGCTTCCCTTGCCTGCCCCTGCCCGATGTGGACGATGGGACGTGGCAGTTGCCGATGAATCCTTGCAGGGCGCGGGATAAACAGCCGGGGAGCTAACAGGTGCGCACACTCGAGCTTGACTCCCAGACGCGATGGCATTTTTAACAGATGCCGCGCGGCATGCAGTAGTTCTCAAAAAACAACGGCCGCCGCTCTCACAACCCAAACAACCAAGCCTAGTTTCGGGGGCCATGAACGAACCGGCCACACCGACTTAGCTTTTTGGCCCTACATTTCAAACTCTGCGAGAACGCTATAGCCGCCTTGAACGCAGGAGCCTTGCATTGGCTCCATCCGATGGTAAGGACGATAAGGTACGGCTGGTGCTTTTCTCAGGTATTGCCCTTCCTATAGGAGAATTCGCCGCGAGCAGTTTAGTGAGAATATTACTGGACGGCGAAGTTTCCTTATTCTGCGGCGAGCTTGCTCTCCCCAATTCCGGGTGGCCCGCGTCAGCCGCTTGATAGGCAATTCCGATAGTACAGCGAAGCGAAGGGGCTTGCAAGTGCACTTCTGGGCACATGGAGACGCTGGGACGGAAGGCGGCCAGGAGAAGATAGGGGAAAGTGGGCGGGAGGCCGGAAATGGATCCTGCGGGATTGGCCGGGGCGGAGGTTGTGAGGACACATTGAAGGGCAGCTGGAGCGCAGGAGTGTAACTTGTTGTAATAGCATTCCCTCATCGGGTAGAGTCCACAGATTTCGTCATTTTTTGTTAGCGCGGCAAAAGCCGGGGCCTTTCACGGCGGCTGGAGCAAGGGTACAGGCATGATCGAACGCATCGTCATTCTGGGTACGGGTCTTCTGGGCACATCGGCGGGCCTGGCGCTGCGCGCCGCGGGCTTTCAGGGCACCATTACCGGCTGGAACCGCAGTGCGGGGGGTGCACAGGATGCGCTGAATATGGGTGCGCTTGACGCGGTGGCGACCGACCCACTGGAGGCCGCGCGCCAGAGCCAGATCGTTCTGCTGGCCGTGCCTATCTATGCCACGCTGGACTTCATGGAGAAGCTGGCCCCTGTTCTTGGGTCGGAGCACCTGGTGACCGACGTGGGCAGCACCAAGCGGATTATCTCTGAGGCCGCCGCGCGACTCTACAACACGCCCGAGCGCGCAGCCTTTCTACCCGGTCATCCAATGGCGGGGAAAGAGCGGGGCGGGGCGTCGCTGGGCGATGCAAATCTGTTTCGCGGGGCGGTGTGGCTGTTTACAGACGATCCGGAAGTCCGGCGCTCTGCGCACTCCGCCGCATTAGTGAAGGGCTGGCGCGAGTGGGTGGCTGCAATGGGCTCGCGGGCGATCGATCTTGACCCGGTGCGCCACGACGAGCTGGTTGCCTGGGTGAGCCATTTGCCGCAGTTTGTGGCTACGGCTTTGAGTGCGCTGCTTGAGGAAGAAGTGGGCGACGCGCCGGAGTTGAGAGATGTGGGCGGACGGGCGCTACGCGAGATGACGCGGCTGGGCGCGAGCCCATTCTCGATGTGGCGGGACATTGCTTACACGAATACTGAAGCCGTTGACCACGCGCTGCAAATGCTGGAGCAGCGTCTGGCCCATCTCCGCGAGAACCTGCGCACGCCGGAGTTACGTGACGAGTTTGAGCAGGCGAATCGGTTTCGGCGGGAGTAAAGCGGACCGGGCATCCAGCCTGGATGGCAAATTTCGGCGTGGTGATTTAGAGAATCAGTCCTCTACTCCATGCGGAGCCAATACTCGGTGCGGCCGAGCAGGGCGAAGCCGATGTAGCCGCGCACCTTGAGTTTTCTCCCGCCGTCTTCAAGCCCGAGGAGGCAGCGATAGACCTTGCCGTTATGCGGGTCGAGGATCTGGCCGCCGGTCCACTGGTCGCCGTCCTTTTTGAGGTCCCACATGATTTGCAGGCCGGTCTCGGGCTTGTTCTTCAGATCGCCTTCGCATTTGAGGCAGAGGGGGTTGGGGCCGGGCTGATCCGAATCGAGGACTTTCTCAATTTTGCCGTAGAGCTTGCCGTTCTCTTCGCGGATTTGGACGATGGACTTGGCCTTTCCGGTTGCGTCATCGATGGTCTTCCACCGGCCCACCGGAGAGGCGAGGGAAGAAGGCGCGGTTTGCGCAGGCAGGTGGGCGGGGAGCACGAGCGAAAGCAGTAGTACGGAAGCGAGCACGGAATTGCACGAATAGAGAAGCTTGGACAGCATGGTTTCCTCTTTTCTGGACTACTGGGCGATGGCGCTCACTGATTTTGACAGTCTCTGCGCACGGTAGGCAAAGTTCTGATGGGCACTGCACACTTTTCGCATTTTTGGGGCATGGGCGGCAAGTTTCCGATTGTTGCCCGCCCACCCGGCTCTCGTGTGCAGATAGATGGTGCGGAGGCTGGCTTCATGCGATCCCACCCCAGCCACAGAACCAAGGACGTGGCGAGGATGGGGCACCTCAACGTGCTGTTAACACTCAAATCGAAAACGCTCTCAATATAGTCTGCGGAGTTTGCGCAGGTTGATTGTGTGGGTTATTTCCCTGTGATAGGCTTCGTTAGTTTGGCGTGAAATATCCAGTTAACTTCCCCGGATCAACTGAAATCCCCTACGAAAAAACAGGAGGTTGCTTATGCAGACAGCGAACCACGCGGATGGTCCTTTGAGTCCAACTTTGATTTTCGACATGCTGCAGGCGCACCAGCGCACGGCAGCTCTAAAAGCGGCGATTGATCTCGACGTGTTCCGGGCGGTGGGCGAAGGGCCTGGGGACGTGGCATCGATTGCCCGTCACTGCGCGGCATCGGAACGCGGCATTCGCATCTTGTGCGATTTTCTCGCGATCCAGGGGGTGCTGATCAAAGAGGATGGACGTTACCGGCATTCGCCGAGCAGCGCGGTGTTCCTTGACCCGCGCTCTCCTGCTTCGCTGGCTTCCATTGCACAGTTTCTAGGCAACCCAGCCAATCGCGAGCCGTATGATCACTTGGCGGATATAGTTCGCGCGGGCCGCACGAATTTGCCGGGGAGCGGGAGCGTGGAGCCGGAGAATCCAATCTGGGTGCAGTTTGCGGAGACGATGGGGCCGATGATGGCCCCCCTGGCGGGTCCGCTGGGTGCGGTGGTGCTGGATGGATGCACAGGGCCGATGCGGGTGCTTGAAATAGCGGCTGGGCACGGGTTGTTCGGTATAGAAGTAGCCAAGCAGAATGTGGAGGCGCGGGTGACCGGACTGGATTGGGCTCCGGTGTTGCGGGTGGCTCTGAACAACGCCAAAAAGGCGGGCGTGGATGACCGCTACGACATGCTGCCCGGAAGCGCATTCGATGTTGAATTCGACGGACCGTATGACGCAGTGCTGCTGACGAATTTTCTTCACCACTTCGACAAGCCGACGTGTACGAGCCTGCTGAAGAAAGTCCGCGCCGCTCTGAAGCCGGGAGGACGAGCCGCAACACTGGAGTTCGTACCGAATGAGGACCGGGTCTCGCCGCCCACGCCCGCGTCTTTCAGTTTGACGATGTTGACTTCGACGGAAGCGGGCGACGCCTATACACAGAGCGAGCTGTTTGCGATGTATGAAGATGCGGGCTTTGGGGGCGTGACGGCACACCCGATCCCCATGAGTCCGCACACCGTTGTGATGGGGATAGCCTGAGCGGATTGGGAGGGTTTCGGGGTGCGGGGCTGAAGAGGCTGCGGAAAAAGGCCTGATTCCGAGCGAGAATGGCGAAAGACGTCCCTCAGGGGCTGAAGCCCTCGTTTGTTTTCAGGGGTTTGTGGCACGGCTTTAGAGCTTATCCGTAAATAGAAACGGTCTTTCTCCAACAG
>CAIKND010000119.1 GCA_903828675.1 uncultured Acidobacteriaceae bacterium
GCGGTCTCAACTCCGTTGGAACCCTGGTCGTCGCGCAGAGTGCCTCGGAACAAATGCCGCATTGGAGACTCCTCTCTAGTTCAACTGGCGCATATACACAGTGCGCCCATAGGTTGCTGAAGGCAGAATGGTCGACGCCTTTTTCCCTAAGATGGAGAAGTTGACAAGTGGACTCGGGATCGCGCTGACCTTGACAGCGTTGACCGTAAAGGTGGCCGACTCCGGATCGGCATTGTAGGCAGGCGCAGTGGAGTTGGAATTGCCCGCGCAGCTCGACGTGTTCGTCCAGGAACTTCCGCCCACAACTGAGCTCGCGGCATAGGCCCCCCAATTCGCGCTGGATAAGCCCGCCCATCCATTGACCTCGTTCGCAGCAATTTGGCAGGCCGCGCTCACAGCCGGGAGCGCCTTTCCCGCCGTCGCCTGCTGTCCCTGAGCTGCATAGGTTGCTGCCTGGCGGCCTGCCGAGGAAATGCCTGCACCGACGTAACACTACATAAACGAAATTAGCGGCCAGGGCGAGCATCAGCACGAGCACCATACTGAAGAGCGCGGTCTCGATAAGGGCCTGCCCGAAGGTATCCCGAGAGAGCTGCGCCCCACCCTCTGTGAGTTCGATTCGGCTTAGGCTACGCATCTCGATCTCCTCAATTGCTCTCATAACTCCTGCCTCTCGGTACGACTAGCTCGCTACTCTGGCCTAGTTGTTCTGAAAGCTCGTGGTATGCAGGCTGGTTGTGGAACCGCCAGGAATCGTAACGGAGGCGCTATTGATCTGAACGGTATAGCTGTTGCCAGCAGGAAATATGGGGCCGGAACTACCCAACCTCAGATTAGCTGCAACCCGCAGATAGATTTGATTGGTATTGGAGACTGTGCAACTGGTGTTGCCTATTAGAGGGCTACTCCCGAGCACATTTATGGTTATGGTATCGAAGCTCTTCCATGTGTTGCCGCCATCGCAGCTTATATCACCCTCAACACTGCCACTGATTGATTCATTTCCTTGTCCAGCGGCGCGGCCACCGACAGTGACCGGCACTACAGTGTTTGATGGAACGGGATTATTCGGCCCAATTACTGGGGAAGATGTCATAAAGCAGGATGAATTAGACCAGCAGGTTACAGCGGCGAATGGTTCGAAGGCGCCCCAAGTGCCAGTGGTCCCAGTATCAAAAGATATTGTGTTGGCAGGCACGGATGAAGTTGTGCCCTCCAGGCCGCAGTTGCAGTGGCCCGCAACCTGAATTGTGTTCCAGGAGTTCATCATGCCAAGAGAGTGTGCAAATATTCCCATGAAGGTGACAGGGACATTCTCGGTCACTGCAACGTTCATGTAGGCAGGCACACCGTTTAATGTCTTGGCTAAAGTGGGGCTGCTGTTCGAGTTGGCTGGCTGCGTCGTGGACATGCTCCACTGAACATCGTTCGAAGGCGCGTTGCTGGTGAGTCCGTGGCTCGCGTAGCCGTTGAGCTTGGCGTAATAGCACATTGCGTTGCTCGAGTTCGTCGCGCAATCGCCAGAGCTGGAGGACAGAAAGTTGTATGCCGTCACAGGAGTTGAGGTGCTGCCGTTGTTCGCCGCATAAAGCATATCCATGGCGCCTGCGGTACAGGCAGCCTGAGCGGCCGTGTCGGCCCACTGCTTGTGCATCCATGCAACGGACATGTCGTAGGCCGATCCCATGAGCACCGAGCTCATGACGACGATGGCCCCCAGCCATACCGTGATGGTCTGGCCGCTCTCACATCTGTGCAGGTTGCGCAAGTCCGGCGCGCCGTTGTGTTGTCTGTTTTGCCAAGGTTGGGTCTTCTTGCAGGTCGCATCGGTCGGATGAACTGTTTGGAACACCATACACCACCATTCTCCCGGCGAAGAAACCAGGGGCCGCATGCTCTATTGCCAGCGTGATGGGGTCTGGCGCAGTCTGTGGGCAAGACACTTCTGTGGCTTCAACAGCGAATCTGTTCTCGCCGTGTGCAGCTCTGCCAAAGTGTTTACACCGGGTCGCGGTGAAAGACAATGCCTACAGAGAGATTTTTTATCGCTGAGGATATTCTCTCTTCGTTCTGGCGAAAGAGAGGGCCTGTCCGGCAGATGAGAAACCTGCCGGACAGGGTTGGGGGTGGAGGCCGGGCCTATTGGACGGTTACCGTCAGCGTAGTGCTGCCGGTGATCGAACCATTGGCACCTGTGACAGTAAAGGTGTAAGCGCCAGCTGGCGTACCCGGGGACCCGCCTGAGGGAGTGCTAATTCCGCCACGGCCACAGCCCGTGGGCAGCAATGCGGTGCCCAGCACTACAAGGCAGAGCATCGAAAGCCACAGCGTGCGCCGGCGGGGCAGGGCTATAAGCAGTACGCCAGCTAATGCAACTCCCCCGCCGCTCAACCCGATAAACAGGTTGGTCGGTCTCTTCGCACTGGCGCTGGTTGCGGCCGTCGTGGAGACGGTTATGGATGCAGTTTGCGCCACAGTCCCGGAGATGCTAACTGAGGCAGGGACTGAGCAGGTTGGGTTGTTGGCGCCGGTTGCGCCACTGGAGAGGGCACAGGTGATGCTCACGGATCCTCCGAATCCGTTGGATGGCATCACGGTGAGAGTGGATGTTCCAGACTGACCGGGGGCTTTGATGGTGATATTTCCACTGGTTGTGAGGGTGATACCGGCGTTCGCCGGCTCCGAGACGGCTACGGTTGTGGTGAACGGTCCAGCACCCTGATAGTTGCCATCCCCGCTGTAGTAAGCGGTGAACGTCGCAGTGTTGCCCGCGCCGATCTGAGTGGCATCAACAGAGGCTTCCACGCCGAACGTCATCTGACCCTGCTGCGGTGCCGAGCTACTTACTGTCAACGTTCCGAGGGACGTGCCGTTCATCTTGTAGGTAATGGTGCCGGTTGGCTCAGCGCCAACGCTGGATACGTTGAATTGAAGAGAGACAGCCTTGTTAACGTCTGTAAGGTGCCAAGTCGTTCCATTTGCCGGGATAAAACTCGACTCAATAGGAATGGCCTTGGTAATGGTGAGTGTTTGGGTTATGGTGGACGCTTTGTAGCTTGCGTCGCCCGAGTATGCAGCCGTGAAGGATTGCGCCCCGGGGGCAAGCGTAGTGGAAGTGAACAAGTAGTTCGCTATGCCCTGACTGTCGAGCTTCACCGTTGCCAGTTGGGTGCCGTTCTGGCTCAGGGTCACTGCTCCGGTGGCAGGGTTGCCCTTGGCAAGGCCCTCCGTGCCGCCATAGGGGGTGATGTCTGCATAGAACTGAGATCCGTAGGCCGCGCCGGTTGGCGAGGTGGCCGTTAGATTTCCGGTCTGTGGATTATAGACGTTGATGTTGAACTGCATAGTGCTGGTCTCAGGCAAAACAGTGGTCTGAATCCCCTGGGACTGGCTGCCAGCGCTGGCCGAGTCGCCGCCGTAGTGTGCGTAGAGGGTGTAGGTGCCGCCGGGCAGAGCTTGGGTGGAGAACGAAGCCACACCGTTTGTAATCGGCGCGGACATGATGCTGTCGGAGTTTTCCTCGGAACTGCTGGTCGTGAGAACTACATTGCCGGTGGCCATGGAAGGGCTAACGGCAACCTTGAAGTAGACGGTGGCGCCGTGGACAACGGTGAGCGGGCTGGAGCTGAGCGAACTCGTGCTCGTGCCCGCTGTGAGGCTGGTGATGGTGGGAGCAAATTTGACGGTTGCCCAGTCGTTGACGAGTTTGGCGACATCGATGCTGCCGATTCCTGTGGCCAAGTCGTACCCCGTGCCAGCGTTGTAGCCGTTCATGAAGTCGTTCGACCCGCAACTCGTGGCGCCCGCAGTGCACAGCACGGAGTTGTTGCCTTGGGCGATGTCGTGAAAGTCGGACGGATGATTGGCAGCAATGTTGTAGATCGCGTAGTCGGCCTGCCCAAGACGCTGGCCGCCCTGACTCTGAATCACAAGCGCCAGTATGCCGGCCATGGACGGCGCGGCTGTCGACGTGCCACCCACCGGGGTGGTCGTCGTTACAGTACCGTCTATTGAGCACGTTCCTCCGCATCCAACTATTCCAGGCTTCACAAGGCAATCGGTATACGTAGAGCTGTCTCCGTTTACCGTGTTGTCCGAGCAAATCGACCAGGCAGCGTTGAAGTTCTGCGAATAGCCCTCATCGCCCATGAACGACCCGGAGAAGAACGAGACGTCCGGCACATCCCGCACCGAGTCTGCCTGGGTGAGGGAAGTCTGAAACGCGGGCTTCGCATAGCCGCTCATCTTCCCCGGGCAGTATCCGGAACTGCTGATGGCGACCGAACAAGCCGCCGCGCTGCTGATGCCTCCTCCTCCGGCAAGAGTGTTTTCGGGACCGTTGCCCCATCTGTAAGGAGCGTTGTTCTGGTAGGTGGTGAAGACATTCGTCGAGTCGTTCCACGGCTCTTCCGGGATGTAGCTGAGCGAGGTCGCGAAGTAGGGAGGCCTGCCAGTCATCGCCGCGGTGGTGGACGGAACCTGGATGTACTGTTCGAGCGTCGAAAGACTCGCTGTGAACAGTACATCGAAGTCCGTGCCGCCGACAGCAACATTCCAAGGGGTGGATGCAAGGCCATTGACGGCCAGGCCTGCCGAAGCTGCTGTTCCGAAGCCCACCGTGTCGGCATCGCAACCTGCGGAGCCGGAGTCTCCGGTCGAGACGGTGATGGAGATGCCCTGAGCTGCGGCCTGCTCGTAGATCTCATTGAGGAAAGCGTTGGTTGCGGCGCCCAGGTTCAGTTCGCAACTCCCGAAACTAATATTCAGAATGGCTACCGCGTTGTCGTCGACGGCCCGCTGGATGGCGAGAAACAGCCCGCCCTGCAGGTCGGTGTTGGCCGAGGTGTAGAGGGTAGTGAGGGCCTGTGGCGCGAAGGCCTCGGCCATCTCCACATCCTCAAGCGCCTCCAATTCGTCGCTGTTTACGCCCGGGTCGTTTCCGTCGACCACCACCTTCGGCAATTGTGCGTCGGTGATGGCCGTGGCAAGAGGCTCGTTCAAAGACAGGGAGCGGTAGTTGGCAACATCGGCGATTGCCGAGGCGCTCAGGTTTGAGTCGCTGGCGATTCCGATCGTTACGCCGGCCCCAGTCCAGGTGGTTCCGTTGTAGGCGGAGTTCATGGCGGCGTTGGGCATGTCGTAAA
>CAIKND010000120.1 GCA_903828675.1 uncultured Acidobacteriaceae bacterium
ATTCGTCTGGTTCAGCCGCTCCCGCAGATTGCGCTCGCTGTTCCGCGTAGCCTCAAGGCTGTTCTTAAGCAGTTGCACCTGCTGTTGCACGGTCATTGTGCTATTCCCCGCAAGTAAGGGATCAGCCAAACTCGTACCCGGCACATCTGACGAACTTCCGGCAGCATCTTCGTTCCTTGCACTAGCCATCCGTGCGAGGGCATGGACTGTGTCCTTGAGATCCGTCGTCTCTGGCTCTGCCGCTTGATTGGGTAGCTGCTTCGCCATCAGGGCGCGCTCGACTTCAGCGTTATGCTGTTCGGCCAGTTGGTTGAACTGCTCCGTGCGGCGCACAATCTCGATCTTGTCGCTGACGCGGTCGTTCCAGAGTTCCGCGATGATGGTGGCGGCGACGATCTCCTTCTTTACTGCGGAACGCCACTCGAAATAGATGATCCCTGCCGAGCAAACGAGCAACCCGAGCGTCACTGCGTTCGACCAGAAGTAGAGATCGTCGATGGTGTGGCCGACAAGATCGCTCCGTCCGTTTGCCATCGCCGTGCCATAGTCGGTGTTCGAAGGGTTGATCTGGCCCAGGGCATAGTCGAGGAATCCCTGACGCTGGCGTTGGGTTGGCCCAGTCTTTTCCGTCTGAACGGTTTGCGTCTGGGCGACGAGCCCCAGCGCAATCGCACAGAAGAGCAGGATGACGGCCGGTAATTGAATGGCGGAAATGCGTCGCATCATCAACCTCCATAGGGTGTGTCGAGCGAGATTCCGGCGATCCGTCTGCGCCGCTGGCGGCGATTCACGGCGTCCTTGAAACGGAGATTGACGCCGATCTCTGGGTTCATTGGGTCGCGCATTTTCGGGTAGAGATACGGCTCAATCCCCTCCAATTGGAAGCTGGGCGCGCGGCGAACATGGAGGTGGGAGTGGAGAGTTCCTTCGCGGCTGTCAACCATCAAAATCTCCATCTGCCCTACGGGAAGGTTCTTGATGTGGTCCTCGCGGGCTCTTGTTTCCTTCGCCTCGCTCTCGCTTCCCATGCCCGTCTCGGTGTACTTGGGTGTGAAGATGCCGGTCTTGCGCACCGATAAACTACGTCGCTTCGTAGCGATCCTCGCCGACGCTTTCAGAAACCACTGCGCAGTATTTTCCTCGGAGACGTTCATGATCATCTTGGTTCCGGGCGCCGAGGAGACCTCATCGGCGAAGGCCTGGCTGACGCGCTGCAACTGCGGCAGGCTCTGAATGGAGAACAGGAACGACACTTTTGCGCCCCGCGCCGTCTGCAGAACCTGGGTGAATCCCGGATAAGCAAACGGCGCAAACTCGTCCAGGATCACGGAAAGCATCGGCTCATCCTTGGATCTTGCGGCGGTCGTTTGCGAATACCGCTTGCCGACCATCAGTTGAATGTTCTGGAGAAGGATCTTTCCCAAGGCCTCGACGGCACGCTGATTGCGATTCGAATTCAACGATACGAACAGGATCAGGTCGTTTTCGAGCACGTCGTCGAGCGTCAGAAGGTCCTGGTAGGAACCGGTAACGACCGACAACTCGTCTTCGAGGAAGCTCAACAGCTCGTTCAAAAGTCCCTGAATCTTCTCCACGCGCTCGCGGTCCTGAAGCGATCGCAAGAGCATTTTGACCGACATTTCGAAGTTCAGGCGCTTCTGCATCGAAAGGCTGGTAAGCGTCGCAACGCGCGCTTTCGCCGCCTTGATCTGCTCCTGGAGGACGTCCTCATCGAGCGCCATGACCAGCACATCGTAGACATTGAAAAGCTTTCCGGTGTACTGCAGGACACGGACAAGGTCGGAGAGATAGGCTTCCTGATGGCCTTTGAAGAAGTCCTCGCGCAGGCCGAAGGAACGGAAGATGAAATTCACGTGCTCCTGATAGGCGTCATCGAGCGAGTAAAAGGGGTTGTAGCGGCAGGATTCCGCAGGGTGAGTGGGATCGAGAATGCGCAGGTCCTGCAAGCGTCCGGCAGCGGCGATATGCGGGAGAAGATGGTCCAGAAACTCACGTTCACCCTTGCCATCGAAGATGATCATTGGCATCTTGCGCGCGCCGAAGCTACGCATCAGATCCTGCGCGATGATGTTTTCAAGGAAAGTGGACTTGCCGGCGCCGGTGCCGCCGACGATCACCCCGTGCTTGATTCGCACGGCATCCGGCCAGCGCCATGGCTCTTTATGCACGTTGTATCCGAGAAGCGTAGCCGCATCCTGGTGCGCATCGTGGACAATTCTTGCTTCTTTCAATGCCGGGATTGTGACGGCAGGATGCGGCCAGTTTTCCTCGCGCTTTGTCCTTCTGCCAATGAGGTGGGCAACAATCAGGCCTCCACCAAAGAGCACGATGGCGCAGTCGAGAAAGATCTCCAGGCATTGGTCATTGCGCAGATGGACGCGGGAGACGGCGATATACCAGAGAAATCCGAACACGGCGCAGCCAACGAGAACTACGACACCGGCAGCATCTTCCGGTCCCGTGCGCCTGTAGCCGGGCTGATCATAATAAGGACTCATAGGCTCCGTCCCAGTGAGAAGTAAAGGAATATGCCCAGCAATGCGAGGACAATGACGCCTGCCAGAATCACCAGAGAGCTTGGCTTCCAGCGTCCACGTGCATCGACCGGCTTCAGATCGTCCGCCAGCGCGTGACGCAATGCCAACTCTGGATTTGTCTCCGTGTCTTTTGAGTGAAGTTTCCGGAGCGCCAGGCGCACCTCTTCCGGCGTGACGTAACCAGCGGCATCCATGGCTAGAGCACCGCTTCGGCCGTGACCGGCCGGTTCTGGTCGATTCCGAAGTTCAACTGATAAAGGCGCGGTTGATTCCCATCTGTGCATTTGATGCCGATGACGCCGGTCGCCTTTTCACCAGGGGCTAGATCGCGTGGCGCGGACTCCACCTGCGCAACATCGAGAGCAACTCCGCGATGCGTTTTGAATGATGCGTAAGTCTTGGGCCCGAGCTGGTGGTTGCGAAGGCTCACGAGCGATACCGCATTCTTACCAGGCGCCTGCGCATAAACAAACGGTGTTGTTACGCGATACGGCGCCTCCGTTCGATTTGTTAGCGAGTACCGGATATAGATTTGGTCTCCGGTGCGGTACACCTGCTCAAGCGCAACTTGCACGCGATTGCTCTCAGCCTTGCTCGATTCCCGCCCAATGTCTTCCGCTCCCGCAAGCGTCTGAGTGAGAACCAGTGTCGCTATTTTGCGAATCTCCTGCTCGGTTGGTTGGGCATCGGAGTGCGCGTCGGTGCGCGGATTAGGAGCGGGATCGGTGCGGATCAGCACGTCCATGGAGGAAAGCGAACCGGATGGATCGAGTTCGTAGCTCAGCTCCCGTGACGCCGTCCACACGAAGAGATTGGTCGAGACGCCCTGCTGAAGCGGCTTGATGAAGACCTTGTCTTCGTGTCGTTCGATCTGAAAGGTGTCCGCATCGCCAACGGCGAGCGTCGTAACCGGCTCACCGAATTCGAGAACGGTGAGATGGTTCATCGAGGTTTCGACGTGCCGGATCTGGCCCTGGCCGGTTGTCTGCGCCCCCGCCACGGCGGCTGAAATAGCGAGAATCATGGTCAAGAGCGACTTCATAGCGGC
>CAIKND010000121.1 GCA_903828675.1 uncultured Acidobacteriaceae bacterium
AATCAGCGGTTTCCTTTTGATGCCCGGCATTTCCTTACACCATTGCTTCTTTGTGGCAGTGACGTGTGAGGTGTAGAATTCGCACTCCAAGCGGAAGAAAGTTTGTTCCCATTCGGTAGAGCGTGCGGCTGCATTTTTCCGTGAGGAAAGAGTTCGAACCCTCATTGTTTTCTAAAAAGTAATATTACTAGCGTTTTGTAAAAAGAAAGATTTTAGTAAAACGCCAAAAAATCGGAAGGAAAGAAAGGAAAAGCGTATGACCCGAACTAATGTTTCTCCCACGGTAACGGTTTCTTCTGAGCGCCGCTGGCAGTCAGCTTGGTCCGGGATATTGGGCACGGCAGACTGCCATGGGTGAGTAGGGCTTGACTTCGGCGTGTCGTCCGTGCTGCCGTGCCTCGTGATACTGCACTTGGCCTTCCTGTGCTGCCTGGGCGTGTCACGTGACTTGCTGACTTGGGGTGTATGCCAGGTGTGGGCTGTGGGCTTGCGGGGCTTCGGCGTGTGGGTGGTGGACGCGTTGAGTGGCTGGTGGGGTAGGAGGGAGGGGGGTGGGGGCCCTGAGGCTCATGACGATTCGAGTTTGGATGGTTTTGGTCACGGCGGTTTCTCCCTTCTTCGGCCTGTTTGGACCTGATACTTCAATTGTGCGCCAATAGAGGGAAATAATCTGCATATATCTTCGCTGTTAAGTTGTTCAAATTAAATGACTTGGTAATTTTGCCTATTTTTATCATTTCGGAGTGCGGCGATGCCGACGTGACTGCAATTGGTCCTTAGGTGACGGAATGGCGCAGGGCTGAGTTGGTTGCTGCTCCACCCTTGTATGTTGCGAGATGAGGCGCTTGCCCTTCAGCGGAAGTCCGTGTCGTTTCACCGGAACCGAAGGGTGAGTTGGAAATGGCAGGGCCCTCCGGTTTGCGCCGGAGGGCCCTGGAAGTGCTAGATGGACAGGCTACGGCTTGACCGCGCGGGTGGGCTTGTAGCCCGAAAGGCCGTAGTAGGCAACGTAGAGGTAGCCGATGATGGGGATGACGAAGGCGTACTGGATTCCGACCTTGTCAGCGAGCAGGCCGAAAAGCGGCGGGATGATGGCTCCGCCGACGTTGCCGATGGTGATGACGCCTGAGCCCTTGCTGGTCAAGGGGCCGAGTTCGGCAATGCCCAAGGCAAAAATGTTGGGATACATGACGGAGTTGGCGACACCGGTGAGGACCAAGCAGGCAATGGCCAGGTGCCCATGGGTGAACATGGCGGTAAGGAGTAGCGCGATACCGAGGAAGCCGAGGATGACGAGGAGTTTTTCAGCTTTGATCCAGACCATGATGAAGCTGCCGAGGAGGCGGCCAACCATCATGCCAAGGTAGAAGAGGCTGACCATCAGGCTGGCGGTCTCAACCTTGGTCATTCCCTGCGACAGGCAGAACTGGATGGTAATGGCGGCCAGAGCGATCTCGAGGCCAACGTAGAAGAAGATGCCGACCATACTTAGGATGGTGTGGGAGTAGGCCCAGATGCTCTTGTCCGACACGACCTCACCGGCAGCGGGGCTGGCGGAGGCGATGTGGGGCAGGTGCATGAACATCACGGTCAGGCCGAGGATGAGGAGCGCGCCGGCGATGGCGATGTACGGTCCCCGCAACATGTGAGCAGTGACGGTGGGGTCGGAGGGCACACTGGAACTGGAAAGAATGAAGATGCCGGCGACCCATGGAGCCGCAAGCGAACCGATGGAGTTGAATGCCTGGGCCAGGGTGAGGCGGGCGGGAGCGCTCTTTTCAGGGCCAAGGATGGATACGTAGGGATTGGCCGAGGTCTGAAGCGCACAAACGCCCGAGGCCAGCACGAAGATGGCGAAGAGCGTCATGTGAAAGCTGACCATGTTTGCCGCGGGCACGAAGAGCAGAGCGCCGCAGGACATGACCAGCAGCGAAATGACCATGGTGCGCTTGTAGCCCACCATTTTGATCAACTTGGCCGAGGGAACGGAGAAGACCAGATATGCGAAGAACCAGGCCGCCGTGGCCAGCATGGCCCCACCGTGGGAGAGAGTGAAGACGTCTTCGAGCTTCTTGACCAAGACGTTGTTGAGGCTGGTGAGGAATCCGAAGATGCCAAAGAGAATGGCTACTGTAATGAACGGCCCGGTATAGTTGGGCGCGTTTGAGGCCGCCGCTGGTGTGGAACGAGTTGCCATGAGAGGTGTTCCTCCGCTTCTTTCGATGAAAATGCCGTGTCTTCGCAGTTTATCCATTGCCTTATTTCCGCGTATTGGCCTTGTGCGGCCGGGATGGCGGGAAGAACAGGAAGGCTGAAAAACTGTTTGGAAATCTACCGGAACTACTGTACGCATTGGGACGAAGGTACGTCCAGCGGAAGTTGAAAAGGTTTTCAGAACCGCTCAACAGCTTCTGTGCGTTCCCTCGCAGTTTACACTGGACAGGCATGATTCCGACTCTCGCCTGGACTCCGGAAGGGGTCCGCTTTATCGATCAGACGCGGCTCCCTCTTGAAGAGAGCTATGTGCTTGCAACGACGTATGAACAGGTGGCGGAGGTCATCGTCACCATGGTGGTGCGGGGCGCACCGGCTATTGGTGTTTCGGCTGCCTACGGCATTGCTCTGGGCGCGAAACACTCGAAGGCCGCGACCGCGGAAGAGTTCGCTCTGGAGTTCGAGCGGATATGCGCGCGGCTGGCGGGGACAAGACCGACGGCCGTGAATTTATTCTGGGCTATCGACCGGATGAAGGTGCTGTTTGCCAATCTGGCGGCCTCGGGGGCAAGCCTCGACCAGGTTCGGGACCGGATACTGGCCGAAGCGCATGCCATGTACGAGGAAGACATTGCCGCGTGCAAGGCGATGGGCGCATTCGGCGGAGCGCTGCTGCCGGACGAGGGTGGGGTGCTGACCCACTGCAATGCGGGCGCGCTGGCCACCTGCGGCTATGGAACGGCGCTGGGCGTGATTCGTTCGGCAGTGGAGCAGGGCAAGCGGATTCACGTGTTTGCCGACGAGACGAGGCCGTTTTTGCAGGGCGCTCGGCTGACCGCCTGGGAACTGATGGCCGACAATATTCCGACTACGGTGATCTGCGACAACATGGCGGCGAGCCTGATGAAGGCGGGGCGTATTCAGGCGGTGGTGGTGGGTTCGGACCGGATAGCGGCGAACGGCGATGTGGCGAACAAGATCGGCACCTACAATGTGGCGATTCTGGCCAAGGAACACGGGATTCCGTTCTATGTGGCCGCGCCTTGGTCGACCGTGGATATGGCGACCGCAACGGGAGACGCGATTCCGATTGAGGAGCGTCCGCAGGTGGAGGTGACACACCACGGCGGGAAGCAGCTGACGCCGAACGGCGTGGGGATCTGCAATCCGGCGTTCGATGTAACTCCGGCGAAGTATGTGACCGCGATTGTGACTGAGCGCGGCGTGCTGCGGGCTCCGTATGGGCCATCTTTGCGGGCGATGGGGAAGGCTTAGAGCAGAGCCTCTATTGATCCGGACCATGATGAGTGTCGTGGTCTCCCACCCTTAGCGCAAAGAGCGCGCCAAGGATGGGGCCCCCAATCTTAGTATTTATGGACCCGATCAATAAACTAGTGGAGTGGGGCTTCCACGTTCTTCAATCTTCCGGATCAGAGAACAGTCGCTGGTGCGCGGCCCGGCGCTGGCGCTTGGCGCGTTGACGGTGAGTTTGCGGGTGGCGGGGTTTCCCGATACCGGCTCGCTGCATGGGTCGCTGTGGCAGATTGTTGTTGCGCCGTTTGTCTTTTGGGGCATCGTGGAGACGGCACGGTGCCTGAGACGCAAGTGGAGCCTTTACCATGCGGGCGTTCTGATCCTGCTGTACTCCGAGTTGATGATTTTGGCCATGGTGCTGTTTCTGTGGGTGTATCTGTAGGGTGACGACTTTGAGGGGCTGGGGTTTATCTTCCAATAGCTTCTGCTAGCCGTGTAGCATGGGCAGGATGAGACAGGGAGCGTTTGTTCGCCGATTTGGGGCTATTGCGTTTTCTGTTTAAGCGTTTAGGGTGGAAATTTGCATTTGCGCTCTTCCCCCCTTGAATTAAAGAACGATTCAAGGACGGGGCACCCAAATGACTAATCACATTCGCATCGAATACGCTCTAATCGACAAGGGCGACCTTTTAACAAGAAGGACGGGAGAGAGAAATGCTCAAGGGATTTCGGGATTTCATTCTGCGTGGGAACGTAGTGGACCTGGCCGTAGCCGTCATTCTGGGCGCGGCCTTCAACGCGATTGTCACCTCTCTGGTGGGCGACGTGCTCAACCCGCTGATTGCCGCCACCATAGGCAAGCCGGACTTCAGCAGCGTAGTGCTTAACATTGGCACCGGACACATCAAAATCGGCAATTTTCTGAATGCAGCCGTTTCGTTTCTCATTATCGCCAGTGTGGTTTATTTTGCGATCGTGATGCCGCTGAATCACCTGATGAGCCGGCTGAAGAAGCCCGAGCCGGATGCTCCTTCTACCTTGAAGGCCTGCCCGGAGTGCTTGAGCGAGATTCCGCTGGCAGCGAAGCGCTGCGCTCATTGCGCACAGCCTGTGGCCTAGGTCACTGTCAACCTGAAGTTCGGCTGCGGAGAATGAGTCTGTGGTGCGGATATTTCCCTCGGGTGCTAAAGCCCGCGTTCCTTTTGCGGTATTAGCGGCACGGCTAAAGCCGTGCCCTTTCAAAACACGACTCGGGTAGCTTGGGGAAGACTACTGAATCCGTGCCTTTTCAGAACTAAGAATCGGCTAGGTTGGGGATGCGGTTGAAGCCGTGTCCTTTCATTGCATTAGATTTTTAAGAGGTTCATTTGGTTCGTGGGTTCAGAATCCTGGGGACCGTCATTATCGCTTTGGGAAGGATTCCACTGTTGACCGTGCGCACAGGTTTTGCCGCGCTGATTTTTGTAGCACTATCGTCCGGCATTCTGCCGGCCCAATCTTCCGCACCGTCCTCCGTTTTCGGTTATACGGACTTCACGGCGGAGTCGAAGATCGAGGAGAGATTCCTCGCTGTTCCAGACGCGAAGCTGGCAGGAAAGCACCTGAAGATTCTGACCGCCGAACCCCACATGTCGGCAACGCCCGAGGACCACAAGACGGCCGAGTATGTGGCGCAGAAGTTTCGCGCGGCTGGGCTGGAAACCGAGATTGTTCCCTATCGAGTGCTGCTGAACCAGCCCAAGACGGTACAGGTGGAGGCCTGGGACGCAAGCGGTCGCCTGCTGATGAAAGGTCCGACGCACGAGCATGTGAGCGGAGACCCAGGACAGGATGATCCGCGGGTGGTGATGCCGTTCAACGGCTCCTCGGGATCGGGCGATGTGACCGGCGAAGTGATTTACGCCAATTACGGACGGCTGGAGGACTTCAACTATCTGGCCTCAGAGCACATCGATTTGCACGGCAAGGTTGTGATTTGCCGCTACGGCTCGAACTTCAGGGGCGTGAAGGTGTATCTGGCAGAACTGCGCGGCGCGGCCGGGGTTCTGCTCTACTCTGACCCGCAGGACGACGGCTATTCGAAGGGCGACGCATGGCCACTGGGCCCGTGGCGGCCTGAGACCGCGGTGCAACGGGGTTCAGTGCAGTACCTGTTCAAATATGCCGGTGACCCGGAGACGCCGGGAGTGTCTTCAACGCTGGAATTGCCTGATTCGGCGCGCGTGAAGGATTTCGAAGGGCCCAATGGGGACCAACCGCGCATCCCATCGATTCCGCTGAGCTACCATGACGCCACTCCGATTCTGCAGGCGATGAGGGGGGCGGCGGCGCCTCAGGCCTGGCAGGGAACGCTCGGCTTCAAGTATCACCTGGGGGAACAGGGCGGAGTGAAGGTGCACCTGGTGTCGCGGCAGGACTACCAGCGGCGCGTTATCTGGGATGTGATCGGCAAGATCAAAGGCACGGAACAGCCGGACGCATGGGTAGTGGCCGGCAACCACAGAGACGCCTGGGTTTACGGCGCCGTGGATCCATCGAGCGGCACGGCCGCGATGCTGGAGTCAGTGCACGGCATTGGCGCGCTGCTGCGGAAGGGCTGGCGGCCCAAACGGACCATCGTGTTTTGCAGTTGGGACGCCGAAGAGCAGGGGTTGATCGGCTCGACCGAGTGGGTGGAAGGGCATGTGGCGCAACTGCAGCACGCGGTGGCCTACTTCAATGTTGACGTGGCGGTTGCCGGACCTGATTTTTCGGCCTCCGCAGTGCCATCGCTGAAGCAATTCGTGCGGGAAGTGGCGCGGTCGGTTCCCAGCCCGGCGGGCGGGACTGTGTTCCAGCAATGGAGGGCCCACCACGCGAACAAGGCGGAGCACCCCAGTGCAGAAGCTCCGGCCTCGGGCGAGGAGGTTCATATGGGAGATCTGGGGTCGGGATCAGATTTCACGCCCTTCCTGCAGCATCTGGGTGTGCCCTCGACCGATGTTAGCTCCGATGGTCCTTACGGTGTTTACCACTCCACTTTCGACGACTATGCGTGGTACACGCGGAATGCCGACCCGCATTTTCTTTATCTGCAGGAGATGGCACGAGTGCTGGGCCTTGAGACCTTGCGAATGGCCGACGCCGATATGCTGCCCTATGACTATGCGACTTATGCACGTCAGATCTCCTCTTATATCGAGGCCGCCAAAAAGAAGGCTGGAGACACGGGGCTGGGCTCACTGGACTTTGGCCCAGCGGAAGAAGCCGCTGGCCGCCTGATAGCCACAGCGCGCATGGCGCGAAACCTGGAAGTTGCTCCTTCGGGCGGCTTTACGAAGTTGAACCTCGCCCTGCGCCAGACCGAGACAGCGCTGCTGAGCGAAGCCGGCTTGCCCAACCGGCCATGGTACAGGCATACGATTTTCGCTCCGGGCGAGTTTACCGGCTATGCGGCTGTGGTGATTCCGGGAGTGAATGAGGCTATCGACGCCAAGAATTCAAGTCTTGCCGCACAACAGTTGACGGTTCTGACCGAGGCGCTGAACCGGGCGGCAAGCGTACTGGACACTGCGCGCTGAAGGGCGGACTTACTGTGCAGGCCGCCATCAATGGGGTCGTTTGCCGAAGTCCGCAGTTGGAGTCAGTCCTTTCTCCAGGGGCTAAGCAGGCTGCGGAAAAAGGCCTGAATTCCGAGCGAGAATGGCGAAAGACATCCCTCAGGGGCTGAAGCCATCGTTTGTTTTCAGGGGTTTGTGGCACGGCTAAAGCCGTGCCCTTTCAAAACAGCGGTGCAATAAGAGTTTTCCGCAGCCTGTAAAGCCCTCACGTATTTTCAACCCCTTGCGGCACGGCGACCCAGAGGGTGCCCCGGCCGCGCCCTTTCAAAACATAAGCGACCAATTCGTGGCGGAACCGTTAGATTACTGCGGTAATTTCGACTTCGCATAACGCCGGACGCCAGTTTCGTCCATACGCCTTTTGTGGGAGATGAGCTGGCACGTTTTTCCGCATTAAAGCTGTTTATGGCGGAACTTCAAGGTTGAATTTCTGCGCGAAAACCGTATAGTGGTAACAGTTTAGAGATTACTAATAACTGGAGTAATGCTATTACCTTTGCGCGCGCCTGGCATTACGGCCTTTCTGGAAGCCCGGGATGCGCAACGTTCTCTGAAGGAGTTCGCCATGCATGATATTTTGATCGCCCTCGTATTTGTCTCCATGGTTGCCTCCCCGGCGCTAGTGGCAGCGTTCCCACAGGACGAAGACGAAGAAGGGCCAGAAGCTCGCTCCGAGGGCATGAACGCCTCGACGGCTACGCATGTGAACCAGGGCTGATTCGGCCAGAGGCGCGCATTTGCCGGCGCAATGCCTGGAGTGCGGCGCAGACCTTACGCGCACCTGTTTGATTACCAAGGGGCTATAGACCTGTGACCCAGAGGGACTATTCCGCATCTGTCCTGTTTCGGGCTACCTTTCACCAGTTGGCTGCAATTGCCGATGTTCCTGGATAAGTGCCTGGGAGCGAGGCCGATGGGGGTCTTGGACATGGTTGATTTTCTGATTGGGCTGGCATTTGTGGCGATGATCGTCACTCCAGCCATCGCGGCTTCAATTCAACGGGCCAAGTCGAGCGACAGCGACCGCTGAGGTCGTTCCAGAGAACCTAAACGAGCTTCGGGCTGGGAATCTGAGCATGGATTCTGGCGGGATTGCTACATTGCGCCCTGCACCAGCGCCGGGGAAGGCCCTTCGCTTTCAAATGGCTGGCATCGTCGGCTGATGAATCCGCTTCCCTAGAGCAAAACCAGAGATCCTGCGTCCTGTTCAAAGGATGCGAGGCCGCCGTTCCCTGAGGGTCGCATTAGCCTGGATGAGCTGCTTTCGGGATATACCGCCTCTGGTTTCGCTTTCCCGTCAAAATCCTGGGTACGGAACGGTTGACCCCGAGCGCTTACCCTCGTATCGTTAGGAGTTAAGTATGAAGATTTCTGGCAACACCTTGCGGATCGGGATTGCGGCTGCCATTATCGTCGGCACCATCGGGTGGCTCGCGTTTTCGGGCTACGGGGCCAACAAGAGCTACTATGTGACGATCGCCGAACTGGGCGGGCTGGGCGACAAGGCCTACCATAGCCAGTTGCGGGTAGAGGGGTTTGTGCAGCCCGGCTCGATTGAGCAGAGCGGCACCCACGTGAGTTTTGTGCTGAACGAGTTTGAGAGCCACTCTCCAAAGGCACCTTCGGGCCGTGTGCTGAAGGTGATCTACAAGGGCTCCGAGCCGCCACCAGACACCTTCAAGGACGACTCGCAAGCGCTGGCTCAAGGCTCGTACGGGCGCGATGGAGTGTTCCACGCGACCGTGCTGCAGGCCAAATGCGCGAGCAAGTACGCTCCTGCCCAGCCAGGATCTGCGCCAGCTGGGTCCGCGGCTCCCAAGCCGGCGACTGCCCAGGGCGGCACGCCAGCGGTTCCGCCAGCCAACCAGACCGCCTCAAACTGACGCGCATGACCGCGAACGTTTGCGAGGCCGACAGCACTGTGTTCTGCGCCCGGCTCAATGAGGTTTCAAAGCTTTTCGGATCCTTTGCAGCGCTGCGCCAGGTGACGGTGGACCTGGAGCCGGGGCGTTGCTATGTTTTGCTTGGCGAGAATGGGGCGGGCAAATCCACGCTGCTTCGCGTTCTGGCGGGGCTGCTTCGGCCCAGCTTCGGTACGGTAAAGGTGTTTGGAGACAACGCGCCCCAGGACGCCCGCGCCCGCATTGGCTACATGAGCCATGCACCGATGCTCTACGACGAGCTGACCGCACAGGAGAATCTGCGCTACTTCGCAAGCCTTTATCCGGGCCGCCCGTGCCTGGCACCGGCTGAAGCGCTAAAGCAGGTGGGGCTGGACCCGGCGCTGACGCGCACGCTGGGGCAGTATTCACAGGGGATGCGGCAGAGGACCTCGCTGGCGCGGGTGTTGCTGCCGGTTCCGGAGCTGCTGCTGCTGGACGAGCCGTTTTCAAACATGGATGTGGAGAGCGCGCGGCAGATGGTGGAGTTGCTGGCCGGATTCAGGCAGAGCAACCGGACGATTGTAATCACGACGCACCAGCGAGAGATGGCCGCGCCGATTGCCGACTGGGTGCTGACGCTGCACGCGGGACGGGTGGCTTCATTTGAGCCGGGGAGCCCGATTCGATGAAGACGAACGGCGCACGGTTCCTTGAAAATCTCGGCATTCCGTTCGAACTTCGCGAGTACGAGGTCGATCCCGAGGACTTGTCAGCGACGACTGTGGCGAAGAAGATCGGCATGCCGGCGGAACAGGTGTTCAAAACGCTGCTGACGACAGGCGGCCCGGGGACGTATGTCTTTGCGGTGATTCCGGGCGATGCGGAACTGGACTTTAAAAAGCTGGCGCGCGCGGCGGAACTGCGCAAGGCCGAGATGGTTTCGCTGAAGGAAGTGCAGCCGCTGACAGGGTACATTCGCGGGGGCGTTACGGTATTCGGCGCAAAGAAGGCTTACCCGGTGTTTGTGGACGAGACGGCGATCCTGTTCGACCAGATCAGCGTGTCGGCGGGAACACGGGGGACGCAGCTGATTCTGAATCCGGAAGACTACCTGCGCGCGGCCGAGGCGCAGACGGCGGACCTGACGAAAGACGCAGTCAAGAGCGCTCACGCGGAGGGGCACGCCTGATGCTGCACGCGCTGTGGACACACCTGGTGAAGGATCTGCGGATCGAGTGGCGCTCGCGCGAGGCCGTGAACTCGATGCTGTTCTTCGCGCTGCTGGTGGTGGTGCTGTTCTCGCTGGCATTTGACCCGCGCGGGGCTTTTTCGCGGGAGATTGCGGGCGGCGTGCTGTGCGTGGCTACCATGTTCGCGTCAGTAAGCGCACTGAACCAGGCCTGGGCGCGGGAGATCCGGCACCAGGTGCTGGACGCGCAGCGGATGGCTCCCACACCTGGGGCGGAGCTATTTCTGGCCAAGGTGCTGGCGAACTTCCTGTTTGTTTCAGTGGTTCAGCTACTGCTGGCACCGGTTTTCCTGGTGTTCTATAACCTGCACGTCGAGGGGCAGGCATGGCAGCTGGCGCTAGTGCTGCCGCTGGGCACTTGGGCGCTGGTGGCAAATGGGACGTTTTTTGCGGCGCTGTCGATCAGGAGCCGGAACCGCGAGCTGCTGCTGCCGCTGATTCTGTTTCCGATCTTTATGCCGGCGTTGCTGGCGATGGTGCTGGCGACGACGTCGATTTTGACGGGCGACAGCGATCCGACGCTATGGATCAAGCTGCTGCTGGGCTACGACATAATCTTTACGACAGTGTGCCTGCTGCTTTTTGACGTGGTGCTCAACGCGGAGTAGGGCGTCGCCATCGTACACTGGATTACGTTGTAACAGGATTTCCCCAATGAAGAAGATCATCATTTCTCTTTACGCCGTGGCTACTATCGTCCTGATGGTATGGGGTTTCTACCAGGCCATCTATGTCGCTCCCGAAGAGCAGACGATGCACGAAGTACAGCGCATTTTCTACTACCACGTGCCGTCGGCGATGGTTGCGTTCCTGTTCTTCGCCGTCAGCCTGATAGGCTCGATCGGCTTTTTGGGCTTTCGCCGGAGCAGGGCGGTGTGGGCTCAGATTTCAGACGCCTGGGCGCTGGCTGGGGCCGAAGTGGGTGTGGTGTTCTGCACGATTGTGCTGATCACGGGACCGCTTTGGGGCAGGCGCGCATGGGGCATCTGGTGGACATGGGATGCGCGGCTGACCACGACGCTGGTGCTGTGGCTTATCTACGTGAGCTACCTGCTGCTGCGCCGCTTTGCTGCTGGACCGCAGGTGCAGACGCTGGCGGCGGTGCTGGGTATCTTCGGCGCGCTCGACGTGCCGATTGTGTATATGTCGAACCGCTGGTGGCGGACGCAACACCCGGCACCCGTTTTTGGCGGCGGTCCGGACTCGGGCATCAAGGACCCGGCCATGCTGGCCGCCTTCGGGTGGAACGTGCTGGCGTGGCTGGCCTGGGGAGTGCTGATCCTGGTGCTGCGTTACTATGTCGAACGGCAACAGCAGAAGATCGCGGAGCATGAAGCACAGGAAGCGCTCAACGCCTGATTCAGAGCTGGAACGAGTTACAGGTTAAGGAGAAAAGATATGGATCCGAGGGCAATTCTCGATCACCAGTTCACGGTTGCGGCGTATGTGATTACCTGGGCGATTCAACTGGGGTATGTGGCCTGGCTGGGGCTGAAATGGCGGGCACAAAAGCGGGACGCGGCGCGTGGCGGACGAGAAGCGCGGTAGGGTGGCGCCGCGATTTCCCCGGGTGCTAGTGCTCTCGCTTATTCTTCACTTCTAGCGGAGCGGCTGAGGTCGCACCCTGATACAAAGCCCTTTGAACATCGCCGCCTTGCGAAGATGTGGTTTTATAGAATCCCAGATCTCAAAAGCGAGCCTTTGGGCACCCGCAAATTCGACAAAATAAAGCCTATTTACTAAATACCGGTTTGATCCCTCGCGAATCGACAAAGCCGGTGGACGACTACTTTGCGCATTTTCCTTGATGGCGCAGAGGGAGGAGCGTTCCCTCAAGGGCTAAAGCCCTCGTCTATTTTCAGCCACTTGCGGCACGGTTGAAGCCGTGCCCTTTCAAAGCCACTCTACACCTACTAGAAAAATGCTCAAGACAGGACTTCGGGCCTTTTCGAGAGTCTCTTCGGTCTTTCAACGTCAGATATACCACTTTTGTGGGATGAGGCCATGACACTGGCTAGGCATCGACCACGGTGGAAGTGGTATTTCGGAATTTTCTAATCCGAACGATGATTCATGTGTGGACAGGCTTTCAATGGCCGCACGACAAGGAGAGAAACACGATGCATGACCTTTTGATAGCTTTGGCCTTTATTGGTATGGTTGTCGCCCCCGCAATTGTTGCCGCGAACTCCAGCGCCGAATCGACTGACGAAGGCGACTGATCGACTTCGGTTGCATTCAAGCGTGCGCCACCCCAGATTTGCGCTGTAAACGCTGAATCAACCGTTAACCCAGGAAGCGCAGACGCCCATGTAGGCCTCTGTCACCCGGTAGTGATTGCCCTCGCCCTCTCCAACCGCTAGACTTAGGGTTTGGGGGTCAGTCATGTTAGTTGTGATGAAAGCCCAGGCCACGCCGGAACAGATCCGGGCGGTCTGCGAGTATATAGAGCATTTGGGATTCCGCGCCCATCCCCTTCCCGGAGCGCAGCGCACCGCCATCGGCATCACCGGCAACAAAGGTGAAGTGGACCGAGGCAACCTGGAAGAACTCTCCGGGGTCGCAGAAGTCATTCGTGTTTCAAAGCCCTACAAACTAGCCAGCCGGGACGTGAAAGAAGAGGACACCGTTGTCCGCTTTGCGGGAACCGACGCTGCCATCGGCGGCCGGAACCTGGCTATCGTCGCCGGTCCGTGCTCGATTGAAAGCCGCGAGCAGGCCTTCGCCATCGCCGAACAGGTGGCCGCGGCTGGAGCGCAGTTCTTCCGCGGCGGCGCATATAAGCCCCGCACATCTCCCTACGCCTTTCAAGGCCTGGGCATCGAGGCGCTGCGGATCATGGCCGAGATTCGCGACCGCTTTGGGATGCGGATCGTGACGGAAGCCATCGACAGTGAATCGCTGGAGCTGGTGGCGGAATGGGCAGACGTAATCCAGATTGGCGCGCGGAATATGCAGAACTTCTCGCTTTTGAAGAAGGCTGGGCGGTTGAGGAAGCCGGTGCTGTTGAAGCGGGGATTGAGCGCGACTCTGGAAGAGTTTTTGATGTCTGCCGAGTATGTGATGAGCGAGGGGAACTACGAGGTGATTTTGTGCGAACGGGGGGTGCGCACCTTTGCCGACCACGCGCGAAACACGCTCGATCTGAGCATTATTCCGGCAGTGCAGCGGCTGAGCCATCTGCCTATCCTGGTTGATCCGAGCCACGGAACGGGCAGGCGGGACAGCGTGCTGCCGATGGCTAGGGCCGCAGTGGCGGCGGGCGCCGATGGGATTATTGTCGAGGTGCATCATCAACCCGAAAAGGCGTTGTCGGATGGACCGCAGTCGATCCACCCCGCCCAGTTTGCGAGCATGCTGAACGAACTTGAACAGATTGCTCCTGTAGTTGGACGCACTTTGCCCCGCGGGATACATGTAAACGCAGTGGTCGGGTAGCTGGACTGGCTGGGCATATATGATGCAGGCAAAGACACCTGAATTGGAAAGCCGCACGGACACCATGAACCTGAGGGTCGCCCCAACAGCCCGTATCTTCGCATTCAGCCTGATCGCGCTGGCCTTGGCCGGCTGCCGCCCACAGGATTTCCCGCAATACCCCGCCGACTATCGGGAGTACGCCTATGTGACGAACGGCGGCAGCGGAACCGTGACCGTGTTGGACGTGGTGAACTTGCGACTGGACCGGGAGCTTGCGGTGGGACAGAACCCGGTAGCGGTGACGGCGAGCCTGACCCGGAATGAAGTGTATGTGGTGAACTCCGGCGCGATAGGGGCTCAGGGGTCGATTTCGGTGATCAACGCCGAAAACAACAGCGTGGCGGCGACGATTCCACTGCACCGGCGGCCGGTTTCCATTGAGCTGGACGCCACAGGGGACATGGCCTATGCGGCCAATGCGGGTTCGAACTCCATTTCTGTTGTGGACCTTAAGGCGCGGCGGGAAGTGGCCCAGATTGGAACGGGCGAGGAACCCGCGACGGCGCAGTTGTCCGCGGACGGCAAGACGCTGGTGGTCGCCAACCGGGGCGGCAATTCGGTGAGCCTTATCGATCCCGCGTCCCGCAGCGTCCGTGCGGTGTTTGAGGGTTGCCCCGGCGCGGCAGACGCGGTGATTCTACCTGATTCTTCCAAGACATTTGTGGCCTGCTCGGGCGGGCACCAGGTGATGACGATTGCGCTGGCGCGGGCCAGCCAAACAGCCTCCGCGAAGACTGCTTCTGCGCCGGCGGCCCCGGCAACTGCGGCACTACCCGACCGGCTTGAGGCACTTTTGGACGTGGGCCGTGGGCCCGTGCAACTGGCGTTGAAACCCGATGGCGGCGAGGTCTTCGTTTCGAATCTGCTGTCGGATTCTGTGTCAGAGGTCTACAACACCACGGACGAGGTGGGCGCCACTTACATGATCGGCGATGGGCCGGTGCGCGGACTGGTGACCCGGGACAATGCGCTGCTTTACGTGGCCAACCAGCGGTCGCAGTACGTGACGATTTATTCGATTGACGACGGCAAGCGCGTGGGGTCGGTGCATGTGGGCGACGGGCCGTCAGCACTGGCGTTTTCAGCGGCTGGACATTTGCTTTTTGTGGTGGATGCTCGGTCGGGCGATGTGGCGGTGGTGCGGACATCGATGCGGTCGTTGTTTACGGTGCTGCCCGCCGGACGCAATCCAAATGCGATTGTGGTGAAGGCGTTCCGGGTTCCGTAGGCGGCGTGGAATCGACGGATTCGGGCTATGCGGGAAAGGGCTTGAGTTAGAGCGACTGGCCCGAGACATCGCTCGGGGGCTGAAGAGGCTGCGGAAAAAAGCCTGAATCCGAGCGAGAATGGCGAAAGACGTCCCTCAGGGGCTGAAGCCCTCGTTTGTTTTCAGGGGTTTGTGGCGCGGCGAAAGCCGTGCCCTTTCAAAACAGCAGCGCAATAAGAGTTTTTCCGCAGCCTGTAAAGCCCTCATTTATTTTCAATCACTTATGGCACGACTGAAGCCGTGCCCTTTCAAGACAGGGGCTTGATAGGGGTTTTTCCGCATCCCGTGAGGCCCACATTCATTTTGCGGGGTGGTATACCGGGGATAAATCCCCGGCCTACCACCCGCGTGAGTTTTTCGCGGCCTGTGAAGCCATCGCTCATTTTCAACTATTGATCCGACAAGAAGACATTGGCATCTTCTTCTCACCCATTCCCGCAAAATGCGCGGGAATTGATGGGGCACCCGAACAGTATTTATTTGCCGGATCTACAAATGCGGCACGGCCGCCTAGAGGGTGCCCCGGCCGCGCCCTTTCAGAGCATTGATTTATCAGAGGGGCCTTAATCTTTCTTGTCGCCGAGGCGCGCGACGCTGAACTGGGCTCCGGCGAAGAGGATGAGGCCGGAGATATAGGCCCAAAAGAGCAAGCCGACGGAAACATAGAACTGTCCGTACAAATCGCTCAAATGCATGTGCGGAAGCACGGCTTCGAAGGCCCACTTCGAGATCAACCAGATGACTCCGGTGACAATGGCGGTGCGCAAGACCGGGCGCGGCGAGACCTTGCGGTTGGGCAGAAGCCAGTAGATGGAAAAGAAGAACAGGATCACGGCCACGCCGGTGGTTGCCGAGAGCAGCAGCCAGCTGATGCCGTTGAAGACGAAATTGCTCGTATGGTGAAAAAAGACGATAGTGAGTACCCAGCGCGCGGCGGCATTCAACGCAATGCTGGCCATGCCAAGCAACACCATCAGGATCGCCAGTCCGAAGGCGATGACCTGGTTGTGGAGATAGTTACGACTCTTGGTAACGCCCCAAGCCTGATTGAGGGCCACTTCGAGGGGCAGGAAGATGCCGGTGCAGGCGACCACGACCATGACGAGGGAGAAAACCTCCACTCCCAGGTGCGAGCCCGTGTATTCCAGGTTCTTCGCCACAAAGACCTGGTTCGAGGGCATAAAGTAGGTCACCATGTCGTTAATGACCAACTTCATCGTATTGGATTGGAAGACCGAGTCGGCCAGCGCATAGAGCAGCACGATGAAGGGGATGAAAGAGAGGATTGCGTTGGCCGCGACGCTGAAGGCGAAGGTGTGGACTTCGCTGTCAAGCAGGTAGGCGATCAGGGCCTTGCCGTCTTTGCGCCAGCGGTACCACTTTGATTTTGAAGCGGGTTCTACCGCGTCGACCGTGCCGACCGATTCAACAACCGTTTGTTCTGGCGCAGCGGAATTTAAAACATCAACCACGTGTTACTCCTTGTCCGGAGGCCATGAAAACGACAGGATTGACGGTGTGCGTGGCCCTAATGCCGGAGAGATGCTACTTCAAGGATAGCCCGATGCGCGGATTTACGGTTGATTTGGCTGATTTTCGGCGGTTTGGAGTTTTGCAATCGCCCATTGGGCGGCGGCGCGCAGGCCGTCGTCGGCGGCAGCCAGCCACGGTTCCAGAAGGGACGCGAACTGCTGCTGGCCGCAGTTGCCGATGGCGATGGCGAGGTTACGGCGGAGGCCCTGGAAGCCAGCGCGGCGCACCGGGGAGCCGTTGAAGAGGCGCTCGAACGCCGGCTCGTCGAGTTGGGCGAGAAGTTCCAACGCGGGATTCACCAACTCGGGGCGAGGAGCGAGATCGGGGTCAGCACTGATGGGCGCTTTGCGGTTCCACGGGCAGACGTCCTGACAGATGTCGCAGCCGAAGAGCTGGCGGCCTATGCCATCCATTAACTGCTCTGCAATCGGCCCCTTGTGCTCGATGGTCAGGTAGGAGATGCAGCGGGCCGCATCCATCTGATAGGGCGCGTCGAGAGCGCGGGTGGGGCAGGCGTCGAGGCAACGGCGGCAACTGCCACAGCGGTCCGGGACGGTAAGTTGAGGGCGGTCTTGCCGGACTTCAAGCGAAGTGAGCAGGACAGCCAGGAAGCCGAACGAGCCGAGGCGGGGATGGATGAGGCAGGTGTTTTTTCCGGTCCATCCGAGCCCGGCCGCCGTGGCCAGAGAGCGCTCGACGACGGGGCCGGTGTCAACGTAGGCGCGTGCCTCGAACGGGTCGAACTCTGTCCGCAGCCGCGTCTCCAGTGCTTTCAACCGCCTGAGTAGCACTTTGTGATAATCGCTGGGACGTTGCTGCCCGGCGGCATCTTTGCGGCTGGTCCATGCGTAACGGGCGATCCATCCGGCGCCGGGCCGAGCCGGATCCAGGGAGAGTGGCTGGGCGCTGTGATAGCTCGCAAAACAGACGATGGCGGAATGCGCCCATGGAAACGGAGTGCCCGCACGGGCGCGCACGAGTTGCAAATCTTCGGCGCGACGTTCGAGGTAATGCATTGATCCTGCGCGTCCAGCCAGCACCCATTGCTCAAAGCGGGCGGCATCACGCGCATCGGCAGGGTGAGGCAGGGCGACCAGGCCAGCCTCGGTAAAACCAGCCTCCTGTGCCCAGGCGCGTACCAGCGCAGGGTCCAGGCTGGGAATCCTAAGGTCTGCCGGGCTGGTGGGAGTGTTGGACACGGAACCGATGGCACCCTTTTCTGCGTATAGAGAGATAGTGTTCAATTGCGGACGCCAGGATCGAAATCGAACACAGGTAACCGCTTCAGGGGATTCCGAGGCACTGGTTTCCCTAGTAATTTCAGCATATTCCCCCGGTTTGGCTTTGGCCGTCCGCGTGCAGATCCCAGAGTGAGCAAGGCCCAAGGTATTCGCCATTGACCCCATAGGGGGTAGGGATTTGCAGAGGAGGTTTTTATGACCGAAACAATGTATTGCGGAATAGATACGCGGGAAGTTGAGGCGGGAAGACGTTGCGTTCTGACCGAATTGGTAAGGGGAGACGAAGGACGTCTGGTGGAGCAGATTACGCCTCTGGTGACCCGCCAGAGCGTTTCACTGGACTTGGAGTGCGTAGAGCGGATTGACGCCGCGGGCATTTCCGCGCTCATCCTGCTTTATCGCATCGCACACGAATCTGGACACGAATTCACGGTCTCGAATGTATCGCCCCGGGTGGCGGAGTTGCTAGCGCTGGTTGGATTGGACCAAGTTCTTTTATCCCAAAATATGAACCAAAGTTCACATTTCGACCAAAAGCTTACGCAGACCGCAGCCTGAAAACGGCAGGCGAAATTGCGAACCCCGCGCTGTGTCTGGGTGAACGCCGCAGGTGACTATAAATTTTGCCCATGATTCAATTGAGGTTCTGAGATCTCTGAAATCGTATGTGACGAAATGCACAGGCAACCGTATACTTGGGGCGCTATTTGTACTAGCGACTCATGAATGCCGCAAGGCGCTGTCGTATATCTGGATGACCCGCACGCGTTCAGTCTGTTGATTCTCTGTTGGAACGCTGGACGTGTGTATCGCCACCCTTACGTATGAAACGCCGGTGCGGAATCCTACATACGGAGGCTTTACCCCATGACGCAGGGCGTTCTGGAACAGTCGTCTGCCGACAAAGCAGGCACAACGTCAACCCCAATCCAATATGTGTATTTCTTCGGCGGCGGCAAGGCCGATGGCAACGGTCGCATGAAGGATATTCTGGGCGGCAAGGGTGCCGGCCTGGCGGAGATGACCAACGCGGGATTGCCCGTGCCTCCGGGATTCACGATTCAGACCGAGGCATGTCGCGAGTACATGCGCGGGTCAGTTAGCCCGGAGATCGACGTCGAGACGCATATCGCGCTCGAGCGGCTAGAGAAGTTGCAGGGGCAGAAGCTGGGCACGGGCGACAACCCGCTGCTGGTTTCAGTCCGCTCCGGCGCAAAGTTTTCAATGCCCGGCATGATGGACACGATTTTGAACCTGGGCTTGAACGATCAGGCCGTGGAATCGCTGGCCAAGCTCAGCAATAATCCCCGCTTTGCCTATGACTCCTATCGCCGCCTGATCCAGATGTTCGGCGACGTGGTTCTGGATGTTCCGAAGAAGAAGTTCGAGCATATCTTCGACTCCGTCAAGGAGCACGAGGGCGTGAAGTTCGACTACGAACTGGGACCCGATGCGCTGAAAAAGATCATCGTCGAGTACAAGAAGCTGGTCCGCAAGGAGACTGGCAAGGACTTCCCGCAGGGTCCGCTGGATCAACTGGTCCAGGCCCGCGATGCCGTGTTCAGGAGCTGGCAGAATGATCGTGCCAAGACCTATCGCCGCATTAACCGGATCGACGACTGGCTGGGCACAGCGGTCAACATACAGGCAATGGTGTTCGGCAACCTGGGTGAGAACTCCGGCACGGGCGTAGGCTTCACGCGCAATCCCGCAACGGGCGAGCATGTGTTCTTCGGCGAATACCTGATGAACGCGCAGGGCGAGGACGTGGTTTCAGGCGTGCGCACGCCGCTTTCGATCAGCGAACTCGAGCGCGCGATGCCCAAGGTTTACGAGCATCTGCGTGATATTACGCGCAAGATGGAAAAGCATTATCGCGATATGCAGGATTTTGAGTTCACCATCCAGGATGGCAAGCTCTATATGCTGCAGACCCGCAATGGCAAGCGCACCGGCCTGGCCGCAGTTCGCGTGGCTATCGACATGGTTCGCGAAGGCCTAATCACGCAGGAAGAAGCTATTTTCCGCGTAGAACCCAACCAGCTTTACGACTTCCTTGTTCCTCGCCTGATTGAAAAGGGCGAGAAGATTGAAGTGCTGGCGACAGGACTACCGGCATCGCCGGGTGCGGCGGTGGGACAGATTGTGTTCAGCGCTGAAGACGCGGTGAAATTCCACAACAGTGGCGCCTACCGGACCATCATCCTGGTTCGCGGCGAAACAACCCCTGAAGATATCGCGGGCATGGAAGTTGCGGCGGGCATTCTGACCTCACGCGGCGGCATGACCTCTCACGCGGCAGTGGTTACGCGGGGCATGGGCAAGTGCTGCGTGGCCGGCGCCGGCGATTGCACGGTAGACGAAGGCAAGAAGGAACTGCGCGTCAAGGGTCACACGTATCACCAGGGCGACTGGATTTCTCTGGACGGCACCACTGGCCGCGTAATTGCAGGGCAGCTTAAGACCATCGAGGCTCAGCCCAACGATCCAGATCTGGTCAAGTTCATGAGCTGGGTTGATCCGGTTCGGCGCCTGCGCATCCGCGCCAACGCCGACATTCCTCGCGACGCGAAGCAGGCACGCCTGTTCGGCGCCGAAGGTATCGGACTGTGCCGCACTGAGCACATGTTCTTTGCCGAGGACCGCATTCAACACATGCGGACGATGATTCTGGCCAACAACGAAAAGGACCGCCGCGAAGCGCTGAAGAAGCTGTTGCCGATGCAGCGCGCCGACTTTGCGGGCCTGTTCAAGGCAATGGAATCGCTGCCGGTGACCATCCGCCTGCTCGATCCGCCGCTGCACGAGTTCCTGCCCCAACGCGAGGACCTGCTGGTGGAGATCAAGCACCTGGAGGACACCAAGCCCCGCTCGCCGAAACTGAAGGAACTGCGTCCGCTGCTGGAGCGGGTACAGGAGCTTCACGAGATGAACCCGATGCTCGGATTGCGCGGATGCCGTCTTGGCATCACGTTCCCGGAGATCACCGAGATGCAGGTTCGCGCCATCTTCGAAGCCGCCGTCGCGGTAAAGAACAAGGGCGGGGATCCGCACCTGGAAATCATGGTTCCGCTGATCGGCTCCATTGAAGAAATGCGCAACCAGGCAGCCATCATTCGCCGCGTTGCCGCAGACGTCTTCAAGGAGAAGGGCGAATCCATCGACTTCATGGTGGGCACCATGATTGAACTGCCACGCGCTGCTCTCACAGCCGACCAGATTGCCGAAGAGGCCGAGTTCTTCAGCTTTGGAACAAACGACTTGACGCAGACCACGTTTGGCATCTCGCGCGACGACATCAACAACTTCCTGCCGGCCTACATGAAGCACGGCATCTTCAAACAGGATCCGTTCGCCACGCTCGACCAAGCTGGCGTTGGATTGCTGGTGAAGATGGCCACGGCCAAGGGACGCAACACGCGGCCCACGCTTAAGGTGGGAATCTGCGGCGAACACGGCGGCGATCCAGAGTCCGTCAAGTTCTGCCACAAGATCGGGCTCAACTACGTCTCCTGCTCGCCCTTCCGTCTGCTGACGGCACGGCTCGCAGCGGCGCAGGCAGCGCTCGAAGAGAAGATGACGGGAACCATCCATAGCACTAGCTAGGCAGAAAATTGCACTGACAACAAGGGCGCGGCCAATTGGCCGCGCCCTTGTTGCGTCTGGATACTATTTGTCAGCTGCTTTGACCGCTGCTTCTTGCGATGGCTATCTCTCTGCCGGGTAATACCCTTCCCTGGTGACCACGGTCAGGTCGGTGTTGCTTGCCTTGAGAGCGATCTTGTGGAACTCCTGTTCCTTGTCCTCTTTGTCTGGGGAGTAAGTGAGCAGGTACTGGCCGCGTAGCTCTTCGGCAATCTGGCTGTAAATCTCCTCAAGATTGTCTTTCTTCTTCGCCTCGTAGAAGTGGCCTCCGGTGCGGGTGGCAATCTTCTCCAGAGTCTTCCTGCCATCTATCGACGCCTGTTTTTCGGAACCACCACCGCCGCGAGGTCCGCCGCCACCACCGGGGTATCCGCTACCGCCGCCTGGATAACCTCCGCCGCCGGGATAACGACCGCCTCCGCCCGGATAACCTCCGCCGCCCATGCCGCCACGACGACCGCCACCCATGCCGGGAAAGCCATTGTCGCTGCGCTCCTGTTCGCCCTTGAAATAGATGGTGTAGACCTCGAGATTGGCATGGTCTGCCGCGTCAATCGCATCGTTTAGGTTTTCCTTGCTTCCGCGATCAACGCCGTCAGAGAAGACGACAAGCGCTTTGCGACCGTCCTTTGCTTTCATCAACTCATCGGCAGCCAAGTAGATGGCATCGTAAAGCTGCGTACCGCCGCGCCCGCCCCGCGAACGTTCGCGTTCGTCTCCAGAGGTCTCAGGGCCCTGAGGGTCGTCGCGCGCCCCACGCGACTGCCCCATGTCCTCCAGTTCGCGGTGGAGTTTTTCGCGGGAGTTGGTAAAGTCCTGGAGCAACTCGACCTCACGATCGAAATGGATGAGGAAGGCCTCGTCGCCGTGGGCGACCGCTTTGGAGTCAGATTCAGAACTGGCAGGCAGCATGAGGTCGATGAACTTTATTGCGGCCTTGCGCTCGTTCTCCAGTGCCGCGCTGAGGCTGCGGCTGGTGTCGACCAGCAGGCCGAGGCGGAAGGGCAGGTCGCTCTCCCGGGTGAAGCTTTTGATGGTCTGGGGGCGACCGTCCTCGGTGAGCGTAAAGTCGCTCGCCTTGAGGCTGGACACAAGCGCACCCTTCTTGTCGCGTACGGTGACGGGCAGCAACACTTCACGCGCCTGCACCCTGAGTGTGGCTACGGGCTGGCCAGAAGCGGGCTGTTGGGCTGCGCCGGCCACACGCAGGCAGGGGAGGGTCAACATTGTTACGGCAAGACAGAAAACAGATCGAACTCGCATCGGGTTCAAGGATGACACACCTCAGCTTGTTTAGACGAGGCAGATGCCGGACTGTTGACTGGATTTTTGCCTAGCCGGTGGTGCACAGGAAATGGAGAGCCTGGAACGGAGAGCGGATCAGGAGGTTTGTTCATGGAGATCAGGAGTTGTGAATTGAAGGTCTGCCGGGAAGTGGCTCATATTTTCACTGTTTTTTGGGGTGCGAGGAGTGGTATGCTGCTGGCCCTTGGAGGAGGGCTGTGAAATGAATGCGCAATGCAAAAGATGTGGATCGGAGCTTGTGGCGTCGTGGCGCTATTGTCCAAATTGCGGAGTCTCTCCCGCTCATGAGACGACGCATGAAACAACGCCGCGGGAAACGCCTGCCGAGATTGAAAAAGCGCCGGTGCAAGGCGCATTCAGCGGGTTGCTGTTTGGGGCGGTGGCAGCACCGATCATGATTATTGTCGGCACCCTGCTTTGCCTGACCGGGCTGGGCGCATTTTTAGGAGTTCCGCTGATTATCGGGGCGATACTTGCGCCATTGCTGGGTCCGATGATCGGGATCGGCGAACTGAAGGGAAAATGCCCGTGGTGCGGTGCAGCGGTAAGCAACATTCTCAAATCGCCGGGCTTTAACTGTCATGCATGCGGCAAGCGGATTGCCATCCAGAACCAGAAGCTCGTCAAGGCCGACTGACGGGGTTGCTGTACTGCCTGGCGGACTCCAGCGCTCGACGCGCGGGACGCATCGTCTCCATTTTTCAGGGGTTCCTTACCTTGCATCGCAAGGTGGCGGGATTGACCTGCCCGGTGAAGAGCAATAGTTTGAAGAGTACGGGGGAGGCGCGTGGTTACGGCTCCCGGGCGTTGAGGACAAGGAGACTGGATGCAAAGCAGGACTTTTTCATGGGCTTGGAAGAGTGTTTTGACTCTGGCGCTGACGGCTGTGGACGTTGCAGGCGCGCGTGGACAGGACCTGAAGAGCTTTGAACAACGGATAACGACGAAGGTGCTGCCGAACGGGCTGACGCTGGTGATCTGCGAGCGTCCAGAGGCCCCGGTGTTCAGCTACTCGACATATATCGATGCGGGAGACGTGAACGACCTGTCGGGGCAGAGCGGGCTGGCGCATATGTTCGAGCATCTGGCGTTCAAGGGAACGAGCCAGATTGGGACAACGAACTACGCTGCTGAGAAGTTGGCTCTGGCCAAGGTGGAGGCGGCAAACAACGCGTACCAGAGCGAGTTCCAGAAGACCGCGGGGCAAAACGCCGCGAAGCTCGCAACGCTTCAAAAGGCGCTTGTGGATGCGCAGGCAGAGGCACACAAATACGTGGTGCCGAACCAGTTCACCGAAGTCGCGGAACGTAACGGAGCGACTGGGTTGAATGCATCGACGGGTTTGGACAACACGGAATACTTCTGGTCGATGCCGGAGAACAGGCTGGAGCTTTGGGCGTGGCTGGAGAGCAACCGGCTGGCAGACGTGGTTCCGCGGGAATTCTACACAGAGCGGGGCGTGGTGATGGAAGAGCGCCGGATGCGGACGGATTCCAATCCGATAGGGCGGCTGGTGGAGCAGTTTCTGGCGACGGCGTACGTGGCGCATCCGTATGGCCGGAGTTCCATAGGCTGGCCGAGCGAAGTGGGCCAGATAACGGCGACCGAGGCAATTGCATTCCACAAGAAGTACTACGTGGGATCGAACATTGTGGTGACGGTTGTAGGGGATGTGAAGGCCGCAGAGGCCTTGCCGGTGCTGGTGAAGTACTTCAGCAAGGTCCCGGGCGGCCCCAGGCCGGAAGAGATGACGACGGTGGAGCCGAAGCAGTTCGCGGAGAAGACCGTTGTGATCCGCGAACAGACGCAGCCGTTTTACATCGAGGGATATCACCGGCCGAGCTATCACGACCCTGACGACGCGGTGTATGACGCGATCAGCGACATTATGTCGAATGGGCGGGTTTCACGGCTTTACCGGAGCCTGGTGCGCGACCAGCAGATTGCGGCTGAGGCGCAGGGATTCAGTCCGTTTCCGGGAGACAAGTACCCGGGGCTATTTGCGTTCTACGCGGTTCCGCTGCCCGGGCACACGCCGACACAGATGCGGGATGCGATTCACAAGGAGATTGAGAAGCTGAAGGACTCTGACGTGACGGACGCGGAGCTGCAGATGTTCAAGACTCGTACGCGTGCCGATCTGCTGCGGGGCCTCGCGGACAACCAGGGGCTGGCGAACGCGCTGGCGGAGTACCAGACGCGGTATCGGGACTGGCGAGAGCTGTTCAGGCAATTGGCCAAGGTGGACAAAGTGACGAAGGCGGATATTCGGCGGGTGGCGAACCAGGTATTTTTGGCCTCGAACAGGACCAGCGCGGAGATTGACACCGAGACTGCTTCAGCGGATAGGAAGAAAGATGGAGGCGCGGAATGAGGGATCTGGAGATGAGGCAGATGGAAATGAAGACCAGGTCCCAGAATCGGGAAATGGGTTACTCGGCCATGGTGCTAACTCTTGGGGATTTTTTTGCGTTCCCACCCTTTCGCCAGAAAAGAGGCGAAAGGATGGGGCACGGCGCTTCAGGGGTGGCCTTGAGATTGCTGGCGGTTGCGGCGTTGCTGGCGCCGGCTGGATTGACGGCGCAAAACGAGCCTTGGGAAAAGATCGCGATCCCGAAGCTGCATGAGTTTCAGCCGCAACAGCCGAACCGAATTGAGTTGAAGAACGGGATCGTGGTGTTTCTGCAGGAGGACCATGAGCTGCCGTTTGTATCGGGTTCGGTGATGATCCCCGGGGGATCGCGGGATGTGGAAGCGGCGAAGTCCGGGCTTGTGAGCCTCTATGGCCAGACGTGGCGGACCAGCGGCACGGATAAGTTGAATGGGGACGCGATGGACGACCTGCTAGAGGCCAAGGCAGCGCACATCGAAACGGGCGGTGACGTGGACTCGACCGCGTTGTCGTGGGACTCGCTAAAGGGAGATGGGACCCAAGTATTTGCTCTGGCGATGGACCTGCTGTTCCATCCCAAGTTCAGCGCGGAGAAACTGGCGCTGGCGCAGCAGCAGGAAGCCACGGGAATTGTGCGGCGCAATGACGACGAAGGGGAGATTGCCGGACGCGAGGCGGCCAAGCTGGTGTATGGGGCCAACAGTGCATATACGCGGCAGCCGGAACTGGCGACGATTGGCGCGGTCAAACTGGCGGACTTGCAAGCGTGGCACGACCGGACAATGAAAGGAAAACTGATTGTAGGGGTCAGCGGGGATTTTGACCCCGTGGCGATGGAGGCCATGGTGCGCGCTGCGTTTGAAGGGCTGCCCGCTGTGAAAGCAACTCCGGCACGGCACGACGAATTTGCCGGACCGAAGCCGGGAGTTTACTTCATCGACAAGGAAGACGTGAACCAGTCGAACGTGGAGATTGTGGGTCTAGGCACGGACCGGAGGAATCCGGACATTCCTGCGCTTGCGGTGATGAACGAGATTCTGGGGGGCGGGTTTGCGAGCCGGCTGTTTCAGAAAGTGCGCACAGAGCTGGGACTGGCCTATGCGGTGGGTGGTGGGTTTGGAGCGAGTTACGACCACCAGGGCACCTTCCATGCGGAGGTGCTGACGCAGAGCGCTACGACAGTTAAAGCCACCCTGGCTACGATGGCCGAGATCGAGGGACTGAATTCCAAAGCCTTTACCGAGGTTGAAGTGCAGCGAGCCAAGGACGGTATTCTTAACTCATTTCTGTTTCAGTACGACAGCAAGGACAAAGTACTGGCGGAGCGGGAAAGGCTGGAGTTCTACGGTTACCCGGCGGACTACCTGGAGAAATACAAGGCAAGCCTGGAAAAGGTAACTCTGGAGGACGTGACAGCGGCGGCGAAGAAATATATCCACACGGAGAAACTGGCAGTGCTGGTGGTTGGCAATGGGCAGGAGATCAAGCCGGGGCTGGATGAACTAAAGCTGGGAGCGGTGAAGACATTGGACATAGCGATACCGCAACCGGGCCGGCAGGCAGGCGGAGCAAAGCGGTAGGCATGAACGGGTAACAGCAGAAAGTAGGTGAGAGAGTGGCGGAGACGAAGACGATAGCGGAGCTTGTGGCAGAAGATGCAAAGCTGAGAGCTGAAAAGGCGTCGCAGTTGATGGCGGCGGGAGTGACAGTCTACAGGCCCGAAACGTGCGTAATCGATGCGGATGTTGAGATTGCGGCCGATACGGTGATTGAACCATTTGTGCAGTTACTGGGGAAGACGCGCATTGGAGCGAAATGCCTTATTCGGTCGTTCACAGTAATCGAGAGCTGCACGCTGGGCAACGACGTGTTGGTGCGGCAGAGTTGCGTGCTGGAAGAGAGCTCAATAGGAGACGGCGCACGGATAGGGCCCTTCGCGCACATGCGGCCGGGATGTGAGATTGGCGAAGATGTGCATGTGGGCAATTTTGTTGAGACCAAGAAGGCAAAACTGGGCAAGGGCGTTAAGGCCGGCCACCTAACGTACCTGGGCGATGCAGAGATCGGCGCGGGAACCAATATAGGCGCCGGGGTGATTACCTGCAACTACGACGGTGTGAACAAGCACCGGACATTCATCGGCAAAGACGCGTTTATAGGCAGCGATTCCACGCTGGTGGCACCGATAATTGTTGGGGACGACGCTTATATAGGCGCTGGGTCCTGCATCACCAAGGAAGTGCCCCAGGGAGCACTGGCGGTGGCGCGAGGGCGTCAATTTACCAAAGAGGGTTGGGTTGAGGCCAAGCGAGCGCGACGGGAGGAGAAGGAATAGAGGCATGGGGAACAGTCAATAGAAGTCCCGGAAATTTGATCGAAGCAAATTCCAGGCCATTTTTTTTGATCAGGTGCAGCTGAATATTGGTTTTCCGCATCCAAGTTCAGGTTGCGTGATGGAAGACCGTAGTTTTGCGATGCAAAGAATGGTAGCGTTATCTCACAATCACTCTTTGAACTCGATGGGAGAGAATTACCACCGCGAGGCTGCGGGAGGGTACTTTTTCTATTACGATAGTAATGTCAGGCGTAGTACTTCGCTTTTCGGGTGGATTGCTGGCTATTGGGGAGCCTTAGTTTACCGGAATGAAGATCATACGATTGAATTATTGCCTTAAAATCCGCATCGCCGGGCATCGTGAGACAGCGTTTTGAAACTACCTGGCCCGGTGGTGCGTATAGGGAATAGTCGATGAAGTCGGTCCCGTGTGATGAGAATACGTTTGGGGCCAAAAGGAAGTACCGGGGTGTTTGGCAAGTATCGGTCAGTGCAGAGTGGCGACAAGCGAGAAATCGAATGACGGTGAGTAAGCTCCTGGGGCGAGAGTCCCGTCAACGCGGATCAACGGAGGATTCTGTTTGGGATTGAACCTGGCAGGATCGGGAACGCCGAAGCGTGCGAAGAAATCGCAAGCGGAGGAGGAGTCGCGCGGAATCGCCGACGGTCGCAAGGCTGCGCGGATTCTGGTGGTGGACGACGAGGCGCACGTCCGATCGATGATTGGTTCGATACTGGAATTGCAGGGCTATGAGGTGCAGTTGGCCGCAAGTGGGCGGGAAGCTCTGGAAGCTCTGGAACTGAATTCTTTCGAACTTGTGTTGACGGACATCGTAATGCAGGATTTGAACGGAATTGCGCTTCTGGAACGGGTTCACACGCAGCAACCGAACCTTCCCGTGGTGATGGTGACGGCAATCCACGACATAAGCGTTGCAATCGACTCGATGCGGCGGGGGGCATATGACTATCTGCTCAAGCCCTTTGAGCGCGAGCACCTTGTGAGCACCGTGGAGCGCGCGCTGAAACACCGGCAGGTGCTGGAGAAGAGCCACAATTACCAACAGAGCCTGGAGCAGATGGTGCGGGCGCGGACGGAGATGCTCCGTCATGCGATGGAGGACCTGGAACACTCCTACGACGTGACGCTGGAAGCGCTGGGCGACGCACTGGATCTGAAGGACTCCGAGACCGAAGGGCATTCGAAACGTGTGACCGCTTACACGATCGCGCTGGCGCGGGCGATGGGCATCGCGCCTACGGAGATCAAGGTAATTGCGCGCGGCGCATTTTTGCACGATATCGGAAAGATGGCGATACCGGACGAGATTTTGCGCAAGCCGGGGACCCTGAACGGTGAAGAGCAGGACGTGATGCGCGAGCACTGCACGCGCGGCTACCACATGCTGCGAAAGATTCCGTTCCTCGCGGGGGCGGCGGAGATTGTTTTCTGCCATCAGGAACATTTCGACGGATCGGGCTATCCGAGCGGATTGCGCGGCCGGGAGATACCGGTAGGCGCGCGGATTTTCGCGGTAGCGGACACGCTCGACGCGATAACCAGCGACCGTCCTTACCGAAAGTCGCGGAGCTTCGACGTGGCGCGCGAGGAGATTTTGCGTTGCTCGGGAACGCAGTTCGATCCGGCAGTCATAGAGGTTTTTCTAAAGATACCGAACGAGCTTTGGCAGGAGTTGCGATCGGAGATCAGCGGCCAGAACCGGCGCTTCTCGACCTTCGAGATGGCGCAGGTCCCGGGTCAGGCGGAGTAGCCGGGCTGATTTTCCTGACCAGCTTCCAGATCTTGACCAGGTCTCTGGAGTAAAGACCATGTGCGCACTTTCCGCGGAAGAAGCCCGTTCGTCTTTGAACCAGGTACCTGAGTGGAAGATTGAAGCCGGCGAACTGGTGAGAGTTTTTCAATTTTCAGATTTTGCAGGGGCATTGGACTTTGTGAACCGGGTTGGGGCCCTGGCCGAACAGGCCGGGCATCATCCGGACATAGACATCCGTTATAACCGGGTGCGGCTGGGGCTGACGACGCACGATGCTGGAGGCCTGACGGCGAAAGACTTCGAGTTGGCTGCGAAAGCGGATAAAGCGGTCTGAAGGTGGGCGCAACGGGACTGGCCGGGTTCAACTTTCCTCTGAAGGGTCGACTGGGGGAATCCCGAAATGCGGATTTTGGGCGATTTCGTCGTCCTGACGGAGCTTTGCGAGGGTTTTTCTGTACCACCATGCGGCAGCTACCCCACCCACAAGCGCAGAAGCCGCAGCCACAGCGCCCAGTTTGAGCCAAGCGGAGGATAGCGAGGAGGCGGATTCATTTACTTTAGAAGTATTTGATTCTGAATGATTTGCCATGCCTGTACTCGCTCCAAACGTACGGAAAATGCTGTCTTCTTCTTGAGGATACGCTGGATGATTTGATGCCTGGTAGTGGCAAAGGATCAATTTCCCGCGCAGGTAATATAAATTTCGATTTTTGTATTTGCATTCTTCTCAATCTATGCTAAGGTGTATTTATTCCACTGGTGGAGACGGTAGTTACCGGCTTTACCGAGTAGGAAGTAGTTTGCGTCACTGGCCTCCCGGCACGAACAATTTACCGTTCGTGCCGTCTTTTTTTGTGGCGGGGAACCAGAGGCGATTTTGCGGTGGCGGGCGCCAGTCTCGGGTAGTTGCGGAGATTCCTGTCCGGGTTAGAATTGCAAGCAGAGAGGTCTCATGAAAAATCCGATGAAGAGCCGCTGGGCGCTGGGATTGGCGGTTTTCACGCTGACCGCGGCAAGTTATGCGCAGTGGTCCAACCCGGCTGAAGACGTTCCCGCATACCATCCCGCTGCGCCGCTGAAGGTGAGCGCACTGCCGCCGATCATGGCGGGCGGCCAGCTGACGGGTGAGAACTTCCGCTATCCGTGGCAGATTCATGTGTATCAGCAGGTGATGAAGGTAAGCAGCGTGGTTTACCAGATGCCCTGCAACTGCCGCTGCGACCGGGCGCTGGGACATACCAGCCTGAGAAGCTGCTTTGAGACCGCGCACGGCACCGAGTGCTCGACCTGTGCCAAGGAAGGGTTCTTTGCGTACCAGCAGACGAAGCTGGGCAAGACGCCGGCGCAGATCAGGGCTGCGGTGGCCAGGCACGAGTACGAGAGCATCGATCTGGACAGGCAGTAGCGGCGGCCGACGGCGAAAAGGGAATCGGCGTAGAATAGGAGTTGCAGCACGAGCCGGTTGGCCCGGCTCGCACCCGGAATGGGGGCGTCACGGTTTCGACGGGATCGATTGCGGCAAAGGAGTCATGTCGGGGTGTGGGCACCCGTAATCGCCTGCAAAACTAAAGTTGCCAACGATAATCTGGCACTTGCAGCTTAATTAAATAAGCTGCCGTCTTCCACGGCTTTACCTATGGGCTGTGAGCGGACGTCATACAGTAGGCTGGCGTGAGCAGCTCGGTCCGTGTTGCTTGCGCGAGATCATCGGACTAGTTTCCGGCGCATCTTGTCCGCTCTGAGTGTCGGAGGCGAAACCAAAAGGAACCGGACAAAGCATGAACACTCCTGGCTGACAGCGATTTCGGACGCGGGTTCGACTCCCGCCGCCTCCACCAACTCTAAGTTACTTATTTTCAGTAGCTTATCTTCCAAAGGCAAAATCGACGCGCAGTTTTGTACGTAATTTGTACGTTGCGCCCTTTGACCGACTTCCGTTCCGCGGGCAATCTCACCTGAAGAAGTGGGAGCCCGATGCTGCTTTCTGTCTTTACCCGCCACTCCACCAGCTGCAGATTTTCGAGAGACCGTGCCTGCCGCCGCTGCAACTGCCCCAAATGGGTCGGCGGCCAGGTCAACGGATACTACTTTCGCCAGAGCGCCAAAACCCGACAGTGGGCCGAGGCCGAAGAAGTGCGCGTCAAGCTTGAGGAGGCGCTCATCAAGGGCCTGCCGCCTTTCGGCACCGCAGTGGCGGCCGATTCGGCGCCGCCCATCCCCACTCCGGCCGATCCCCCGCCGATGTCCCGGACGGGAGTCCCTGAACCACTCGTACCGAAGCCACGGCCAAGGGTCACTGTGGCGCAAGCGGTCGACGCATACCTCGCCGATGCCGTCAGCCGCAGCGTCGAAACCTCGACCCTCAAGAAACTCGAAACCATCTTCCGCAAGCAGTTTCTTGTCTGGACGCGCGTCGAGGGGATCGAATACCTCGATGAACTGGAGCTGGACACTCTGCTGAACTTCCGCAACACCTGGGAAGACGGCCCCCTCGCCAAGCAGAAAAAGCAGAGCCGCGTGATTGGGTTCTTCTGGGCCTGCGTACGGCGCCGCTACCTGACCGAGAACCCCGCCATCGGCCTCGGGAAGATCAAGGTCGTGCAAATCCCGACCGACTACTTCCCGCCTGACGAATTCGAGCGGATCATCGCCGCAACCTACATTCGCCGGGGCGATCGCGGCGGCGGAGATGTGAAGGCGAATCAGACAAGGCTTCGCACCATGACCCTGCTAATGCGTTGGAGCGGGCTACGCATCCGCGATGCGGTGACCCTCGAACGGCATCGCCTAAATGGCGATAGCCTTCTGCTCTATCAGGCAAAGACCGGGACACCTGTCTACGTGCCGCTCCCCCCGCACGTCGTGGAGGCGCTCGAAAACATTCCGCCCGGCCCCAAGCCGAATCCCCGCTACTTCTTCTGGAGCGGCAATGGAGATCCAAAGAGTGCTGTCGCCGATTGGCAACGGAGTTATCGCCGTCTGTTCAAGACGGCGGATATCAGAACAGCCGACGGCGAGAAAAAGCGATGCCATCCGCACATGTTCCGCGACACGTTCGCCGTGGAGATGCTGCTCGCCGGCGTACCCATCGATCAGGTTTCGCTCTTGCTCGGCCATGCTTCGGTGAAGATCACGGAGAAGAGCTACGCGCCCTTCGTGAAGGCGCGACAGCTTCAGTTGCAGGAGAGCGTACGCAATGCCTGGAACGCCGCCACAGGGAACGGGCCGCAAAGTACACCGCCGACTTCTGCCGCTTCGGTGAACAAGCGTGCCGGATGGCAGTTGATTCATACGGGAAAGAAGGCGAAGGCAACGGCATGAGGACTACTGAAAAGTCGGCCCGGAATGCCGCGCCATATGGCTTTGAACACGCGCTTGCACCTGGTCCCAGTGTTCGTCGAGAGTCTGGAAGAAGACTTCCGGCATGCGATCGTTAATCACTCGGGTTCGAAGCCAGAATCGAAAGAACAGTGCCTCCATTACGTCGTCGGGAACCTGCGCCGCGTTGCAGAATGAGATCGCGGATTGAAGATGCTCGAATGCAGGTTCCACTTCCCACTCAGCTTCTCCCTTCGAGGCAGGCGGGCGACCCAGCCACGTTTCTGGCGCAGCTCTAGCAGCCTCGATGCGTGCCACCCGCTTGTCGAATGCAGCGCTCCGGGTCGGGCTCGGCAGATCATCGCAGTTCTGCTCCAGAAGGGCGAGAATTTCCTTCATCTCCTTGCCGAAGGTTCGGCGCAGCCGTTCAGCTTCATCTGTAGGGACACGCATGCGTCGAAAGGCGTAAGTTAACCACGCGTTGAGAAACGCACCTTCCATGGCGAAAGAGCTGACTTCCTCATCGAAGGCATTCAGTACGGCGACACCTAACTCGGATGCGGCGAAGCGCCGCTTCTGCGACAAGTCTGAACGACCCCGCTCGTGACGGAGCGAGTAGCAAAGTTCGATCGCGCGGCTATCCACTTCAGCCCTTCGTCGATAGGCACCGAGCGTACGCTTCCACTCGCTCAACTGGGCGGGAGATATCCGGTCTCGGCTGTCCTCGGTAACGAGTAAGCCGGTTTTCGTGAACGCGTACATCAGGTCGGGACTCACTTGGGCCCGGCGAAAGACGAGCCTGAGCTCATCCGTAAGCTCCTGGCTGAGACCCGCTGCCTCGGCAGCGGAAATAGCGAGCGCAGCTTCATCCCCGCCTTCCGGGTTGGAGATGAGGTGGATTCCCTCTTTTCCTCGCATACGCCGGTGATGCCCGTTCGTCATCGCTTGCTCCAATTTTCATTCTACGGTCCAACCAGAGCTCTCTCTACTTGTTCGTCCAAAGGGATTTTGACCGAACTCTGTACTTGGGTTACCAATAATTCGCCTGCATTTGGCAGTTCGGACGTTTCTGAATCATGAACTATCCAACTTCAACCTTGAAAAAGGAATTGCCGCATGGAACTTCAACACGAGCTAGCATCGAGTGCTTCGGGCGAACGGTCCACGAATGCCGTTTTTTCGGACCTGGAGCGACATTTCACCGTGGCTGAATTGTCAAAGCGCTGGTTCTTCAGCGAAAACACGATTCGGCGCCTCTTCAGCCAAGAGCCCGGAGTGGTTAAGATCGCACGTCCGCACACCCGGTCGAAAAGAGGATATACCTCCATGCGGATTCCCGAGCGGATTGCTGAGCGAGTACACCGGCGATTGCAGGGGCTCTCCTGAATAAACCGGCCTGCAGTTCGTATCGAACTGCTCTGGATCCACATGAGATTGTGGATTTGACCGAATTTTGAGATCGCCTCATGCTGGCTCCGCATTCGAGGAGGACCAAGTGATCAAGCGACCCAGGTTTCTCATCATCGCCGTATTGCTAACGCTTATCGACTTTACAGTCGTTGTCTGTTACGGCTGCACAGTTTGGACGACATGGTCACATGACGTCTGGAGCCGCGGGATTCTGATCCTATTCGCGGCGTTAGGGGCTACCTCGCTGGCGAATGTCTGGGCCCAAGTGGTCTCTGCGCAAGACATTTTGCTTGGCTGCCAGAGCGCCGAGGGTCCGCAAACTGCGGTCCCGATTCCAGTAGAAGCGCGAGGACAGGCCGATGTTTGATTCCCTCAAAGACCTCTCCAGCAAGCTCGCCGCCACGGGCTACTTCATCGACCCCGTGATGACCCAGGTTGTCTTCCTGGCCGCGAAACTCCAGAAGCCGTTGCTGCTCGAAGGCCCCGCCGGCTCAGGCAAAACTCAATTAGCGCTTTCTGTCGCCGCCGCTGCGGATACGCATGTTGAGCGACTGCAGTGCTACCGCGGCGTGACGGAGGACAAGGCCATCGGGCGCTTCGATGAGGGTCTACAGCGGCTCTACATGGAGTTCTCAAAGGGCCAGCACGAGAGCTGGCAGAGTGTTCAGGCGAACCTCAAAGGGCGGGAGTTCTTCCGGCCCGGTCCTCTGATGCGCGCGCTCGAATGCGATCGGCCATGCGTGTTGCTCATTGACGAATTGGACAAGGTTGACGAAGGGTTCGAAGCGATGCTGCTAGAAATCCTCTCAGGATGGACCCTCTCGATTCCTGAGTTCGGAACCGTAACCGCGAAAAGCATTCCCTTCGTCGTGCTCACCAGTAATGAGGAGCGCAGACTGGGCGACCCCATCCGGAGACGCAGTCTCTACGTGCGTGTCGAGCACCCGACGCCGGAGCGAGAAGCGGAGATCATCGCCAGCCGCACACCGAAGGCCGATCAGAAGTTTCATCGGGAGATGGCGGGGATTGCGCTCTCGTTCCGCAACTATTCTCTCGAAAAGCCTCCGTCGGTCTCGGAGATGATCGACTTTGCCAACGCACTTCAACTGCTCGGAACCGACCACGTAACCGAGGAGCACCGCGACGTGCTGCTGCCGTTCCTGGCAAAAACGGAGAAGGACCGGCGTCATCTGTTGCTCCGCGAAGGATTCAAGAGCCTGCTGGACGACGGCGCCCGATTTGCGCGGAGCCTGGCACTCCCTGGAGGAAAACCTTCATGAAGCGATGCCTACTCTTGCTGTTGCTGCTGCTCCCCCGAGTCGCACCGGCCCAAGTCGATCCCGCGCCGGCGGCGCAGTTTGTGCGGCAATATGCAGGGCACTACCGTATCTCACCTGAGTTGGTCGCTGCGCTAATCGACGTTGAATCGCGCTGGAATCCGCGAGCACTCTCGAGCAAGGGAGCGATGGGGTTGATGCAGCTCATGCCGGCGACAGCGCGTCGTTACGGCGCTGTCAAACCCTTCGACGTAGAACAGAACATTGCCGCGGGCACGCGCTATGTGACGGCATTGATGTGGGAGTTCCACGGGGATATGCGGCTGGTCGTTGCGGCCTATTACGCGGGCGACCATGGGATCGCCCGGGAGCAATTGAACTATCACAACCCGGACGTTGTGGCCTACGTGCTGGCGGTCCGGCGGCAGTTCACGATTCGCAAATATGCGGCCATGCGGCCGCCGAGGAGGTCAACGCCATGAAGCTTCGCTGGTTCATCCTCATCGCACTCCTGATTCCGCTGCGCCTCAGCGCTACGGACGCAACGGTTGGAGCACGTGTCGCAACCATAACAATTAACCCGCGAGAGATCACGGTCCTCCATCTGCGGCCGGAGTTTGAGTCGACCATTCGGATGCCAGAGGAGGTGACGTCCGTCATTCTGGGCAGTCCTGGCGAGTTCAAGGCCGAGCACAACGAGGGTGAGCCTGAGTATGTTTATGTCAAGCCCATCACGAAACAGGCGGCTCAGTCGAACCTCCTGATCGCAACGAAATCGGGCCAGCACGTAACGCTGGAGTTGGTAAGCGATGGCACTGGCATTCCGAATCAATCGCAGCCGGTGGACTTCCTGATCGAGTACCGATCCGCGCGGAGCTTTCTGATTTCCTCAGACTCCGGAGTCCCAACAATGCCAGCCGTAGCTGGCAAGGTTCCAGCGCATGAATCCAGTGGCAGGGACACCGGCCCAGAGTTATCGCCGCTTTCCAATCTCGACGAGGAGTTCAGGCAGCAGCAGAAAGTGAATGCCCCCAAATGGACGAAATGGCAGGACAAGCAGATCGAGACATCGATCGGCGACATGCGGCAGTTGAGCAACGAAACGGTGATCGCTTACTCCGTCCTGAACAGCTCGGATCAGCCTGTAGAGATCGTTCCGCCCCAGATCCAGATCACGGGACGCACCGCCGCAAAGAAGAAAAAGAAGGAAGGCAAAGGCATCATCTCGGATCAGCTGGAGATCCGCGACTACCGGTTGAGCGCAACACGGATTGAGCCTGGAGGCCGAGCTGATGGCGTGGTTGTCTTCGACCGACCCAACTTCAAGGAGTCGACGGAGAAGTTGTTTCTGCAGATCGCGCAGGCGGACCAGGTGGATCGTCCCATCTTGATTCGTCTGCCGTTCACCCCACCCATCTCCGGCGACGGCAAATAGAAAGGAGTACAGAGGCTATGAGCGTCAATGACACCAGCAGGAATGGAAGCATGCCCACCACAATCGAGGAATCCACCGAGCCGGTGCCTTCACATGAGCCGACTCAAGCTCGTAAATCAACCGTCCTTAATGGAAGACATGAACCTGCGACAACCTTTGCGACACGAGCTGACACCAAGGGAGTGGAAGGGATCAGCAAGAGCAAACTCGTCCTTCTCGGCGGCGGGCTGGCCGTTGCGGTTCTGTTCTTTGTATTCACGGCTTTAGTAGGCAAATCCCCGAAGAAGCCAACGCAGGCAAGGCAGCCGTCTCAGCAGGCCAATCAGGAGTTGATGAAACCGCCCAAGGGCAGCGTGACGCCGGTGATGGACACCGTGCGTACGCCGGCGCCCGACAACAGCAACGGTCAGCTTGGTCCAAGTGATATTCGGCGAACACGCTCTCTGAACGACCAGGCTCATTTCAAGCCAGTGGCGGCTAAGCCTTCCGCGGCGACTTCGCTGGGCAGCGTACCGTCCTTTGCGGATACGCAGCAGAAATGGGAAGATCCAGCGCCATACGGCGGACCTCCTGCTGAGCAGACCTCGCAGGTACAGCAAAATGGCCTGAAGGAGCCGTCCATCATTTTCGTGCGAAGTGTGACACAGAACCAGGCCGGAGTGGCGCCGAAGGTCAATTCCAATGACGATGGTGTAGCAATATTGGAACTGAAGCCGGGTACCCGCATTCAAGCCAAGCTTGAGACCCAGATATCGAGTGCTGTGCAGGCCCCCGTGGTAGCGGTAGTCGAATACACCTATGCCATCGGCGACAGAATTATCGTTCCGGCCGGCGCACGCGTGTATGGTCAACTCCAGCAGGCCGATCGAAGCGGACTCGTAGGCGTGAAGTTCGACGAGATCGAACTGCTCGATGGCGCGCGGGAGAAGATCGATGCAATTGGAACCGGGCTCGATCTCGGGCCGATCAAAGGGAACGTCTACGGGAAGAACACAGGCAAGAACTTTCTGGTTCGCGCCGCGTCAGGGATCGGCTCGGTTCTCGCCGAAGTGGCGGGCAACAATTCGAGCGCTGCCTTTTCCGAGAGCGATATGCTGCGGGAGCGGCTGGCCGAGAACATCGGTACGGCTGGCGATTCCGAAGTCATGAGCCTCAATGCCAACAGTCGCGTAGTCGTTTCCGTGCCTGCCGACACCAAGATCTACGTCGTGTTCACCAAGCATGAACAAAGCCCTGCCGAACTTCACAAGGTAGTTGGCACGGCTCAGTAGATTGCCACAAATCACACACTTCAGCTCTCCGCCCGGTAGTGTCTTAATTCTGCGTTGATCGACTTAAACCTACCAGTGTGCAATTTTGGACAGTTGGCAGCCTAGCAGACGGGTATTCTGTTTGCCATGGATGAGGAAATAGAAATACTCGAGGTCGAAAAGGACGGCAAGGACGGCCTGATTGTGACGTTCTCAGATGGGACAAGAGGCGGATATGTCGTGGAGGAATTGCTATTGCTGAGACCCACGCGAGAACGTGTAAGAGAGCCTGTGAATTCCGCTTAACCCATCACCATAGTGGGAGAAAACAGGTTCTCAATGAATGCCCCCTATTGAATGCAGACTTCAGACTCTACATCTCCGCCTTGGCCCACGTGCCAGGGCTTTCTGTGTGCCGTGACGGAATTCCGTTCGCGGGCCGCTTATTAGAGATTGATGGCAGCAGGCTTTGCACCATCGATCACAGAACCGTCGTGTCCATCCCTCCTGCGCCCGTTGAGCCTTTCTAGCTTCACGTGCAATCTCTCCGCCGGGCGAGTGTGGTTCGTGTTTGCAGAGGCCGCGCTTGGGTAAAGATCGGTCCAATTGACCCAGTGTGCGGTTGAGGCAAAATCGCCCAATTGCTCAATTCTGGAGTCGGGTCAAAACCGTTCCGAATGACCCACTGTGCGGTTGAGCAAAGTTGGCTCCCGTTGACCCGATTCGCGATTGAGCAAAGATCGGTCCGGATGACCCACTGTGCGGTTGAGGCATTATCGATCCCGATTGCTCAATTTGGAAATGAGCAAAGATCGACCCCGATGCCTCAGTGTGGAGTTGGGACAAAATCGTGAGATGTGGGTAATAGACCCAGTTCTCCAGCCGCCGACTTCCGCATGGGATCTTGCCGCCTTCCGCAATCTGCGCCTGACAGCGCTTATGAAGGGATCAAACGGAGCTTCCCACAACGCCTGCAGAAATATGTATGCTCCCAGTTCCATTGGAGGCGAGGATAGACCTCGCGGTTATAACGGGCTATCCGACGAAAACTCAGAAGCATCCCGCCAACGCACGCAACACCGAGAAGCAACAGAATTGCGACCGTGTTGCCCAATGCCAGAGCGGACTTAGAACGATTGAGAATGCCGACGAGACCGACGAAGCCCCAAAAGAAGGTAAAGCATATGGGTATTCCCCATAGCAGCAGAGGTCGTCCGTATCCGCGAGGATCTGGCGGTGCAGCGGCTTGAGCAGAAAAGGATTGACTCGTCCCTGAACTGAACGTGCCAGAATAAGCCCGAGTTCCCTGTTGATAGAGGACGGGCGCAGCCACGATGTTCGTGGTCCCGCACTGGTCACATTGATACGGATTCAGCTGCGATACAGATGCCATTCCGTTGCCTCTGACCTGGCGACAGCTTGCGACACCGGTCCCTCCGATTGAGATTTTAGCCCGATTTTCCCAAATTAAGCCACAACGCCAGAAGGATCGAGTCGCGGCGCGCACCCCCCTAACCACGAAACCCATACAGACGATTAGAGATAGAGCGGTTTCCTATTCCGGTCTCCGCCAGGTCATTTGACCGAGTCCGGGTTCCGACCCATTCTCTCACTCGACACGGATGCCCCCGAGCAGCCGAGTCCAGGAGAGAAAACGTATGAGAACCGCACTGACCTACTGGGGGCGCTCCCAAGCGTCCGCTCCAACCTCCACGCTCGTCATCCACCGTCCCGACCAGATCAACTGGGTTCGTGTCGCTCTCCAGTTCGCGTTGGGTCTCATCCTGATGAGCAATCTCCTTGCGCCATTTGCAGCGAGAGCCCAGAACCTCGGAACGTCGCCCCAGTTCGGCCAGGCCGTTCAAGGCCAGCAGGCGACCACGGTCGAGGGGACTGTCCTCAACATAGTGAACTGGAGCTGCAACGTCATCGCTCCGGTGATCGCGGTCGCCTGCCTGGGAATCGCCGGATGGCATTTCAAGAGTGGCCGCGGCTATATGGGCTGGGGCGTAACGGGCGTATCCCTCATGGTGATCTCCGGTCTTGGACGCATGGCTGAGGGCTTCATCACGCAAGCGCAAGGCATTCAATAGGGGAGCGCCAGCGATGCAACCGCCACAGTTCCTTCTCGACCTGCTGCAACTGCTGCTTGATCTCGCGGTGCCGGCGGCATTCTGCACGCTGGCCGCCGCGGGAGTGAGCCTGCGGCATGAAGGAGGGGTCAACTTTCATGTGAATGGCCGCACGGGCAAGTGGGTTCTGTGGACGATCGTCCTTCTGACTCTCCCGCAACTGTTGTCATGGATCGCGGCGCAAGGGATCAACATTCCTTCGGGGAGCGGGTCGGTGGGCACCAGCTGGCTGGCAAGCATGGAGACAGTCTTTAAAAACTTCGTCAACCAGATCGTTGTCGCCAAGTTGGTCCCTGTGATTGCGGCCTATTTCGTTCTGAAGGCAACACTCGATGGCGCGGCAGGTGAGAATCCGCTTGGCTCCATTGTTACGGCGCTCTTCCTGATGTCTCTGTCGGCCACGATGCAACTCATGCAGGGCTGGAACTCGGGAGGACAGTACGCGATGACCGACATGCTGACCTCTCTCTGGAACTACATTGCCGGGCAAATCATGCCGGCCGCGGCCGGACTGGCCTGTGTCGGAGCAGTCATCAACTTTGTACGGCACAGACCCTGGACCAGGCTGGTCTTCGCCGCTATCTCTTTTCTGAGCGTGAGCGGTCTTCTCGCGCTCTTCCGGGCAATGGCTGCATAAGGAGAAGGTATGAGTCTCGACGGCGCCATCACGAACCTTGCTTCCTGGGCCGGCAACACCATGATGCCCACGATGGCTGGCCTGTTCTTTGCGGGAGCTGTGTATCGCTACAGCAAAGGCGCTCCATTCGAGCAGTTGCTATATGGAGGCTTTGCCTCGTTGATGTGTTCGGGAATGTTGCGCGCGCTCGAAGGCTTCGTTCAGCATACCGGAGCGACGAACGCCGATGTCTTCTGGATGGCGACGATGAGTTTGGCAAACTGGACGGCCAACGTCATCCTGCCCATGTTCGCTTTGACCCAGCTCGTGGCGATGGCGCTGCACATGGGCGGCGTGGTCTCCGAGATCTACCCAGGCTCGACATGGATCAGGAAGTTCATTGCGGCGATTGCTGCGCTGTCGGTTTCGGGCATCATGCGCCTGGCCGAGTCGATGGTGACGCAAGCCCACGGAGTTGGAGGGTAGAACCATGAGTCTCGATCTAACGCCGGTTCATCGCAATCTCCATACCAAAGTGACGTTCCTTGGCCTGGAGTTTGAGGACCTGATTCTGGTGCTCGCGCTCGCTGCTTTGATGAATCTCCTAGCTCACTTCGCTAGCGGCAACGCGCATGTGCTCGGGATGCCACTGAACATTTTCATGGAGTTCGTAGTGCCGGCGCTGGCCGTGCCGTTTCTCATCCTGTTCAAGTACGGCAGGCCGCGCGGTTATCTTACCGACCTAGTCCGCTCGTACTTTGCTCCGAAAGCCTGGTGCGCACTTGAGCGAGATTCAGAACTGACGCATGCTTACGTGGTCGACGAGGAGGAGTAGTCAAATGCACGCCTCGATCAAAAAGAAGCCAGACGGGTCCGTTGCTCTCGATCTCGACCTGGAAGCGGCGCGAGCGATATTTGCGAGTGTCGTCTTTGCAGCTCGATTCAATGAGCGGATCGCTCCCCTGGTCCGGGTCGCGAGAGAGGGTTTGCAACTCGACAGTCGAAAGTCAGCGCGGAGGCTTCAGCCATGCCGATAACGAATGCGGAGCACGACCGGAAGCTGAAGGCGCCCGCAGTTTGCGAGCTGCTGCCTCTCCGGGACCTTCCGATTGGCGACAACGTCATGGTTCGCACCAGCGGCGCATTTGTCGCGGGCTATGAACTCAGAGGCGTGCTCGCGTATTTTGCCACAGACGGCGACCGCAACCAGACCAAGGCGATGCTTGAAGCGCTGTTTCGCAGCGTTCCCGACGTCAGCATGCGCATTCAGTTTCGCTATGAGATCTCCGAGCACTTGGGCGACCTGCTCGACAGCTACATCCACGAACAGCGCACTGAGCAGTCGGAGGTGATGGCGCTCGATACCCACCGACTTAGAATGTGGCGGCAGAAAGAGAACAGCGGTGCCTTCTTCGAGAACCGGCTTCATGTGTACCTCAACTGGGATCCTCGTGTTCACGCGAAGCTTTACCACTCAGCGCAACAGAACCGCAGCATTGGTGGATTCACTCTGAGCCAGAAAAAGGCCATCCAGCGAACACGCAGGGAGCATGAGGCCTATCTGGCGGAGTTTGAATCCATCCTCCGGGGCATCGAGGGGTCGATGGAGGCGGCCAGCCTCGGGCCCCGGAGACTTGTCACCCAGGAACTCTTCGAGGAACTGAAGCACGCGCAACACCCGATCCGGCGCGATCGGCGGCAATATGTGCCCGGAGAGGAAATGATCGAGTACCGCAGCGCGCGGGAGCAGGCAACCGAGGCGAGCATCCTCAATGAAACCGAGAGTTACCTCAATATCGACGGATATCTCTACGGGGTTGTGAGTCTCAAGGAACTTCCGGATGCGACCTTCCCGGGGATGTTGCAGAACTTCTCGACTCTCGGTTTCCCCATCGTCATTAGCGGGCAAGTCGTAATTCCCGACCAGGTGAAGGTACTCAAGAGCTACAAGAAACGCCTACAAAAGATGACGGCCGCGCAGAAGGATGCAAACGGCAACTTCAAATCCAATCCCGAAGCAGAAGTGGCGCAGGCGCAGCTGATTCAGGTGCAGCGCGACATCATATCGTCATCCCTCAAAACGGCCAAGCTGAGCCTTTCGGTCGTGGTGCGGACTTCGCAACCGGCGGTCACCCTTCGCGATCTCGAACGGGCCGAGCGCGAACTCGCCAACCGCACGCAAGAAGTGCTGAACGCCTTCACGCATATGAACGGCGCGAAGGCCGTGGCGGAGACAATCGCCAAGCGGCGAATCTTTCTCGGCACATTGCCGGGTATGGCCGAGGCGGATAAACGGGACCAGGACATGCTTACGTCCAATGTCGCCGATCTCGTGCCGGTGGAAATGCCGTGGACCGGCACGCGCAGGAGCCCGCTCATTCTGTTCGAGACGCCCTTCCGCCAGTTGATCCCGTTCTCCATGTTTGACCCTGAACTTTCCGACGCGAATGGCCTCTTGATGGCCAAGAGCGGCGGCGGCAAAACGCTCGCCGCACAGCAGATGCTGTTGATGGCGGCCCGCGCAAATCCTCTTATCTCAATCCTCGAACGGGGCGACTCTTATCAGCCGCTGGTCGAGTTGATGGGCGGAGAGATGATCGAGATGTCGCTCGACTCGGAGCAGACGATCAACCCCTGGGACCTGCCCAGCGGGGAGACCAAGCCTTCGAACGATCAGATTTCGTTTCTGAAGAACCTGACCCGGCACATGCTGGGGGAGAATACGCCGCCGGATCTCGATATTGACCTACTCGACAGCGTACTGCTTGAAGCCATCGCCTCGACCTACAAGCGCTGCAGCGCGAAGACCTCGAACCCGATTCCGCTCTTCGGGGATCTGGCCGCCGAACTGGCTCACTGGCAGGACCGCGACCGCAATCAGAACATCAACGCGATGGCTCAGATGGCCTCGACCAAGCTCCGCGCCTGGGTTGATGAGGGCCCTTACGCGCGGCTCTTCGATCGGCCAACGACTGTCCAGTTGAACAATCCCTGGCTCTACTTCAACGTCGAGAAACTCAAGGACGATCCCCGTCTGGAGCGGGCCATGAGCCTGCTGATTGCGCACACGGCCACCTATCGAGCATCGGGGTTCACGGGTCAGCCGAGCATTGTTTTGCTCGACGAATGCTGGGCGCTTCTCGAGTCACCTATTCTCGCTAGTGTCGTTGTCCAACTCTTCCGCACCGCGCGCAAGCGCAACGCCAGCGTCTGGGGAATCAGCCAGACGCCGGAGGATTTTGTGGGGACTCCAGACCGGCCGAACGAGCATGGCGCCGGCATCGTCAAGAATGCAACCACCAAAATCATCGGTAAGCAGCCCGGCGATATGACGGCGCTCCGGGAGCACGTTCACCTGAACGAAACGGCTCTCAATCAGATCAAGACCTTCGCCCACCCAAAAAAGGGTCATAGCGCCGAGTTCCTCATCGCAATAGGGGAAAAGGCTGAATCGACACACGCCATCCGGATTGTTCCGAGCGCCGTGGACTACTGGATCACCACCACCTATGCACGGGAGCGAAGCTTCCGAAAGTGGTGGCTGCGCCGTCACAGGCAACAGCCTCTGATCCAGGCTTACGAAGAGCTTGCCACTCAATATCCGCGCGGGCTGGCGGATCTGTCCCCACTGCCGGTTGAACTCTCCGGAGAGGTTCAGGAGGTAATTGTGCAATGAAACAGAACGATCGTAAACCGGAGGAAGCATTGTTGCTGAACGGCGTTCCATACGCAGAAGACGTGGCCGCTCCAGGCGCAGCCGAAGATCGGCGCGGTCGCTCGAAATGGCTGGCTGCCGCGTTCGTCCTCGGCATCGCAATGCTTGTACCCGGACGCGCGCACGCCGGCATCTTCGATGTCTTCAAAGAGATCTTCGGCACGATCCAGAACGACATCGGTAGTTCGCTGAGCCAAATCAACCAGGTTGTCCAGCAAGTGCAGAAGCTTTACCAGTCAACAGTTGCACCCATCGCGGCACTCAACCAGGCCCGGGGCTTTGTCGCGAACTCTGCCAGCAGTTTTCGCGGCCAGATGAATCAGATATTCAATACACAATTTACAAGCGCGGTCACGCCCGGTCCCCAACAATTCGAAAGTATTTTGCACAGCCGGCTGTCAGCGCAAATTCCGGCTTTGCAGGCCAGCTTCATGGCGAACTATGGGGCGATCCCGCAGGTCAATGCAGCGTCGCCGCAGGACCGCGTCATGATGGATGTTGATGATGCTCTGGGCCAGGAGAACCTAAAGACAACCCTCATCGCCGACCAGGGGGGCGACGCAATTCTCCAGACCGCCAGCCAGATGGAAAATCAGGTCGCCGTCAGCACGCCCGGCTCCAACCCCTTCCTTACGGCCCAAGCTCAGGTCGCAAATCTACGCTGCCAGGCATTCATGCAAAAGATGCTTGCGGCGGAATTGCGTCAGGAGGCCGGCCGTATCGCTCACGACAACGTTCTCGTCAAACGCCGGACAGCGGCTACAGGTGGCATCAACAGTTTGATTACTGGGGCGCTCACAGCGCGATAAGGAGACTTTTATGACGGATCCGAATAAGAACCCCTACAAACAGCGCAGGTCATTCTTCTGGCGGCGCAAGCCTCTCCTCCCGCCAGGCCCGGCAAAACCCATGAACGGATTAGAAGAGGATCAATGCGAAGCGCGCCCATGGTATCGGCCCACGCTGATGAAAGCGGCGGTAGTTGTGCTCGGCGTGCTGGCGATTCTCCCGACACGCGCGAACGGGCAATTCGGCGTTGACCTTGCAGCGATACTCGCAGCGCTCGACAAGATGCAGTCGCTGATGTCCACCTACATCGCCGCGCCTCTCAAGACCATCAATCAGTACGAACAAAGTGTAGCGAAGTATGAGCAGGAAGTGATGTACCCTCTCGCCGCAATCAACCAGGCGAAGACTTCTGTAATGCAGTTCGAAGGGCAATTCAATCAGATCAGCAATCTGTTCCACGTCAACGTGTCAAGCGCTACGCTGCCGCAGTCACAGAATCTAGAATCCCTTCTGCTCTCGCGCAACGCGGCCAACGTGCCGACTGTCTCCGGCCAATTTCAGAACGTATATGGCGTTGTAATGCCGCAGAACGCCGCTTCCCCGCAGATGAGGACGATGACAGACATGACGGATGCTCAGGCTCAGGACGCAATGAAGCGGGCAATTGAGATCGACGCCCTAGCGGATGCGGAGCTGAACGAGGCCAACCAGATGGGGCAGCAGATCTCGCAAGCCGCTCCCGGCAGCGCTCCGATTCTCGAAGCAGAAGCCGACGTGTGGGTTGTGCGAGCCAATGCCTATACGCAAGCAGCTTTGGCGGAGCTGATGCGGACTCGTGGGATCGATCTTGCCAACCAGAGCAAGATCTCAAAGCTCGCGACGACAGACAACACAAACAACAACGGCTTAATCAACGGGTCGCTGACCAACAGGTGACAGGCATGCTGCACTTGAGCTTACATCCCGAGGTGATGCTCGCGTTCTTTCAAGGGACGCAGTTGAACCTGTTCGAGCGTTTCTTGACGCAAGCCGTATCCGGTATCGACTCGACCGGCATCACTTCCGGGATGCAGAACGTGGCGTATGTCGTCCTGCTCGTAGGCTTTCTGTGGCAGGTCTACCAATCGGCGATGCATGGCGGGGATGTCCGCGGGCTAGGCACAAGCCTTATCAAGTACATTGCCACGGCGGTAGTAGTAATGAATTACGGTGCTGTCTTCACCACGATCAATCAAAGCTTCGTGAACGCGGGCAACTGGGTCAGCAACGCTTCAGGAGCGCTGAATCTCCTAGACAACTGGAAGATTGATCTGCAAACCCAATTCAATCAGGCAGGTTCTCAAAAATTGTGGGGACTCATAACAGCTGACATTCCTGGTCTATTAGATGGGCTCTTAATTATTGTTGCGTATTTGCTTTATCCCATTGTCATAGTTATCTTTGGATTCTTCTATATCTTCTACGGGAGCATTCTGTACATTTTTGGACCGATTGTGATAGCCCTCATGCCGTTAGGCGGGGCCAATCGGATCGCCAAGGCATATGCCGAGAATGTCTTCATCTGGAACGCTTGGCCAATTCTATACGGCGGCTTCGGCGCACTGTTGAGCGCCATTCAAATGGGCCAAATAGGCCAGATGCTCAACCAGAATGATTTTCTCGGCGGACTCGGGAACCTCGAAGGTTCAATTCTGGTCGGGATCGTCAGCATAGTTTACTCGCTGGCGATCGCGATCATTCCATTCATTGCCAAGCGGATCGTCAGCGGAGACGTTGGAAGCACCGCTGTGGCGATGGTCGGTACTGCAGTCACCGCTCTGACTGCGGGCGCAGCCGGCATTGAGGGCGCCATGGCAGGCGTGGCGGCAGCAGGAGCTGGTTCATCGGGCGGGGCGACAGCGGGAACCTCCTCCGGCGCAGCAACTGCGGGCTCTGCGCGAGCGCTCACCGCGTCGGCAGGCGGAAACCAACCGGCGCCGCCGCAACAGTCGGCGATCGCAGCCAATTCAGGAAGAAGCGGCTCTGGGCTCCAGGATGGCTCTCCGACCATTGAGGGCCATGCGGATCAGATTCGCAGCTCGATCAGTGACGTGATGGGCGCCGACAACTCCAGTGAGGAGAGCGGCGGGGCGCTCGCCGTTTCAGCCGAAGGCTCCGGCGTTCCTCAAAACCAGTCCAGCGTTGCAGCCGCCAAACCCAATGCAGGTTCCAGATCGTCGGCGTCGGCAAGGAGAGGACCGACCGTGCATCGTTACAACCTCGGTACGTGGGGTGCGTATCATGCCGCCCGGATTGCTGCTCGCAGCCTGGCAGGCGTGGCCAAGAATCAGGATTAGGAGGACTCATGAATACCAGCAGCGTTCAAGTAGACGAAGCGGCGATAGCGAGACCGAAGTATTACGAAATGGATGGAGCGCTCCGGGCAAACGCGAATCGCGCCTGGCTTCTTGCCTTTCTGACCATTCCGATCGCGCTCGTGGCAATTGGGTTCGCCATCTTTGTGCGTATGCAGCCGCCGACGGTGATTCGTATCGGTCCCAACGGCGACGCCTCTGTTCTGGGCAAGCCTGCAAAGGGCGCTGTGTCTGATCTCGCCACCGGCGGGACCGATGAGTTCCTGGATGAGGCGTTCGTAAAGCGCTTCCTCACCAGTTACCTCAACTACTCACCGACCGACGTGGACGACCACTGGGCAGCCAGTCTGAATATGATGACTCGGAACCTGCGCGCCTACACGCTGAAGGCCCTGGGGGACGATGACACGCGAGGCAAGATCGACGATGGCCAGGTGCAGTCTGTCTTTCATCTGCGTGAGATCGATGCGGTTTCCGGCGAGCCGCTCACGTACTTGGTCTACGGCGTGAAGGACGTTCACCATCTCTCGAACGGAAGCGAGACCACCGATCACTTCGTGAACGAGTATCGAGTGCGTCTGATTGCCGACAAGCGTTCCGATGTGAACCCGGATGGCCTTTGGATTGCGGATTACAGCGAACGGCCGATTGATGGCGAGCGCCGTGACCGCATCCTGAACGCGCCGGATGCCACTCTGGACAGTGACGCCGCTCAAAACAAGGGAGGTCAATGATGGAAGCCGCACTCGCGAAGGTTGCCGAAATGCAGCCGCCGGCTCAACAAATTGCTGGGGCGAAACCCGGCCGAAGGTCGCGCAAGGAGACGGAAGAAGTCGTCCGATACTTTCTTGCCAAAGAGGGATCGTCGGTTGAGAAGCCCGAACTCGGAGTGGAGGTGCCAAGCGAAGGCGAGGCTCTGATCAAGGCATTTCAGTCGAAGAACGGCGTGATCTACACCCTCCTTGCCTACAAGGCGGAGGCGGAGATGCAGGAAGGATCTCCGACATTGGTAAAGCGGCCCATTCGCAAGTAGGGCCATGACATAAGTAGCAGAGGTCAGCACGGATTCAAAGAGGGGACAAACCTGAAACACGGCTCATGTCGCCTCCTTTGACGCCTTATCGCTAGTGCGATGAGGAATTCCGCTGACCCGGTTTGCACTCTCAAAACCTGGTTCGGCTAACACCCCACCCCTAACCCGGGCGGCCAGGCGAGAGACAAGAAACCGGCGTCAGCCAATCTCTTGTCACTTCGTCTAGAAGCGCCAGACAAGTGAGGAGAACATGACAGCGAACAGGACACAAAACGCGGCACTCGATCAACGGCTCATTCTTGAGCTACGGATTGATGCGTCCGGAGAAGTGACCCGCAAGCCAACCAAGCTCGGACGGAAGGACACGCTTGAGGGAAAACTCCTCGGGCAACTCTATCCCGGCATCCGAGTCGCGCGAGTCAGTGTGCCATATGAGTTGACGCCGTATGAGCAGTCTGTGGTGGAAAACCGCATGGCGAGCCTCAACTACGGCGGGGTCGAGTACAAACTGGTCGGGGCCAGCGGTTCGGCGAAGGATGGAAAGTTCTACTTCGTCGATCATGGTCACGCCGGTCAGATTGCTGAGCGCTTTCAGCATTGGCCCGAGGCGGCGATCGTGTACTTTGCGATTCTCGTCTCCGACTGCAAGCTGATGGTCGAGGAGCCCGATCTGCGCATCGCTGTGGTCAAGGATCATGTCCTTGGCACCAACGACTGCCGGGGCTGGGTGCGTGAATCCCTCTACCGGAAGCTGAAGATCGGCACAAATCGTTTTTGCCAGTTTCGGCTGGCATTCGACGCGCGCGAACCGAAGCAGGCAAAGGGCGCATTGAAGGCAATGAACGATCGCGTGGCTGACAGGCTCGCGGTCGACGTCATTCTGCCCGAGAGCGCCTGCAAACCGGCCTTAAAGGGAGGGGTTCGATTTCTTCCCCAGTTGGGCACATCGGGCCGCATGTTCATGGGTCCGGCGATTCTCGGGATCAAACAGATCTCCCGTCAATCGGAGTTTGGGTCAAGCTACACCTTGATCGAACATGCTTCGGAAGAGGCGCTGCAGTTTGAATTGAAACTGTGGGCGCTCCAACGAATCAAGACGATGCGGAAGGCATGGGACGAGGGCGACTACCAGGCGCTGTTCGAAGTAATCGGCAAGTCCGAGGTTACAACGATCGACGATGGCGTCAACTTCGATCCCGATTCACTGGAGCGAGAAAACGATCCCGCTTCAGAAGGATGTGACCCGGCGGAGGCGGTACTCCTTGCGGACCGTAGCGGAAATGCAATCAAGATTCCCTACGTCTTCAACCAATTGAACCGCAAGCTCGCACGCTGGGCATTCCGTGCCTGCACGAGCGCGGACCTGAAACTGCCATCGTTCGCGCTAGCGGATGACGGCATCCTGATCGAACACCGGGGAAAGATTCTCTCGGCGTCCGACTGGATACCAGAAGACAGCTCGATCACATCGTTGACGGCTGAGAAGGGCCTTTGCGTCCGCTACCCAATTCGGATGCAGGAGGACCTTCTGCCCATCCGTCATCTCACCAACGAAGAGCTTGTTCCGGCGCTCAAACAGGCGTTGGGAACAGCCGACCTCGATGAAACGCTGGTCGCAACCATTCTTGAACGGCAACTCCGGATGGAGGGAACTTACATCCTCCATTCAAAGACTGCGAGCAAGAACGGCGGTGACTTCGACTTCGACACCATCTGCGTGATGCCGTCCGATCAATTCCCGAAGTTCGTTGCGGGAAGGATCGCGTATGGGCAAAAGTTCCGGCAGGAAAAGACGAAGCATCAGAAAGCCAAGTCTCCCTGGTGGAATGCATGCCCGGTTGCCATGAAGGCGCGGGGAAATCGGATCGGTTCGATCACCGACCTGAAGACCTCTTGCCTTGCCGCGGGGAGACCAGACTTGGCCTACAAACTCGTCGAGCAACTACAGAACGCACTCGATTCCCTCAAACACAGGGTCGAGATTGATGAGTCCGTTGTCAGTGAGATCAGGAAGGAGGTAGCGCCGGCGCCCTGGCTCCGCTACAAGCGGGAGCGTAGAGTGTCGGACCTGCCGGCCCATCTTGAAATCGCGGATACGGACAAGGTTGGAAGGCTCTATAACCTCCTGCGCAAGGAACTCGGCTTTCTTCCCGACGAAACCGGCAACGGCTTTGAAGAGAAGATGGGGATCGAGGACTTCCGCGGACTCTTTTCGGGTCAGCACGTGACTCGGGAGATGTTCGAGGAATGCCAGTTGGTGAACTCCATCTATGGGGACATAGCAAGCCGAATTGTCCAGCGCGAGGAAGAGGTCAAGCAGCAATTGAAGGACGCTCAAGCGCAGTGGGAAGCAGTGCGCTTGAGTGAAGACAAAGAACAGAGAAGGTCTGCGGTGCTTGCGCGTAACAGGGCGCAGGCAACTCTCTGGGAACACGAGCAGGATGCAAGGGATCAATTCAGCTCCCTGCATCTGTTCATTCACTACTGGGCGCAAGGCAAGCAGGAGAACCGGCGGGCATGGGCGCAGGCGATGAATGCTGTCGTTACTGGCGGCACAGGTTCCGGCGCGGTCCTCTTCCAGTCGTTTCCGCAGGAGGTGGTCGATGCCTTCGCGGAGGTGACTGGCGGTCAGCGGGTTCGGGTTCGAATGCCGAAGACCGTCAACGGCTATGCGTGGTTTGACGATGAACGGCGAGCATTCCTCGTCGAGCGAATCGCCAATCCAGAAGGCCCGGAATGCGAGAAGAGAGTCTTTCTCTTCCAATACAAGGGGAAGCGCAATCTGCTCTTCGAAAACACGAGTGCTCCCATTCCCCTGGGGCACTCCTAGCCGGCGAAGGAGAAGTCTGAGCCTCTGGCTTGGCTTCTCCTTTCCGTTTCTTGGACAAACGTTGCGCCCCAGGAGGCCGCTATGAAAACGCTCACGACGATTTCCCTCGCTCTTGCGGTAGCCGCTGCAGGCGCGCAGACCACCAGCCAAAGCCAGATCCGGCACATTGAAACCTCGCTGAACCATCTCACGGTTCTCGAATTTGGCGAGTCCGTGTCCACGCTCGCCATAGCCGATCCCGACAGCTTTCAGGTCGAGCGGCATGACGACAAGGTCTTCGTGAAGCCGCTCCGGGAAGGGGTATCCACCAACCTCTTCGTATGGACGGCTTCGCGTGAGCTGAGCTATGAACTCGACCCTGCCGGCCAGCTTGCGGCAATGGATGTATTGGTCCGCACAGCGCCCGCGCCCAAACAGCATGTCAACGCGCAGGCTTCGGCCGAGCCTTCGGACGCGGAGATTCGCAAGATCGCATCGCTCGTTCTTACGCAGGCAATGATGGGGGTCGAGAATGTCACCCATGACCCGCAAAAGCTCGCCGACGGCCGCGTAGTGGTCGATGTTGAGCAGGTTTACCGAGCGAAGGACCGCCTCTACATTCGCTATTCGATTGCCAATCGGAGTAGCGCTCCGTTCCGGGTCACAAACCCAGATGTATGCGCTCCGTTCCCGTCCGAACAGCCCATTTCGCTTGTGAGTCTCAGGAATCACCAGATCAACTCCCAGACCTTCGCGGCCTTCAAGGCGCGGCAAGTGTCTGGCACTCCAGTGATCCAGGCTGAATCCAGCGCGCGCGATCTTGCGCCCGGAGAGAAGACAACCGGCGTCATCAGCATTGAAAGTTCCGCAGGCAATCCGCCGCAGATCTATCAATTGAACTTCGGCGCCGACCAGAACGGACCACTCAAGGTCGAGGTAGTTCTCTAGTCATGGACGCGCAAGGCTACATTTCGGCGGAGGAAGTGCGCCAGGCACTCAGACAGATCTACTTGAGCGACGCCGAGTCCAATCTGCAAAACGCCCTCCTTGAATCCCTTTCCGATGAACTAAAACCCGTCGATGAGAAGGGCCATTGGAGACCAAGCCCGTTGCTCGTTCTCACGGTCGTTCTCCTGTGCGCTCTGGTTAGTATCTTTATCTACTTCTCAGTCGGAGGCCGTTGATGAGCCAATACTACGATCAGCCCGGTTGGCGCCAGAGGGGACCTGAGGATGTCGCTGGCGTCCTTGTGTTATTCGCCTGCGCCGCTGTTGGATTCTGCTGGTACGTCGCCGTGTCGCGACTCCACCTTCGCAATGCCCAGTGCCTCGAAATGTTTCTGAATGGCGCCATCCTGTTCTTTGGTGGCGGACTCATCATTGCGCAACTAATTGGCCGAAGGAAGAAGAGAGAGGAAAACTGGCCCCACCCAGCAATCGTTGTTAAGACTTCCAAGGATGCGGAGATGGTTCGCGATGCCAACCAAAGCGGAGCAACTCTGCTCGGATACAACGTCCACAAGGAGCCTTGGCTGTGGCCGGATACGGTGCGGATCAAGCATGGCGTCATCGTGGGCGGGACTGGCGCGGGCAAGTCTACATTCCTTGAAAACATCATCGCCCAGGATCTGACACGGTGCTTTGGCGCGCGCAGGATGCCGATGATTATTTTCGACGGCAAGGGTGAGCGGGAGTTCCTTGACCGCCTTCTGCCTCACATCGAGGCAGCTGGCCGCCTGCAGGATTTGCGAGTGATCGATCCGACGCACCCTTCAGAGTCGGCACGATACAACCCCTTTTACGCACTCGATGACGCCTACCAGGAGCATGTGAACTTCATATTCCGCTCCTTCGGTCTGCGCGAGGATTTCTTCAAGGGCCACCAGGAGGCCTATCTCTCGGACCTCGTCCGCATACTTCAGTACACCGGTAAGCTTTTCAACGTGTACGACGTGCTGGTGATGGCGCTTGATGAGAAGGTACTGGAGGAACAGATCGGAATTGCGAAGGCCCGCCTCGCTTCGGCGCCGACCATCTCCATGCAGAAGCGATTGAACTTCGAAATGTCCGTCAAGATGCTGCAACGCTCGCTCGCAGACCGGGAGCGAGTGGAGAAGATTCAGGGACTTTTGAACGAACTGTTGAGCTTCCTGGAGGATGAGTTGTCGGTCGTGACCGGCTCCTACCAGGACTTGCTGACGCTCGACGACGTTCTCGAACGGGATCTCATTCTGTTCGTCTCCCTCAATGCAAATCGCAATCAGCGTGCTGTCGAAGCGTTGGGAAAGATCCTGCTCCAGAACATTCAGCTGATGGTTGGTAAACGCTACGCGCAGCCTGCCAGCGACAGGGATGCAGACGAACCAATGCTTTCGGTGATTCTGGATGAGTTCGCGCCGTTCGCATATCCCGGGTTTACCCAGGTGCTCCAGACGGCGCGCGGCGCGCGCGTTTCATTCCTATTTTCCTTCCAGAGCATGCCCCAGTTGCAACGCGTGAGCCAGGCGTTCGCCGACGAGGTCTCTTCCGCGCCGGGAACGAAGATGATCATGAACGTGTCGGAAGAAAACACGGCGCAATGGTTTTTGAAGGCGTCAGCCAGGATTGCTACGAAGCGCCGCAGCTTGTCGGTGCGCCGCACCGGAATCTTCTCGACCAAATACACCGAGACTGGCACGGGGAGCGAAAGCGATATCAAGGAAACCCGCGCCCGCGAGGACCACATCAAGAATCTGCCCGTAGGCCAAATGGAGATTCTGATGGTGGATAACCGCGAGGGCACTCGCTACTCACACCTCCACGTCCGGCGCGCTCCGAGGTTTCAAGCGGCGGGCCTGGAGCCTTCCCTCTATCCCAAGATGCACAGCTATCTTGACCCGAGGGTGGGTGTGAATCTGCGGTTCAAGGAAGCCGACAACCGGAAACAGCGGCGCAGGAGAACGGCGGGGTTGTTCCTCGGTGAGGTGAGCGGGCAGTGATGATGCGTAATCAGGTCACAATCCGATTGGCAGCAATTGCCGTCTTGATTTGCTGCGTGCACGGGCTGTCTCTTGGTCAGACTCTGGATCGGCCGACCACTCCAACCTCGCAGGCTGCCCAGAAGCGCCAGGGATTCTTTGACTATGCATTAGGCAAGATCAATCCGCAGAACAAAGACTATGGGGCGTCGATAGAGTCCGCCCGGAACGCTGTCGTTGAAAACACGATCGACGATCTCTACTTCTGGTCGAATGTTGTAACGCTGCTTTTGCTCAGCGGGCTGGTCGCCATTGTTCTTCTTCAGTGGCGCGCAGCCGACAGGCGCGAAGTCATTGCGGCGTCTCTTATCGCGCAGTTATGGAACGGCCAAGTGAGCGACAGGATCGAGATTGAGCGTCGGACCCAGCAGTTCAATCAGCTGGTCGAAGCCCATAACACCGATGTGGAAAAGAACCTGTCTCAGAAGCCAGGGACTTCGCAACAGGATGCCGAGGCGGCCGGAAGCTTGACGCGGAGCGTTCGAAATCTCGCGGTGAGTAAGGGAATTACGCCGATGGAAGCTGAGAAGATCGAAGCTTCGGCGCCGGATGCAGCCACAGCGAGCCTGCAGCAAGACAACCTCCTTTTGCAGCGGCGCGTGGAGGCGTTGCAGAACAGCGAGCAGAATCTCAAGCAGCGCCTGAACCAAACGACCGTTCTGCTCGATCAGGAACGGCGCCGCAACGCAACACTTAAGGGTGCTTGAAAGGGCCAGAATGACCAAAACAATTCCATCCGATTTTGGAAGTCATGACGACTGGCTCCTCCATGTACGTCGCGAGATTCCTGTTCCAGAGCAGCCTTATGCGCTTGCTCTCGGCTGCATCGATCACTTTCGGAGCTTCTACCGGATGCAGGGACTTCCGTTTCCCATTCCGGTTGCACAGGAATTTGAGCGCATCGAGATGCTTCAGGACCCAGAACGGACGGCTGCATTGGAGGCTCTGAATGGTGAGGTACTTCGGAACCTGACCGTTCATCTTTTCAATCAAGCGCAGTCCAACGCGTCGGAAAGTGATTCGCGAACTCTACCTTCCCCACGAGAACAGATTCAGGAACTGCGCAACCATCTTGTGCAGCAGAACCCGTACTTTGGTCTCTGGGTCGTCTTCAAGAGGGATGTGAAAGACCACCCGGTCGCCGAGGAGTGGGGCGAGTATCTCCTTCAGGAACTCGGGGCCCGGAGCGCCGAAGAGATCGCGTTTGCGCACGCGATGGTCGAGTTGGAAAAGCTTCTCTCTCTTTTCCATGACGGGAACCGGGTGCTTCCAGGCCTCTCCTTCGAGCGCATCTGGTTCCTGCATTCCCTCCGTGGCCCGGAGCGAATGCTCCAGACGCGTGCCGTTCTGGGAATGCTAACAGCGGAGTTGGTGGCATGTACATCCGCGTAGTCAGCTTCGGGACGAATTGGTGGGCTATGCACTCACCCGACACAAGCGATCCGTTTTGCTTCCGGCGGAGGGCGGCCTGGTTCAATGCCGCCGCCTTGATGTCGGGAAGGCGGCTTCATCACAGCGCGATCTTCCCCGGCCAGGTACGCTTCAACTCGACAAGCGGGTTCGATCCAGAGTCCCCATTGCGCGCTGTCGGCAAGACGTTTCTGTGCTCTGGCCCCAGCCAGTTCGCAGGGAGAATGCACTTGTTATTCGAGCGCCGCACCACAGAGATGGCGCCCGACGCATACCTAGTCACCCTCAAATCCACGGAACATGGCGAAATCCAGTTCGCCAAGCCCGGCTGGAAGTCATCCGGAGTCCGGCCAATCTCGATCAGCTTGCGCAGCGAAAAGTACGAAGCGATGTTGCTTTTCGGAGACCAGGATTGGGTCGAGAGCGACCTCGGACGATGGCAGGTCGATCAGAGCCGATGCCGAATCCGGCTTAGCGAAGTCGCGACAGGAGCACTCCAGTGAGATATTACAAGGGCTATATTGTGCTCTCCGAAACATGCGATGTGCCGGTTCTGCTCCATGTCCGGAATGCGCGTGCACTTTGTTTCGATCAACTCCGCGAGCTGCTGTCGCACGAGATGCTCGCCGTGATCGTGCGCTCGCTGCGCTGGCGGGTGGCACGCCTCGAAAAAGTTGGGTTGGTAGCAAGGTTCAACGAACGACGGTTTCTCGGAAGACCTGTCTACCGAATCACCCAGTTGGGCCTTGAATGCCTAGAATCGCGCGGGCATTGTTTGGTCTCACTGCCCAGCGATACGGAACAAATTCTTCACCCGTCGAAGATCGCTCACGCGCTCGAGCTGGTCAATATCCATCTAGCGTTCGCCCGAACCGGCTTGCTGCGTTCCTGGAAGACCGATCTCGAGATTACGTCACGAAACCTGATTGCCACCGGCGGAGGGAGTAAAGACTACGATGCTATCGCTGAGATCGAAGTCGACGGATGCATCCGAAGTATCGGAATTGAGTATGAGAGAAGCGCGAAATCCGTGACCCGATATGCCGCAATTCGCGAAGCTCTCGACAAGGACATGACCACGGATTTAGTTCTCTATCTCACCGCCAGCGACGATATTGTGTATTTGCTTGCTACGGAATTGCGCTCGGCTCGCAAACGGATCGCCTTCGCACTGAGCGATGCATTCCGCCGTTCCCTGCTTGAAACGCAGACTCTGACCAATACTGCGAGCTCGGAGATTGTGCCCTTCCGCGAACTCCTCAATCTGAAACATCCATAGTTGCCATCCTGCAATGCCACGCATCCCTTTGGCTCTTCGTTGCCGTCGTATTTCCGTCGTATTTCCGTGTGGTTGACGTTGCTTTGACCTTCTTTGCCTCGCTTTTGACCGAAATCGACCCATCCTAAGTCATGCACGCTCAGGAGCTTCCGTTCTGACTATCCCCCTGTATACAGGCCTTTTTAGAGGTAACGGGAGGATGTGCGATGGGAGGAAAAGGATAAATGCGGTCGATTTTCGGGATGCAGCTCATGGAAGGGAGGTGTGATTGTGGCTATGGAATTGGAAGGGGTGCGCAGACTCGTGCAGGAACGCGGCAGTGATCTTGCGTTTGTCGTGAACCATTCGGGTGGCAAAGACTCAACACGATTGCTCGGATTTATCCGCAATAAGTTCCGGGATTCCCCGACCTATGCGGTGATGGCAGATACCGGATTCGAACATCAACGACCGATCTCCGCAGCCGACTTTGCGCGCCAGCGGTGTGCGGAGTGTGGATTGAATTTGACGGTTGTGCGGAATCCGAAGCGCACCTACCTCGAAATGGTGGAGCGCCGCGGCATGTTCCCGTCTCCCAGGTTCCGCCAATGTACGTCCGATCTGAAGCGCAGTCCGGTCGAGAAATTCATCCGGACTCTGCCGCACAAGGTGATCGTTAACTGCATCGGCATTCGCGCTGAAGAATCGCATTCCCGCTCACGATTAGCGCCGTTGGCTGTGAATGCGAGCCTTACGACTCGCGATCGAACTGTCTACAACTGGCTTCCGATCTTCGACCAGTCGCTGGCGGAAGTCCTTGCCTGGCACTGGGTGAACGCCATTCGGCTTCACCCGGTTTATGTCCCCGAGTACCACAAGGACGGAACGACCGGAGGATACCTGCGCCGGTTCTCTTGCAGAGTATGCATCTTTTCGACAGACGCCGACCTCCGGGCGATTTACGAGAATGACCGCGTGGCGTTCGAGCAGGTCAGCCATCTCGAATCCAAGTTGGGCTATACGATGCGTCCAGGCGCAAGCCTGGTACAGATCGTCAGTGCCCAGACCTCAACGGCAATTGAGGAAGCACGTCAGCAAAGCTTCTGCTTCTGAACGCGGCACCGGCTCCCAGTAAGTACTCCCGAACAGCTCAAGTCCCCGAAGCCAGCACATCGCTTGCTGTTGATTCGTGAGCGTCAGGGACAGTTCCGCGCGCACTTAACGAACGTCAACCGGCATTTGGTGCCACAAAAGAAAGGAATCGTAATGCCCAATTCCAGTCCCCTCGCCTCTACTCAATCGTTGGAAGCGGCAGCTTCCATAAACCGCTTCCAGCGCCGCCTCGCGATCTGCCTTGTGCTGACCGTGCTCAACGCGATCATCGTCGCGAACTTCGCTGGACCGCTTTATCGCGCGACCACCCACGACGCGATTCAGCAAATCGGAGTGACCTTGCTGTTCGCGGCCCTCGTCGGATCGCTTGCTCGGATGTGGTTTCTCACGCTTACGAGCCGACCGCGATAGTCAACAACAATCCCCACTCAACCCAATCCCAGAAGAGAGGAGAATCGCCATGCAACCCAGTTTAGGGAAGATGTCTGCCTACAAGATGTTTAACTGGCGGGACCGTGCCGCCAGTTCCGTCGAGCAAACCGTCGCCGCATTTCTGGAAATCGGCGAGGCCATCGCCACACGCTGGATTCAGACGGCCAAGGGTGTCCTAATTCTGCAAATGGTCCCGGACAACGGCGCTTCGGGAGCAATCTACGTCTTCGATAGACAGCGCGAACTGTGGCACATGCTGTCGTTCGAGGGTTGCGAAGACCAATTCACCTCGGAGAAGTTTGACCGCACGTTCTCCGAGTACGACCTGTTTCGCCTGGTGGAGCAGCCTGGCCTGCTGCTCTCCGAGTTCCAGCCGGCCACCGCTTAGCCCACCTCGCAACACCCCCCACCAACTAATTCCAACTCAACTCAGGAAGGAGTCGTCATGCGTCTGTCCGCAAGTCGTATTCGTTCAATCAGTCTCCGTATCGCACGGGCCGAGGGGTCTGCCTTTGCGGGATTCGGGCGGAATGCTCGCGTTCTGCCCAACGCTCTCAAACCAAGTGCCACTGCCAGCCCGGCGTACACATCCAGCGGGACGGCTCTTGTGAAAGCCACTCCCGCATAGCTACGACGCGGCCGGAATCGGCGGGCGAACGTGCATGAAAACTCGCTCAGCCCGCCATTTCCGGTCGTGGTGCAGCTTGGAATCGGGATCTCAGCAACACCCGCACTGATGGCCTTGCCATGCCGACATGCCCTCTTTGATGAGAATGGGAGCTGCCGCCAAGGCGGCAATCGAATCGAACCATGCAATATGGAACGCCGCATTTACCGCAAGGCCGACCAACGTGATGAGCGCAACATAGGCGCATGTCGCGGATTGCAATGCATCGGCGGCCAGCGCTGCATTGTTGCTGCGGCGAGCCTCACGGCGTTTCAGAAAAGCCAGAACAGGCATTGCCATCAGCGCAGCGACGGTGATTCCTATACCGGCGAAGCTCGTTTCAGGCCGCAACCGCAGAGCCATTGACCCAATAGCAATCGTCGCCACCCCGAAGGCGAGCACAAAAAGCAGGGCTCCGGCTGTACGGCTTGCCCTCCGTTCTGAGATAGGCATGCTCGGAATCCACTGCAAGAGCACGACGGTGGCGGACAGGAGCTCGACCAGGCTATCAGAGCCGAAGGCCAACATCGCGGGGCTGTGAGCTGTTAAAGCCGCATACGCGGAGACGCCAAACTCCACCAGCATCCATGCCAGAGTGACACCTTGCAGCCAAAGCACAATGGCGCGGGGTTTCGGACTCCGAGCGATGGCAGGCTTCGACGGCTGAACACCGATCTGTACAAGTTCGGGCATCTTGCTCCAACGATGATTTCAGGTTCCCAGAAGAGGTGCAAGCGTTCTGCCTGGCCAGCCGAAACGTTGGATCCTCGAACTGCGTCACGACCTTCGCTAAGAATTTGACCGAGTTTTGGACCCGGGATACAACCACACAACGGATGAAGGAGGCAGGACGCCATGTATGCCAAGTTCTGTGTGAACCGGGAAACGGCAAACAACTTCATACGACTGCTCGTGAACCGCCGGGCCTACGCCATCCAGGCCGAGCGGCCCCTGCCGAACGGCTCCGTTCCCTATTACCCGGCTAGGGATTGGAAGACCAAGGAGCCGAAGCTGCTGGATGAAGGCGTGGTGCGAATGCACTTGAACGGCGACATCACCGTCAGCTTGTATGCGATCAATCCGGAGACCCAGCGCTCGAAGTGGGTCGCGATTGATGCCGACTTCGACGGCTCTCTGGAGTCGCTGTTCCAGTTGCAATGGGAGTTGAAGCAAGACGGAGTGGACGCCGCATTGGAGCAATCGCGCCGCGGCGGGCATCTCTGGATCTTCGGCGCCGAACCGCTTCTGGCCTCTGAGTGCCGCATCTATGTCTACAATCTCGCGCTCCGACTTGGCATTCCGGTCAAAGGCGGCGGTCTCAAGGAAGGGATCGAGGTATTCCCACGCCAGGATCGGCTCGAAGATGGAGAGCTTGGCAACGCCATCCGCGCTCCAATCGGCGTGCACCGGAAGACGAATAGGCGCTACTGGTTTTACGAAGCCGAGCCCACTCCAGAAGCGCAGCTTGCCTACCTCGACGGGCTGAAGAAGCTGACCGAGGCGGAACTCAGGACCTTTATTGAAGGGATGAGCCTGCCCGAAGCGTACCGGCCGGTCGTCGCAGCACCATACACTCCGACCGTCTCTTCCACGCAATACCCGGAGTTCCGAATCCTGGACTATGTTCGCACCACGCGCAAGGACAGTCGGAACTGGTGGGCAAAGTGCCCCTCCTGCGCAGGAGTTGGGCGCGACCGCTCTGGCGATAACCTTGCCATTCAGATTAAGAACCCGCGCTACTACAAATGCTGGGCCGGCTGCACGAAAGAGGAGATTCGCGCAGCGCTTGGCCAGCCCATTCACACGCGCGCGGCGGTTTAGGGAGTGATTATGAAGGCCGTTCCCACAAAACTGAAGCCCGAATCCGCCTCATTGCGCCATGCTCTCCACGGGCTCGCGCTTCCGGCCAGCGTGCTCAGGGCTCTCCAGAAGCGAGGCATCTATTGCACCCCCGGAATCTCACTGGAACACCAGCACCTGGCCAAACGGTATGTGCTGCGCGGCGTGGAATCCGGCGGCGCGGTCTCCGACATGGGCAGGACGTGCGCTTTCGTTTCGCCTGAAGGAAATCCATTGCCGTGGTTGCAGTCGCTCGACTCGATTGCCGTGAATGGCCGTCATGCGATCTTTCTTGCGGAAAGCCTGGCGCGCGTGGAGATGCTGCGGACCGTCCGGACATGCGAGCTTGCGATCACTCTCCACAATTTGTCCAACGTGCCCGGCCGGAATCGCCCGGAGATTGCAACGACGCTGCTTTTTCGTGGACGGGATGGTGCTCTCCCCCTCGATCTTTGGAAGGAAGAACACCGCGCGCTTCGAGGACAGTTGACTCCCATGTTCTATAGCCGCGCCGGAGAGGTGCTGCATCTGCCGCAGCGGTTTGAAGAGGCGATCAGAAAAATCACGGCGGCGGTTTGCTGCGTCGGCTGCAAGCATTCGCATGTGGGAGTGCCGCCAGTCGCTGGAGGATTGAGACCATGACGCATCCCATCAAAGCTGCTATCACCGTCGGCGAGCCGAACTGGGGGCCGCTTGAACTGGTCCTTCCAGCCTGCGAGCTTGAAAACTTCATGTACATGGGCCGAGCTGGGGAAATCGAGTTGTACAAGCACTGGCTCACGCGCCGCTATCTCAACATCAGTGCGGACGGTCAGCGGTTCTACCGCTATTCCGACGGAACGTATGTCGAGGTCACCAAAGCTGTAGCTCTCGACCATGTACGCAACCGAGACCACTAGGAAAGGAACAACCACCATGGCAAAGGGAGTCAACAGGGCATTTCTGCTCGGGCACGTCGGCAAGAATCCCGAGATCGGAACTACCCCGGGCGGCACGCTCGCCGTCAACTTTTCTCTCGCGACTACTGACCGGGAGAAGGATCGTCAGGGCAACTGGTCAGACAGGACCGAGTGGCACAACCTGGTCGCTTACGGCCGGACCGCGGAGATCGTGCGGGATTATGTGAGCAAGGGCACGCAACTCTTTATCCAGGGCAAGATTCAAACGCGCTCCTGGGACGACAAGGAATCCGGCCAGAAGCGCTACTGGACGGAGATATTCGTCCATGATCTGACGCTGCTGGGCGGCAGCCGTGGGGAGAATGGCGGCTCCGCTCACAGCAATGGTCGCGACGATTCCCGGAGGAGTTCTGGTGGATCGGGCTACCAGCGGCAGGGGATGGAAGAGCAGTACTCCGACGAAGAACTGAACCCGGATGAAATTCCTTTTTAGCCCCGTTGTTTTTTCTTTGCCGTGAACCATGGTGCTCTGCGGGGCACCATTTCCTTTTGAGGAGCTACGACGATGGCGATCAAAGAAGCCAAGACGAACACGGATCTGGACGCTCTGTTCACACAGCTGGCAGAGCCGTTTGACCCGAACCAGATCAAGTGGCGCGTTACACACACAACCCAGGATGGAAGCCGGGGCGCGGTCGTTGCATACGCTGATCCGCGAGCGTACACGGACCGTCTCAACCAGCTGTTCACTCCGACTGGCTGGACCCGGACCTACGAGGTCTCCACAGTATCGGCCGTCACGCGCATGAAGAAAGACAAACTCATCCAGACGGGCAAAGTTCTGGTGACATGCACGCTCACTATTACTGGATTGGGTTGCCATGCCGGCAGTGGTGAGGACTGGGCAGATGAGTCAAATGCTATGACAACGGCGGAAGCGCAAGCCTTCAAACGGGCGGCAAGCTGTTTCGGCTTGGGGCGTTACCTTTACAACCTCGCCGAGATGTGGGTCCCGCTCAATGAGCATCGGCAGCCATTCGAATTCCCATCTCTCCCGCAATGGGCGCTACCGAAAACGGGTGCGCCTGTTAAGAGCCATCCCGCATCAGGACCGCACCCCGCGGCAGTCCAACGGGGGCCGATCGATCAGAGAATCACGGGCAAGATCGAAGGCTTTCGGCGCATTCTCGGCGATCCAATTTACGGCGAGATATTGTGGCGCGTCGCGCGAACGCAGAAGGCGAACGCCATCCCCAACGCGCAGCTGCAAACCAATGTCGCGGAGGCAATGGAACGAGCCTCGCGGGGAATCCGCAAGGCGCACTCCCTGGCCGAGTCTATCGGCGATACGCAATTCGTCTCCGTGCTTGATCGGTTGCACATCGGGTCAATGACAACAATCAGCAATCTCGAAGCACTCAAGCATCTGGTTTCGGAACTCGAAGGATTGGCCAGGCAACCAGCCGCCTGAACGCCGAGGAGTCGTGCTGTACCCCCGCCCTTTCGGCGCGGAGGCGTCACAGGCACGGCGCAGATGATACGTCGTGCTCTGGAACACTGTCTCGGCCCCTTCCCGGCGGGCTGTCTGCCTCGATAACTGCAAAACGTCGCACACGCCGCGAATCCTCCGATTGACGGATGAGCTGCGCAAAGGAGCCTTGAATGAGAGCCGGAGACGAGCGTCCTCAAACATTCATTGAATGGGTTCTGGCTCCGCTTGAAGAACGCTTTCCATGGCTGGGTTCAGGACGAGATGAACCCGTCGGCGGAGCGGATACGGTCGATGAACTCGCCGGCCTGTACAAGTCGTTGATCGAGCAACGCGACAGTGTGAGCCGCGAAAACGGTGACTCACGAGCGTAACCGGCATCGGTCGTCGACACCTGGAGGGATCTATGTGCAATGTGCGGATGATTCGAACGGAGCCAGGCCTTGTATCGATTCCCTTGGAAAAGGCCGTCTATTGTGAGAACTGTAAGATTGTCTCGTCTTCGGGCCGCCAGAGGTGCGGTCTGTGTGGGTCGGAGAGGATCGTCCGAATGGCTCCCTTGATTCCAGAACCGTGGGACCCAGGTCCGGTTCCGGCGCTCGCATTGGCCGCATAGCGGACAAACGGCGGCGAGTTTCGAATTGATAGTTGGCGATTTGGCGTTAGCTAAGCCAAACGCTGAGCTATTAGTTGCAAGATCCCGCAGCAACTTCATCGATCGATTGTTTAATGGCGGGGTGAAGTTCGTAACATCCATCAAGAATGATCGACGCCGCCCGCAGTATCTCCTGATCACGCACGATCTGGCGAGGCGCGATGCTGGATGGTCCCCCGTCGGGGTATTTACCGCCGTGAAAGAGATTGTTTCTCGCGATCCTAAGTAGGTGCAGCGAATATGCCGCCTTAGATTCGCCGACTCCCTGCTTGACGGGCTGAAAGTCTAACTTACCATCTTTGTCGATGACCTGCTTCTTCGGCGAAAGACCGATGATCTTGGTGACCGCCTCCTGGAAGCCGGGAGACGCGACCCTTGAGAAATCGTCTTTGATTGCATTGCCAAACGTATCCCAATCGGCTTCGGCGGGTATTGCCTTTCGCTGATGAGGCTGGGCTGTGCATTGGCGATCCCCGCTTCCGAAGCCTGCGTCCCGCGACGGTTCTCGCCCAGCCTTTTTTAGAAAGCCCCCCTGCTTAAGTGCGCATTCAAATACAGAGAACTTCCAAAAAAAATCGAATACGAGCTTACGGTCAATTTCGCCGGGAAATTTGGGGAAACTCGTCATTTATTCTCATCCTTTCCCAGGGCTCTTCCAAGATTTGGCCATCATACAAGGTTTGAAACAAGGCCAGCCAACGCCGGGCAGAATGTGCCGACCGCCCGGCGCTCAGCGTGGAACGGAGATGCAGGAGGCAGGGGTTCATTTCACACCGTTCTTGAATTGGGAAACATCTGCCTTAAACTGTTCGGCAAAGTCAAACTGTGGGTTCACTATGTACTTTCCGGTCTTGTCGATATAGCCGTATCTGCCAGCAATCTCGACGGGCGCAAAACCTTGAAAGAAGACCTTGGCGTCGTGAAACTGAGGGTTGATGACGTATTTACCCTTCATGTCTATGTAGCCCCACCTATCGCCAAGCTTAACCGGCGCTAGCCCGTCAACGAAGGAATCAGCCACATCAAACTGTGGATTAATGACAAGTCTGCCAGTCTTGTCGATATAACCGTATTTGCCCCCTTCTTTTACCTCTGCCAGCCCTTCAGTGAAGTTGTACGCATCATCAAACTGTGGATTGATGACGTATCTGCCTGCCTTGTCGATATACCCAGCCTTGTCCCCAAGCTTAACTTGAGCTAGGCCGTCCTCAAAATCCGTTGCCTCGTCAAACTGTGGTGTGATGACAATCTTTCCACCCTTGTCGATGTAACCGTATCTACCCTTTATCTTTACTGGTGCCAACCCTTCGGTGAATGGGCTAACGTCATCAAACTGAGGGCTGATAATGTATCTTCCCGTCTTGTCGATAAAGCCCCACCCCTCCAGTGTTTCGACAGGTGCTAGACCGTCACTGAAGGAGCTGGCCCAGATAAACTGCGGGTTAATGATGTATTTGCCAGTTTTGTCGATGTAGCCCCACAATCCGCCGAATTGGACACATGCGAGCCCTTCAGAAAATGAGTAAGCCGTCTCAAACTGCGGGTTGATTTCGTATTGACCGGACGTGTTGATATAGCCCCATTTATACTCGGGCTTGATTTCTCCCTTTTCGCCCACCGTCACTTTATACTCGGGGTCAACCGCCGCAAGTCCCTCAGAAAATTCATTGGCAAGGTAGAACTGCGGGTTGATGGAGAATTTTCCAGTCTTGTCGATATAACCCATCCTGCCCGCTAAGACGACCACGGCGAGCGCATTCGCATTTTTCGAGTCATTGGCCCTCACTGCTCTCTTTTCGGGCTTCTGTGGGACCCCGCTAGCCAACTGGAACGCAAAGGAAGGCAAGGCTGTAAAAATCAGCCCGAGGACGATCAAAGCTTGGATGATCCGCGCTCTGAGGCCGCTCCGACCGGAATCATCAAAGTTGGTAGCGTTTTCGTGTTTGAACATGCGAACTCCTTAGCGGTCACTGAGCGCTGCGATTTCCGCGATGCCGCCATTACGAGCCATCGGCAAATCGTCCAATTAAGCTGAATTCCACATCTGATTGACAAGGTATTATAAGTCCGCCCTGACGGCTGGTGGATTGCGCATATCACGGGATTTTCTGCGGTTGGCCCACCCTTAGACCAGCCAACAACGTGGGTGCCCCATCTTCGCTCTTTTCTAGCGAAGGGTGGGAGACCACGAGCCTCGATCCGCCAGTTATATCACGCCAAATGAGCATCAACCGACGCCAACGCGCTCGTCCAGATCAGGAGCTGGAAGCTCCCAACTGCCCATTTTATGAGAATTTGTGATTTAAAGCATATTTTGGCCGAGAATAAAGCATATCTTGGCCGGCGAGGGGTTGGATACGAGCAGCTGTTGGGATCTGAAGCTCTACGTTGAGATACCGAGAGCCTTGCAGGCGCCTGAGTTGCCAAACCCTGTGTCTTCCATTCGGTACAGGAACCCTGTGGACGCGCCTCGCGGATTCGGTCTCCCGCAGGTACTCGCTTCTGGAGTTCTGAGGCGATGATATGGTGCGGCCAAAATATGCTTTATTCTCGGCCAAAATATGCTTTATTTCACAGAATTCCATTCCACGAGGTGAGGTGAATCCATGCGGAATGTCGCGCGCCTGAAAATGGGTTACTACCCATTACCGGAGGCCGAGGGAGTGAAACTTCGCTCCCTGCTCTCCTTTGATAGACCGGCTTCGGTGGTCGACCCCTGCGTAGGACAAGGAACTGCGCTGCATCTCGTTACAAGCGATGCGCAGGTCCGGCGCTATGGCGTCGAGCTCGATGCCGAACGTGCGCTGATTGCCAGCGCCAACGGCATCGAGACCACCCAGGGAAATGCCTTCGATGCTATTGCGCGGCCAGAATCCTTCTCGCTTCTGTATCTGAATCCGCCTTATGACTCGGAGATCGGCTCGATTGCCAATCGCCGCATGGAGGCCGTGTTCCTGGAACATACCTACCGCTGGCTGGCAATGGAAGGCGTTCTCATCCTGGTGATCCCGTTCGAGCGATTGCATGACTGCGCCGGCATCCTGAGTTCTCACTTCGCCAGTCTCGCCGTCTTTCGCATGACAGATGAGGAATCGGTCAAGTACCGGCAAATCGCGGTGCTTGGCCTGCGGCGCGACGTCAGAGGAGCGGCCGTTGAAAACAATAAGCGACAGCTTCTGAATGTTGGGCTCTATGGCAGCTTCCTCGGACTTCCCGAGTTACAGCCACGCGCGTGCCCTCCCTATTCTGTCCCTCCGTCTGGCGAGGCGGAACTGAGCTATCGCGGCCTTCCCTACGACTTGTTGGAAGACCTGCTACCGCGATCAGGTGCATGGAAACAGGCCGCGCCACTACTGATGCCGCATGAGGACGTTGCAACTGGCCGGCCCATCACGCCGCTGCATGGCGGCCATGTTGGGCTTCTGTGTACCGCGGGGCTCCTGAACGGCGTCTTCGGCCAGGGAGACGACCGGCACATAGCCCGCTGGCGCTCCGTCAAGCATGTGACGACATTCGTGGAACAGGACGGAGACGCCGAGATCATTCACCACCGAGAGCGGTGGGCCAATGAGCTGTATCTGGTCTATTCCGATGGGAGGACGCTGAAGCTCACTGAGACGCCGGCGAAGAAGGAGGGCGAAGCCGATGGAGAATGCACACCTGCGGCTCGGGCTGCTTGAGTATGTGCGCATCACCGAAAAGGCCTCGACCCGCATACGCCTGCGGGTCGATCGCTATATTGGGGAAGATAGGCAGGCGCATCTACTGAGCGTCTTCGGCAACGATTCGGATGTTGGCGCAATCACGGCGGCCGTTCACGAGAAGGGCGCCTTCAACTTGACCTTTCCGGACGGTACGGTAAAGGACGTGACGCTCGGCGAACATGCCTCCTGCTACAAAGGAGCAGTGACTTTGCCAGGCCGGAAACATCCTGTGCGCCATCTGCTGGCGGTGTCCCAGGAAATCCACACCAATGGTAGCGCGGGAAGGACGATCCTGTTGCGATACCGGCGAGAGGAAGCGTGGGCCACGCTGGTGAGCTTCCTGGGGCTGCCCGCCGATCCAGCATGGGCAGACCACATCCTTGGGATCGTCGAGGGAAAGAAAAGGATCGAGGAGATCGACGGCATCGGTTGCCAACCGGTACTGATCTCGGCGACAACCGAGGAAGTACTTGCGTGGATCGGGGATGGCCTGCGTTCCCGCGTTCTAAGCTTCCCGGAGAGAAATGGACCGATAGTTTGGCCTCGATTCACCCTGTTGGCATCACCGTTTTCGGCCCCTTCGACAGCGGGATTGATAGGCTCTGGGGCAATAGCAGACTTTTTTGTTAACGATATATGTGATCAATGAGAGAGTACGTTCTGGTGTCTTTCACTGGAGAGACACTCGAAAAGTCTTCATTGGGCTTTGAGCCGACAGTCGAGGTCTTTATATCGTAATAGTCACGGTTGTTGCCCGTTACGAATTGAATGCTTGTACTGTTGGAATAGCATCTGGATGATCCTGCAGAGCATTCACCATCGTCGTATGACGATGATAGGTCCTGCTTGAATACCCCTCCGATCCAGTGTCCGATGGCCGCGACTATGTAGATAGTTGAATCTTCTTCGCCTTGCCCTCCATCTTTAATGGTCCAACTCACGGCATAATGTTCTGTCCCAATCTTGGTTAATTTCACTGCTGGGCTTCCATCATAGCCGGGCCCTGGACCGGCGTATGGATTTGAGGCTTCAAGCCTCCATTGCGAGCCGTCGTACAGAAACTCCGCGACGCCGATCGCATCCCAGCATGCGTGGCAACTGTAATCCTCCAGATTGGCTGGTCGCGCGGCGGAGATCAGATACTTTGTCGGTTTGCCATCTTGAGTTGTGCTCAGCGTCGAGACGATTCGAACCACCAAAGGTCCTCCCGCAAATTGGGAAAAAAGCTTCGGCGGTGCAGTCGGATGCGCCCACGTCGCCATGTGGGAACTTTCATCGACCGAACCATAAAGAACCCCGAGTGCCAACGTAGGGTCAAACTCGCCAGACGCGTTCCCTACCTGAACAGGTGTTCCGCCATTCTCGGATTCCTCAGAACTCCGCGTATGCATCAAAACGCCGGCCATCGCAGCTAAAGTAACCACGGCTAATGCGATAAACACAACGACTCTGTTCCTTCCGGAATGGTCTGTCTGGTCAACAATTGGCTCAACAGACAACGACGGCGAAGAGGGAGACGAAACAATACCCGACTGAAGAACAACGGTTGCCAACAGCATAGTAGCTGCGAGAACGTACAAGCCAGCACTGGCCTGGAGTTGAACCGCATTGGCGGCCAATTGCACAATCTGCACTGCAAGGCCAGAGAGTGGAGATGCATCTACGGATGGATCACTGGTTATTTGATTCTGAAACCACGTGTGGATGTCTGAATTTGCAATTGCCAGATGAATGATTGCTATGGTTGCAGCCGCACATCCGAAAGCCAGAAGTGCGTTCCTGAGTGAGAGCTTTACAGGACGGAGACAAGTCAAAAGAGCTATTAAAGCACATATAAAGCTTACGAGGATTTCGATTGGGACAAAAAGAAGTTTTCTAACCGAAAATGGCATCGCTATCTGCGGTGTAGGAGCACTGGCGATGGGCGCAGCCTCGGAGGGTCCGTTTGCCATATCCGCAAGGCGCTGGTCTCCGATAGCGTCCAAGTCATGGTTCAAAACTTGCGCCTTGGAGATTAGATCGTAACCACTCAAATCCATGTTCCCCAGTACGGGGACGCGAATAGTTGTGAGCGGAAAGAAAAACGTCAACAGGGCAATCACGAGCAGCGAACTGACGATCCATTGTTCTGCTTTGTTCATTTCGGATTCCTAAGTCATTTGATGAGACTGGTTACCGGTTATAGAGCTACCCCACGCTCGGCAGTCTTGCTCGGGCCTCGCCAACTCGATTTACAATCCGAGCTTCTTAATATGCTTGTCCTTCACCGTGTAGATTTTCAAGAGCGTTGCACCGTTGAACGTTGCGATTAGAAATTCGCCTTTGCCGTTCTGAACGCGCTTCACATCATCCATCGAAAATCGGCTCACAAGCGATGCGCAGGAAGCACTAGCCCCGTAGCCGTTCTGCCATGCTTGAGCAAGCGGATTCTGTGAAACAGCCTCAGCCGTAATTGTCCCGGCCTTATCGGAAAGCAGCACCACACGTGTAATCGTTTCGCATACCGGACCTGCTGAACTTCCATTAGCGCATCCTCGGCTGAGCACCGTGAGCACCCGCTGTGTGTCGATCTCGGAGGGCGCATATTGAGTGTATTGCTTCTTAGCATTCCGAGCCATGGCGTTGAGCCATCCAATCGGGGTGAACACGGATTCAGAAGGCATCTGTGCCTGACACATCGAAGGAGTTACAAAGCCAGCATCCTCAATATATACAAACCCGGTATCGGGCTTGGCTGCAATCGCCGCTGTGATCTCTTCTGGCGAGAGATGGTCAACCGGTCTAGCTTGCGGGGATGCGCAAAGGGTGACGCACAGAATCGCAGCAAGAGTGAAAGAGAGGCTGGGATGTTTCATGCGCCGAATTCTCTCACTGCGATGTCACCGCGTCAATCCTTGTGACCTGGTGGCGCACACCTACGTGAGCTAGCACCTCCCATCTCCTTTCCAAAGTATCGACTGAGTTCTCCCCAAAAATGTCCCATTGTGAGGTGTCCGCATGGAATCCTCGTTCGATTACCTGCGCGCCCACGCCGCTGAACTGGGCTTGCGCATTCTCGAAACCTTTCCTCCACTGCAGAGCACCAAAGACCCCATTGCTCCGGCAGTGGCGTCCCTTCTGCGCAAGGCGCTCCCCGCTCAGGGGCTTGCCATTACTGGGACTGCCAAGTATCTGCGCCAGGCAAAGGCAGCGCGCATCGTCGCCGAGTGCGGCGCGGGCAAGACCTATATGGCTTTGGGCACAATCCATGTGCTGGCGGATGGGCGGCCCAGTACCACGCTGGTTATGTGCCCATCGCATATCACGCACAAGTGGGCGCGTGAGGTCTTGCTGACCATCCCGCGCGCCCGCGCCTTCCTCATCGAAGATATGCGCAATGGCGGCGATCCAAGCCGGCCGCACGGCATCTGCGAGGTGAAGCTGAGCAAAGGCAAGACGGTTTACGAGGGCAAGCGCCTCAGCCTGGCCGAAATGCGGCGCATGGGCCGCAAGGAATGGCGGAAGCGCTTTCCTGGGCCGACGTTCTTCATTACCGGCAAAGACAAAGGCAAGCTGGGTTACTTCTGGGAGCACGTCTATCTCAAGGCAAAGTCCGGTCCAAATCTGGGCGGCGTAGTCAATCCGGATTCCGGCGTTGCCATCCTCGACTCGGAGATGCAGAAGCTGACCGGGCTCGACTTCACTGACAAACTCAAGGTCTCGGAAGCTCTGACCGCGCCCCGCGGCGGCACTACTCGCTTCTCCGCACTGTGGCAAGCTGACCGGACGCGCATTCAACGTATGGCGCCAATTGAATACATCGGGCGCTACATGCGCGGGTGGTTTGATTTCGCCATCGCCGATGAACTGCACCAGTTGGCCGGCGACACGGCGCAAGGAAACGGACTTGGCGTGCTCGGACGCGCGGCGCAGAGACTGATCGCCCTTACAGGAACGCTGATGGGCGGCTATGCGGACGACCTTTTCAACATCTTCTACCGCATGGAGCCGCACGCGATGGTGCGCGAGGGCTTCGCGTACGGAGGGCAAGGGCGCCGAGACTTCCAGGAGCAGTACGGCGTCCTCGAAACCATCGAGAAGGTGGAAGAGGCAGACAACGCCTGTTCGAGAGCCACCAAGAAAACGGTTCGGGTTCTGCGGAAGCCCGGAGCCTCGCCGATGCTCTTCGGCAAGTTCCTCATGACCACGACTGCGTTTCTGTCTCTTGAGGATATCTCGGACAATCTCCCCGCGTACGACGAGAGCGTCATTTCGGTCGATATGGACGACGCCCTGCAGAAAGCCTACGAGCAATTGGAGGAGGATATTCGCTCTGCGATTAAAGCGCATCGCGGCAACAAGAGCCTGATGAGCATCCTGCTCAACACGCTCCTGCTTTATCCAGATCATCCCTACGACTTCGATGAGATCTGGGCGCGCGCCTTCGATCCGCAAACGAAGGAGTATGTGAAGTTCCTGGTGACTGAACCGGCGAACCTCACGCGGGAGGCTCTCTATGCGAAGGAGCGTGCCCTGATCGCCGACGTGAAAGAGGAGTTGCGGCAGGGAAGGCGCTGCCAGGTCTATGCCACCTATACGGGCGAGAAAGATGTCACTTTGCGATTGGAGGCCGTTCTGCGGCAGGAAGGCTTTCGCGTCGCCGTCCTCCGCTCATCCGTTGCCACCGATAAACGAGAGGATTGGTACGAGCGGCAGTTAAAGGCTGGCATTGAGGTGGTGATCTGCCATCCCAAGCTGGTCGAGACGGGCTTGGATCTGCTGGCCTTTCCTACGCTCTACTTCTACGAGACCGGGTACTCGCTGCATACCTTGCGTCAGGCTAGCCGAAGGTCGTGGCGCATCGGGCAGAGATTCCCTGTGCGGGTGAAATTCGTCACTTATTCCGGCACGATGCAGGAGACCTGCCTCCGTTTGATGGGCAAGAAGATGCTGGTTGCGCTGATGATGGAGGGCAAGTTCTCGGGTGAAGGTCTGCAGGCGCTCGATACCGACGAAGACCTGATGAGCGCGATGGCGCGGGAGCTGGTCGAGAAGGCCGGTGTCGGAGAATCCGCCGATGCTGTGTGGCGGGACCTCGGCCACGAACGCGAGAAAGTGCTGCCGCGCCCGGCTGCGGTGGAACCTGAATCCGAAGAGGAATCCGCCTCGGCGCCCGACCTGCCCGGTCTGATCGCAGGAGAACGGGCTCCGGCGCCATTCGGCATCCACCTGTTGGATCCGAGCTCGCCACCAAAGAAGCGGAAGAAGACCGCACTTTGGCCAACTGCCACAGAAACTAGCGTGCAGCTCAGCCTCTTCGACTGAGCCAGGACGTTTTCAACTTGAGAGGTGACATCATGAGCGAGGAACGGGAGAAGGTTCGTTGCCGCAGTTGCGAACTCGTCCAATGGAGTGATCGAGCCAGTTGCCGGCGTTGTGGGACGGCTCTGCCTGAGCCGATCGTGAGGATTGTTGAGCGTGTAGTAGAGAAGATCGTCATTCGGCAGGACCCGCAATGCCTTCAGAAGCTTGAACAGGCCTCCAGATTGATCTCCACGGCAACGGAGCGGTTGACGCAGCAGTACGTGGAGTCAGTAGCTCCAATCGTCTTAGCGCAGGTTCCAGAGTCGGGAGTCTTTCCGACTATGGCGGAGGTGGAGCGAGCGATGATCGTGGCAGCTTACGAGAGGTCGAATCGCAGACCTCTCGAAGCTGCACGGCTGCTCGGCATCGGCAAGACCACTGTGTACCGCAAGCTCAGGGCGATGGGCGAAGCGGCGGCATGATGGCGACAGAACCATCAATCTTCCCTGGAACCGCTGGTCTTCAGCATGTACGGGTGATAGCGTATCCATTGGGGGAATGTTTCAGCGAGGCCGTTAAGGTCTCAACCAAGGCAAGGAAGAGGGTCGGCTGCGGCTGGCCCTTTTCTTTGCGTGGAGATCACCATGCCCAAGGGGCCATTCTTCCCATCGGACTTCACAGCCACGAAGTTTTCAACCGCTGCGGACAAGGCGGAATTCGGAAATACTTTGCTGCGCTTTATTGAATCGGAGTGGGCGTCGGCGCTCTTCACAAAGAGCTTCTACAACCGCCTCTCCATGTGCTTCGGGCACATTGCTCATTACTGTCGCTCGCAATTCTACGAGGAGTGGTTTTCATCTCTTGCGGCTCAGGTGCGGTTCCTGAAACACACACTGCGATTCCCCTGTTACGGAGATCCGGAATACACGTTTTCCGATGTCGAGAGGGCGATCCAGAGAGAAATCAGCAACAGGAACTACCTTGCGCGGTATGAACTGCGCCTGGCTGAAGAGCAACAGGCAACCGATCTTGCGCTGCTCAGGCAATTGGAAAGCAAGTACAAGACGCCGGTGGTAGAGCAGGATCAGGAACCCCAGCTTGCAGTTCCGCCACTAGATCAGACTCCCGTCACGCCTATTCAGGGCTCGTTGTTCTGAAGCCGTCTCGAACTCCAGCAGAGCGCCTACCGGGTCATTTGACCGGATTTCGATCCAGGGGTACAAACCCCTCAATGACGCGGCGGGACGAACGGCGCAAGTTTCCCAGCCACCGCAGGAGGCCAGAGATGGAAACCTTTGAACCGACGCCCCGAGAGCTTAGTGGAGATGATTCGAAAACACCCGGCCCACCCAGCGTTGATGATCGAACCAAGTTGGCAGACGGAGCGCCAGGATCTGCGTCTGATGTCTTGGGTCCGCCGGCGGCGAATCGCCACCGGTTGCAGAATGAGCGTTCGGCCATCACACATCACTTCGCCTTCGGGGGACATGAAGGCTATCTGACGGTCGGGTTCTACCCGAACGGTCAGCCGGGCGAGATCTTCATTCGCATGGCGAAGGCCGGATCAACCATTGCCGGTTTGATGGAGTGCTTCGGGACCGTGGTTTCAGTCAGCCTTCAGCATGGAGTGCCATTGAAAGTGCTCTGCGACAAGCTGTCGCATACACGTTTTGAGCCTTCCGGCTGGACCGGAAACGCGGAGATCGGCTACGCAAAGTCCATCATGGATTATCTTTTCCGCTGGATGGAGTTGCGGTTCCTCTCTGGGAAACAACTCCCTCTCTTTGGTCCAAACGGCAGTGCGGATAGTGCTGGAAAAGGGCTGAATCCCGGCCCGGTCGGCAACTCGCAATTCCTTTACGACATCGGCGATTCTCCGCCTTGTGTCGCGTGCGGCGGCCTGATGAAACCCAGTGGAACCTGCTATACGTGCGTAAATTGTGGTCAAACCAGCGGATGCTCGTGAATGTTTGGGTTGGAGCTGACCCGGACAAGACCAAGCCATGAGGATCCGGTGAGAGGGCACCGGTGGAGACGCGCCTCGGCCCGTTCGCGGAAATCGAAAACCAGCGCTGCGCCGATTTTCAACGGACACCGCTGGGCACCGAGTGTTGGCATCGAAAGGTCACAACAACAATCGATGTCGGGTATGGATTGTCCTCTGGGAAGCGTCTATCAACAACGGTGACACAGGATTCTAAATTGACTCCAGAAACGTCAGCGCCGGGTATATCTAGGATTGCAACGAACCCGAGACGCGAAATTGAAGCGTAAGCTGCGGCCTGACCACTTGGCCGAAAGGTATCGTCGACTTCCGACAAATCTAACGGCTGCTTGCGGCCCCGCCTGACCTTGAGTTCAATTGGGATGGTGTCATCGAACAATATGTCAATCTCGCCGCCAAAGCGCTCGGGTTTCTTTACCACTCGCGATCCAAAATCGCTCCGTAATCGCTCGTAAATGCTCGGGAGGAAGAACTCATCCTCCATTTGAATTCTTGGATCACTACTATGCTGCGCCAGCCAAGCAATGGCAGGGGTGGCGATAAACGAAGGTTCCTCAAGGCAATAGGCGATTTTGCGGAGGAACCAAGAGCTGCATGTTCCAAATGACCTTTCAAGGTTGGGTCTCCCGCCAAACGTCAAGTTATCCCGAAGACGGCTGTGCAGACGTGCATATATAGACAGCTCGGTTTCCTTCAGTACGCGGCGTGCATCAGCGTCCAGGCCTTCGGCAGTAGCATTGAAGATATTGTCTCTTGCCGGTCTGCGCACAAAAAAACGGACTACAACATTATGTCTTTCAGAAGGGTCACTGTCGATGTCCATTGCAAGAATGTCGATAAGGCCATTCAATTCGAGAAAAAGTAGGAGAAGAACCTTATCGTCAGCCGTCGTCGTTCCAATTGCCGGGGCCGTCAACGCCGGACCGAGCGCTAATACTTGAAGCGCCCAGCGGAATGGAATCTGGCTAGACAAGATCGTGAATTCGATTTCGGATGTTTCTCTTTGACGCCTCTCAAGGTACTCCGTTAATAGTTCTACTTGCTTACGGAAGTCGATTCTCAGGCCAGGATAGCCGGGAAGGCTTTGGCTCATCATGATCGTACGGAAAAGTTTAGCCTTCAACTCAACGTATGATTCAATGCTCCTCGCTAACCTCTCCAATAAAACGGCTGGACGAACCGTAACATCGAACACAGTAAACGGGCCTTCGGTACGCTTTATGAAACCCTCTATGCAAGGCAAGATTTCGCCGACCACATCGCGCAATTTTTCGCCGATCTCATTGCCCGGGCTTAGCCATCTGAGGCGCGACTCAATATGATTGTGGTAATAATCAAACGCCGGGCCTTCCTCGTAATTAGCCTCAAGATCGATGCCGCATTTTGCCTTGGTGAGATCAGCAAAGATTTCGGTTTCTTTTGATGCGGACGTGAAAGAAAGACCCACCAGCTTATCTTCAATTTCCTTTGGGGTATATCTCCGAAAAAGGTCGCGTAAGGAGAACGGAACGACAATCGGTTCCCTTGAATCTAAGTTGGGACATTTTAGAGCAATCGCCCTCGCAAAAAAGGGCTCAATCAATTCATCGAAGTACAGCCTATCGTGTTGACGGCCAAGGAATCCGCCAACATCGCTCAGCGAGGGGTTACTTGCTTCGTCATCCATGTGGACCCTCCAAGTTGACCGCCAATCCGATGATTGGCCATTTAGGCAGGAACGCCGACGTTTGAGTATGTAGCACAGAATACACTCTGACCGCCTCTGCGATTGGTCCGCAATAGCGGACCGAACGCGGGTCTGCGCCTCAGCTGTACCCCACACTCCCCATTCCACCTTCAATTCAAATCCATCCAGGAGATGTTGAACAATGAGCAGCCTGACAGTGAAGGCCCTACACCGCGAATTCTTCTACAACGGGACCCGCATCCCCGATCCCGCACCCAACTTGAGCGTCGAGCAAGTGAGAGAATTGCTGACGCCGTCCTACCCCGAAATTGCCACAGCGACACTGGCAGGGCCGGAGGATACCGGGGACGCCCTTCGCTACACATTCAGCCGAGCCATCGGCAGCAAGGGCTGATCCCGAGACTCCAAGCGGCATACCTTTGCGATCTTCTCCCGCGCCCCTGTTCGGCGCCTGCTTTGCGAGTGAGTTGATCGCTTTCCGAATCATCGCAATAAGGTGGCACATTATGAAGAACAGGAAAGCCGATCAGACCCAGCTACTCGCGGAACTCCGTCGGCTTGAGTGCAAGCCGCCCAAGAGAGCCGACCGGCTCGTCGCGAGGCATTTGAAATGCGAAGAATCACAAAGCCTGGCGCACGCCGTCGCGGAAGCGGCCAGGAGATCGTCGTCCGGCACGATGCCGGTTCTCGAAGCCCCAAGCGAACTGCTGCCGCCACTGATATAACGCTCCTGGGACAGGGTTGCGGTGAGACCCTTCCGTCCCTCCGCCGCATCCCCACAAGCTATCGCCTGGAGACAAACGGCGAGCGCCTTTACCGCCTGTGCCTAGCACTGGTGGAGCGGAATCTCGCCGACGAAAAGCTCTGGCAACAAACCGGCAAGGTCGCCGTGGTCTTCGCGCGAAGCGCCATCCAGAAGCTGATTGAAGAGTTCTCCGGCGGCGCGCTCACAAACAAGATCGACTATTGCTTCGAAGTCAGAGACGACCTTGGAACAGGATATTGGCGAGGCGGAGCTCTTGGCGAAGGCAAACTGATGGCCGCATTCGAGCTACAAGCCTGCAGCTACCTCAAGATAGGAGCTGCGCTGGACGCGCTCGAAGAACAGGAGCGATTCCTTGGAACTGCGTTCTACTACCTGCTGCGAAGTTCGCTCTACCGCTGGATACGCATCTACGACCATACCGATGCCGAGTGTTACAACGAACAGCTGCATGAGTGGATGGAGCAGGAAGAACCAGAGAGCCGCGATGCTTATGAGTTCCCGCTCGTCGATGAGGCGATCCCGGAACCCATCCGGACTGCGACGAACTGGACATATCCAAGCGCACGCAGGTTGCTGCGAAGGCATCTGCAGGGGCCACATTCCATTTGGATTCAGAAGCTCTTGACGCTTCATCGGCTGTCGCGGTTGAAGGGCCAGGTCATGCGGTTCGAAGGGGAATATGATGACCCGCCGGTGCCGAGCCTGTTGCTGGTCTTTCGCGAGAATGACGCAATTCAAGCCTGCTTCGATCATGAGTCGGAACGCTATAACGAGACCACCAATGAGCCGTCCTGCGCGGTGTGCTTTCGGCCGGAGATAGAGGGCGAGTTCGACGCGGCACTTCGCACGATGGCCATCTTTCTAAGGGTCAACATGGAACTGGCAGGTCTGATTACGCTGCTCGAATGTGAGGAGACGCATGCAAGTCAACGTGAGCATCGGACGGAACCATCACTTCGCGCTGCGTGAAGCCCTGCTGATCTATCGGACGACAGAACAACAGAACGGCAGTTTCGGAAATTCATTCATCACCCACCATGAAGTGAATGCAGACAATTGCGCCAAGCAACCAACGCTCGGTCCGGCAAAGACGCTGACCATCGAATTCGTTCAATCGCTGGTCCAAGCCTTGGGAGGCCGGGTGCAGGCGGAGTTTCTGCCCGTGAGCGTGATCGCGCGCACCGAGAGGCTTATCGCCTGGTGGACGCCGCCACAAAAGCGCCCGATGTTCTTCGGAACGACGCAAGGCGACATGGGCGGAGTCAATGGCGCGATCTTTCCGCAACCAGCTCTAGTCTGGCTCGCGATGGATCATTCACTGTCGATCAGGGCGTTCAAACAAGACCGCCGTCCCGCGGCCGATACAAAGCTTTGTGTGGCTCCCTACTGGAATGTGTACGACACAGGGAGCGTCTGCCTTGGATCGATGCGGGCGCCGGATGGCTCCACCGTCGCCTCCATTCCCCAATGGGAACAGAGCTTCTATGAAAGCGAGTTTACGCATGGCAACGTCGGGAGACTTACGCGCCATCCCGGCGGCTTCGAAGAGCTTTGGAAGGAACTCGCCGGCAAAGAGGAGTTTCACACTGAGTCGCTGATTGAGTTACCGGAAACGGTGGAGGAGTTCTTGTCTGGAAAGAGGCGTGGTCATGATCAATGAACACACACTCCCGAAATCAATGTGCCGCAGAGGGCAGCCGCTCCGTGTGCTGATTGTCGGTGCGGGAGGCAACGGCAGCGCGGTGTTGCTCGGACTGCCCTATCTCCACCAGGCAATGACGGTCTGGGGCCATGCCGGTGGTCTCCACGTGATGCTGGTGGACGGAGATCAGGTTACTGAAACTAACTGTGTCCGCCAGCCGTTTGCCTCAGCCGATGTCGGACTCAATAAGGCCACTGTGTTGATCAACCGGGTCAATCTCTTCTGGGGTCTGAGGTGGCAGGCACACCCGGAACACTTTCACAAAGATTCGCTGAGATCCAATTCGGCAGGCCCTCATTTGATTATTGGTTGTGTCGATACACGGGCGGCTCGGCAGGCCATCCTGTCCGCGGTCACCCGAGCGAATGACAGCACTGTCTACTGGCTCGACCTCGGCAACAACGCGAGCAGCGGGCAGTATGTGCTCGGCCAACCGTTGAACGCTGCAAACCGGCGCTCCGCGGCCCGCCTCAGAACCGTTGCGGAACTTTATCCGGAGATTGCGGATACGGAAGCAGGCGAGGACCCGCTGCCCAGTTGCAGCGCGGCAGAGGCTCTCGAACGCCAGGAGCCTTTCATCAATCAAGTGCTCGCAACAAGCGCGCTCGCAATGCTTGCGAGGCTCTTTCGCTACGGCACGCTCACCCACCACGGAGCCTTCTACAACGCTTCAACAGGTCGGACGAGTGTATTGGGGGTAGATCCCGATCTCTGGAAAAAGATACAGAGGCGCACTCACAGAACTTCATCGGCCGCACGCAAGAAGCTGAGATAATGTCTCGCATACAGGTGGACCATGAAGAAATCTTCCATCGACCCGGTGTTGGCTCTCGAAGCCAAGATGATCGTTGCGCTGGCCTTCCGAAATGGTCCCATTGAGGGGCTGCACACGGGAAAGGTTTGTCCGACCTGCAGTGCCGACAGCAGCTATTCCCGAATCTCCCAAGAGGAGATGAAGGGGATCATGAAAGCGGCCGTAAACACGGTCTACTCACTGCTGTGGAAGAAAGACAACGACAGTGAGGCATATGCCAAGTCCCTTATTCTGGGAGCGAGATACACCCAGCGCTGGGACGACCCCGAACAATAGCCATCCAAGCCAGAGTTACATTTTCACAGGAAGGTGTATCCATGTTCAAAGAACTAGGTCCGCTGCTTCGGCAGAGGACCGTCGTGATGATCCTTACGCGTTTGGAGGACGACACCATTCGCGTCAACGTCATTCCCCGCAAGCTCAACGAAAGCGAAAACGATGCGCTTACCACACCGCTTAGCGTGGCTGGCACGGCTGAAGACCTTGACGCCGAACTGCCTTCCACGCTGGTCCAGTTTGTTGGAGTCCACCTCGAATTGAAGAACACGCTCGAATCCGCCAAGGAGCAGATGGCCGCGGCAGCCAAGGCCGCAAAGGCGGAAGCCCGTTCGAAGGTGGCACCGAAGACTGCGCCGGTCCCGACCGAGCCAGCGGCGGCTGAGACACAGAAGCCAGTGGTCGCGGCACCCAAGCCCGCCGAGCCCAGGAAACAGGAGCCTGTGCGCAATGCCAGCCTCTTTGACATTGGACCGACGCCAGCGGCGGCTCCCGTTCCCGCATCGGATACGGATGAAGATAAACAGATTCTTGCCGAAATCGCCGAAGATGAGCCAGCAGATGAGGCCGACGACTTTGACGAGGCCGCGTAAGCGCCAATCCTAGTCCAGCTAGTCTTTCCGTTCTTCGGCCACTGCTTTCACCGAAACAGCGTTGACTAGCGTCTTGTCGCGGTCAATCGCCTACTGTCTGAGAAGCTGAAGTCCACGCCAGAAGTTCCAGTTGTGTACGGGGCGACGCACGTATTCAAGACCAAGCGCTCGAAATGAGCATCGGCGACTCAGCGTGGAGCCAGAATTCCTCCGGGCTACATCGGCGTTGGTCGGGACTGATCCTTCTAGACCGCGGGCTTCTTCCTGCCAATTGAGGTCCACAATCTCCCCGGTCCCCAAGTACGAGGGACCGGGGGCACCCTCATCGTGGTCTGGAAAGGCAACCGGGACTCGGCCCGCCTGCCTATCGACGAGGTTTATCGCGGAGCAGCGATCGTTGACGGGTGCATGCGTGAAGTTAGGTGGTGCGAACTCGGTCAGATTGGCTCGTGGGATCGCTTTCTAAGCTCCCTCCGTCGTGGAGATCGCTGGCTGCGGCTTAATGCCGACGCCGTAATGACAGTCGCGATTTCGTTTGATGTGTTCAAAATGTGCCTTATACTTCACCCCAGCCTTGTCCTTACCTTTGGATACCACTATTACTGGCTGATTGCATTGCGGGTTCGGGCAACGATACTCAAGTCCGACGCCCAACTCCCTGAGCGCGATCGCCTGCGTGGTAGTCAATGTGGCAGTGCATATCAACATTTGCTTAGAAATATGCTTTGGCATTTGAGTTCCTCTGGGCTGAACTAATGGTAACTAGAGAACAGCGGCAGTTTAACGGAAATAGTCTCAACTTGCACCATTTTTAGCGGATGTAACAGAGATCACAATCCGAATTGCAAAGCTGCAGGTCATCGACATGATGTGTGGGGGAAGGGAGTTGATGTGCTGTCCTACATCTGCCGGACCGACTCCAATCGGTTCAGGTGGTAGAGAATGGACTTGCGAATATCGGTATTTGGGTTTCGGAATGTCAGATCGTATCCTTGCTTCCTGCAGGCGTTCACCAACTCTTCAAGCGTGAGGCCGGTGGGGTAGGACGCCTCCAGGCACTCAAGCACTAGTGTCATCTGCCCACGCTGGAGCTTTGGGCGGGACAGCCCTATTAGCACGAATCTCGGATTTGATTCGATGCTAGATCGAGACTGGGAAAACCTCATGTGGACTACCTCCCCATTGCTCCGCCCGCCTCCACTTGCCCCGAACGTGGGCTTCTCGACCTGACAGTCCTGGGTCGAGGGCTAATACTCGCACTACGCCTCCGGTGGCGGTGGCGCGATCTCGACAAGGAATTCATTGGCAATCTCGGCAAGTCTGTTGGCGCGGCCCTGAACCCAAGTCTTGTAGCCCTCTTGGGATAGCGAGATAGCGCCGGGATCGATGAACTGCTGAGATAGCTTCTCGTTGGAAATTTCGTATTTGGCGATGTACTTCATGGGATCTTTAGCACTGATCCGAATATTGATCTCCGGTCCTATGACAGCGATGTTCCCGAGAGCGTTCACGAGATCCTCGTCAACGTGTCCTTCCAGATACTTCTTTGGAAAGATGTGATGCCATTGTGGTCGAAAATCGGAAAGCACGGCCAAGCCCTCGAAGCCGATCCTGTGACCATGGACATCCCAATCGAGAGCCTTATTCCGGTAAACGAGAAGGTACAGAAGGAATCGTCCGAAACGACTGTCGCTGTAGTCTTTCATGAAGTCATCTGCGATCATCGGCTTCAAGTCTGGGAGCCGACGGAGAAGGCGGTGTACGGCGTCCACTAGCGTGCTGGCTTCGGACACATCTCGCAGATCCTCACCGAGCGAGGTGGTACCGGACCCGCTATAGCGGCCAAAACGGGAAGCTTGGAGGAACCAGTAGAGTGCGTATCGGAAGCTAACGCTGTCCTCAAATTTGTCTACCAGGCTCACCATCGTTACCAAGGCGGCCTGCGTAGGCATTGGATCGGCGCTTAGAATCCCGTACTCGCGGAACCTTGAAATGAGGCGCTTCCAAGCCTCTGCCGTGCGATTCCACGCCGGGACGATGCACTTCGGGTCCCAAAACTCATCGGAGATTTCCTTGAATCGTACCTTCTTGCTGCCGACCCCGGTTAGAGTGCGGAACAGCAGGTTTGGATCTAACTCAAAGCCCGATTCCTTGAGCTTCGTCAGGTAGGGAAGAAATGTTTCCCTCACCCAGCCCGGATTCTTTGCTGCGACGACGCCCAAGTAGATATCTGCTTCAGTAACGCGCGTGCCCTTGCTGTTCAAGCGAGAGAAAATCTCAACCACATCTTCGAGTTCATGGCTGACGGTTATTGCTACGAGGTCCTTGTCGCGGATTTTACGAACACGGTCAAGTCGCGTGTAAACCTCCATCGCGTCCATTCCATCGCAGAATCCCTCAATTTTTATCTGTTTCGCGAGGTCTTGGAGCGTCTTCTGATCTTTCTCCCGGCTCGTGTCGAGCACGAGAAGCCCACTCAAGGGGACATAGCGGGAGCCGATTGCTTTGCGAATCACCGCGTCAGCAACGGAGAAGAAGGGTGCCTCCTTGGCATTTACATCGAAGCGTATATCGAACTTCTTCAGTGTCTTGTTCCAGTCCTCACTTGAAGACCACCAATAGGGCTTCCTACCGCACAAGATGCAGAGAGCCGTGGCCCTCTGCTGCCCGTCAACCACCCACAAGCCAGGCTGCTTTGCATCTATCGCGTGTTGTTCCTCGGTATGACTCTGGCTGTTCCAGACGAGGAGCGATCCGATCGGATAGTCGTACCAAAGCGACTCCGCCAGATCACGCACCTGGGTTGTCTTCCAGACGAATCCGCGCTGAAACTCGGGGATGCTCCACTTGTGCTCAACCGCTCGCTCGACAATTTCTCGGATCGTGATCTGCTCGTACGCCATTCAGGAGTCCAGTCTCATTTCGGTACAATGCCTTAGTCTGCCAAGGGAAGGCTACGGGCGCAATCCTAAACATCGCGTCCAAGAGCAATCCTTCTTTGCTCGGAAGGAAAGCTGCCAGATTACTCAAAGGAACATCGTAGATCATCGTAGCAACTGATGATAAGAGAAAGATTGACCTGAATGGCTGTCGCTTTGCCCCCAACGTGCCTTGTTGGGCTTACTCGGGAATGGAAACCCGGAGCGGGCGGGATGTTCCCAGAGGCATTGGTTAGTACCGGCATGTCCCCCAGTGTTCGCCGATCTGCCTAGGCATGATCTTGGGTTGACGATCCCGAGGCGCTCATCTAGCCCATCTGGGGTTCATATCGCGCGTTCCGGGTGGATTGTCCCCTTCAGAAGCCCACCGAATTCCGGCCCGCTTTCGCAAGTGAGCAGTAGTTCTTTCCCGCACATTTCAAGTTAACCGAGGACAAGTTATGAAACCATCGAAACTTTATGAGGCGCTTCATGCGCTGATTGGTGAACGTGTGCCCCTGCACGTCTGGGGCGCATGCGGCGTTGGAAAATCGCAGATCGTCTCCCAGGTCGCCAACGATCTCGACTACGACTTTCTCGACGTGCGGGCCGTGCAGCTTGACCCGGTCGATCTTCGGGGTCTGCCGCGGATCGCCGAAGACCAGACCGAATGGGTGCCGCCCAAGTTTCTTCCCACCAGCGGCAAGGGCATCCTCTTTCTCGACGAGTTGACATCGGCGCCGCAGATGACCCAGGCAGGCTGCTATCAGCTGGTACTCGATCGGAAGCTGGGCGAGTATGTGTTGCCCGATCGCTGGGTTGTCATCGCAGCCGGGAATCCCGCATCGGAGCGCGGCGTTCACTTCGCCATGCCGCGACCGTTGCGCAACCGGTTCGTACATCTGGACCTTGAACCGGACCTCGACGACTGGTGCAGGTGGGCTGTGAAGGCTCAGGTCCGGCCTGAGATCATCGCCTTCCTCCGCTTCAAGCCAGAGCTTCTGCACACGTCCGACACGACCTCAGACGCCAACGCCTGGCCCACTCCGCGTTCCTGGGAGATGGCCTCACAGGTGCTCTGCGGTATCGCCCGTCGTCAGAAGACGCAGTTTCTCTCGGGGGCCAGCGAGTTTGAGGCGCAGCTCCTGGATGGAACGGTGGGACCGGCAGCGGCTTCGGAACTTGTCGCTTTCATTCGACTGTTTCGCCAGTTGCCTTCGATCGACGAAATCCTTTTGAACCCCACGACGGCGCCGCTTCCCACGGAGCCTTCCGCACAAATCGCCATTGCTACCGCCCTGGGGAGGGCCTTGAGCGACACCTCGGTAGGGAGAGGAATCGCGTATCTCGACCGGATGCCGACCGAGATGCGGGTGATGGCCATGCGCGACGCGGCGGCACGGGACACCGCCATAACCCACACTCCGGAATTTGTTCGTTTCGGCGTGGATTACCGGGAGGTCATTCAATGATTACGGAAAAGGCAATGCTCGCCGCCGTCCACATCAGCATCTGGACGGCCGTCAAACACGATCGCAAGGTCAGCCGCGATGTCGCGGATCAACATGGGGCTCACCAGGGCGCAGGTCGCTACAACAAGCAACTGTTACGCGGCGCCGACAAACTGGAAGAGCTACGCACGCTGGCCGGGCAGATCCGGCAGCACTTCTACAAGATCACCCTGCCCTGGTCCGACGAGGGGTTCCGGCTGCTGCCGGCGAACTTCTACTTCGATCTCATGGCGCGCATGCGCGAGTTCGAGGCCGGATTTGAACAGGGCGTCGAGAGCTTTCTCGGCGTCTATCCCCAATACATTGAGCAGGTAAAGCCGGAGTTGAACGGGCTCTTCCGGGAAGAAGACTACCCGGCTGTGGAAAAGCTGAGGAAAAAATTCGGAGTCAAGCTCGAAGTGCTGCCCATTCCGTCTGGCGCCGACTTCCGCGTCCAGATGTCGGCCGAGGAACAGGCACGGGTCTCGCGCGAGATCGACGCCAACGTCCGCGAATCGCTGATGCGCGGCACTGAAGACCTCTGGAAGCGGCTGCGCGAGGTGGTCGCCCACATGGTCGACCGGCTCAACGAGCCGGAGTCGCGCTTCCACGGTTCCTTGGTCACCAATGTTCTGGACCTGGTGGAGATCCTGCCGAGGCTCAACGTCAACGGCGACACGGACCTGAACCGCTTTGCGGATCAGGTCAAAGAGCGGCTGTGCAACTACTCCGCTCAGGACCTGAAAAAGCATGACCTACTGCGTGTCACGACGGCCGCCGATGCCGCCAACATCGTGGCCGAAATGGATGGCCTGTTGCGCAGCCGCGAGGCGGCGGACTTCGCTCAAGGTCCGAGCGCCGACGACATTTTCCACCGCATGTCCGCGTACATGGAGGCGCCCGCAGCGGCATGAGACATGAGACGCCAACCGCACTCCGCATTCAGAAGGCGCGCACGTCTCTCATCCTGGACCATCCATTCTTCGGCTCGCTCTTGTTCCGGTTGAAGGGGCGCGAGTGCCTGTCGATTCCGACGATGGCCACAGATGGTGTGTCGCTCTTCTACAACCCTGATTTTGTTGAAACCCTGAACTCGGCCACTCTGGCCGGAACCCTGGCGCACGAGGTCATGCACCCGGCCCTTCACCACCACGTGCGGCGGTCAGGGCGCGATCCGAAACGGTGGAATGTAGCATGTGACTTCGCCATCAATCCCCTGCTTGTTGACGCCGGGCTCAGCCTGCCAGAGGGCGTGCTCATAGACAACCGCTTCCGTGGAATGAGCTCGGAGCAGATCTACAACCTCCTTGAATCGGAATCAGAAACAGAGCAAGATTCAGGCTATGAGGATGGAGACGGCGAGCCCGGAGGAGAGGAATCGAAGGACGAGACCTCCCCTGGCGGCGATTCAAACGAACCTTCAGCTCCCGTCACCGAAGGCGGGATTGGCCAGGTCCTCGATGCGCCACCGCCGGACGAGGAAACCCCAACCATTGAAGAACAGGCGAGGGAGTGGGACGTGGCGGTCAACCAGGCCACAACGGTTGCTCGGCAGGCGGGCAAGGTTCCGGCTGGCCTCAACCGGACCTTGGAAGGGGCGGCTGAGGCTTCGGTCGACTGGCGGGAGATGCTACGACGGCTCTGGTCGGATACGATCCCGGCCGACTATAGCTGGATGCGCCCTAACCGTCGCCACGTCTGGGCCGGTCTCTACTTGCCAGGAGTGATACGCGAGGGCGTCGGGGAGATCGCGATCGCAGTTGATTGCTCAGGCTCGGTGAATGCTCGGCAACTGAGGCTCTTCGAAGCCGAGGTGCGTTCGATTCTCGAAGGCCAGCGGCCGGAGCGTGTCCATGTTCTCTACTTCGATTCAGAGGTGCAGAAGGCGGAAACATACGCGTCCGGCCAACCGGTTCACCTTAACCCGGTGGGAGGCGGCGGCACCGAATTTGGCCCATGTTTTGATTGGCTCGATGAGCATGGGATTCTGCCGCAGACCCTCGTCTTTCTGACAGATCTGTATGGCTCGTTCCCGGCGTCCGCTCCCGCCTATCCCGTCCTATGGGCTTCGACCGGGAGCCGGAAGGCTCCCTTCGGCGCGGTCATTCCGATGCAGGCTGCCTAGTCTCAAGGGCCTGGAGCTTGCCCTCGTCCCAGTGGCAAACGAAAATCTCGATCTCACCCCAGTCTTTCGATAAGCGCCCCAAATCGGTTTTCAGGAAGGAGGCTTTCTGTGGATCAGACTTATCGCATTTTCACGGACGGCTCCTCAATCGGCAATCCGGGCCCAGGCGGATGGGGCGTAGTGGTGATCCAGGGAAAGGAACGTCGGGAGATGTCAGGAGCTCACCCATGGACGACCGTCTCCGAGATGGAACTTGTCGCGGCAGTTCAGGCGCTTCGGTCGGTGGAAGGCCGAGCGCGGATCGAGCTTCACTCAGACTCTGAATACCTGATCTATGGAATGCGCGCATTTGTCTCTCGCTGGCAGCACCAAGGCTGGCGAAACCGGCGCGGAACCCAACTGCAGCACCGCGAATTGTGGACGGAGCTGATCGAGTTGAACACAAGTCTTCCAATCCGATGGAAGTGGATCAAAGGTCACAGCGGGCATCGCGACCAGAGCCGTGCCGACGAACTGGCGTATGAAGCCGCCCACACTCTCCGTGTGCAACAAAAGGTAGCGGCATAATGCCGGCGGAGAATTCAGAGCGTTCAGAAGGAGAAATACAGATGGCATCGATTGCGGAAACAAGCTCGCTGTTTGAAATCGACGCGGAGCTCGACGGACTCATCGAAGAGATCGAAGGGCAGGTTGAGTCAGAAGGTGAGGCTGCGGAAGGACTGGTTGCTCGGTTCCAGCAATTCTGCGAGGCGCACGGCGACAAGGTCGACCGGATCGGCCGCTTTGTACGCATTATGGAAGCCCGAGAACAGTATTGCCGGAGCGAGTCCGCGCGGCTTACTGACCGAGCGCGGGCCGCAGCCGGCAAGGTGGAGCGAACGAAGAACATGGTGCTCTACTATCTGCTGAGCCGGGACCTCAAGAAGATCGAAGGTTACCAGTTCACGTTGCGCGCGCAGAAGAATGGCCAGGATTCCGTGCGAATTACTGACGCGGCTGCGCTCCCGAAATCGTATTGCACGATTGAGGCGCGAATCGCCGGCGTCATCTGGGAGACAGTGCTTTCGTTGCTGCCGGACGAACTCGCAAAGGCTTTAGAATCGTCCGTCTACGATACACGACCCGACAACGACGCCATCAAGACGGCGGTAGCGCAGAACGAAGTCGTATCGGGCGCAGAAGTGCGGCGAGGATGGCACGTGAGAGTGGCCTAGATTTCTTAGGGAGCCGATCCTTCTTAACCTTTTATGTTGCTGATCCGCTCGATCAGCGGAACCCCTCTTAAATCCTTTCATCGCATGATGGGCAATGGCTTCTTTGTGGAAGTCACACCAGAACACGAGATGATCAACAACTGCTAGTATTCGGAAGCCAATGGATCAGCCTCACGATCTTCTGAATCATCGTCCTTGCCCTCCAACAGTCGCAGTAAGGACGCCAAATCGGTTTGCGTTCGCGCGATTGTGCGTTTGAGTTGGCGGACAACCGGGGTATCGTTGTCGTCGCTGACGACATTGTCCGGCTGTTTTGGTTCAGACGCGTCAGCTTTCTGGCCGATGAACTTTATCAGCACATGATACATATCGTCTTCCTCAGGTGGCAGGAAACTCCCGAGCAAATTCGAAGTCTGCTCCGAGGTAAAATGCGGAGGTTTCGCCTCAAGCGAGAGCAGAAGGTTCGTCAGGTGGGTCAGCTCGTTATAGATGTTCAGCGCCAGTTGTTGACGCTGTCCTTGGGCCTGGCAATGCCAAGGGTTCGCGTCTGGAGTCAGCTTTGAAAACAGCTCCAATATCTCCTTGAATTGAGCCAAGGGATATGCCTGACCGGGAAGCGCCGTTCGATGCTCCCACAGTTTCAGAATGGTCTCGACCACGCGTTCCTCAGCGACCGCCCGCTCGGCTTTGCTGTTGGTTTCCTTTGACGCTGTTATAAGCTCAGCGACATGGTGGGCCATCCAGCGGCCAAGAGTGTCATTGCTGTCCTCTAAACCAAGTTCGGATACGAGGTGCTTACCAAGTTCCAATACTTCCTGTTGCCGTTTCGACAGTTCCGTCGGTTTTGAGGAGGTAGAGCCGGTGGTACGATTGCCGAGCTTCTTTCGATCTGCCGTGATAGCCATATCCATCCCCCTGATTCTGCCTGTCGTTCTGGATTTCGATGATCAGGTCCATGCGCCTCTGCTCAAGGAAGCGTCTCAGTGACTTTTTGCTTACCCACAATCTCTGACCATTCGAGCCGATCGAATCGTCGTAATATGGATCGTCGTCGGATCTGTCCCGTCGATCACTCCAGTCCTCACCCCAAAAGACCGCTTCGCCCCTCTTGTTCTGCCATGTACCATTCTTCCCTGGCATCTCCAAATCAAGTTCTTTGAGGGCACATTCACCGGGCTCAGTCGCAAATTGGTGGACTTCGTTGCGAAAGGGATCGCGCTCATCAATCGCACTCTCGCGATCATTTCTTTCTTTCAGCCAACCGATTAGACGGTAAGGAGTCTCGTGGATTTCCAGTTCATGTTCTTCTGGAGGAATCCGAAAATGAGAATAATGATTTGCCGTTTGGAGTGCTCGAAGTAGTGCTGTTGCTGTCGAAGGTTCCACAAGAGCACTGGAAACGAACACAGACGATCGAAACCATCGTGCCTGAGTCGTGTGATGACCATCGACTACAATGGCTTTCCGATTTCCTGCCGCAATTCCCAGCTCTACAAGAAACTCCGACTCTTCCGGATTTGTAATCCAGGCATCAATGTCGTTCTCATTTTTCGACCAGAACCGTGTTTCTAAGGGCTTCGGCGTACGAAGATCCGCAAGCCAGTCCGGCGGGACTGTTAGCATATTGCGATTTAGACGATCGTAGAAGTCGTACCAATGAAAGTTATCCTTCTTCACTAATGGGTGCTTCGTGAGAAGTTCTCCCAACGCGCACCACATCGCATGCCACTCATAGTAAAGATAAGGTCTCTCAAGTGTGGGCTGAGAACCATGATGATTTGACCAAAGATGCCATGATCTTTCGGGGAACCGATGTTGTCGTTTTTCGTCTTTCCAATGTGAAATATTCGCGGGGACCTTCCAGATGTCCGCAATCCAGTGCTCTGCGATGTCCAGGAATTGATCCATTGTCACACTGGCGAATCCTCGCAGGGCCGGCTCATACCACGACGGAATGGTGTCGAGCGAGTCGAATGAATACCGACGCTTTCGATCGACTTTCTTTTGGGTCAGCTTCGGGCTTCGCTGACTGGCCTTAACAACCTTTCGGGGGAACGGGCTGACATTGACGGACGAGAGTGCCTTGAGTTGCACAGAGTCTAATGTGAGCTTTCCCGATCTCAACAGCTGTTCGAGCGCACTTTTTGCGAATGCCCGAATCAGCACGTGGGGAAGAGTGTCGTCGAGCGCGATCTTGAGGAGATCGTTGGCGAATGAGGTCACCGCCGGCAGCGATTCTGCTGATGCTCTATCTAGGGCAATAAGAAGCCACAGACGCGCGGCGAGCCAATAGAAAGGTGCGTCTGCCTGCCGGTAGGTCCTCTCTTCGATGCGTCCGTATTGATCGACCAAGCTATGCATCACGTCTTTTTCGGATAATTTCGCAAGTCTTCGGACAGCATGTGCTGCCAGCCATCGAGTGCGCACATCGACATCGCTCATCACAGCAAAGAGAAATCGCCCTATTGCCAGTTGAACTGAGTCGGGTATGTCGGTCGTATCGACGGCGTCTTTTTCCTTAATAGGAATCCGAGCAGCCACTCGCTCCGAATACCACTGGGCTAGGCTGTGCGCCTGGGATGCTGTGAGATGCGTGGCGATTAACGCTACTAGGGGCAGGGCAACCTCTGCAGACAAATCGTCCGCGTTTTGGGCCAGCCCCGCAACGAACAGATTGCAGACCTCGGTGTCGGGCAGTTGTGTATCGGCTATCAAATCCATAAGAGGGGATTGCCCATAACGCATCCACGCTCCAAGCCGTATCAGGCGATTCTGGACCGTGGATGGCAACTCTCTCCGACACCACTGCTGCACACCTGGGTCTGCCCCCCACAGCTCAATCGCTTTGTGCAAATGTTCTGCACTGGAAAAATAGTCATTCGATTCGAGCATTTTTGACAGCCCAGAAAGAAATGCCGACCGCTGGTTCAACGGTACGTGAGGGATGACAAGATCGAATGCATCCGTTGAACCTGGGTACTTTGTATACTTCTTTGCTTCTTCGTGAGCGGCCTTGAGCGCGGTTTGAATGTGATCGGCTGAATCAAAGATTAGACCCGCCGCCCACCGATTGTCGTTGTTCCGTGAGACACCGCTTCTTTCTCGGTGCTTTTTCTGCCTCTCCGGCAACTCCTTTAGCTTTTTTAGAAAAGTGGTTGTTGCGCAGAGGTTTGACAGCCATTCTCGTTTGCCTGGGGATATTTGTTTCAAGACATTGCAAATCTCCTCCCGGCGGCCTCGACCGTAACGGAGCAATTCATCATACGCAACGAAGTCAACGATTTGTGCTTGCTGATCGCTCGCGGCTGTCTTTGCTGAATTAGCAATTGAGCTAATCAGTTCCTTATCGGCATGATCGACGAGTGGAAGCAGTGCGACAGCTTGCGCCGCTGAAAGAGTCCCCTTGATGAGCCCCTCTCGAAGCACAGAAGGCAACATGCTTTCACGGCCAACCACACCCATATCCTCCCAGCGCGCAACCGCGGCAAACGCGAGGGGCAACCCGAGCTGTGCAAGGCACGATGCCACGTCGTCCCATGGAAGCCCACGAGTGTCATCGAGGCGCAAAGCGGCGTCGGCGACGACCGACATTAGATTACGTCCGATCTCCAAGCGATTCGCCCACGCCAAATCGGAAAGAGCCTGCCGCGCAAGAGAATTGATCACGCGGATCTGAAGTAAGACTTCGCTATCGATACCAGCTGCGCATTCCAACCCGCTTAGGAAGAATGCTCCGGCAGTCTCCGAACTCATCGGGAGGACAAACCGTGCGAAGCGCACCTTCGCATCAATTCGATCTGAGGCCGTTAAGCGCAGGCCGCCGAGATAGTTGTCGGCGTCAACAACGATCTGAAGTAAGCGCGGATGTAAACTTGGAATCATCCGGAGAGCCGAAAGTGCGTCCAGGCAATCGTCGGGAAGTGGATTCAAGCGATCGCCGAGAATGCTGGAGACCGCGGATTGGAGGCGATCACAATTCACCCCTTGGATGCCAACCAGAAGCGCCATCGTATGGGCGGCCTGAGCTCGAATCGGAGGGATCTCAAATGAGCGTTCTACACGATAATCTTTCAACGACGCTGAGGATGCTATTTCTCCAATGGCCTTGTCGATTTCTTCCTTTGGAATTTGCCCTAATATGATCTGGGCCCGTAAATCATAGGCTTTGATAAGCGATTCGAGAACCATCTGCAACTTCTCGACTCTCTCGTCTTTTTTGGGATGGGCATTCGATCCATCTGACGCCTGCTCCGGTGTCGGTACAATCCAAAATCGATCCAGCGTAAGAGCTTCCTGCTTCCCACGCGCTAATAGCGCGCTTGCACGCAACATCATATCGATCAGTTCAGGGTTGGAGAGGAATAGGCGTTCCACCTTCCGGTACTCTTCACCGATAAAACATTTCAGAGCGGGTGCTACATCCTGAATGTCGGCGCCCATGTTCACTGCAATCTCGCACGCTGTCAGAATTGCGTCTTGGGCGTGCATCTTTCGCCGGTATTCCCAAGAGTTCCTCAGCCGTTCCAAGTTAATCAAGCGCGGCTTTGCAATTTGCCGGAGACCGCGCTTAAGTTGCTCCAGAGAGATCTCCACTTTACCCAGAGCCGCGGGAACAAGTAGAAAAATCTTCCAAGCATCGAGTGCAGCATTGCTGTCCAGAAGTGCCTTCAAGAGCTCCTGATGACCTGTCATGACCAAATTCAGCGCAACAATCTCCAATGCATCGGGGGACCACGCTCGCGGAAGCCAAGTCCTCAATGTTTGCAATGCTGCCTCGGGACCATAAAGATGCAGCGTTGCCTCGATCTGGGCCGCAATTTCATGTGTTCCGATCGGCCAGTCTTCGCCCGCCGATTTCCATTCCTCCCGTGCTTCAGAAAGTGCCTCTTTCCGGCGGTCCATCCATGAATTTAACTGCCGTGCTCGCACGCGAGCCGGTACGCGCTTCCCGGCCTTGGCATCCTCCAGAATCAGGTGAAAGAGCAAAGTTCCATGATGGCTGAACTGAGATGAATCCCTAAGGATCATTGTCGAGGCTCTTTCGGTGCTACAAGCCGCGGATAGATCGGGGTTCTGAATGAGACGAGCACGAATTATTTCGTCTGTTGTGATTGCCTCAGTACCTCGAATGAGCATGCGAACCGCATCGACCGTGTTGCCAGAATCTCGACAGACCGCCATGGCTTGACGCAAGCGCCTTAGCTGGACTTCTCGCCGAAGAACGGGATCTTTGATGATGGTTGGTTCCGTCTCCTCGTCGATGAGGGCAATCAGGTCCTTGCCTCGACCAGATTCGAGCAATGCCGCACCAATATGCGTGGCCGCGTATGTTTCTGTTGACCGTCGTTCCCACAGCCAGGAAGCCAGCTCCGCCTTCGCAGCAGCCGATCCAGTGCCAGCAACGCTTTTAATGAAGTGTTCGAAATCCTCATCCGCTAGGGTCAGTTCTTCATTTTCAATACGAATTCCCGGAGCAAGATCAGAAGAGATGTCACGCAGTTGCTCGGGTGACAACTGCGACACGCTGGCGAGATCAATGAGAGGAATAGGTCTTGCCATTACAGACAAAGCTGCGCAAAATCGCTCGATGCTGCCTTGGTTTCCGCCTTTTTGAACTGCATATTCCAGTTGACTCCGAAACACGTCGTCCAGCCCCTTGCCATTTGGCCGCAAGTAGTCAATCGCGTGCTTTGGCGAATTGTTCTTAACACTTTCGGCCAGTGCATATGCCTGGACTCGTGGATTGTGCCGAGAAAGTTCGTGGAAGTCGGCAATCCAGTCACTCGGCGCAGGTGTCCAATAGGTTGCAACATGGCGCGCGGTCTCAGGTTCACTGAAACCGTCAATCCTGATTGGCAGGAAGTTGGATGGCAGGTTCAGAGCGTTCATCCTGCCGGTTCGACACGTTACTACGAGTCTTACGTTGTGAGGGAGAGAACCGAGGCGAGCAAAGTCGGGAATGAAACTTGGCTCCTGTGGGACGCAGCTTTCAGCAGCGATCATAGCGTTGTCCGCCGCATCAACAACAATAACTAGTAAGGCATTGGTGTCGGCCGAATGGATAGCATCTCCGGCCCGTGTCAACCGATCTTTAAAGAGGCGTGGATAGTCGGCGATCTCGGATCGCGTAAGCACTAATGGCACTGCGAGCTGCGCTGCCAAATCATTACTGAGCTGGAGAAACGCGTCTTTTGACCGATGGCGGTAGGAATCAGAGTTGAGATAGGTGCCAGCTCCATAACAGTCGAATACGACCATCAAGGAATAGCGTGGTAGTAGCGGCCCGATCTCCTCAAGGAGTGTCGTTTTTCCGCAGCCGCCTTCCCCATGTAGGCAGATGTATTGTTGCCCATTTCGCAGCAAATCGCAGACTTTCTGGGATTGTTCGCGCTGGATCGGATGTTCGATCTTTTTTATGTTTGGCGGGCACGGAAATAATGCCTTCAATTCGGAGAGGCCGAACTGGGCGAGTATGCTCTCTCGGTTGATTGGCCGCCCGGCCTCCTCTGGCATCATCCGATTGCGGACGAACTGAAGAAGGGTGTTGATTTGTGTTCTGGCATCATCGCCAATCCAGGAACTAATCGAACGGATCAGCTGTTCGTGAAGTGCGAATCGTGAGCTGGATCGCCCCTCGAACGATAGTGCTCGGCAAAATTTCTGAAATACGCTGGCGTCAAGTCCACTCGCCTGCTGGAGCCTTGCCCAATCGTCGCTTTGCGTCCCGTTTCTGCGTTTCTTCCCCTTGGTCGATGTTGCGGCTTTCTTCCCAAATTCAAAAGAATCTAGCACCTCAGGGGCCACTGGCCGGTTCGTAACGAGCTTGACAGTGAGCGTATTCAGTTTGTGGCGAGCACGCTTATTCAGCGCAGAGGCGAATGCCGTAGCCAAGCGCCGTATCACGGAATTGTTTGTCTTTTTGCCTGTGTTCTCGGTTAGATTCGCGACTGTCCATGGTGAATCTGGATTGGCGCCGGAATACTTGAGCTGCACGAGCACCACGCCGGTAGCCGTTTCAATTGTTTCGCTGCCATAGTAGAGCGCGCAATCGACACCTTCCCATTGGTCAGCGCGGCCATCTCCAGCTTCTTCCTCTAGAACCCCCTCGACCGTAAGAGCGGTCAAAGGCGACCGCACGTCTAATAACGGCAGCGACTGACGCAGTGCCCACAGTTCATGGAAACTGTCGCCCGTATTCGATCCCCGCGCCCCTTTGAAATCTGGACTCGCCATGTGTTTTTCAACCAGCCTCGTTGTCGTTAAACAGCTCGATTCTTACAATGTTGATTCATTCCAATCGGTAGGTACTGCAAAGTCGGTACACGAACGTGGAGGGCTGCAATCTGCACTGGATGCTTAGGTGGCAAAAGGACTTGTATCTCGTCCGGGTTGGGGTATGAAATTAACGCCACAATTTCCACATGGCAGTCCGTTCTGAAGCTCCTCGATATCGAGAGCGTTCGAGCATTGAAATCAGAGTTTCCAGCCCACTTTGATCTTGTCTAGAATGCTGTTAGCAGCAGACAAGTCCCCGTCAGCCTTCGTCTTGACTGTGATACGAACCTCAATCTGCGGGTCCATCCCGGCAAGTGGCTTCGAGAGCGTATGGATTTGCTCGGCGAGATCCTGAATCTCAGAGACGCTCAGGACAGCAAGAGTAGACGTCCTGCGTCCCGCTGCCGTCTGGGTGATCGGCGGCTCTTGCGGTTTGGGAGTTTCGCTCCGAATAATCAACTCAACGCTTCCATCGTGCTGCAACGAAATGATCGGGCCGCTATCAGCCGCACGATGAACGTAACCTTGGGCCAATGCCGCGTTGAGGCTATCTAGGAACGCTTTCAACGGCCATGGTCGTCCGCGAGTCGCTTTAAGATCGGTGTAGATCGCGGAAACAGTTGTCTTTGGTTCGGCCTCCTGCGTCCACGCTGAAGGCAATGCAACAGGTAGGAAGTCCTTCGCTGTTAGAGTCACAGGCGGGCGATACAAGAGCGCGTCAGCATCCAACTGGATCGCTGTCGGAGCCTCTGACAATACGCTGTCATTGCCGAATACAAGCCAGAGCGCTCCGTCTTGAATAGCTTTCGACACGGCATTTCTCACGATTGCGAATTCCACCGTTGGGATCGGTCGAGCTTCAGGAGGGTAGCCCGGTTGGGTCTCTTCTTCATAACAACGAGTCCCGTCAAACCATGTATATAGAAGAGAGAGTTTCACTCCGTCGTCGCTCTTTGGCCACAGTCCGAGAAGTGCGGAAGGCAGAACGGCTGCGGAACTAAGTGCGTTGAGTGTCGCTTGTCCAGGTAACCACGCTTCTGCGTTCTTCCACCAATCAGCCACGTCGATTCCCGACCGCCAGAACCAAGCCTCAGATTGATCGCTCCGAACACAACGAACCGCCAAGACTCCACGTCGAACGGCGTCCTCAATTGTGTTCAGGACCGTCTTCTCACTCAGGAGCTTCGGAAGGCGAGGGTCGCGTCCAAATTGCTGATACAAGTCAGAAACGCGAACCATCGGATCAGAGGCGGGCCATACTGGATAGAGCCCGTTGGGCATGATGGCTCCTGCGTCGATCTTCTCTCGAAATATCCGGAGTGCTGTCTCCTGGAGGAGCGTCGCAATGAGTGACTGCGCACCGAGAGTGATTTTCTTGGTCTGGATCGAACCATCTTTTTCAACGAACAAGACAAGCTCGTACGTGTTCTTTACCGCCGTTTGAGCGTCCTTGAACGTTTCCCGCTTCTTGTCCCGAACGGCCTTCTGCTGAAAGTCATCAAGTTCCTTGAACTGGCCTGAATTCTCAATCTCTTCCCATGCCAGCCACTCTGCAATCTGTTGTTCTGCCTGATGCAGTCCCGTGACACTAGGGGTCACGACTAGAACGATGTTCTGATACGTCCTAATGTCCGTAGCTGAGGAATGGGTGCGGATGAAGTCTTGAGCTTTATCAAGAGGCTTATCGCCCACAACGCCAGCATAATCAGCGCCAAGGACGACGAGGCGAAAGTGTCCATCATCTTCAACGTCTGCAGGTGAGTCTGGCAGTTTGTGAGATTTTATTCCTGCTTCCACTACACCTTCAAAGAGCGGCGCGCACTTTGTTTTTGCGATTTCGTCGAATTTGCTCTTGGCGTGTTTGATAACCCGCTTTTTGTAAGAGTCGTGCAGTTGGTTTAGATTCGGCTTCGGACCCAGGCGCCAGAACTTCGGAACGCCAGTTCCGGCCTCGGTTGCCTCGCATTCCTCCAGGTACCATGAAGTCTTTGCCCATGCGATTAGCCCGTTATTCAGGACGGCTGGCATTTCACATGACGCTGCCAGCAGCCACCGAAGATCGCCGAGTTCAGCCTGTTCACCAATCGGCTGCGAGAACACGAACGCCGCCACGCAAGCGGCCTCAATCTCCCGTCCGCTGAGGGTTGCTGCATCCGCCTTTTGTGCATCCAGAGAGCGCGGCAACTCCGTCTTGAGATTGGTAGGCCACTGCGGGTTCTTGTCTCGCTGTGAGTCCTTAGCGGCCTCGGCCAGTTTTAACAGCGCCTCGCTAAGGCCATCTTTTCCGGGAGCCGCAAGAAATACCTGTGGCCCAATCAATGGAGACTTGTCCCAATCCTCCGCGTCGCGTAATGCCATCGCAAATGTTTGTAAGACCCCGCGTGTGCGCTGGAATTGGTCAAGGTCGGTCCACTTTCCGAAGAATCGGTCCAGGAGGTCCGGATGGAACGGATATGCAGTCTTCAGCCTTTCTATCGAATCCGGTTGTTTAGCGCGCACGCCATCAACGGCCTTCATGCGCGGCCAGAAGGCAACTATGTGTTTCTCGCGTTCCGCGGGATTCTCTGGGAATTTGGCGAACAGGCGACGACGTAACAGCTCGGCCAGATCATCCTTTTCAACCGGCGACTGGAGAGATGCCTGCCGGTTCAATCCGTTGTTGCAAGCATTCAGAACCGCTTTTCCCACTTCATCGTTCTTTTGCGGGTCTGTCGCAAGCAGCGACACCACGAGGCAAGAGCGCGATGAAGATTCTGTCGCCTGTGACAAGCGCTGGAAGAAATTCTTGAAGCGGTCGTACCAGACCGGGCCGCGGTCCTGTCTCAGTCCTGTTGAATCCGGCGATGCAGCATCATGCGCCCACATCAAGAATTCATCAATGAGAATGAGCGCGCCACTGCCAGAAGATTCGACCTCACTGAGAATCTGTGCCCAGAGGGTATCGGCTGGGGGAGTATCGAAATCCGGTTTGGATTCGTCGCGCGAGAGAATATCGAGTCCGCTCTGTCCGAGGAGTTGCCACGCAATCAAATTCCATGGCATCCGGAAGCTGCGCTTCTCTCCAGTTGGAGAGGTCGCCTCGCATCCCTTCACCCAGTCCACTTTGTCGAAGGAGACCGCCGCCACTCTGGCAAGTGGAGGTTCCTTCAACTGCGCTTCATTCAAGATGGTGCCGACGGAGGTCTCGTTCTTGGGCAATTTTGGCCCCAGAGTCGTCAGGTAATAAAGAGTCGTCAGGGTGTGCGACTTTCCGCCTCCGAAAGTCTGCGCGACATTGATTACGGACTCACCGCCAGGCAACTTCGCAAGCCGCCGAAGAACCACCTTGCAAAACTGGCGCAGATTCTGCGTAGCGTACGTAGTACCAAAGAACTGCACAGGATCGCAGTAGAATGGCTTCTCGCCGAGCCAGCCATTGATCACCTTATATAGATCCACGGCAAAGTCGCTGGCCGTCAGTTTCCGGTCCCTGACTTCTGGGCGCAATTCACAAGTATCTTTCCAAGGCTGAATGACCGATTGCTTGCTCATTTCGACAATTCCTCTCTACCCTTCATCAATTGGTCTGAACTAAACCGCCATTTTCCACGGAGTCAAACAAAGGAACTTCTTTCATTTCGTTCGCGACGACTATTGTCTTTCTGTTCATCTTGAGTTGGGAAGCAAGGGCCTCTACCAGCCTTCGCTCCGAATCCTGCTTGTCACGAACCGCCAGTTCGCGCACGGCCTGTAGCAGCGGCTGGAAGGCCCGCTCATTTGCCAATCCCCACTCATCAGACCGTTGTTGCACCTCGACCGCGCGATTCTGCTGAAACAGATACATAAGGCGGTGGAGCTTATCGATCAAGGGAGAAGGATTGCCGCCCTTGCTCTCACCTAGACCATCCGCTGACGCTCGGTCCTGCCATCCTCGAAGGCGATACTCATTCCCCTTGCTCTCGGGAGTTTCGTCCCCGGCATCCTCGTCGTCATCCTCATCCTTGCGCGGCCGGCCACGCTTCTGCTTGCCGCCTTGTTCCAGGATGTTCCAAACCACTTTGAGTTCGGTCTCGTTCTTGCCGCAGGCATTCGCATAGAGAATGCAGGCCCCAGCTGGCGCAGGCTCCAATCCAAAGTACGTCCGGTGGAGAAGGTAATACTGCGTGACAGGGTCGATTTCAAGACTCTCTCCCCGGCCCTGCGTCTCCTTTTGCGCCTCTTTGAATCCCGGTAGCTCACCCAGGCTGAATTGAAGAACAAGCTTCCTCACCTGCCCGAGAAACTCCTCGACAGTCATCATGCCGCCGGCAGTCTTCTTCACGTAGGGATGCGCGCTATAGGCTTCGAGCGCCGGTCCAAGAGCGGCCCATATAAAGTCAGGGCCCTTGATGCCGAGATCGAAGTAGTACTGAAGAATGTTCCGGCTGCCGAGCACCTCGCGCGGGGCAAACAAGATTTTCTTCATGTGCTCGATAACGTTCTCTTCCCATCCAGCCGGAGCGTGGGCCGGCCGCTTGCGGCACACGATCCATACGGAAGACGAAAGGGCCGCCGAACTCATTCCGCGCGTCCTGTTAGGCATTTCTGTCTGAATCGGCCAACTTGCCGTGACAACCGCTCCACCGCGAATCACAGCCGATATGAGGGTCTCCCACGCGGCAACCTCTTTATTGGCGAAAACAATTACCATGCGGCCTGATCCGGTCAACGACTCGCATTTCGTGCGGAAGGCTTCTGCCATGCCGTCCTCGTAGTTCTTCTTCGACTTCGCCTTGTCCCCGCCGAATCGAGACTCGTCGTCGATCAACTCACCGTCGTTCTCTTCGTGATTCCATTTTGGCGATAGCTCTGCACGAAATGCTTGATCTATCTCGGGAGAAAGACCATGCAGGGTTCGCCTGAGCCACACATAAAAAAAGTCCATCAGGTCAGAATAGGGAATCGCGTTGTAGTACGGGGGGTCCGTCAGAACCAGGTCAGTGTTCACCGTGGATTTTTTCAGCGCCGACTCCATGCGCACAGATGGGCGGTCTGAATGTGAACACGTCTCCAATGCATGGTCGATGAACAACGATACCCACTCCAAGGCGCCAAGAAAGTTGCCCGTCGAATCAGATAACGGGTTCACCTCGCAGAAGTCCCATACCATGGGCAGAGCAAAGCGGCCAAATGTGTTCCGCACAATCTCTCTGCCGTTGTGCCAGGAGCAGACGGCACTCGAATAATCGGCGAGTCTGTCGATGCAGATCGCCAGGTATGCGCCAACCGCCTCACCGAGCTGCTCGTTGTCTTTCGCAATCATAGAAGTTGCGCTTCGGGTATGCCGAATGAAGGAAGAAAGTGCGAGTAGTTGGCGATTTGTAAATAGCTCACGCCACTTCTTGAAACCGTAGAGAGGGATCCGGAAACCTAGGGTGCCGACCGGTGGGAGAGGCTCCTCAGGAATTCCGAACGGAATATCGGAAAACGCAGCTTCCAAGTCTTCAATGTCAACCTGGGCAGCCTTCAAATCCTGTTCGTTTGGTAGGCGATAACGCTTGAATGTTCTCTTGCTATCGGTCCTGGTCGCCTCCGTGACAACGCAGGTCATCTGTGCGCCGAACAACCCTTGCTGACCCTGTCGCTGTAAGTCCTCCATGGTCAGTGCGTTTATGCCGGGACGTCCGCTTACCGGACTCCAAACGCCGGCACTGTTCATCGTTCCTCCCTGGAGGAAGGCGTCAAGACGACTGGAGTCAATCTCCCATTCCTTCAGGACGGGAAACTTTTCGATGATTTGTTCAGGATGGCTGAAGTCCGGTTCCAGGAGGAGATGAAATTGAACCTCGGACCGATCCGCACTTGGAATCGGGAGAAGAGCCGCTCGGTTTCCTGCTTCATTGCGAAGCCAGAACGTCTTCAAGAGTGGAATGCGGCCCACACCACTTTTGTCTCTCGCAGTTCGAGCCCAAAGAAATGCGACCGCCGGCTCTCCATTCGCGACTGGATAATGCGCTGCTAAATCCGCTCGTACACGTTCGAGGACCCAGCGTCCCCAAGCCCTCACATGCCAGGCAAGACTCGCGTCTGGCAGAGAGATCAATGCAAGTTGCGCCGGATCCGAGAAATGCCGCTTCTTCTTCCCTTTACGCTTTTTGATTTTGTCGGCCCGAAAATCGTCCAGGAAGTCCGGCCACTCCCTGACAAACGATGGGAACGGCAGCTTCTTGTCGGAGAACTGCTGCGGATAGTCGAGCGTGCACTTGAGGAGCAGCCAGGAAACCGGGTTCAGATCCGATGCTTGAACATCGCAGCCCAGACGCATAGCCTCAAACGGAATGGCTCCGCCGCCGGCGAAAGGATCGATTACGGTCGGCGCCCGCTCCCCGTAAAAGAGCCTGATTGCCCGACGGAGTTCATCCAGCGCTGGATCGCACTCTTGCCCCCAAGCCAATAAACCGCCTTCGACGAGTTCCTTATCTTCGACAACCTTTTCGCCGCTTTTGTTGGTCTTCTCCACCGGCTTCGTGACAACTTCTCCGCCAATCATCGCCAGCAGCTCCTTCCGCTTGACTGGATCGCCTGGGTCAGGCAGGAGCGTAGCCAAAAGGGCCGCCCGGCTTGCCGCCAGCGGTCGCCGGGCAGGCCAAGTGTGCAGGGTAGAAATGTGGCGATGCCGCACATTCTTCTCATGAACGCTCGCTACAGATGCCTGCTTCAACGGAAACGCTACTTCGATCAGCCGCGGCTTGTCATCCATCGTTTCATTCCCCTGTTCCGATTTTGTCAATCTCTCTTTTTGATCGCGCGTCATGTTCTCTGTCCCGGATAGGGGAGGTGATCCCCACAATAAGCGATGATGATTTTGCCCAGTTCTCGGTCAGCTTCGAAATATATCTGGAGACAGTTTTTCCGATCTCCGCCTCCCAAATCCAGATGTTGGTAGATCCTCTTCTTTGAGCCATTCATCGGGAATTCCCGGTATCGGCCGAATTTTCGATAGTCGTTTTTGACTGTATCGCTCTCGGTCTGCGAGTACTGGGTAAATCCCCGCTTGCTGAGCTGTTCCCCCCAACCGCCCATCGATGTTCCGTTGCTGACGGAGTCGAAATATAGCTGCCCGACATCTCTTATCGCCATCAGTGCCTGATAAACCTCTTCGGGTCTGGCAAACTCAGAAAGGCCGGCCGAGTCCGCTGCCGTGTCCAGAAACAGGAGATCGTCACCAAATTCATGCTCCGCCTTATCCAGGGCGGCCTTTGGTGACTCGAGGTCAACTTCCTCCGCTGCGCCTGGCAGCACCGGTTCGTCTTCTTCACTTAACGCCTGGTGCTGCTGGAATAGGTCCCAGTTCGATTTGGTTATGTTCAAGTCGCGTGTGAGGTCAGCGTTCTCCTGCTGGAGTTGCTTCACGCGCTCAATGAGGGAGGCGTTTTCGTCGATCGCGAGGTCGTATAGCGGCTGGAGATCCTCCACAGTCTTCGCGTCATTCGCACCCTGCTGAATTTGGCTGCGAATCCGCTCGGATTCGGCCAGCCGCTCTGCATTCAACCGAGCGTGAATCTCGCTGATCACTTCTCCTTCTGCGAAGCGGAACGTCGACACCTTTGACAAGAAGCTGAACAATCTCCTATCGAGCGGTTTCCCATATATCTCGAATTTCTCGATCGCAATTGGGAAGTAGAGTTCGTGCTGCATTGGATCAGACGCTTGGGTCAGGCCTGGCCAGTAGATGCGGACGCAACCGTTAAAGCAGGAAAGGTGCTTACCCAAACTGTCAGTAAGCCGAAAAGCAGCCCACTTGTCGAGCACTACAACCCGCGCGAGCCCCAGTAGCGATTGGTGCAGTTTGTCCGGATCAACAGTCGTTTTGTTGGTGAACTGGTCGTGAGATACGACAACAACGGGAAGAGTCCGCTTCGCATTCAGAAGTACATCGCCCACGAATGTCGGCACCTCGGCTGCGTCAACAACCTCCTTCTGTGGGAGGATTGGAAACGAGCCAGATCGGCATGAGAAGTCCGAAAGGATTTCTGTGACGATTCTTGGCCGGCCAACCGGCATCCAGGCCGGCCGCAACACAAAGGCCAAAGACGTTGCGCCCAGCTGTAAAGCGAATTGAACTCGATCGTCAAGCCGCCCGATCGTGATTTCGGTGGCCCATTGCATGGACGTGTCCCGGTCATCCGGGTGAATCCAGCGAACTCGAATCAAAGTTGCGTCGCCGATCGTCTGGCAAGAATGATGAACAGAATGATTCGGAAGCGGCTCTGTGGTGTTGTCAGGTGCCGGGAACACAAACGCTGTGTTCCATGACCTGCCATACTTTTCCTCGACCCACTTTGCAACACGGTCCAGTAGTTCAGCAGGCAGATCACTGGCTTTTTGGCCATCGGCAGGCGCGACTTCGAATTGGATGGAATAAAGATTCGGCATAAACCTGAATCCCTTCTCTTAGTTCGCGTTCTGAATCAAACTTACGAAGTGTGACAAGTTGCTCAATCTGGTTCAGCCTCTCGAATTACTTCACCGATGTTGATGTTGAATGACTGACGTGTCTTGAACGCCAAGCGAATGGGATCCTGCACACGGAATAGCTTGGGGTCAGTCGCGCAGTCCACAACCACATAAAGCCAGTATTTGTCTCTCACATTTGCAGCAGTGGGCCACTCGTTGTCAGTCAACTGAATCGCGCCACGACCTGCTCGGCCCTTAACCTCGATCACAATCTTTTCGCCGTTTGGTCTGTGGCTTTCCAAGTCGTAACCGCGAGCGAGATGGGGTGCCGACACGTCGAAAACCTTTGCGTGGTAATGGTCGATCTCGAAGTTTCTTGCGATCCGCATGGCGATCGCTTCAATGTCCTTGTCATAAGCTTCCCGCGCTTCAGGAGTCGGGTCAGGCACTACGATAGCCAGTGCGATTCTTTCCAACTTCACGATGTCAATGAGGTCGGGGCGTCTTTGCGCGTACAACAGAGCCTCTGACTTTTCGGTTTCTAACCTTGCCTGATCTTGCTTGACATCTTCCAGCTCCGGTCCAACGGCCTCTTCACCCTGGCGAATGCGTCGTGCCAACTCACTACGCTTTTCCGCCAGTGCGCCACCCTGAAAGTCGAATCCACGCAGTAGATCATCGAGCAGCCCTTCTGCTTTGGAGCGGAAAAGTGAACGAATTTGTTGGAGAAAGGTTGTCTCCGCAAACATACGGGCATAGGCGTCCGCGCGAGCGGCATTGTCCTCCGGATTGACCAACAGACTTCCCGCTTTCCAGAGCAGAGACCTTGGTGCAGGTTGAAGGGCGAGAAGGTGATTTGGTGCGCCTTCTGAGAACTCTCCAGACTCATCCCAACGAATGCCTAGCATACGGCGATCAAACCCGCTTGTTCTTGCTTCCTGCCCAGTCCCGAAATTCGGTTCGCCGAGTTCGCAAAGATAAACCGCAAAGCAGTACGGTCGATCTGCGCCTGGGTCACAGAAAACTACACCACGCTCAACGTCCCCACGGAATTTTCGGCCGGCTTCTTCACAAAGAGCGTCAAAGATGATGTCACCTGGGCGAAGAAAGCAAATCCGGGCACTATCGACGCCGGAGATGACGGCGTCTCGACGAACGGTAAGGTACTCCGGTAAGCCATTGGGGTAACGTGGACTGAGATTGCGCAGCCAGGCTCCCTGCTCGCCCAAAGGGGCGAAGCGAGCAGAGTCGGTTACGTCGCCTTCGATTTGGATTCCGAGCTTGGGCGCCGCCTTCTCAACGAAATTCTGGATGTATGCAGGCAGCAGCCGGTTAAACCGTTCAACTTCGATCTCGCCATTCAACTGGCCGAGACGCTTCGCAACGTCACCGTATGTCGAGGCAGTCTGACGCTGCTCTTCCATCGTTGCACGAAGGCGTTGGGTGGCAAACAGGGTGTCTAGCTTCTTTTGGGCAGAGTATGGCGCGGTTTCAAAGAGCGCCTCTCTCATCAGATCACGGAGGGACACCTCCTCCAGTTGCTGCCCAATCACATCAAATACCTTGTCGCTGCAAAGGTCCTTCCGTGCTTCGTCGAGCTTATGAAGCAGCGTTGCCAAGACATCTCCTTCACGGGTTCCTTCGGCAACCATGTTGAAGATGCGAACTTCGGAGTGCTTTTGACCGAAGCGATGGAGCCGACCCATCCGCTGTTCGAGGCGAGCCGGGTTCCACGGAATGTCGAAATTCACCATGATCCAGGCGAACTGAAGATTAATGCCCTCACCGGCAGCGTCCGTGGCCAGCATGAAGCGTGCAGTCGGAGCATCGGGGTTCTTGATGCCTTGTGCCCGTCGAATCTCTGCAGGCATAAAGAAAATGCGCTGCCTTTCACGTTCTTCAACGTCCATCCCCCCGTGAATGTATGCCAACTGACCGGTGTATCCCAGGGCCTCGAATCGTTGGCGAAGGTATTCGAGCGTGTCCCGATGTTCTGTAAAGATCAGCAGTTGTTCGTTGCGGAAATCGGAAGACTCGATCAGTTCTCGAAGCTTTAGGAACTTGGTCTCTTGCTGAAGCTCACGGACCTGATCGCCGAGTGACATCACCAGGTCGATGTACTCCAACTCTTTCTGAAGCTGCGCAGCATTCGTTGGGCGCGCCAAGGCGAGAGCCTGATTTTCAACGCTCTCTTCCGCTTCGTATCCGTCGCCACCCTGGTCATACTCATCTGCCGTGCTTGTGTCGAAGTAGGCAGTAATCCTTTCGAGAGATGGCTGGGCAGGACCTTGACTGGAAACGCTATCGAGGACGCGCTGGCGCCTACGCTTGAGGGATTCGAGCATTGCGTAGGTGGAGCTCGCCAAACGCCGTTGCAGAACAGCCACAACCATGGCTGCCGCATTCTTGTTGCTTGTTCGATTATTCTCGTAGCTCCACTTCAAATAGTCTGTGGCTGAATCGTAGAACCGGTGCTCAGCAGAGGAAAGTCGAAAGGCGATTGTCTGGCAGAGGCGTGGCCTGTAGATGGGGAGCCCTTGATAGTCCACCATCTCCTCTTTGAGTCGCCGGATGAAATACTTGGTGCGCTTCTCAGGAACCAGAGCATCAAACGCATCCTGAGTCGAAAAGACGTTTGAATCGAGCAAACGCCAGAGGGCGAAGTACGGAAATCTCTTCCCCATATGAGGAGTCGCGGTGAGCAGCAACAGGTGGGTGGACCGTTGGCTCAGCGCCTCCGCCAACCTGTACCGCCGGGTCTTGCTGTCCGGGCGAGCCGGATCACCCCAGGACAGCTTGTGAGCCTCGTCGAACACGACCAGATCAAATGTCGGGGCTGATGTTGCGATCAGGCGCTCCTTCACAGCGTCCATGGCGGCCGTGTCAACGCTAATAATGAAGAGCCCTGCGCCTGGCTCCGTGAGAGGGTCACCTTTTGAAAAATCCGTGCCCTGAAGAATTCTGAAATCAAGATCGAAAAAGAAGCGAAGCTCACGACGCCAGTTCCAGGTCAATCCCGCAGGTGCGCAAATTAGGGCACGCTTTAGCCTTCCGCGATTGATCATTTCGCGGAGGTAAAGCCCGGTCATGATGGTCTTTCCGGCTCCGGCATCGTCGGCTAACAAAAAGCGGAGCGGATTCTGTGACAGCATCTGCTCATAGACCGCTATCCGCTGATGCGGCAGTGGAACAACGCGAGAGAGTTCGAGTCCAAATGCATTGTTGAAAATGTGACCATTCTGGATTCTATTGGCGTCCACCACAAGTTTCACCGCGCCTGCGTCGCCCTCAAAATCGAGGCGGATTGGCATAAACGGCAAGGATGGTGTTCCCGAGGCAATCGGAGAATCCGACTGAAGTATCAGGGCTTTCATCCTCTGGATGCGGTCACTCTGGGGCTTGGCTTTGTCGTTTTCCCAGCGGTTTACTGTGGCAAACGAAACGCCCAAAGCAGATGCAAATGCCTGTTGAGACATCTTCAGCTGGCGTCGGATCTGTTTAATCTGATCAGGTTCCATAAAAGAAATTCTGCTATATATAGTACGCTATATATTGACATTAAGCGCAAAGTTTTCTCTTCTGCTGTATCTGAAGTCGCAGGGTGAAATGCATACAGTTACTGTATGTATTTGATAAACAATGCCTTATAGACCAACCATAAGGAATCCCACGGCACCCTTCCATGAATCTATCTCTTCAAGACCATGATGGAGGAAACCACGAGACCCCCCCGAAATCGACTCTGACCGATTCACCGTTCCCAATTCTGCCGCGGCACGGAGACGATCCCGAGAGAAAGACGCCAGTGCCAGATGGGAGTCCGTGGGGCGACGATTCCCAACACCCGAGAGGATGCCGGGAGATCCGCTCGAACGCGGAAATGCGAAAACTGTTGGACAAGAAGATTGTGGCCCAAAACGGCGAGTGCGCTATCTGCAGCGTTAGATCTACCGACTACACCGACATCGTACCCGACCAGATCAATCCCCGCAGCCGCGGCGGGACGACCATCCGGGAAACATTCAGGCTGTCCGCTGGTGGTGCAACGGAGAAAAGGGGTCGAGCAGAGGGTGACGCAGGGGCGGCGGGGTATCGGCGCAGACAGCTGCCCACGAAATCTTTGAGCTTTGGTCACTGCACTGCATTGAATGATCGAGCGGATTCCTAGGAGTCGGCGAGGGGTTCCAGCAGGTGTGGGCCATTCCCCTGGAGTTTGATCACTCGCCAGGCTTTCATTTCTTCTGCAGGATACGTTCGAACAAGGTCAATCGGTAGATCCGAGGGTTCCGCCGGCGCAAGCCATCGCTCATAGTCCTTCGGCTCGATGATGAGCGGGCAACGGTTGTGGAATGGCTCCAATACTTCATTCGGATCCGTCGTAATGATGCTGAAGCTTTCGACAATAATCTCATTGTTGTTTTCGTTTAGGCCCTTCCATCTGTCATAGATCCCTCCGAAGGCGAAGAGGCCATCATCCGAAAGCGAAACTGCCCATGGCTTGCTGAGCTTCCTCTTTTCCTCCTCCTTAGTCAGTGGCTCCCATTCAAAGAAAAAGTTAGCTGGGATGAGGCAACGACGATGTTTCCATGGCTCTCGCCAGGCGCCGCTGCTCTCAAGCTTGTCGGAGCGCGCATTGATGGAACTGAAATTCGCCTTTGGTGTCTTGGACCAGTAAGGCACGAGACCCCACTTCATTAGTGCCAAAACACGCTCGCCAGTGTCGCGATCGAGCCGCACGACTGGCTGAATGCTGTCCGGAGAAATGTTATAGGAGGGCGCGAGGCGGGTGCTGTTGATCTCGTAATACTCGTCGTTGAACACATCAGTGTTGTGTGTATGGAACCACTCTGCGATCCGCTGCTTGTCCGCTCTCCGGCCGTAACGTCCGCACATGAACCGAGGCTACCACCTTACTGTCGGCCCACTCGATCCAAAATCATCCGCGCCAGGTTCACGCTGTCGGAGACCACGGCGGTGAGACGAGGAGAAGGGCGGCTTATATCCGGATCGCGCGCGAGGCGAACGGCCGCTATGATCGCAGCGGCAATGACCAGTGTCGACTTCATTCGCGTCTGCTCTTGCATTTGCTCCGCCCAGGCCTCCCGGCCGCGCGCAATTGCTCGCTTCATTTCACCCATCAGAGCACCACTGAGCGCACCGGTTTGGGATCAAGTTTGTACGAGAGTTTGCCTTGGAAAATCTCGGATGGAAGGTAGTTTCTCTTCTCTCCGCACAGCGGACACTTCGCGGCAATCCACGAATCCGGCATGGTGCCTACCGGAGCCGGGATGTTCTCACCGCACTTCTTGCAGCGGATCGTGAAGTCGCAGTGCCGAGTTTGTGGAAGGTTGAACACGAGTGCCAGTATAGGGGAATAAAAGGCGAAACTGCAATGTGGATTTCTCCGAGGCAGAGGCCTAGTCAGATTGCCGAGATATCTCGAGGCGGATTTAATCTTAATTACTTCAGTGGTTTAAGGTGATTTGTGTTGATTAGCAAGCGGCGTTCTGGCAGTATAGATGCCAAAGTGATCGGGCGCCATGCGAATCGCCTCCCCCACCTTTCGCATTGCTACCGGTTTGCTGCTTGCCGTCCTTCTGAGTGCTGTCGGGTATGAAGTTTTCCGACGGTCGAGTTTCTACGCTCCAGAGGCGCTGCTGAAGCAAGCCGATGAGGTGTCGTGGCTCAACAGCTGGATTGAGGCAGAACCTCTTTATCGGCAAGCCGAACAGGAATTCATTCAAAGGAATCAGCTCTCAAAGGCCCTCTACGCGCGTGTCAGCGAGATGCCGGCGCACAGCGAATCCTCCACTTCGGTCCCAAGCCAAATTGCTGTGCTTCGACAGGATCTGGATCTCCCGGAAGCGAAGGATCCTGAAACACGTCTTCGCGTCCTGACCATTCTTGGGATGTTTGAAGTGAACTACGACTCTGGGATGGCGCGCGAGACTTGGACGGAGGTCGCGACACTCGCGAACCGACAGCATCACTACCTGCTGGCTGCACGCGCGATGGGAGAACAGGGCGTCGCTGCGTTCCTGCTTGGCGACCTCGCGACCGCGAAGAAGAATGTGGTGAAGGCATGGACCATCGCCAAGGTGGCCGATCCAGGTGCACACATTCGATACGCGAGCCTATACGGCGCTGGCCTGGTGGAAATGCATAAGTACCAAGAGGCTCTCGGACCGCTGGACGAAGCGATCAAGGTTGCTGGGAAGACTCGCGGGGCCGCGTACCCGACGATCGCCGTCAACGCAAAGATTGATGCACTGAGCGGCCTAGGAGAAAACAAAGAAGCACTGGCGCTAGCCGCAGAGGAACTGCGCAGAGTCTCCGTCTACCATCTTGCTGGACATCTTTACGAACTCCACCAGCAGAGAGCCGGCGTGTACGAGCGGATGGGACAATGGGATCAAGCGGTATCCGACTACGCCCTGTCCGCCCAATATGCGAGGCAGCTTTCGTATTGGCGCGGCCTGACCCAGGTCGATGGCTTGCTCGCAAAGGCTTATATCCACCAAAAGGAATTGCAGCCGGCGCTGGCCGCCATCAATGAAGCGATCGCGGCCAATGAGAATATCCCCGACGAACTATACTTTGTGCCGCGGAATCTTGGAATCAAGGCCGAAATCATGGGCCGCTTTGGCAACACAAAGGCATCGAACGAACTGTACGAGAAGAGCGCGGATCTCTTGGATGCGCTCCTCAGCAAGGTTCCCACGCCGACCGCAGAGCGCCAATTGCTGAATGATCTCAGCATCGTCTACGCGGGATACTTTGTTTCTCTAAGCGACCAGGGCCGCACAGAGGACGCCTTCCGAGCAATTGAGCGGGCGCGCGGTCGGGTGGAAGCTCAAGGTCTTTCACAGCACGAGGTCATTTTGCCACATGAACCCGACGCCACCGAACAGAACCTCACCAAGCTCAATATCAAATTGCTGAACACAGACGATTCGGCTTCCAGAGCACACATTCTTGAAGCGATCTACAGCACTGAACAACAGCTCGGCACGGAGCGATCGTCAAACGATCCGGCGCCAGCGCCCGTCGCACTGCGCGAACTTCAGCGCGACCTGCGGGCGTCTGAGCTGCTGGTCGAGTATGTGCTGGGAGATCCGAACTCCTACGCGCTCGCCGTGACTCGCAACACAGTTCACCGGTACAGCCTCCCGCCCAGAGACCTGCTGGAGCAGGAAGCGACGCAGTATCGTTCCACTCTGAAGCAAAAGAAGACGGACCCTGCTCTGGGGCAACGGCTCTACGACGGACTTCTTGGCTTAATCCCGGAACTTAAGGACAAGCGTGAATTGATCGTGGTGCCAGATGGCAAGCTTCACCTTCTGCCATTCTCTGCTTTGGTAAATGCCGGGCAGTACGTTCTGATCTCCCGCCTGGTCACAGTCGTACCATCGGGAACCGTGCTGAACATGCTGAGGCATCGATCCGATCAGGTGTTTCGAGAGGACCTTCCTTATGTCGGAGTGGCGGCATGGACATCGAAAGCTCCCCAGACCACGTTTCTCGCGCGCATTAGCCGGGCCATTTCTGGACCCGAACGGCGCGAATTTGTCGCACTGCCCGAGAGCCAGCACGAGGTTGAGAACATTGCAACCGACCTTCCGAAGCCCAGCACCATTCTTTTGGGGGCGAGAGCGACGGAGACAAACTTCAAGCAGCTTCCGCTGAGCCAATACAACGTTATTCACTTGGCTCTTCACGGGTATGTCGATCCCGAGATCTCGGATCGTTCCGCGCTCGTCTTCGCTCCGGAGAATCCGGCAAAGAACGACGGCCTTCTTCAGGTGCGCGAGATCAGAAACCTCCGTCTCAATGCCGACCTTGTAACACTCTCGGCCTGTGACACCGGTGTAGGGCCAGTGGGCGAGGAGGGCGTGGAGAACATCGTGAATGCGTTCGTTGCGGCAGGCGCCGAGAGCGTCGTGTCAACGCTTTGGGAGCTTGAAGATCACGCGACCGCTCAACTGATGGCCAACTTCTACGAGCACCTCGGCCGTCACGAGGGAAAGGCAGAGGCACTCAGGCAAGCGCAACTCGAAATGCTCAGAGCGGGCGCGCCACCGTACTTTTGGGCCGGCTTCCAACTCGACGGCGAACCGAGCGGCAGTCTGTTCAGCGAGACAAAATCGACAAATTCATCCAGGAGCACCCGATGACATTGAATCCAGCTGCGAGCTCAGCATCGCCTGTTCAACTTTCACCGCGTGACCGGCACGCAATCCTCGAAAACGTCCTGGCCGCTCTGCGCAAGCGGTTTTATTCGCCTGAAAAGCTGACTGGCGATTGGCAGGCCGCCGTGGAGCGGCACCGGCCATTGATCGAGAACGCAGGCGCAGAGGACGCATTTGAGAAGGCCATGGGTGATTTGTTGGCGGAACTGCACACCTCCCATTTGGGCTTTTTTCACATCAGTGCCCGCAGAGCGTCGAGCCGGGCCGCACTCAGCGCAACCTACCTTGAAGACGAAACACCTTATGGAAAACGTTGGATCTTCCAGGATGTCCACGCAGGAGGAGCAGCAGCCATCGCCGGCATTGAACCTGGGGATATCCTTCTCAATGTCAATGGCCGGGAGATTACTCCTCCAGAGCATCCTGTGTTCGCAATGGGCGAGCAAACAACTGTGGATTTTGTAGACAGAAGCAACCAGCGACGAACCGTTTCCGTCGAAGTAGGGCGGCCCAAGGGGAAGAAGCTCCACTTCATCGAGCCCACGCTCGTCGAGGCGCGACATCTCGGCGACGGGTTGGGCTACCTGAGAATTGCAATGTTTCCGGGAATGATTGGGGTCGAGGTTGCGAACGAGATCTCTCGCGCCGTCGAGAAGCTGGGTGCGGTCGATAGCCTTATCGTCGACCTGCGTGGCAACACCGGCGGAGGGATCGGAGCGCTTCGTGTGATGAGCCTGCTGACGCCCAACAAAACTCCTGTTGGTTTTGCGCTCGACAGGCGCCGTGTCACAGCTAATCTCGAATCAGTGAAACACAGTTTCCCTCGATTCTCGCGAATCCCGTCTTCAACCAAGACCTTGTGGCGGCTTGCTTTGCAGTTTGGGCCTGCAATGATGACAAAAAAAACCATTGTGCTTCAAACCGAGGGGTTGGGCGAGAAACCATTTCACGGGAGGGTCGTACTCCTGGTGAACCGCCACACCGCAAGCGCCGCGGAAATGATTGTCGCGTTTGCACGAGAGAATCGGCTCGCCACAATCGTCGGAGAGAAAACGGCTGGTCGTCTCCTCTCCGCAACTTCCGTCAAAGTCGGCAATGGATTTCGGTTGGCGATGCCCACAGGAGCATACTACACATGGAACGGGTTGGTGCTGGAAGGAACGCCGATGGAACCGGACGAACTGATCGAGTTCAATTGGCGCGAACGACGGGAGCGGGTGGACGGCCAACTTGAACATGTTGTCAAATCGATTCGAGGTCATCACGCAGTACGTGTCAGTTGAGCGCGCAATTGACACCCCTTGCGGGGCTCATTCCCAGGATTGGCCGCCATTCGACAGCAACACGAGGCGGGGAGAGCTTCGTCCATCAATCGGATGCTAGAGTGCTCAGCGGGCGCGAGGGAGATTATGCAACAATCGAAAATCCCTCCCGGCTACATCGGCGTTTGCCGGTACTGATCTGCTCGCCGCGGTGTAAGCTGTCTCAACTCAGGCACTTGACTCAGTGGTGACCAGAGGAACTGCCCGTGTTCAACTTGCCGCTCTTCACCACAGCTACGCTCTCTAGAGGCGTTCCAAAAATCTGCCGGAATGGCTCTCCCGCGTGCTTGTTCCGTGGCGCCGAGGGCGATCGTATCCGCTTTTCCAAAACCAGGTGATTCTGGAGGGCGGAAAGTCAGCAATGGCTCCCTCGCATGGCCGTTTCTCGGACGATACCTCACCCCGGCACTGACTTCACTGCCAATGATGCGCTATGCTCCTCTTTCGCTGCGATCCGTGCGCGACTCTACAGGGATGATCGCTCCCCGGCGAAGGCTCAGCGAACGGAACGCGTGCCTGCGATCCTCGGAATCTGCAGAAACGACTTGAGCTCAACTCACGTGAACTTGACAGTACGAATGGGCGCGGTTCAGGATAGCCTGTATTCTAAGCTGAGGACGACAATGGTTCTCCCGCAACTACTTGCTTTTCTACTCGTCACAAGTTCAAGCAGCAGCAATTACACTCCCGGATTTCCGGGAGGGATCATCGCGTGGGTCGTTTGTTATAGGTCGAGGCGTTCTCCCGTCGGGGGATGGTTAATGCTCTACTACTGGCAGCTTTATGGCGGCATCCTGCTGACAGCGATAACTTTCATGGTGGCTTTTCAAAGCTATGTTCCAGAGAGTTTTGCTGACGCCGGTCTGTATCATCTTTTTCTCTTGTCTGCTGTGCCCATCTTGCTGATTTTCGGAATTCAGGTGGCTGTCAGCACCATGCTTCTCTCTGTGCGGTCGTGGGGACTGTTGAAACTGCTGCGTTGGGTGTTGCTGGCCCAACTCGTGGCCTGCTCCGTGGCGGTGGCCATAGACGTGAAGAAGTTTCCTGACGCTCTCTTCTTTGATGTTTGGGATGCGATTGGTCCTGCTATTTGGTCGCTCTACTTGTTGCGGTCCGAAAGGGTAAGACATGTTTTCCGCACTTGTGACTGGGACGAAGCCGTCGCGAAGTTTTATCCGCTCTCGCCACAGCAACCAGCTAATTGAGCGCGTCTTCCTGGTCCAACAGTGGCAGCATGTCGCTCTTCCAGACGGTCCATTGTTGGGTGCCTTCAAGGGAGGCGATCCGTCTCGCGACCTCAATTTCTTGCAGTAGAAGGGCGGCGCGCTTAGCTCCGTTGTCTATGTTGTGCAGTGAGGCTTCGGTGGTCTGGTGCTGGCCGGGATATTTTCCATCGAATACAGTCAACTCGGCGTGCAAGGTTGCACAGATCCTGGCAAAGTCCCGCACATCCGGCTCTAGCCGGTCGTACATGGCGATTTGCGTTGGGACTGTGGCCCCCCCGGAATTGCGCTGATCACTGATACGTTTGCCGATTGCAGCGTATCGATCTTCGTCAGTCAGCAGTCGGTGCGTTTCACTACCGCTGGTCCCGATGCCGTACCCAACTCCGGAAGAGATAATCGTAAACAGCACACCGAAGACGATGCTCTGTTTCAGTAGTCGAATCCGCGCTTGGCCAACCGCCTCATCTGCGACGCTCAGATGCTTCAAAGTCCCAAGCGTTTTGATGGTGCGGTATAGCAGGAAAGGAAGGATGAACCCGGCGACCAGGAGCGGAAGCCATACTGAGAGCGCAGATCTGGCTATGTCGTCCGCTACAGCGAAGGCGATCACCGAAACCGTCAGCATAGTTCCCAGGGCCTGTAGTACAAACCGCACCACGGGCGGCTCGATTCCGTTGGTCGCTACTGCGTTCGCGCCCGGGATGACGCTTGAGGAGATTGGTTCGGTTAAAGTTCCGCCGGGCGCATCCGGTATCGGTTCGAGGGGAGCCAGTACATCTTCCGTGGCCGTTGTCTCTTGAATTTGCACGGTCGCGGAATTGTGGTGGAGAGCAGTTGGCAGAATCGGAGTGAATTCGGTTTCGCGCACTTCGGCGTCGGAATGCGTAAGCAAATTGGGCGGTCCTGGCACGTCGTCCTCATACAGCGGATTCCCACATGACGTGCAGAACAGATTGCCCCCAATGGCCTTAGTACCACATTTCCCGCAATACACTTGGTCGCCCAGACGTTTAGGCGTAATAACCGGAGTTGGCCCTAGTGGGATCGATACGAAGGGCCTTGCAGAAGACACCGCCTCAACGAACCTAGTAGTCGCTCCGCATCTGACACAGAACTTCGCTACCGTCGGGAGTTCGCATGCGCAGTTTGGGCAATACACTGATCAACATCCTCAGATAAATCGTTGGTGGAATTGTAGCGCGGGCAGGCCTATCATACATACAGGAAACAATGGCTCATTGCATTAACTGCGGAACCAAAAATCCTGACGGTGCTGTGTTTTGTCTTGCGTGCGGACAGACCCTCTACCAGGAACCGCGAGCCCGTGCTTTGTCCACCGCAACGAAGCGCGCCCGATGGCTTCTTCCGACGGGTCTCGTTATTGGCGCACTGGCCCTCATCCTTACCATCGTGCTCGTGAGCACCTCAAAAGGAAGCTTGCCGGACTCCAGCGCAAATCGGCCAAAGGTCCCACCCCTCACCACAGCGGTGCTCACAATCATCAGCTACGACGCCGCGGGCAACCGAGAGGCTCAGGGCAGCGGCTTCATTTTGACCAGTGCGGGCTTGGCGGCCACCAACTACCATGTGCTCCATGGGGCGTCGCAAGCCACCGCAGAATGCTGTTCGGGGCGCAGGTTCGAGGTTTCCTCAATTGAAGGGTTCGACAGAGACAAGGATCTTGTGGTGTTTCAACTCCGCGAATTTGGGGGTCAAGGATCCCCTCACGACCTCCCAGCCATTCCGCTCGATACTTCCGGAGACATAACGGTCGGGGAAAGGGTCATTGCGATCGGGAGTCCCCAAGGGCTTGAGAATACGGTTAGCGATGGAATCATTAGCGCAATCCGCAGCTACAAAACCACCCGATATCTGCAGATTACGGCACCCATCTCCCCAGGATCATCAGGGGGACCAGTTCTTAACGGCAGTGGTCAGGCGATTGGTATTGCAACAATGCAGGCGCAGGAGGGGCAAAACCTCAACTTCGCGGTCAGTTCGGAGCATCTTAAGCCGCTTCTCGATGAACATCTCCAATATTCGCTCCGACAGATCCAGCCGTCGCCGCAATTACAGCAAAAGCCTAGTGAGCTGACAGCAAGCAATGTGAGGGATTTTAACGGACCACAGGAGCAACAATTGGGGCCATTCACCGGACAATTGGCGGGCACAGTACACAACGACACTGCGGACCTATACGCCGGGTTTGCCCTGTTTGTTCAAGACACGAGTGGCGACCTTCGTGGCTGCCTCGCTGTACTCCGCCCACTGGGGGGCAGTGGTCCGCTGACGGGTTCAGTGTCAGGCGAAGATGTGACTTTTGTGGTCACGAGCGCTGACGAAAAGATCACGTTCACAGGGAAGCGGAGCAAAGGCTCAATTGTTGGAAACTACCTGGTTGAAAAGGCGGCGGGGGACGAAGAAGCGGGCGAATTCAAGGCTAGGCGGACAAGGATACTGCACGATAACTCAAAGCTCGACTTTACAAACTGTCCAACAGATGCCGACCTGATATCGACAAAGTAAACCAGAAAGTGAACCTAGCGGATCATGCCGCGGGCCGCGTGTCCAGATCAAGGTTTTCGAGTAGACAAAGGCGGATCTCTGCCCCCTGATTAATCTTGCTCCTCGTTACGTGCAGTTTGCCATTGCCGCTTTGAATTATCAGGGGCAGCCTGAAGTACAATTCCAACAACCTTTCATGGGGGACCGACTCTGTGTACTGCCCAAATTGCGCATGTGAGCTACCCGCAGTAGCGAGATTTTGCGTTCGGTGCGGGGCGCCGACCGGGGTCAGTCCTGTTGCCGCCGCGGAACCTCCAATTTCGAAGCCGCAACCGCCGGCTCGGGCGGATGGACCAGAACATCTGCGAGACCATGCGTACTGCGGAAGATGCGGTGCCAGGATTACCGGGGGAAATGAGTTCTGCCGCGCTTGTGGCAATCCGCGGCATATTGACGATGTGCATTTGCCAGTAGCCACGCCCACCCATTCAACACCTAGTGATGTGCGAGTAGTTGCTTCGCAGAATGTTCACAAGTACTCCGTTAAGGAAAGAGAACAGCTTTCGCTCAGCAGTGACCAGTCTGAGCTGGAATCTGTGACGAGTCAAGACAAACCTACGCAACCGAGAGACGAAAAAAGGCCGCTTGTTTCTCGGGAATCGTGGATCGTGTGCTCGATCCTCAGTTTATTGGCGGCAATAAGTAATGCCAGCAAGAGTGGAGCGACAGGCTCGGGAGAGTTCGTTCCCTTCGCCATCGGAGGATTCATCGGCGCTCTAATCCTGTTTGCAGGCAGTTGGGCGGTCATGGTCTTGGTCTTCCGTTGGATCTCTGGCTGGATTTCCCGAATGCGCCACAAGCATCCCACTCCCCATTCTGCGAATCAGCAGACCCGCCACGTCTCTTCGCCGTCTATGAAGAAACCCCGACTACGTGCGTACTGGCTTGTGCCTGTTGCGTTGGTTGCTCTCATTCTCATCTGGGCTTTCGGTGGCAATGACACGCATTTTGTGACCGGGCCGGCCGCATCGTCGGAGATAGTCTCCCACATCAAGGTTACCGGGACTCTGCCTGACGTGGTGGTTCTCGATGGTTCGAACGAGGCCCCCAACGAGAGGTATCGTTTCGGAGGGCACGTATTTAATGATTCAAGGAGTGAGATTTCGTTTATCAGAATGAGAATTCGTATCTTCGCTTGCGGAGCTACTCCACAGCCCGAAGATACTCCCTTGACTCAAGAGGAACGATCTAGTTGCACTGAAGTAGGCGAGAGTGTCAGGGAGGTGTACGCGCGTATCGGACCAGGGGAAACCGGAGACTTTGGGAACTTCTATTTCCCAAAGCGTCCGCGGAATTATGGTTGGGATTTCAAGATCCTCAAGGTCGAAACCCCTTCGGGCGGCTAGCCAGCGAGCTCTTTCGCAAAGACTTGAACGTCCGTGAGGGAAAGGGTGTTGAGAAACGGCCATGCAAGGGAGCCATTACTGACTTCCCGCCCTCCAGAATCACCTGGTTTTGGAAAGGCGAAACCAGCCGAAAACAGCCTCATAGAACCCGGCAAATTCGGAGGCAGGCCCCGGTAGGCTTTTGGAACGCTTCTGGAGGGCGGAGCTGTGGAAGAAGGTGAGGACGACATTCTGCCAATTGAAGATTCCGCGGAGGTCAACCGTTCTGATGCGTCGGGGCCCGTTCCGACGTTCCAACCGGCAAGGCAGAAAATAACTCCCGTTAAGTCGGCCAGCGTCTCCTGAATTGTTCACTCGCGAACCTTATTTGCTGCCAACTGGGATTCGCATCCATCGAGTGTTTGAGCTTATTTCCGAGACAAATGCTTGGATTGCTACTGAGTCGGGAATTGAGTGGCGAAGAGGGCTACTTACTTGATTTGCAAAGGATAGTAGTACGACGCCTGATCCTGTTCGTGGGTCGTGGCTAAAAAATACGCTCCCGCCTTGGCCGCCCGCAGGTCCAGTTCAACCGACACTGATTCGTGGTCGCCATTAATCGTCGCCGGCGCGCTTCTCTGGGCTACAACGCCATTTCCATTTTGATCCTGCGTTACGGCCACGGCGTATTGGCCCGGAGGGCTGAAGCGCGGAAGGATGATCGTAACCCTAACCACTGCAGCCGGCAGAAACACAGATTGCAGCGAGCCTGGCTGGTTACCTCGGATCGTACCGGCATCCCACAGGTTTACCGCTTCGGATACAACGGCCACATTCGCCGATGGAAGTTGCCGGTGCATTCCATATCGGGCGACCGTGATGACGACCGCGCCGATCACGGAGCAGAGGACTACAGCGGTTACGAGTGTCCGCTTTCTCTGGCGCGAGCGATTTTCCTGCCGGAAGACAAGCAGCCTGGTCATGCACGTGGAACAGTTTGCCGCGTGGTCGACTCTCGGGTCTAGCAAATCGATCCGCTTGGCCTTTCGAGCCAGATCTCGAAGGAAGATTTCGTCAGGACACGGCCCGACAGGCGTCGTTTCGCCGGCAAGCACGCGCTCCTGATGGCGCTGCACTAGCCATGATTCAATGCGGTCCTCGGCGCGCGAGGGCCTAGACCAACTCAACATTTTGGGGATTCTCCAGGAGGGGAAATACTGCGGAGCACCAACCCCAGTTCCCCAAAGTATGCACGACGCACGGCGCTGTGGTCCATCTCAAGTTTTCCACCGATCTCCCGCCACGAATATCCGAGCGCGCGCCAGTCGAAGATCGATTGTGCCATTGGCGAAAGGCGCGAGAACAACTCATTCGCGTAAGTTCTTTGTTCTGCCTCCGAATGACCGACATGAAGCTGTTCCATATCGCGCATCGACCCATACGGCAATTCGCGGCTACGCTTCGCCGCAAGCTGCCTGGCGCGACGCCGGATGACGCTCTTGATGCGAGCGGTCAGTTTTTGTTCCGGAGCATCGATGTGGCGGGCAAGGTATTGGGACGCATTTTGAACGGCGTGGTCCATCAAATCGACTGCGGAGTCGTGGTCATTGAGGTACGTCCAAGCGCACAGAGAAGCGTATGACCATGCTGCGTGAGCAGCGGCCTCCAACTTCTGATCGGAAGCCGGGTGCCCAGTCGAATAGGCCCAACTCCATGTCAGCACTTTCCAGTTACTACCATTTGGCGTCATACGCGTGTGTGGCGCGGGGGGATTGACGACCAGTTAACTCGTAGTATAGACGAGGCTTTTTGTTTTAAGTTGCGAAAAAATCTCGCATCCTTGCCACAAAGCTCCGTCTGGAGTGCCTTTAGTAGATATAGGGCCTCTTTTGCAGAGTCCCAGGGGAGCAGGACAAGATTCCCCGGGATTCGGCAGGTCGGATTGATCCTCAACGCGACGGAAGTGACGTCCGCTTCAGAGCGAGTAACGGCCGTCGCTAGCTGGATGAGACGTCGGCGGAACGAGCGGGGACTCTCCGGTCTGAAAGTGCCGCACCTTCAACCATGTTCTAATACGAACTTCTTGGCCTTGGGAAGATCCCTATCGAGGCGCGTATGGCAACTCTCCCCAAATTGCCGGAGCGCTCCCAAGAGTGGAGTGCAGAAGCGATAGCCATGGCTGCTCAGGCCAAAGTGCTTTCTGGATCCAAACTTGAGCAACTTGTGGTCCGCCTACAGCGCCACAGCGGGCGTCCAAAGGAAGCCTGCTGGCGGTTCATCATCCAGTACGGAATCAAAGGACAGCAAGACCATCGGCGATGGACCGAGACCGAGTTCGAGATCGTTCGCGAGGAACTTGTGAAGCGATCGATCGAAGAAGTAGCGAGGAAACTCAATCGGACACCCAAGGCGATCCGAAACATGCTCAATAGAAACGACCTCAGCTTGCGCGAGATCCGGTGCGACCTGTTTTCAGTGGAGAGCCTTGCAAGTGCCCTCGGGGTCCGAAAAGCAGAGGTTGTTTTTTGGATTGAACGGGGATGGCTCCAGGCATCCATCGCCTGCCGCGGCAAGCGGAGATCCTACACCATCACGCCTGAAGCGCTGATGAGCTTGTACAAGCAGCACCATGGCGATGTATTGAAGCGCGGCATCCCGAATCAGGCCCTCTTCGAGGCGTACGTCCAGTACTGCTTTTCTCCGAAACACACGGTTGGAGAACAGCTGCTGGATGTCCGGCGGGACAAACGTGAGCGGGCAGCCTACGCGGTTGCAGTTGAGGAAGAGACTTCCGGCAATGATGAGGAGGAGGAAGGCGATGAAGGCAATGATGACGATCAAGACGATGATCAACGCTATGGCGTCGCGATGGCGTAATCGTGCGACCCAGCAGGAGAAGCAGGGTGCCGGGACGAATGAAATCTGTCCCCGCTGTGGTGCACAATTTACCTCATCCCGGCTAGCGCTTCGAGAAATGGCCCTCTCTGCCGTTTGCGGAGTCCTGCTGCTCTCAATACTCCTGCCGGCAGGCTGGATGGCGAAGCAGTGGATCGACCGGCAAGAGGATCGATTCCTCGACCATATGTACTGGCGCGAGCCGCTCGATAGCTGGAGTTTGTGAAACATTCAAGCGACGAGTGCCCGAATGCGCGGACAGAATGAGGCAAGGAGCCCGATTGTGTCTTCTTGCTCGCCTCGTGCTGTGGGCAGCAGACCGTGCCCGATGGTGCTGCGCGACCATTGCCTGAACTGCTCAGTTCGCCCTATTTCGCCTTACCTCAGTAAATTGGAATCGAGAGAAGGTCGACTTAACCTGTGGGATTTGGCATCTCGGCTGACGAATCTTCAAGACAAGATGATCTCGGTCACTTCGGCGTCCGTCTTTTTGATGTGCTCAACCAACCTTGATCCCTGGCTCTTCGGAACCGCGATGACCAGTAGGCGCTCCGCTCGGGATGCGGCGACGTACAACTTTCGAGCGGCCTCCGCACTCTTTGCTGGTTGCCCTGTTGTGAGATAGTCGAGCAAATCTTTGCAGGTTCTGGGGCTCAAGACAACGCATATGCCTGGGAATTCCATCCCTTTAACAGAATGGATGGTCCGCGGGCTCAAATCGGACGCCGGTTTACAGGTGAGAACGGCCGACAAGGTTTGATGATTCCGTAGTTTTTGTGCGATTGATCCACTGCTACTCAAGAATGGAGCCAAAAGGTTTCTTGCTCTTGTTAACCACGCGTCGGCATCTGCGTCATGAGGCGAATCGTATCGAAGTGATTGGAGTAGCTGGAGGACTTCTGGCCGCCAGTCCTCTGCCTTAAGTGCCTCGGCCCTTACAAATTGATGGTAGGTCTTTGCACCCATCTTGCCGCCCAACTCGATCACGATGGTGTGCAAGGCTTCCATTGCCTCCTTTCTGGCATTGATTTCAACTCCGGCATGGAAACCTGTTACCGCGAGAGCGAGCCGTACCGTGCGATCCCCTGAATTTGCATCGACGACCTGTCCAATTGCCTTACACGCTGCATCTCTTGCCGAAGAGACCACCGGACATTCGAGAGGCGTCAGCCCGTGGCTTTGCAGGAGGTCGTTGAATTTTTTCCCAATCGAATTCGGGATCGAATTTCCCGGGAAGTGGAGGACGTGGATCTTTGTTGCGTCGCCCGACAGTGCGCCAAGCGACTGATCTCTCGTTTGCTGCTCCCCAGGCGAGCGAAAGGCGGCAATTGCCTTGCAAATGTTCGGATTCGACCGGAAGTTGCCGCTCATCGGCAGCTGATTCTGTGGAGCGAATGTTGCGCGAAGAGCAAACAGTTCCTCAGTTACGCCTCCCCGAAACTCGTATATGGACTGGTGCGGATCGCAAATAACCTTGGTGACAATGCCAGAAGTTCGAAGCCACTTGATGATTTCGATATCAGCGGGATTGCAATCCTGGGCTTCATCCACCACAATCTCGCGAAAGCGAGCCGCCAACGCGGAAGAGAGTCTAGTAGATATCTGTGGGTCTGTGAGATAGCTCTTCACGATCGTGCGAACATCGTCGAATCCCACTTCTCCACGCGCGAGAAAACGATCACGACAATGTTTCGCGGCCACCTCATATTTGGCGGTCAATACCGGTTTGGCGCTTACATCAAAACCGCATTGCTTCGCTTTTTCCGGAATCAGCTTTCCTGTGACTTCATTAAAGTATCCAAGCGGAATTTCCTGTGCCCCGCTGTAAGGTGTAATAGCGCGCTCTTGCATATCGGGAATGAGTTGCGGTGGCGTGACACAGCCGGGTATTCCGAGGGGCGCGATAAAGAAATGCCAGATGAAGGTGTCAAAGGTTCCCACATAGTGTGGAAACGGCGGGTTGGGAAGCAGTGCCTCCGACTGTAGCCTCGCTTTCAATTCCGAGATCGCGGCATTTGTAAACGAAAGGAAAGCAAGCCCCTGTCCTGATGCGTTATTTTTCAACTCTTGTCGTGCCCGTTCGACATGGACCTGCGTCTTGCCAGCTCCAGGACACGCAGAGGTGAATGCGCTCTCTTTATGCGCGATGACAGCCTCCTGTTCCGGAGTAGGCTTGAACGGCTTGGGCTTCATTGCACGAGCGCCTCGATCGCGGTCTTCAAATATCCGGGGACAACGAAATTGGGAGTGTCGCGGATAGATTCAGCAACGAGCTGGGCAAAATCTCCTTTGGGCGTGTCTTTGAACAGGCCCTGAACAGCTGCAGCTCTCTGGTCGCCACTCAGCGTTACCGCGGCATCCCACTTGGCTTCCGATTTCGGATGGAGCTTTAGGTATGCTTCCCTCAACAATGAGCTATTCCCTGCGTTGACCAATTCCGTCTCCAGAGAATATGTGTTGATCACGGCTTGGAAGTTTTGCGATGCGCCTAGATTCTTGACGATATCGTCATATGTCGTCTTCCTGCGCTCGCCTGGAGTGGCCGTGCCCGTAGCCTCATCTGTTCGGTCGCCATCGGTAATGACGACTACACGGTCAGCGATCCGAATGTCGTTGAAGGGTGTCAGCAGCAATCGCAAGTAGCACTCGAAATCGACACCGTCGATGGGTACAAACACGGCGCTCCGAAAGATACGGAATTTGTCCTGATCGCCCTTGAGGACATGGTTCTTCGCGATTATCGGCAGGAGTAGCGCTTCCGCGATCCCCTCAACCAGCAAGACGCGACCACCGAAAAGGAGCGCAGACTTCGTTACATCAAGGTAGCGATCCACCTTCCGGCGCTCCGGATCAGAGAGCGCAAGGGCTCTGAGTGGAATGCATCGGGTTGACCGACGGGCCACCGCTGGCAGGGAGGAGGCAGTCTGATCGGATGGATTTGTATCTTGTACGAAGCCTTCTGTGGGTTCAGAGTCCTCAGGCACTTCTATTCCGGCTGGGGTTGAGTTGGTCTCTATCGCCGTTGCCGCAGCCGTAGGCTCAACGGTGGTCGGCTCTGCGATCGCTGGAGTAGCTGCCAAGACTGTGGTTTTGCTCGTGGGATCGATTGCCTCTGCATTTTTTTGCTTCGCGTGGACAGATCGAAAGAACACAAGTCTCTCACTCGACACCCAAGCGGATAAGTTCGGGGAGTGTGTAGCGACAATGACCTGCAACTGCCCAGCGGGGCCACGATACTTCGCCTTGATCTTTCTCGATTTCTCCGCTTGTTCCTCTAAGAAACAAAGAACTGCTGCTTGAAGTTGAGGATGAAGATGTGCCTCCGGTTCTTCCACCAAGAACATGGTCAAATCGGCGCTCTTTACCTTTTCCAGTTCGACAGCGATTGTGGCGATGTAAAGAAGATTTGCATAGCCGTGGCCGGTATAGCGCAAGTCTTCGGGTTCGATTCCGTAATCAGCCAGCTTGAAGCGGAGTTCGCGGGCAATATCGATGAGGCTTTCGTCCGTACTGAAGCCAATTGACGAGGCTTGACGGCGGACGCCAGCCGTCAACGCTGCGAGCCCAATATCAACAGCTCCGCCGATGTCCTTTAAGATTTGTTCCCCTGAGGCGCGCTTCAGTCGTTTGGCGAGCTCGTTGGGATCGACTTCGCCCAGAAAGTGTTGCAAGAGCGCGTAAATTCGAGTTGGGTTACCGGAGGCGAGAGCACGCTTGGCGTCGCGAAGAGGTGGCAAATACACGTGCCGGATCATGTCTTGGCATCCGGGTTCTGGCGCGGACCTCAGATGGCCTGCCCAGCTTGTCGGACGGACAGGAAGACGTTTTTGGGTCTCATCATAGGTTAGGCCGAAGGTCACTTTTTCAAGGGTGTGGTCGGTTACAGCCGAGATCAGTCTTCCTTGCTGTGGGACACTTAGGTCGGAGAATGTGGCTTGAACCTCAAATTTGGGTTCTGCCCCGCCAAAGCGAATGTCTGAGGACTCACAGTAGATTTCGCGCCGGCCGCTAAGGGGCGTTGTGATCAAACGCAGAGCGTCAATGGTATTGCTTTTGCCGCCGTTGTTCTCTCCGACTAGGATCGTCAGATCCTTCCCAAAGCAGATTCGCTCGTCTTCAAACGAGCGAAAGTTGTTAAGCCTGAGTGTGTCCAGGAACATCGGGCCTCCTTTTCAGGCGCTGAAGATCTGTTGCCATCCAAACGCGCACACTTCCCGGACCATTTCCGGTGTCAGGTTCCGCCCGGTGGCGATGCGCGCGGCGTCGCGGGTCGTGTCATCGACTTCGCGAAAATGCTCTTCCGCTGCACGCTCGACCACACGGGCAGCCTTCGCGTGCAGCGCGGGCCGAACGTTTGTTTGCCAGTGTTCGCGAATCGCGGCGAGATTGCCGCCAAAGGTCTCGATCGTGTCGTGGATATAAAGAATGTCCTTGGCGCGCCTGTCGCGATCACGCTTTTCGTGAATCAGAATCTTCTGCACCAGGAATGCCGCCGCGTTGGGAAGAAGGATGCGTCGAACGCCGGGCGTCGGATAGCCCGTGGCCGGGCCGATCATCACATCCCATGGATTTTGGAGCAACAGTTCGAGGTAACGGAGCTTCTGGACTGAGACTCCGGAGACACGGGCCGTTACGTCACGCCTGCCTCCGCGCTTGACTGCGCTGCCCTCAAGCGGCGTCAGAAACTCCGCGTAAAAGCTGTTGTCTCCGCTCTCGACGCGGTAGTGCGCAGCCGGAGGCTGCATATCGCCCATCAGCTCTTCGCGGAAATCCCTTTCGAGCAGCCGCGCGCGAATCTGCTCGCCGGTAGCGGGCAGATCGAGCGGGACGGCGATGTCGGTGTCGAAGGTTCC
>CAIKND010000122.1 GCA_903828675.1 uncultured Acidobacteriaceae bacterium
CCCTGCCTGGGGCAACTACATGATGGCGCGGCTTGAAGAGGAAAAGCGCATCGACGACCTCACCGGCTACAACTGCAACCCGGTGCGCATCCGCGTCAGCCGCGACGAGATGCTTCAGTGGATCGGCGACGGCGTTCGCGAAGGCTTCCTGGGCTTGCCTCCTAAAAACGGCCCAATACTGTGGCCCACCTTTACCCTCGGGAACATTCTGATTCCCCCCACCCAGCTCGCCAGAACGCCTGAGACCGCCGAGTAAACGGTCCCTGGCTGCTGTGCGGCCATCCAAAACATCATCCAACTGCTCGAAGCTGGCGATTTTGTTGAAGCATTCCTGTTAACGAATTCAACGGCAAGGATCTCGGTGTTGGTAATTGGAGGCGCGTACCGAGTATTTCGGAAATTGCTAGAGTCTGTTTCATAAACACCGTCTGAGTGTGATCCAGAGGCAGGCGAGATAGAAGAAGGCGCGGTAAGTGGCAAGGAGATGCTCATGCCTTAGCAAGAGTCGCCGGAACTGCCCGAACCACGCGTTGGTCCGCTCGACGATCCAGCGGCGCTTGTACCGGCGCAGTTTCCGTCCGTCTTCGTAGCGCCTGGCCTTGTTGTTCTTCCGGTACGGGGCAATCAGTTCGATGCCGCGCTTCTTCAGACGCTGTCGCAGCGGGTCCGAATCGTAGGCCCGGTCGGCGATCACCCTTAACGGCTTTTGCCGCGGACGGCCTTTGGCTCTGGGAACGCGAACCTCTTGGAGCGTGGCTTCCGCAAGCGTAGCTTCTCCCGGAGAGGCACTTTCAAGCCGAACTCCCAACGGAAGACCTTGACCGTCGACCAGTACCATCCACTTCGTTCCCTTGCCCCGCTTGGTTTTGCCGACGGCAGCGCCCCCTTTTTGGCCGGCGCGAAACTACCGTCCAGGAAAGCCTCGTCCCACTTGAGCAGCCCCTCGCCATCCAATGCGCCCAGCAGAGTGCGCCACGCATCAAGCCAAACATCCTGCTCTTCCCACTGCTTGAGTCGCCGCCAGCAGGTAGCAGGAGAAGGATATTTGTCGGGTAGGAACCGCCAGGCTGCACCTGTCCATAGCACCCAGAGAATGCCCTCCAGACAGTCGCGGTTCGATGCCCAGGGTCGGCCGCGATTATCCCGGCGGCGCTTGGGCTCTGGCAACAGCGGACCGATCAGCGACCACTGTTCATCTGTCAATAGCTCTAATCGACGCTTGCTCACTCTTCCAGTGAGCCAGACCCATCCCCGCCTCTTAAAGTATCTGCCTTGAGGCCGAACCTATTTATGAAACAGCCTCTAGTATTTCGAGTATGTGCTCCCATGGAGCCATCTTGTCGATAGCAATGCAAAAGCCGATCACAGTCCCAGATACTGAGCACCAACAGGTGCAGGCCCTGGAGCGGGTGCTGCATCGCGGTGTACCTGCATTCGTCACTTCCGCCGGGGAACGGATCGAACTGCCGAATACTGTTCTAGAGGTTCTCAGGAAGGTCGTGGGGTTTATGTCCGATGGCCAAGGCATTACGCTCGTTCCGGACAATCAGGTAGTCACGACACAGCGGGCAGCCGATACCCTCGGGATGTCACGCCCATTTTTTGTCAAGCTACTTGAAATCGGCGTAATGGCCCACCACAGAGTTGGCAACCAGCGCCGCGTTTATCTTCGTGATGTTCTTGAATTTGCGAAGAAGCGTGATGAAGAGCGCCTAGCCTCGCTGGATCGTTTGTCTCGCGATGCGTTCGAAGCCGGCTTGTATGAGCGGAATGTATTCCCGAAAGGCGGCTCGGACGAGTGAAGCGCGACATTACCGTTTTGCTGGATGCGTGTGTTGTCAAACTGGCCAAGAAGACCAAGAAGATCCTAGCTCCACGCCTGAGATCGACCGCGCCGTTCGATCTGCGGGCAATCAACCCCCTCAACGAGCCATCGATCAAAATCCCTGCCCAGGCCGCGCATCTGTTGGTTCAGATTCTGGATGAGATGAGCC
>CAIKND010000123.1 GCA_903828675.1 uncultured Acidobacteriaceae bacterium
CACTTAGAGGTCTCGGAATGTGGCAAATATCGGAATACCAAAACCCTCACTGAGGCATTACCGATCGCTCTGCGGGCTTTGTAGGGCGATTCAGTTTTTCAATCTGCGTGACGTCCGACGTTTTTCAACAAGTTCCTAGGGTACCAATGTTCCAATGAATTATTGCTATCAGGTGAAGCGGGGAAACTATTTGTCCTGCGACAATGATGGGAAGCGCGAACCAGAGTCCGAACAAATTGAGGATATCAGGTCGTTGCCTGCAACTCGCGTTGTTCGACGGGTTCACTGGAACCGAATGCAATACCGGCTGCCTTGAGGAAGTCCGAGGGAGGAATGCCGCCTGCAAAAATAAATACAAAGTCGTTCGGCAATTCGCGAACCTCACCCGCGACCTCGATCGACAAGCTGCCAACGCGGAATTCCGTTGGCATGGAATTGAACAGCACCTCAAGCTTGTGCGAATTGATGTGCTCTTCGATGCGCTTAATATTGCGGTCTTTTAGCCGACTGAATTCGCTCTTGCGATAAGAGATCGTGACCTTGTTGCCAGCTTGGTGCGCAAGACCCATGGCGGCCTCGACTGCACTGTCGCCACCGCCAACAACGAGGATGTTGTTGTTTGTGTAGTGGTCAGCTTCAATCAACCTATAAAGCACATGAGATAGATCTTCTCCTTTAACACCTAGTTTGCGCGGTGTGCCTGCCCTCCCCAAAGCCAGCAATACCGCACGAGACCTGTACTGCTCTCGTGCGGTCCGTACGCTAAACAGGCCGTCTGCCTCTTTCTTGACCGCATCTACTCCTTCGCACGTATGAATGTTCAAGTCCGTCCGCTGCATCACCTTTTCCCAAAATGCGAGTAAGTCTTCTTTGGAAAGACTGGTCTTGCTGAACTTTCCGTGCAATGGAAATTCGACTGGGCTGGTCATAACAAGCTTTTGTCGCGGGTATTTAGATACGGTGCCGCCAACATTTTCACGCTCCAGCGTGAGCGCTTTGAGTCCATGCTCTGCTGCTCGCAATGAGGCGCTAATGCCTGCCGGACCGGCGCCTACAATTACGACATCCATAATATCCTGGCCTGCCAGCGCTGGATTTTCCCTCTCGATCCGCTCCGCGACCACATCCATGCAGTCTCTGCCTTGGTTGACAGCGTTCTTGATAAGAGCCAGTCCGCCCAGTTCGCCAATGATAAACAGATTCTGAACACTCGTTTCAAGTTCATCGCTGATGCGCGGAGCGTCGGCGCCTGCGCTGGGTTTGGCCATGACCATGGTGATGGCGCCAACTGGACATACCTCTGCGCAAAGGCTGTGACCAATGCACTTATGGCCGTTGACGATGGCGGCTTTGCCGTCCACGAGGGCCAATACATCGCCTTCAGGGCAAACCTTGACACACCCTCCGCAGCCGATGCAGTGGTCGGTGTCGATCCTCGGGTGTTGCGCCTGGGGTCCACCAGAAAAATTAGCACCTTTTTCTGCCGCAGCGCGTGCGAGTGTTTCGCTTTTCTTGTGCACGCGCCAATATCGAATGAAGAAGAACCCCAGAACTGCTGCTGCGACCAACCACGTGAGAAGAGTATCCATCCGTTAACGCAGCCCCAGACTCATGAACCCAAGGCCCATGACCACGACAATGTGAAAAATAGCAAGAACGGCAAAGGCATAGCTGAAGGGGCGGTGAATCACATGCCAAAGGTAAAAGACCCGGTGCGTCTGATCCAGGAAGACTACTCGTTTTGAGAGCGATGCCTTTTGCCTTACCAAACGGACTACTTGCTCTACTTCCGGGATTCCGCTCGAAAGCAGGCCACCTGCTGATCGCAATTTCGTTCCAAGACCGCACGAAGCTCGGCGAAGCCCGGCTACTTGAAATGGCATCCGCACATCGAGTGCGATCATTTCGCCTATTGCAAGCAACGGGCCAATCTGCCGTATGTGTTCGGTTGTTGGTACATCCAAAACCCGCTTCAATTGCACTGCGGAATAAAGGGATTGCCCGAGCAGAGCCTCTGAAAGCTCATCTTCGCTTTGCTGCAACTCATTCAGTGAGAGTTCCGCTGCGGTCAAAGAACGCGGGATCTTCGAATAGAGATAGCGGCCAATGATTCCACTGAGCGCGACAGCGACCATAATCCAAAAGGAAAATCCGGCTATTCCCCGGAACTTGAATGAGGCGTGGAACGCAATCACGATAGGCGCTGTAACGCCCGCGATAACATGAAAATCCATCCAGTGTTTCGCGGTACCGAAGCGGCCAAGCCAAGGGATAATTTTGCGAAGGGCGTAAAGGAAAATGATAAAGAACAGAACAGTTCCCAGAACACCCAGTTTTATCCCTATACTGCCGCTCGGCTTTAATAGCTCATGCTTGTCTGAGAACGGTCGTTGATCTAGGGGTAGGAGATAGTAGTTGGCGCCATAGATGCCAATGGATGTCAACAAGAGAATTGACGACGCCGCCGCAATGGCCACACGGATGCGGTGGCCCAGTTCTTTTCCCTGGTTGCTCTTCTTGTTCTTGCGCGCCGTCGCCACAAAGGGCACTGGACTTTGAAGTAGAGCCATATTCAGGGCTTCTCCTTTTGTTCTGTTGTAACCATCGCGGTAGTGTTGTCGCTGCCCGTGGGCGTCTTCTCGGCGTGGATTGTTACTCCTGGGCCCTGCTCAACATCTGTGGAGAATGTCTTGTAGCTGTCGTAGATATGCGTGTTGCGCCAGTGTTGGCGGGGGGTCGTAACCTCGACGATGGCCACTGCCGGCAAGTTGATCGTAGTAGGATTCTTACCCAGGGTGGTTGGCTTGTAATCCACTTTTAGGTGAATCGAGCGCAGCCCTACGTCTGTCATGTCATGGAGAAGGTTAGCGTCAATTTTAACCACTTCTCCTGATTGTTTGTCGAGCCACGCCTTGCCTTCAAGCTCGAGCGGATACTGACGGCCACCCAAAGCCAGCGCAGCTGGGGAGCGACGCCCAGGAATCTGCGTGAAGTGAACTGGAATCGCGGGCTTGCCGTCAACCATTTCTTCAACTCCGATATCGAACGTGAAGCTGTCCCGATAGTAGGGATGAAACACCAGCAACACTGTAGCTATGCCATCGCTGGTCAACATAGAGACTGGCTTCGCACGGGTGGCGGACGATTCGATTCTCGACTCATTTAGATGAAAATCGTCTCCGTTTCCGTCCATCATGATCAGATAGTCGTATTTCGCCCGCTCCAAGGCCTCAACATGGCCATTTCCACCAAGCTTCTCCTGTGTAACAGACTCCGTGCAGTGAAGGTCTGCGAGCGTAGCCAGATAAGCAGTTACCTGGTGCTGCGCCTGGTCCAGTGGGTTGGGAGGCGTCGAAGTTGGGCCAACTGCTCTGGCAGAAGGCAATGCCAGCAAAAGCGCAGAAAGAAACCATAGCGACCTGTTATGGCTGATTGGCATGTGCTCTCCTTCTTGCAGCGGCTCGGTTGTCAAATCTGTACCCGAGGGTTGTGGTCCATTGGTTGTAATTCATAGTGCCTCCTCGTTGCGTCGTGAAGCCACTTTGAAGGAAGTACCGCGCACCGAGATTTGTGTCGAACAGGGCATTTACAAAATACGAACTACTGTTCGCGGCCAGAGAGGAGTTATACACGTAACGTCCGCCTTGCAGGTCCACCCTTAGGCGTTCACCGAGGTCTCTAGTCAGAGATACGGAGCGATAACTTCCGGCTGCAAATGCGCTGTCAAATTTCGAATAGCGCGCATCAGCCTGAAGCCCGGTCTTCCAAATGTTAGACATGGTTACTCCGAAAAGAGTATTCAAGGAACTTTTCGGGTCGTTGGAACTGTTGCTTCTCCCAAGGCTGAAATATCCAGTGATATGCTCCGGGAATTGGATACGTGCACCGCCATTGAGGCCTTGAAACAAGTACTTATCCAGGAGGCCGGTTCCAACCAGGACGGAATCATAGGTAGGTACATCGCGGAAGTACGTGTCCGTAAGGTCCAGAGTGACGCGCGGGTGGACTTGGACCCGGAGCGAGAGGAGGCTCTGGCCCAGCCCCGCGGCGACGGTAGGAGTGTTGGGATTGGCCGTGGGCCTGTCGATTTGCATCGAGTGATAGATCGAGAAGTACCGCTTGAACGAGAACTCATTTTCAGTGAAGACAAAAGGCCGATTCACGGTCCAGTTGATAAGGTTCACGCCCACCCCGGTAGTCGAGGAATAGTGGAGGTTCTCAAAAGTGCCACCGTGCACATTGAAGAACGTGCCGCCGATCTTCCCCTGCGGGTTATAACTCCACGAAGTCGGATCTGGAGTGGAGCCCAAGAAGGCTCCTGTCACTGTGTTTGGAGTGAACTGCCGCCCCGCATAGCCGCCGTCTATGGTCTCCAGGCTGCTAGCCCAAGGTAGATAGAGGCGTCCGACGCCCGCTGTCCAATGCGACTGCGGATTGATGTAAGTAAAGCTCATTAGATAGGTGCGGTTGAGAGCGTCCTGCAAAGTAGGCTGAGATGGAGTGGAGGACCTTTGTAGGTTTCCACGCCAATAACCGTTCAGATTCCAATGGGTTCCGAAGATTCGGGTAAAATCGGCGCGGGCCACCATGCCATATTCGGTCGAGGAGCCTCCTCCCTGGCCGAGTTGGCTAATCGTACTCATGTCGAAACCGATTCTGCCGCGCGCCTCGTTAATCTCGGGGAGCGGAGGATGAGGGACCAAGGCGCGAGCTTCCTCGTCGAGCGGGTTTCCGCCACTGAAACTGATCACCATCGGGTACTGGCGCGTATTCCCCAGCGTGTTCTTTGCGACTAATTTCTCTACCTCTGTTTCGGGCAATGAGATGACTTCATCCACGGCAAGGTCACGCGCCTTAGCATCCACTTCGCAGACTGCGGAGGTGGACGCAACCGAGACTACTGTTAGCTTGGCTACAATTCCAGGCTCAAGTGCACGTTGCGCTTCTTTGCTAGGGTTGGTGGGATTCTGCTTGAGAATGAGCTTTGTGCCTTCCGCGAGACCATCATGTCGTCCGCCATCAATGTATACGTTCGCTCCACTGATATAGCGGATCTTGAACGTCGCGCGTATCAGAGACACTGCGCTCGGTTCGTTTGTAGCCGCCTGCTCAGGCTTATTGGCGGTCTCAATTGCTGGCCCTTGCAATGCCTGCTGCGCCGTGCCAGCTGGCAGAAGAAGAGCGAGTGCAAAAAGTGTATGCCTCATTTGGACCTCTCCTTCGTGTAGTGTCGCGTTGAAACAGTACGCATCTGGACCTAACCTCCGCTGCCGTTCTTGTGGCACGCGTAGCAATTCGTGCTGTTATACACATATCCGTTGACTTTAGGGTGACTGAAGTTCGCTGAATTGCCACTGCCATGGCAGGTCGCCGTGCAGGTGAACACCGCGTAGTCAGCGGAGTTGGTATGGCAGGTGGTGCACACCGAGTTCGCTTTGCCATGCGTCATGGGGAAGAACGTGTGATAACTAGCAGGCAAGGTCGCAGGGAGCCAGGCGGTAGTCGTGTGGCAAGTGGTGCAGGTAGTGGGCCAGCCCGCTGTCACGTGATTCGGATTTGTTGTTCCGGTAAAGTCCTTGGTGTGGCAGGAGTAGCAATCGGTGGGCGTGCCTGCGAATACGTTGCTAATGTGGCATAGGTTGCAGGCAACAGTTGTGTGTGCGCCAGTTAGCGGGAACGGCGTACTGCTGTGGTTGAAGGTCGCTCCAGTCCAGTTGGTCGTTGTGTGGCAAGTGTCACATGTTGTGGGGAAACCTGCAGCCGCATGCGCTGGATTCGTTGTTCCATTCCAGTCCGTCTGATGGCAGCCGTAACAGGCCGTAGGCAGGGTTGTGTAGTTGTTATTGGTGTGGCATGTTGCGCAGGCCACGGTGGTATGAGCGCCCGTCAGAGGGAATGTCGTCGTGGCATGATTGAACGTGGACGAGGTCCAGTTTGTTGTCGAATGGCAGATCGAGCAATCAGTCGGGAAGCCTGAAGCCACGTGATTGGGACTTGTGGTCCCTGTGAAATCCGCTTGATGGCAGGAATAGCACGCTGTGGGTGTTGCGGTGTAATTGTTGTTGGTGTGGCACTGGGCGCATGTCACAGTCGCATGAAATCCAGTGAGAGCGTAGTTGGCGTACAGCGTGTGATTGAAAGTAACCGATGTCCAGTTGCTGGTTGTGTGGCACGTATCGCATGCAGTAGGAAAGCCTGCCGCTACGTGGCTGGGATTGTTTGTTCCAGTAAAGTCCGTTTGGTGGCAGCCGTAGCAGGTAGTTGGGAGAGTTGTGTAGTTGTTATTGGTGTGGCATTGAGCGCAAGCGACGGTGGCATGTGCACCAGTCAGGGGGAACACGGTCGAGTGATTGAAGGTTGACGAAGTCCAGTTTGTCGTCGAGTGGCAAAGGGTGCAATCGGTCGGGAAGCCTGCGGCCACGTGAGCGGGATTTGTGGTCCCCGTGAAATCGGTCTGGTGGCAGCCATAGCAGGTGGTTGGAAGGGTCGTGTAGTTGTTGTTTGTGTGGCAGGTCGCGCAGGCTACTGTTGCGTGCGCGCCGGTCAGCGGGAACGACGTGGTGTTGTGGTTGAAGCTGGCGCCGGTCCAATCCGTCGTTGAGTGGCAAGTGGCGCATGTGGTGGGGAAGCCGACTGTAGCGTGCGGCGGATTATTGGTCCCGCTGTAATCGGTTTTGTGGCACGAGTAGCAATCGGTAGGTACGGTTGTGTAGTTGTTATTCGTGTGGCACTGTGCGCAGGGCATCGTCGCGTGGAAGCCGGTCAGCGGGAACACAGTCGAGTGATTGAACGTAGACGAAGTCCAGTTGGTGGTCGAGTGACAGAGAGTACAGTCGGTTGGGAAGCCTGCGGCCACATGGGCGGGATTCGTGGTTCCCGTGAAATCCACTTGGTGGCAGCCATAGCAGGTCGTTGGCAGCGTGGTGTAGTTGTTATTGGTGTGGCATTGTGCGCACGTGACAGTAACGTGCGCACCGGTCAGCGGGAACGCTGTGTTGTTGTGATTAAAGGTCGCTGCTGTCCAGGCCGTGGTGTTGTGGCAAGTAGCACATGTGGTAGGGAAGCCCGATGATGCATGGGGTGGACTGTTGGTTCCATTCCAGTCAGTTGTGTGGCAGGAATAGCAATCAGTTGGCAGTGTTGTGTAGTTATTGTTCACATGGCACTGTACGCATGTGACCGTGATATGCGCACCGGTCAGCGGGAACGAGGTCGTGTTGTGATCGAATGTCGCGCCGGTCCAGGCCGTTGTATTGTGGCAAGTGGCGCAAGTTGTGGGGAAACCGACGATGGCATGAGGTGGGCTTGTTGTGCCATTCCACGCCGTTGTGTGGCAGGAGTAGCAATCGGTAGGCAGCGTTGTGTAGTTGTTATTCACGTGGCACGTCGCGCACGGCACAGTGACGTGCGCGCCGGTCAGTGGGAACGTCGTTGTGTTGTGATTAAACGTCGCCCCACTCCAGTCCGTGGTCGTGTGGCACGTAGCACAAGTTGTGGGGAAACCCACTGCGGCATGGGGCGGATTGTTGGTCCCAGCGAAATTAGCTTTGTGGCAGGAGTAGCAATCGGTCGGCACTGTCGTGTAGTTATTGTTCGTATGGCACTGTGCGCATGGAACCGTAAGATGTGCGCCGGTCAGCGGAAAGGCCCCCGTCGAGTGATTGAAAGTAGTCTGTGTCCAGCCGCTTGTTGTATGGCAGAGCGAGCAGTCGGTCGGGAAGCCCGCAGAAACGTGATTTGGGCTTGTGGTCCCCGTGAATGCTGCCTGATGGCATGAGTAGCAAGCAGTGGGCGTAGAAGCATAGTTGTTGTTGGTGTGGCACTGTGCGCAAGTTACGGCCGCGTGCATGCCGGTCAACGGATAATTCGCATAGAATGCGTGGTCAAATTTGGCGTTGAGCCAATTGCTCGTTGAGTGGCAGACGGCGCAGTCGTGCGGCAGGCCAAACTGTGCGTGGGGCGGATTCGTACTGGAGTCATAGTCCGCTTTGTGGCACCCGGAGCTATAGCAGGTTGCCGGCGTTGATGCGTTGAAAGTATTGTTAGCATGGCAGTCGATGCAAGCTAGGGTCGAGTGCATGCCAGTGAGTGCGTAGCCCGTGAATTTCAGGTGGTCGAACTTGGCGCCAAACCAGGTGTCCATGGTGTGGCAGCTTTCGCAGGTGGTCGGAAAACTCCCTGCTACGTGATTGATGACCGGTGTAAGGAAATCCTTCTGATGGCACGAGTAGCATGCCGTCGATAGACCCTGGAACTGCCCGCTGGCAGCTCCCTTGTGGCATTCGTTGCATTCCACCAGGGCATGAGCACCGACAAGTGGGAACCGATTATCGTGGTTCTTGATTGCATTCAGAGATACATTCCAGCCCTGAACCGTGTGGCAGCTTTCACAGTTGGCTCCGAATTGGCGGCGGTGAATGTCGGCATGGCAGTCTGCGCAATGCGTGCTGGCATTCTTGAAGACAAGGCTTGTGTGGCACTGCGTACAGCTGACTTTCTGGTGCATGCCCCGCAATGGATAACCAGTTTGGTCGTGATTGAACTCAGGATTTGTCCGGATCGGCTTCCAACTTGTGTATGTGTGGCAGTTCTGGCACGGGGTGGATATCGGGCCATGAGGGTTGGTCACTTTCGCTTGCGGACCGCCAACATCTGGCCTCGCGTTCGGCGCCAGATGTTGCGCCTTTTCTGCCGGTTGTTGAGATACCAGGCCAGCGCTCAATGTCAGGAGCACAATCCCGATAGTTAGGAGCCAGTGTCTCCCGTTCATCATCATCTCCAGGTGTTCCCGTGGAACGCTTACGGTTATGACTTGTTCCGTCACCGGATGCGGCGCCACTCACGGCCAACCCGATTACCAACAACTCAGTTACGAAGGCATGGCCTACTCCTGTGCAAGCAATTAGCCCTGCGCTTACGCAAGAAACGGATTCACTGAATCCAGATCAAAGCGGAACTACAAATACCTGTCAGTTATTGGAATTACTTCGACCTCAAAACTCGGCTTGTACTGGTTCACCTGAAGCATCTACGCAGCTTATATGCATTCAGATAGCCAATCTCGCTACCCTACGGTTACCCGGCATGACCGCGATTCCAATGGTCGCTTTGCCCAAAAACAACAAATCGCTAAGTACATAAGAATGAAGGCATTTCTAGTTTCAATCAGGCAAGTGGCAATTGGTGAGCTAGATCACCAATTGCCTCGAAAACAGCTTACAACAACTGCCGAATTCAGTACATCGCAAGAGTGACCATGTAAAATCTGCACGGTCAATGTAAAAGTTGCCTACCACTAGGCGCTATTCCCGAAGTTTGGGGACGCCCTTGTCGTGGCAAGATTCGCAGGTCGTGGGCGTTGGCTTGTAGAAGAGTACAAGTTTCTCCTCTACTGGCTTCTTCAGCGTGTGGCAGGCTTCGCATGTAACCCCCTCGTGGCCTCCCTTGAGAGAAAATGCCGTCTTTTCATGATCGAAGAGCGACGGCTTCCACCGGATGCTGTTGTGGCAACTGGCGCATTCGTTGCCCTGCGCGCCGAATTGTCCGGCGTGTGGGTTCTCGTGGCAGTCGCTACAGGAGGTAGACGCTTTGCTGAACTGAACATGCAGCATGTTTAGCTCCATGTTTGGCGGCTTGTGACAATCGATGCACGTCACACCACGGTGCGCACCCAGCAGCGGGAACTTTGTTTTCGCGTGGTCGAATTTCGACAGGTCCTTCCATTCCTTGGTCGCATGGCAGGCCTCACATCCCATTGCCTTTCCACTGCCATCGTGTGCAGCCATGCGCTCTGCAAACTCGCCATGGTGAACATCTTCATGGCAAGTAGTGCAACTCAGTTGCTTGAAGTGGTAAGGCGTAACCTTCGCACCAATCGAAGGCTTGTGGCAATCATTGCAGGCCACGGCCACATGGCTTCCGGTGAGCGGATAATCTGACTTCTGATGCTTGGCCAACGTAAAGTCAGAAACCTTGAAGGTAGATCCACTATGGCATTGCTCGCAGCGGTTGCGCCACGGTTCGCTTGCAAACTGGCCCTCGTGCTCGTCCTTGTGGCAGTCCACGCAGAGCGCGAACTTGATCTTGTAACGTGTTGCCTTACCGGCCGGCCTGTGGCAGTCGGCGCATTTCAATTTGGCATGCGGAGAAACTAGCGGGAAGCCGGTCTTGGAGTGATCCGCCACCGTGAATCCGGATGGACTCCACCCACTTACCGTGTGGCAGCTTTCGCAGCGGCCTCCGTCAGGGCGCTTCAAAAACTGGCCTCCGTGCGGGTCTGGCTTGTGGCAATCAGAACAATTGGCGAAAGCGATCTGTGTCTTGAAGTCCGCATGCTGATGGCAGGTCACGCAGGCGACCTGAAGATGCTTCCCAAGCAGTGGGTAATGCGTCTTCGAGTGATCGAAAGTGGTGGTAAAGTTTGATTTCTTCCAGGTTGCCGTTGTGTGACAAGAACTGCAACTTTGCTTGAACTCGCCCTTGTGGGGATCCTGGTGGCAGTCTGAGCAGGTCGAAAATGGGGTTCCGGCATAGCGCGGCTTGCCATCTGCGCCTGATGTGTGGCACTTCTGGCAGGCTACTTCCCGGTGTGCGCCGGTTAGTGGATATCGCGTCTTTGAATGGTCAAAATGCTCCGTGTCAATTTTGGCCGCCTTCCAGTCGACAGCCGAATGACATTGGGTGCAATTTGGGCCGAAACGCCCTTGGTGCTTGTCCTCATGGCAACTGGTACAACTAGGTGAAAGACCGAGCCATGTGCGGCTCAGGTCTTTGTTTGAAAGCAGCGCGCGCGCCGTCGGGGAGATATGTTGAACGCTGTGGCAGTTGCGGCAACTCACGCCAACGTGCTTGCCGTCCAGTGTGTACCCTGTTTTCGAGTGGTCGAATCCCGTCGACGTGGGATTCCAGTGCACCATCTGGAAATTCACGCCATTGTGATCGGAATGGCATTTCACGCACGCCGAACCCGGTGGCCCTGATCGCGGAAAACTGGCGTGAAGCCCGGTGTTCTGCTGCAATTCGGAGGCAATCTCCTTATGACATTCGAGGCAGTGAAAGGACGGAGCCCTGGCGGAAACTTCGTGGCACTTGATGCAATTGGTATCCCCGTTTAGGCCCTGATGAGCCTTGGCAAGCGGCCCTGGAGAAATCTGCGCGTTGGCAATCTCCATGGACGCGAACAGGAGAACACAAACCAGCGCCCAGCCTAGAGATCGGGCTGCTTCAACTAGGCATTTACTCCTTCGCCTATCGGCACGCATCAAAGTAGGAAATTGCAGCTCCACCTTGCTCATCCGCACGATCCTCACCCATTTTCCATGGTGCTCTCAGGTCTTATAAGACCTATTGGCGGTGTTTGGCCAATTCAGAGGAACAGCTTAGGAATCCCGGTTCTCGATTCAGGTAACTCAAGGCAGGGGAGCAATCGGGGAAAATGATTCATCGCACCCCAAACAAGCGCACGAAACAAAATTTCCGTACCGTTGGCTGGCAGGCAGAACCTGCTCTGGCTGGAGTATGCCAGTCCTGACCCATTCCGCGCAACCTCTTGCATGGTTTCTGCATATTGGTTGGGAAAGGGACTTTCTCCAGAATGAAGAAGATGACCTTACAGGTGGCCCGGCGGAACTGACGCCACGGCCGGACGCAGCAGCTGTGCACGGAGGCGCATCCCATTCACTTGGCCTATGGCAAATAAACTGGTGGCGATTGCAGTCCCTATTACGGCCAGCATCGCCCTCCCCTTGAAGTCCAACCTCGGCCGGGCATATTCGATCATGGTATGGACCATCCTTTCTTATGGCGGCTATCCGGGCTACGGGAGATGCAAGCCAGCGGTCATCCCAAAAACCAGACCAGCATACATTCTTGAGGCGCAGGCATCCACGCCTGCACTACTCGGACTTCTTGATGAAGAGCCATGTCAGGAGCCCAGCTTTGTCTATTTGGCTGTTGTAGTCCCAGCCAATATATGATGAAAAGTCGGAGGCCTCCGCGCAGCAGAATCCTCCCCGAAGCACGCCTAGACATTGGCAGCAGGGACAAATGAAAAAAGTTGAAACCAGGAAAGTTGAGCTGTTTGATACCAGCCTCCGGGATGGGATGCAACAGCCAAACCTTGATATTTCCATACCCAATGCAGTCATGCTCCTTCAGCGCATGGCGGCCTTTGGCGTTCGGTACGCCGAAATCGGCTTTGCCGGTGCAAATCAGTTTGTTGGAGATTTGACAAGGGCTCTTGGCTCTGTCGAAACCGGGGCCATGAAGCTGGCATTGTTCGGCAGAACTCGCGGTCGCGGTGCCAGGGTTCAGGAATGGCCCGACGTGCAATTCATTGTTAGCCATAAAGATCGCGTTTCCGTCGCAGTTGTTGTCGTCAAATCCAGGCTGCTGGATATTACAAAGTCGCTGGAGACTACGCCGGAAGAAAACCTGCTCATGACGAGCGACACCATTGCCTGCCTTCAAGACAAGGGCCTTGAAGTCATTGTGGACTTTGAACACGCCATGGATGCAGCCTATGGTCGTCGTGAAAACGGCAATCTTTGTGATGACGATTTCAGTAAACGCAGCCAGGACTATTTCCACCAGATTATGGCACAATGCGTCGGCCAGAATGTGAGTCGGCTAGTTGTTTGCGACACGACGGGGGGCGCGAGTCCCGACGAAGTCGCTCGGGTAATCGACGTTCTTGCGAAGAGTCATCCCAGTGCGAGCTTTGGATTTCACGGCCACACGGATAGAGGTCTCGGAGTCGCTAACAGCCGTGCCGCTATTCTTGCTGGTGCCGTTCAGGTTCAGGGCACGCTGCTCGGGACAGGCGAGCGCTGCGGCAATGTCAACCTGACCACCGTCATCGGTAGCATGCAACTCAGAGGCGAAGCTGAGTTTGTCACTGCCGAATCGCTCGTGGGACTCACCAGCCTTGCGCATTCGGCTTATGCTGCATTCGGGCTTGAGCCACCGCACGGCACCCCCATTGTCGGGCCCGGTGCTTTCGGCACCTGGGCTGGCATGCATGGCAGCAGCGAACGCAAGAACCCCGGGGCATATCTCTGGTGCGATCCAGCCAGAGTCGGCGCAAACCCGGTTATTGGGGTCAACGCGCAATCGGGGAGAGCAAACGTCGTTCTGCTCTCTGAGGCGCTAGGAGTGCCTCTTGACTCATCGAAGGCCCAGACTCTCATGGACGCAAACCAGTCAATGATTGAAGGCGGAGCCTTCACGGTCAGTGAAGTTTCCTTCCGGCTCGCCTGCATGAGGGTACTTAAAACCCTGCAAGATTGCTTCAGCGTAAAGAGTTGGAGAGTGCTGGACGAGTCCGACGAGACCGGGAATAGATATGTTCAGGCTTCAATGCAGTTGTCCATCGGTGAATCCACTGTTGTTACTACGCGTGCTGAGGGGGCAGGTCCGGTCGATGCGCTCACCAAGGCAATGCGGCAGGAACTGGAGAAATGGTATCCGGCCATCGCACAAATGCGCCTGGGCACCTTTACCGTTACCGCCATTGACGTATCTGCCCAGGACACTGCGGCTCACGTGCGCGTCACTGTAAGCTTCCACGCCGACGGCCATGAACCATGGATCACCGCCGGCGTCAGCAGCGACCTGAACCAGGCCGCTCTGATGGCCATCGTAGATGGCTTCCACTACTGGCTCTTGAAGAGCTCGGCAGCCTGAAAAACCCCTCCGCGTACCTCGCCTGCAACTTGCGCGGAGCTCTTGGCCAGCAGAGTACGTGCAGGGAGCTATGCTGCGCCGAACTTCTCCTCCTGCAGCATGTGCTCATATGCCGGCAGCGTCAGAAACTCCACGAATTGCGGAGCGCGAACCAACTCGAGCATGAGATCTGCCGCCTTTACATACGCAGCGAACCGCTCAGCGTCCACCGATGCCTTCTGCTTTTCGAGTTCGCGGGCGATGATATCTTCCACCAGCGAAAGGTCCACTGCTCTTCCGTCGCTGAGACTCACCTTCTGGTGCACCCACTGCCAGAGTTGTGCGCGGCTGATCTCGGCCGTCGCTGCATCTTCCATCAGGTTGAAAAGCGGCACGCATCCGATACCACGCAGCCAGGCCTCCAGGTATCCCAAGCCAACAGCCACATTCTGTTTCAGTCCTGCCTCAGTGATCTGGCCATCGGGAACCCTGAGCAGATCCTCGGCAGTCACGTTGAAATCTGGTAGTTGCTTGTCTATCTGATTAGCCCGCGGCATCAGGCGATCGAAGATCTCCAATGCCAACGGCACCAGGCCAGGGTGCGCCACCCAGGTGCCGTCATGGCCGTCGCCGGCTTCGCGTTCCTTGTCGGCGCGAACTTGCGCAACGGCCCTGTCATTGGCCGCCTGATCGCTCTTGATTGGAATGTACGCGGACATGCCGCCCATCGCATGGACGTTCCGCTTGTGGCATGTCTTGATGGCCAGCTTCGAATAACTGCGCATGAAGTGCGTAGCCATCGTCACCTGGGCCCGATCGGGAAGTACTGCGTGAGGGTCTTTGGCGAACTTCTTGATGAAGCTGAAGATATAGTCCCAGCGTCCACAATTCAGCCCGGCCGAGTGTTCACGCAACTCGTACAGGATTTCGTCCATCTCGAAGCTTGCCAGAATTGTCTCAATCAGTACGGTGCCTTTAATCGTCCCCTGCGGCAGCCCAATCTTCTCCTGCGCGCGGATGAATATGTCGTTCCAAAGCCGCGCCTCCAGATGGCTCTCCATCTTCGGCAGATAGAAATATGGACCTCTGCCACGGGCCAGCAACTCCCTGGCATTGTGGAAGAAGTAAAGACCGAAATCGAAGATGGAGCCGGACATCGGCTCTCCATCCACAAGCACATGCCGCTCCTCTAGGAACTTGTTGAAAAACACTTAGAGGTCTCGGAATGTGGCAAATATCGGAATACCAAAACCCTCACTGAGGCATTACCGATCGCTCTGCGGGCTTTGTAGGGCGATTCAGTTTTTCAATCTGCGTGACGTCCGACG
>CAIKND010000124.1 GCA_903828675.1 uncultured Acidobacteriaceae bacterium
GGACAGTGATGAAGACCGACGCCCGCGTTCTCAAACAGGAGGCATAGGGAATACCTCAACTTCTCGAACCGCCCGGTGCGGACCCGCATGCCGGGTGGTGTGGCAGGGGAGAGCGGTCACTCGCTCCCCCTATGCCGATTTTGGGCAACAGCGGCCCGATGGGTTAAGCTTCTCGGCAGAATGAAAGACATCTATATTGCGGATCTGGCCACCTTCGAAGAAGGAAAATTCTTCGATGGGTACTTCCTCGTCCTCGCCAAGCAGCAGCGCACTACCAAGACAAACAAGCCGTACCTTAACCTCATTCTGGGTGACAAGACGGGGCAACTCGAAGGCCGCATCTGGGAGCCCGGCGACCCGCGCATCGCCAAGGATTTCGAGCGCGGCGACATCGTCAAGGCACGCGGCAGCGCCTCCCGCTTCGACGACCGACTGCAGATGAAGATCGACCAGCTTCGCCTGGCGCAGGCCAGCGAGGTGGAGAAGTCTGACCTGCTGCCTTCGACGACCTATGACGTGGCCGTCCTCTGGAGCCAACTTCTGCTGAACGTCGAAAGCCTCACCAACCCGGACCTGAAGCGGCTGCTCTCGGCCATTCTTGCCGATCCGGTTCTTGCGCAGGCCTACCGCGAAGCTCCGGCAGCGCGGCAGCTTCATCACGCATGGCTGGGCGGACTGCTTGAGCACGTCGTCAGCCTGCTAACGCTGGCTGATCGCGTTGCCACCCACTATCCAATGCTTGACCGGGACCTGCTGCTGACCGGCGTGATTCTCCATGACATCGGCAAGATTCGTGAATTGTCGTGGGAGATTGGCTTTGAATACACCATTGAAGGAACCTTGCTGGGCCACATCCAGATGGGCATAGACCTGGTTGAAAAGACCATAGCGGGCCTGCCCGACTTTCCCGATAGGCTGCGGACGCTGGTGCTGCACATGATCTTGTCGCATCACGGCAAGCTGGAGTTTGGCTCTCCCAAGCTGCCGATGATTCCCGAGGCGCTGGTTCTCAACTTTGTGGACGATCTGGACGCGAAGATGCAGGCCGTTTCGGCGGAATTCGATAAGTCGCTGCGGGAGGGCAAGGGGCCGGACGATCTGACCGGGAAGATCTGGTCGCTGGATAACCGGCAGATGCTGAATACGAAGCGGTGGCTGGGAGAAGGCTGAAAGTAGCAGGACGGATTGCGACAATTGTCACGTTGAGTCCAGTGGATCTATGATCATCTCCTCCAAAATTCAAATTCTGAGATGGGGTTTGAGGGGTATCTATGATCCAGACATTAGATCCACGTCCGTACATTGTCCGTCCAGGGGATACGCTGACATCGATCGCCAGGCAGGCGGGTTTCACAAATCCGCTTGATATCTATAACAACCCTGCAAATGCGACTCTTCGATCTCATAGAAACAACCCAAACCTGATTCGTCCTGGGGACCGAATCATGATCCCGCCGACGCCCCAGATGGTGCGCCAGGTCTTGCAGGCCAGGCTGGACGCGCTTGTTGCGCTGCGGCAGCAAATGGATGCTCTCTTTCAAAAGCTCGAAGCGGAAGCGGACCAGAACATCAGCAAGTACCGCAAAGTTGCCAGCGCAGCTGACATAGCCGCAATGCTCGCCAGCCTCGGTGTGAGTTTAGGACAGCTTACTTACAAGGGCTTTTCGGCGATGAGACTCAGTGGAGAAGCGCTGGAGAAAGCCAATGCTGAACTGGCCAAAGATTCGCTGCACTTCGCTTACGATCCGCTTCGGGACCCAGTTTTGAAAGTCACCGCAGACAAGCTGGGCGCTCATCCTGGGACCGTCACTCTTGTTGGGAAGGCGACGATTGAGGCATTTTTGAATATTCAGAGCCCCTCCTGGTGGGCAGGGGTCTGGGGCAATTTGCGGTCAGGTTCCAACTGGTCTCAAGCCGTGACGACTGACCCGATTCAGACCTTGGTGGATTCGCGTAATCAGATCGAGAACCAGCGCCAGCAAACGCTCAAAAGCCTGGACCTGAAGATTCAGCAGACACGCGCTCTGCTTCAAAGCATGGGGAGCGGCGTGCCAAGCCAGGCTCTCGGCGCGCCAGTCGTCAGGCTGTAAGGATCGCCGATGGCGTCAGAGGTGGGTGGATGGGCTGGGGGAGACTCGCCACGCGGCTATCGGTTTTCTTCAGTGCTGAAAATGCCGCGGCGATGAATTCAGCTCAACCCACAAACCACTGCCATTGCTCCTCGGTGATGGGGACGACGGAAAGCCTTCCGATGACGACCAGGGGCGATCCGGCAAAGAGCGGCTCGGCCTTGATGGCCGCAAGGGTCTTTGGCGTTTTCAGGCGCTTGCCCACTTTTACGCGCACCACTGGCACCTTGGGATCGCTGGGGTCGACGCTGAGGACAGTGCCGGTGCCGACGGCAGCGCGCTCGTCGCCGGTGTGGTAAAAGATCCACTTCGTTCCGGCTTTCATCTCGCGCAGGTGCTTCACCGCCGTGGTGTTGGTCACGTTGTCCCACACTGTCTCCTTGTCGCGCAGAAAATCGTCGAAGGAGTAGACATCGGGTTCGGTTTTAAAGAGGAAGTAGCTCATGGACATCATCCTAAAGCATCTCTCCCGCGGCTTTGGCTGACGGAGTAACGCCGAAGGATGGGGCTGGCCTTGTGGTACCCTGAGCCCAGTGTTCGATCCAGAGATATTGTTGACCAAGGGCTGCGAGGCGCTCCGGGAGAACCTGCCCGAAGATGCGCGGGACTTGTTTGCCCAGGCGGTGGCGGAATGCCGCTGGGTGAAGGACCCGGCCCTGCTGGCGAAAGCCCTGAAGGCCCTGGGCCAGATGGAGCGGGATCTGCACCACCGCGGCACCGCTCTGGACTGCTATCGCGAGGCGGCGGGTATCTACCGCAATCTTGAGGACCAGCTAGCCTGCGCGGATGCGATACGGCATATTGCGGAGATTTTCGGGGAGCAGAACCTTCCGGCGGAGGCAGAAGCCTGCTATGAAGAGGCGCTGGAGATCTACCGCACACATCCGGAAGCGGCTCCACTGGACCAGGCTCATGCGATGCGCGGACTTGCCCTGTTGAAGAACAGCGCCGATGCTCACGAAGAGGCTGGCTTGCTCTGGCAGGGAGCGAGCCATCTTTACGCGGCGGCCGGGGAGCCAGCCAAAGTAGCCGAGTGCGATGCGCACGTGGCGTTTCTGCTGGGCCGCTAGCCGAGACCGTTTACTCGAAGTTCGACGAATGTACTCGACTTGACGTCATATACAGCCTGCCAAACGCAATTCCCTCCGTCGAGAATCATAAACAAGCGATTACGCCAGTAAGCCGGGGGCAAACCTTCATTCACACCACAAAACGCGGAGAGATAGATGTGTCTATTCTGACCCTGAATGATCCCAAGATATTGGCGAAAATAGCGTTCGGGATGTTCGATTTGTTGGGATTCCAACCTGGATTTCTTAGAAAGATCCCGAATCTGCAAAAGGTCATTTTCCAAATCGCCAATCTCTGCAGGGGTTGGTTGCCAAGTTCCTGTCACGCGGTTCGGTCCCTGTCTTGAATACCATGCCTTTACGAATTTGACTTCGCTTTCCGGCAGCAACACCCAGCGCTTCTCTTGTTGACCGTTGCCGAGTGCAACTGACGCGATGATGAGTCCCGCCGCCAGTTTCCGAAGCGCCCTTGCTTTCATGACCTTCTCCGTTTGGAGATAATTCTCTCACTTTGTGGAAGAATCACGACCCTTAACCCCTACCGAATTGCTAGACCCCGCATCCTGCACTCAGCCCTCCGTTACAATGGAATCAGTATGATTCGTTTCTCCACAGCCGGTGAATCGCACGGCGAAGCCCTAATCGCGCTCATCTCCGGGCTGCCGGCCGGTGTCCCCGTCGATCTGGATTTCGTCAACCGCGAGCTATGGCGCCGCCAGCAGGGCTACGGCCGCGGCGGGCGCATGAAGATTGAAACCGACAAGGCCCACGTGCTCTCCGGCGTCAGGCACGGGAAGACCATTGGGTCGCCGATCGCGATCGAAATCGTCAACCGCGACTGGAAGAACTGGGAAGAGAAGTTGCCGGTGGAAGCCGGGGATCCGGCCAAACACCAGGCGGTGGCCTCGCCGCGTCCGGGCCACGCTGACCTTGCCGGTGCACTCAAATACAACTTTCCGGACGCCCGCTACGTGCTGGAGCGTGCCTCGGCTCGCGAATCCACCGGCCGCGTCGCCGCCGGAGCCGTGGCCAAGCTGATGCTTCGGACTCTGGGCATCGAAGTGGCCAGCCACGTGATCCGCGTGGGGCGCGTCGAGCTTACCCGCCCCGCGACATGGGAAGAGATCGTCGCCCTTTCCGCGAAAGACGAAGTTGTTCTGGGCTGCGTCGACTCTGAAACGGAAGCACGCATGAAAGAAGAAGTGGAGGAAGCCGCGCGCACCGGCGACACCGTCAATGGCGTGTTTGAAGTGGTGGTCCACGGCGTGCCCGCCGGGCTGGGCACCTTTGCCAACTGGGACGAGCGCCTCGACGGTCTGCTGGCCTGGTCGGTGATGAGCCTGCAAGCTGTAAAAGCCGTCGAAATCGGCCGGGGGGTAACTGCGGCCGAGTCTTTCGGGTCCGCCGTTCACGACCCCATCCACTACGCGGCTGAAGACAACGGGCACCCGACGCGCTTTACCCGTCCGCAGAACAACGCCGGCGGCATCGAGGGTGGCGTTTCCAACGGGGAAGACCTGGTGATTCGCGGCTACCTGAAGCCAATTTCCACCCTGCGCCGCCCGCTGGAGTCGGTCCGCTTCGATACCCGCGAGAAAACCAGCGCAAGTTACGAGCGCAGCGACATTTGCGTCGTCCCCGCCGCTGGTGTGGCTGCTGAAGCCATGGTCGCGGTGACGGTCGCCAGCCTGGCGCAGCAAAAATTTGGCGGCGACTCGGCGCTGGAAATGAAGCGTAATTTTGATGGCTACATCGAACAGATACGGAGATATTAGCAAGCAACGATGATTCTGAAGATTGTTAAATACCCAGACCCCGTCCTTTCGCAGCCCGGCGAGCCGGTGACCGAATTCAACGATGAACTGCGCAGGCTGGCCGCCGACATGTTCGAGACCACCTATGCCGCCAAGGGCGTTGGGCTGGCCGCACCCCAGGTTGGCGTGTCCAAACGTCTGACCACCATCGACCTCAGCATGGGCAAGGAGCCCGATGACAGGCTGGTGCTGGTCAACCCGGAGATCATCTGGAGTGAGGGCAAGCTCTACGAAGAGGAGGGCTGCCTCAGCTTCCCCGATATCATCGAAAAGGTGGTACGGGCGGCCAAGGTGAAAATCCGCGCCCAGGATGAATACGGAAAGTGGTTCGAGATGGATGGTGACGACCTGCTGGCACGCTGTTTTCAGCATGAGATCGATCATCTTGACGGAGTGCTGTTTCTGTACCGCATGAGTCCCTTGAAGCGGAGCCTCAACCTGCGCAAGATCAGGAAGTTGCAGGCGGACGGCGAGTGGTAGAGTTGTAGTTTCGGGTGGCCCAGGCCCAGCTTTTGAGACCGGGGAGAGAGCTTTTCTGAATCCGGTGCCTGCTCATAAGGAGTCCTGTGAAACTCGTTTTTTGTGGCACTCCCAGCTTTGCCGTTCCCACGCTCGAGGCGCTGCTTGCCGCGGGCCACGAAATCGCCCTGGTTATTTCGCAGCCTGACCGGCCGGTAGGCCGCGCCCAGATCCTCACGGCTCCCCCCGTCAAACAAGCGGCTCTGGCTGCGGATCTTGATGTTGTTCAGCCGGAGAAGATCCGCTCCAATCCCGACTTTCGCGCGCGGCTTGAAGACATCGCCCCCGATGCCATTGTGGTCGTAGCCTACGGACGCATCATTCCCCCGTGGCTGCTGGCGCTGCCGCGCCTGGGCTGCATCAACCTGCATGGCTCCCTGCTGCCGAAATATCGGGGCGCCGCGCCGATTCAATGGGCTGTGGCCATGGGCGACGCCTTCACCGGAAATACCACGATGCTTCTGGAAGAAGGGCTGGACACCGGGCCTATTCTGCTGCAACAGACCGTGGAAATTGGCCCTGATCAGACCGCCGCCGACCTGTTTCCGCTGCTCGCCGAAGCCGGGGCGCCCCTGGTGGTCGAGACCCTGGCCGGACTGGCCGACGGCTCCATTCGTCCCCAGCCGCAGAACAGCGAGCGAGTTACCTTCGCTCCTCTGCTCGACCGGGAAGATGGCCGCATGGATTTCGCAGTCCGCACAGCGCACGAACTCTACAATCGCTGGCGCGGCTTTCAACCGTGGCCGGGGGCCTTTACGACGCTCGACGGGAAGAAACTGATTGTTCACCGCATGGCATTGGCAAGAGACATGGCCGGACCGGGCTCCCCCGGCGCGATTCGCCTGGACAACTATCGCTTGCTGGTGGCCTGCGCCGAAGACACCTGGCTGGAACTTCTTGAGCTGCAACTAGAAGGCAAAAAGCGCCTGACCGCCCGCGAATTCCTCCACGGAATGCCGCAGATGCCTACTGCGCGGTTAGGCTGATGGCGACCATCTCCGCAGCACGCAAAGCGGCCTTCGCTATCCTTATGGGGGTGGAGCGGGGGCAGTCCCACTCCGATGATCTGTTGCGCGGCAAGGCTGTCAACGGGCTCTCTGCACCCGACCGCAACCTGGCCACAGCCCTCGTTCTGGGCGTGCTGCGCAACCAGATTCGCCTCGATCACGATCTGCAGTCCCTGCTCAAGCGCCCCAATGGAAAGCTGGACGCTGAGATTCGGATTTCGCTGCGCCTCGGGGCTTTTCAGCTTTTGCACATGGATCGCATTCCGGACCGGGCCGCCATTGACGAAAGCGTTGAACTGGCCAAGCAGGCCGGGCACAATTTTGCCTCCAAGATGGTGAATGCCGTCCTGCGCAAATTGGCTGGAACTTTACAGGCAGCGGAAAGAGGCCGCATTGATTCCGCCGTACATGTGCCTGGGGCAACGTCCTCCCATGCACCGCAGTTGAGTTCGCCTGCGGCCTTTTTAGCGCTTTGGGGGGAGAGACCCGAGGAATCTGTCGCGGAAGTCGCGCTGGCTGAGTCGCATCCCGCATGGATGGTGGAGCGCTGGGCCGGATTTTACGGCTTTGAAGCAGCCAGACAGATTTGCCGTCACGGACAAACTCAGCCTGCACTCGCGATCCGCTTCGCAAACCCCGCCATCGAGGCCGAACTCGAGGCTGTGGGAATCCAATTGGCCCCAGGGGAACTACTCACTGCCGCGCGGACGGTGGTAAGTGGCGACGTGGCCGCCACCGCAGCTTTCAAGGAAGGCCGCGTCCGTTTGCAGGACGAAGGTTCGCAACTGGTGGGCGAAATCGCAGGGCAGGGAAGCAAAGCCGGCACGAGCGCCATTCTTGACTGCTGCGCCGCGCCCGGTGGCAAGACGCTGATCCTGGCAGAAAGAAATCCTGAGGCCCGGATTCTGGCTTGCGAGTCGAGCCCGCCGCGGCTGGCGCAGTTGCAGAGCCGGCTTGCCGCTTACGCTGATCGCGTTGAATGCCGCCTTGCCGACACAACCACGCTGACCGAAGGCGCAGCCTTTGATGTGGTTCTTGCCGACGTGCCCTGCAGCGGCACAGGCACACTGGGCCGCAATCCTGAGATTCGCTATCGCCTGAGCGTCGAGGACCTGCCGCGACAGGCCGAGCGTCAACGCGCAATCCTGGCTGCGGCTCTTCGCTGCGTTCGTCCCGGCGGCCGTGTGGTTTACTCCACTTGCTCGCTGGAGCCGGAAGAGAACGAGCAGGTGGTTGCTTCGGTGCTGGCGGAAAACGCAAAGGCCCGGCTGGTTTCGCTCGAGTCATGCATAGGAGATTTGGAAAGCCGGGGCATTCTCGCAAGCAACGCAGCAGCGCGTTTGAAGGCCACACTGACAGCGGAGGGCACGCTCCGCCTGCTGCCCGGCGCATTCCGCACCGATGGCTTCTATATCGCACTAATTGAAAAGTCCGCCTGAAAGCTACTGGGATCCCAGCTTCATTCCCGCATAATCGCGCCCCAGCAACTCGCACAGCGCTTCCACTACCAACTCGTGATCGTCACGCTGCGGCAGGCCCGAGACGGTCACGGCGCCCACAATCCCCGCGCCTTCCACGGCGATCGGAAACGAACCGCCATGCGAGGCATATTCAGAGATGGGCAGGCCGCGCGCCTCGAGCGAATCGTTCTTTGCCGCGAGGTTCAGGCCCACGCCGTAGGAGCTGCGATGGAACCGCGCCACCACATTGATCTTTTTGCGCACCCATTCCACGTTGTCCGGCGTGGTCCCGGCAAGGGCGGTGTAGAAGAGCGGCTGCCCAAACCGTCGCACATCGATGACCACCGGCAGATCACGCTCCACGGCCAGGGCCCTTACCTGCTTGCCCAGTTCCCACGCCATCACCTCATCGAAGCGCGGAAACTGCAACGCCCGCTCCTGCAAAGCCACTTGTGCCAAATCTTCCTGCAATCCCATGGTTCCCCCTTCTATCCGCATCGCTTTTCACGCGAGATTTGCTCGCCGCCAGCTAGCTACTTGGCGACGGTCAGCTTCACGATCGTACTCTGATCCACCCTGACTCCTGCGGGGGGCGACTGCGCCGTGATTGCGCCGGGCCTCACGGGCAGGATGGGCAGCGCGTCTCCGCTTCCCACCGGCTGAACCGGCACACTCACAAAGCTTGGCGCGGCCTTGATGCCCACCTTTACCAACGCGCCCTGCGCACTGGCCAGGGGCCAGCCAACCATATCGGGCATTACAAATCCGTCGGGGCCGTCATCGTCCGGCGCAGCCACCAGCAGATTGATGCTGGGCTGCGCGATGTCTTGGGCGTGGGCTGGAGGGTCCTGGGCCAGCACCGTCCCCTCGGCGACCTTTGCATAGGGCAGCCGCGCGATCACTCCAACCTCAAGGCCAACACGCCGCAAGGTCAACTCGGCCACCCGCTGCTCGCGTCCCACCGTATTCGGCACGTCCACCTTTTGCGGGCCGAGGCTTTCTGAAACACGCACCTGCCACTCGCGGCGCACTACCGTTCCCGGTGCGGGGGATTGTGAAAGAATGTGCCCCATGGCCACATCGCCCGAGTAGTAGCGATTGTCCACGTCAAGGTTCAGGCCCAGCCCGGAGGTCTGGCTGCGCGCTTCGGCCACAGTCATCCCTTTCAGCGCAGGAATTTGCACCTCTGCCCCGTGAATCGCAAAGTGCATGGTCGCAATGGCGGACAGCAGCGCCACTGCCACCAGCACCATCAGCAGGGACGCCACACGGAAGAAATTCACAATCGAAGTGCTGTTCATTCTCGCGCTCCACGCCGGGGAAACACCCTTATGCGTCCTACCGCAAATTATCCGTCACCGGCTCCGGATGGATGGTCACGCGTTGGACCTCCGGACACGCCAGCTTGAACCGGTCCTCGAGCGCGGTAATCACCACGTGCACGCGCTGCATGGTCAATTCGTCGGGCAACGTGCAGTGACAGGAGAGAGAGGTGTGTTCGCCCGCGCGTCCCACCTTGATCTCGTGCACGTCCACAATCTCGGGAAACAGGTGCGCGGCAGCGCGCAGGGCGTACTCGATCTTGCGGTCCTCTTCCACCATCTCTTCCGGCTGTTCGATGGTGGCCGGCTCGCTCTCGATGTGCGTCAGCACGGAATCAATCTCGGGCGCATCGCGCAGGATCTCCGCCTCGAGCGCCGTGACAAACTCGTGGGCCGCCATCAGGGACAAAGTTTCGTCCAGTTCCAGGTGCTGCTCTACGCGCAAGCGGCCATGAAGCGACTGCACGCTGAGATCATGAACGCTTACGTTGTTGCGCGCCGCGACCGCCCGCACCCGGTCAAAGACGCTCTCCGCCCTGGCCTCGCGCGGCACCGTGTGAATGACCACATCGGCGGTGGGGAGTGTGCGGCGTACCGCCTCGGTAGTTGCCCGCACCAACTCTCCGGTGTGCTCAAACGTAAAGCGTCTCGGTAGAGCCACCGTCAGGTCTGCAAAGTAACCGGCTCCCGAGCGTCGCACGCGCGCCTGCTCCACTGCCAGCACGCCCGGCACCCGCTCTACCTCGTTCATGATCTGGTGCCGTGTTTCGGCCGGAATCTGGTCCATTAGGGCGCTTACCGCTTCATGGCCCAACCGCACCGTGAGTCGCAGGATCATGAGTGATACCACCACCGCCGCCAGGGGGTCAGCATAGCGCAGGATGGGAATTCCGAACCGCATGCCCACCCAACTAGCCGCCAGCCCTGCGAGCACGGCCAGTGAAGACCAGATGTCGCTTGCAAAATGGAAGGCGTCAGTTGCCAGGGCCGGCGAGTTGGTTTGTTTGGCCACTTTCAGCAGTTGCCGCGAACGCCACCAGTCCACTCCGATCGAGCTCACGACCACCAGCACCGGCCACACCGAGTGGCGCAGTTCGACGGAATGGTGCAGCGTCCGTTCCACTGCTTCCCAGATGATCCAGCCGCTCGAAACGGCCATCAGGATGACTTCGCCGAAGGAGGAGAGGTTCTCAATTTTGCCGTGGCCGTAGGTATGGTCTTCGTCAGCCGGCAGATCGCTGACGCGGACCGAGAAAAATGTCAGCGTTGCGCCCACCATGTCCAGCCCTGAATGGGCTGCGTCCGACAGCACGCCCAACGACCCCGACATCAGGCCCGTCACCAGCTTCAGAACTGTCATTGCCGCCGCAGCGAGCATCGAGTTGAGCGCCACTTTCCGCTTGGCAGCGGAATTCTCAGCCTGGCTTGGAACCGGTTCATTGGAAATGGCGGAAGTCATCAGGCTCTTAGGCTATCGCTTCACGCTTGGCCGTGTACAACCCGGCGATTCCGAAGGTGTAAGGCTGCCATGCGCACGCCTCATATCCAGTGGTCCGCATGAGCTGGAGCATCTTGGCGGGAGGCGGGAAATTCCCCACCGAAACGGGCAGGTAACTGTAGGGGCCGTCCTTGCCGCAGATGATGCGCCCGATGGCGGGCAGCACGCGGCGGAAATAGACGGCATAGGCCTTGCCCATGAGGCCACCCGGCTCGCTGAATTCAAGAATGCCCAACTGGCCGCCGGGCTTCAGAACGCGCGCGAACTCGCGGAGCCCGGCCTCGTAATTGGCCAGATTTCTGAAACCGAAGGCCGAGACGATCAGGTCAAGCGATGCGGATTTGAGCGGGAGGTGGAGGGCGTCAGCCTCGAGGGCCACCGCGTATGACTTGCCCGGCTCACGCGCGCCTACGCCAGGGCCGCCGAACTTGAGAGCACCGCGGCTCAGCATGCCCCGCGCAAAATCCCCCGCCAGGATGGGCCGCGATCCAGCGGGGCGGTGCTTCAAGAGCGCCATGGTCATGTCGCCGGTGCCGCAGCAGATATCGAGAATCGCCGCATCGGGATTGGCAAGGATGGGCCGGAAGCGCCGCGCCGCCCGCCACCACCAGAGACGGTCCACATTGGCCGAAAGCACGTGATTCAGCAGGTCATACTTGGGCGCAATCGAGTCGAACATCTGGCGCACGGCCTGGGCCGCGCCAGCCTCGTCTTCCGCACCGATCGGTTTGGCCCCAGTTGCCGGCATAGGTGGCTTACCTCGTACATGTCGAGAAATTGCAGGCCAATTCGAATATCACCCGCCCTTCCATCCTATCCCGTCCTAATCACCCTTTCTTCATTCGGGCCTCAAGGCTCAATCGGGATAGTTGTTATCTTAAGTCTAAATTTGATATATACTATTGATATATACTTATTGGAGGGCTCAATGGCCGCAAAGGGAGCAAAAGATTCGAAGGAAACGGACGCCAAGCTTTTCTGGAACGGGCGGAGCCAGGCAGTGCGCCTGCCCAAAGAGTTCCGCATTGAGGGCGACCGGGTACGCGTGACCCGCATGGGCGCCGGCATCTTGCTTGAGCCCGTCCTTCCGGCCGCGAAGGAGCCAATGGAGGACTTGTTTGCTCGAATGGATGCCATGGGAGCCGACCCGATCTTTCCCGAAGGCCGCAAACAGAACCTCGCACCCATTCGTGAGTATTTCAAGTGAACTTCCTGCTCGATACCAACATCTGCATCGCGCTCATCAACGGAACGTCGGATGAGGTTCGTCGGCGCTACCTCCAGGCAGCGCGGCGTTCAATCATTCCCGCGACCTCTTCCATAGTCGTACATGAACTCTGGTATGGCGTTGCCAAGAGTGGCCGCGTGGCTCAAAATGCCAATCGACTTTCCGCTTTCCTGGGTCGCGCTGTCGATGTGCTCGACTACAGTGCGAAGGATGCCCAGGCCGCAGGAGAGATTCGCGCCGCACTTGAACGTCAGGGCCAGCGCATCGGCGAGTACGACACTCTGATTGCAGGGCAAGCCTTCAGCAGAAACCTGATTCTGGTCACCGCCAATACGCGCGAGTTCGAGAGGGTGAGAGGCCTGATCGTCGAAGATTGGTCGATGTAGATGATTCGGAGCGGAATACAATTTGGTTATGAGTGTGGACGAATCGAAATTTGACTACACCTATGTGCCGGAGCACCTGGTGGAGAAGGTCCGAAACTGGAGGAATCTTTCAGTCGGCGAGCGCTTGAATCTAACGCGCGAGTTGAGCGTGGCGGCGTGGGCGAAGATAGGCGTTGTCTACGACCCGAGCAAGCCGATGGATAAGACGATCCGGCGGGTCCATCGGCTCTGAGATCGATTCGTAATCTCCTAGGCTCCCAGGTCTGAAAATCCAGACCTGGGGCACCCGGCTCGTAAATCTCAGGCCCAAAAGCGAAGCCTGTGCATCCGGCGCCTACTTGATTGAGGAAAGGCTTCGCCCCAGCTCGGTGCTCATGTACTTTGCATTGGGCATTTCGCCAATGCGGGTCAGGTCAAGGCGATCAGCATCCCAGCATGCCCCGATCGTAGGGTTCCCGCTTAACTTTCCGTGCGTGTGCCAGGTGCAGGCAAATTGCAATAGCTCAAAATGCACATCACTCAAATCAAAAAGGTCGCCGCGTAATTCAGCAGCGTATCTTGCCCCGCGTTCGCCATGTCCAAGATCAAAAGAATCAGATTCCCTTCGCGAATCGTGAAAGACGGCAAAGAGTCTCACCACATCGACGACTGCAGAATTGGTAGCGGAAATCCTCAAAGCATTTTGTTCAACGCGCCGCCAGTGTGCCGGCCCGTGAATCGAATCAAGATCGCACTGAAAATCCTTGATCACCCGATCCCAGACCGCGTCGAAGTTGATTGGAGTCATTCCAGGGCCAGCCTAAACGGGAACCGTATCGGTTCGTCGTACTTCTTTAACTGGGCACCCCAGGCCTCTGGTTCGAGGCCTGGGGTATCCGCACGTTACTGCAACAGCATCGGCTCGTCGTCCTTCAGCTCTTCCGGCGGAATAATGACGGCAGCGGCTACCTTGTCGTCGAGTTCAAGATTCAGCAACTTCACGCCCTGGGTGGAGCGTCCCGCCGCCCGGATGGAGTTGGTGTCGATGCGGATCATTTTGCCGAACTGGCTGATGACCATCAATTCCGAGGTCTCATCCACCAGCAGGATGGACGCCGACTTGCCTACTTTGGCGGTTGCCTTCAGGTTATTCACGCCCTGGGCAGCGCGCGCGGTCAGGCGGTATTCGTCAATATCGGTGCGCTTGCCGAAGCCGTTCTCGGTGATGGTGAGAATGAGGAATTTGCTTACTCCGAGACGCTCGTCCAGACCCTTCAATGCCTTTTCCGCGTGGTCGAGAGCCTTTTCCGCGGCCTTTTCCGCAGCCTTGAGCGACTCGTCATTCGGAGATCCGTTTCTCCTGTCCTCGCGCGCCTTGTGGAGAGCTTCCTTGGCGCTCGCCTGGGCGTCTCTCAGGGTCGTAAGCTTGGCAGTCAGGCCGAGGTTCGCGGCGCACTCATCGCGATTCCGGTCGCGCGTCTCATCGGAGTCTGTAATGGCGACGCCGATGACCTGATCGTTCTTCTTGAGCGAAATGCCCTTGTTGCCAGCGGCGTTACGGCCCATCGGACGCAGGCCGGACCCGCTGCCATCCGGGTCATACTCTTCATTGAAGCGTATGGCCATGCCTTCGCGTGTCGCCAGGAAGATGGTCTGCTTTCCATCGGTGATGCGCGCGTCGATCAGGTCGTCGACCTTCTCATCAATGGCGATGGCGATGATGCCGCGCGCCATCACATTGCTGAAGTCCTTGAGCGGAGTCTTCTTGACGATGCCGTTGCGCGTTGCGAAGAAGATGAATTTGCCCTCTTCTTCCAGGTCGCGCACCGGGAGAATGGTGCGCACGCTCTCGCCCTGCTGCAGATTCAGCAGGCTCTGCATGGACTTGCCCTTGCCCGCCGCGCTTACGTCGGGAATCTCGTACACCTTAAGCCAGTACACGCGGCCGGTGTTGGTAAAGCAGAGCAGGAAGGCGTGGGTCGAGTTCACAATCAACTGCGAGACAAAGTCCTCATCGCGCGTCTTCATGCCGGTGCGGCCGGTTCCGCCGCGCCGCTGCTGGCGATAGATGCTGATGGGCGTGCGCTTGAGGTAGCCCTGGTGGCTCACGGTGACGGCAACCTGCTCGTCGGCGATCAGATCCTCAAGCTGAAGCTCCGCGCTCTCGTCCACAATTTGCGTGCGGCGCGCGTCGCCATACTTGTCGCGAATCTCTTCGAGTTCCTTTGAGATCACCGCGCGCAGTTTCATTTCGCTGGCAAGGATCGATTCGAACTCGGCGATCTTGGCGAGGATTTCTTTCAACTCGGTGAGGATCTCGTCAATGGAAAGCTGGGTGAGGCGGTAGAGTTGCAACTCGAGAATTGCGTCGATCTGCTTGAGCGTGAGGCCGCGCTCTTCGCTCGGCAGCCTCACCCGGTCGAGTGTGATGACAATCTCGGTGCCCTTGCTCCACGCGTACAGATTCTCTCTCGCCTCGGCCCTCGAACCCGACGCGCGAATGATCTTGATCACCCTGTCCAGGTTGTCGAGCGCAATCTTGAGGCCTTCGAGGATGTGCTCGCGATCACGCGCCTTGCGCAGCAGGAACAGCGTGCGGCGCTGCACAACATCTTTGCGGTGGTTGATGAAGCAGCGGATCGCCTCATCCAGACCCAACTCCCGCGGCTGCCCGTTGAGCACAGCCAGGAAGATCATGGAGAAGCTCTCCTGCATCTGCGTGTGCTTGTAGAGCTGGTTGAGCACGATCTCGGGCTGCGCACTGCGCTTGAGCTCGATCACAATCCGCATGCCGTCGCGGTCGCTCTCGTCGCGCACATCGCTGATGTCGTCCACGATCTTGTCGTTTACCAGCTCGGCGATGCGCTGGATCAGTACCGACTTGTTTACCTGGTAAGGAATTTCGGTGACAATGATCGCCTGTTTTTCCTTGGTCAGGTTCTCCGTGGCCACCTTGGCGCGCATCATGAAGCGCCCGCGCCCGGTTTTGTAAGCCTGGATGATGCCGCTCTGGCCGTAGATGAAGCCGCCCGTGGGGAAGTCGGGGCCCTTTACGTACTTGAGCACCTCGGCAAGCCCTGCCTCGGGATTCTGCAGCAGCTCAATTGTGGCGTTGACCACCTCGGTAAGATTGTGCGGCGGAATGTTGGTGGCCATGCCGACCGCGATGCCGCTCGATCCATTGACGATCAGGTTGGGTATGCGCGTGGGCAGCACCGAAGGCTCGAACGTGGATTCGTCGTAGTTGGGAACGAAATCCACCGTTTCCATGTCGATGTCAGCGAGCATTTCGCCGGCAATGCGCTCCATGCGGCACTCGGTATAACGCATGGCCGCGGGCGGATCGCCGTCCACGGAGCCGAAGTTGCCCTGGCCGTCGACCATGGGATAGCGCATGGAAAAGGGCTGCGCCAAACGCACCAGGGTGTAGTAGATGGACGAGTCGCCATGAGGATGGTACACACCCATGGCCTGGCCCACGACCTTGGCGCACTTGGTGTATTTTTTGTTGTGCTGCAGGCCCATCTCGCTCAGCGTGTAGAGCACGCGGCGATGCACCGGCTTCAGCCCGTCGCGGGCATCCGGCAGCGCGCGCCCGATGATTACGCTCATCGAGTAGTCGAGATAGGAGCGGCGCATCTCCTCTTCGATGTTGATTGGAATGAGGTTCGTACCGCTGTTGGGCGGCGTGCCGCCTTCAAGGGGGAGCTGTGGATTCTGATCGTCTGCCATAGGGTTTTTCTTAGCCCGCCAGGAGGTGGCAAAAAGGCCCTGAAAAGAGTGAGGCCGGGTCCGCGAGCTATGGTTCTATTTTACGCTTCCAAAGTCCGTTTCAGCAAGGTAAAAACATATAAATAAGTCCTTATTTTGCTTGATTTTATGGGAATCTAAGACGATCTGCGGCGGAGCCCTTCCGGAGCATTAATAACTGACTCTCGCTCACCTGAAACTGAGAACGTCATGTCGGTTACAATCCCGAGGCTCGGAGTCGCATCAGCCAACTCAAACTCGCCCTTCTCTGCGTCCTCGTCTTCGCCCAATCCGGACAGAACAACAGCTGCGCGGTCGGGAAATCGAACCATAAGCGTCAGTTCACCACCCACACCCTCCACGTAACTGCGAAGCGTGGAAATGTAGAGGTCGGTACGTCGTTCGATGCGTGAAATCCCTTCTTGCCCGATATTGAGCTTTTTTGACAGAGAAGCTTGGGTAAGTTTACGAATGCAACGCATTTGGCGCAGGCTCAGCTCTTCAGCCCTCAACTCCTCGGCGCGCTGCTTTATCCATTTCTGATCCTCTGCGGAAAACTCCTTGAAGACTTCTTCGTAAGGAACGGTCATTTCGTCTCCTTCTTCGTCTGTTGCTGCTCGTGCAATCCGATCAAGTGTTGCGCGAAGCGTTTATCGGCTTTATTTATCAATTCTCGATAGAATCGGCCCTTGGAAACACCAGACTTGCTCCCACCGACCAACAAGATGGCATCTCGCATGGGATCGAATGCGAATGCTACTCGCCAAACACCGCCGTCGGTCTCAAAACGCAGTTCCTTCATGTTCGCGTGCTTGGAGCCTTTCAATGTGCCCACATAAGGTCTCCCCAGCGAGGAACCCTGATCCCGCAATCGCTCCAGCCGCGCAGCAAGCTCCCTTTTGACTTGTTCCGAAAATCCCCTGAATTCAGGCAGAAACTCGTCGTGGAACGCCACCTTCCATTGCTTGCTCATATTATGCTCCAGAATGCCTAATGTCTTCAAGCGCATATTTATAGAATCATCCCGGACGCTGAAAACGGTGCGAAGTTCGAGAAGCGACAATTTTACTTTACTTTCCCTACCGACTTAGCCTGTCCCGTTCCTACAGCAATCCCGGCAAGCTCAACAAACAGAACACTGCCTGCAGCACCAGGATGGCTCCGCCTGCCGCCATCGCCAGCCGTCCTCGCGGACCCTCGTACGCATCCGCCAGCACACCACCGGCAAACGTAACCAGGAACGGCAGCGCCCACAGCCAGGGACTTCCCTGCGCTCCCGTCATCACCAGCACAATCAACACCGCGAAGCAGATCAGCGGAGTGGTATTGCCGAAATAGCGTGACCGCCTAAGTCCCAGATAAAGCGCCAGCGCCGCGCCTGCGGCTATGGTTATCCCCGCATTGCCCAGCGTGCTGAAGAACCTTCGCGCCGGATCCAAAGAGAACCACAGCAGCCCTGCCTGCGACCGGAAGGCGTAGCTGAACGCGTCCGGAGAGAACCCGTAGCAGGCAAAGATCATCACCAGCGCCCCGGCCACCGCCGCCAGCACCACCGGCAGCACCTGGCTTCTGCGCCCTTCGGCCACCCACAGCATCAGCGCCAGCCCTAACAGGGCTACCACCGGCAGAGCGGCAATGTGTGAGGCCGCAGCCACGCCAAAGGCGACTGTCAGCAGAACGATCCGGGGCCGCCACTTGCGTCTCGGACCCTGCATTGCGTGGGCCACGCCGATGCAGGTGTACACGCCCCCATAGACTCCAAGCGCCGCCAGCACCTCTGCATTCGGCGCCACGCACAGTCTGAGCACCGCCGGAGAGAAACAGTAGAGCGACAGAGCCGTGTAGCCACCGAGGTTCCCGTAGAGCCGCCGCGTAACCCACCAGATGCATCCGCCCAGCACGCATCCGGCCAGCAGAAAGGGCAGCCTCAACAGCAGCAGCACATAGGGCATCTGGTGACGCAGTTCCCAGGTACTCAGGTCAGAGGCCCTTACCTCACCCCCTGCATCCTGAAAAACCCGGTCCTCAGGCTTGCGGAACCGGTCCAGCCCCTTCTCAACGAGCAGGTTCAGAGTGAGGGGCAACCCCGCCATCCGGTAAGCAAGAATCCCGTCGTGGATGTTCCCGCACGTCGTAAAGTACCCGGACAGGGCAGATGGCCGCTCCCAGGTCTCGCGGCCGCAACGCGCATATTGGTAGTCTCGATCGGTGAGCGTCTGGTGCCCTGTAAGCCAAAGCCCCTGGACGAGAAACAGCGCCAGCAACCCAGCCGCAATGCGCTGCGGCAGATTGAAGCGAAAGCGGCGAAGAATTCCGAACCGGTGGGTCATCACGCTCAAATGGACAGGTTCCAGTCTAAACGCCCCACTCCATACCTGTCGTAATCCGCTTTTGCATCTTTGCAGGTCCGCAAGCGGCGGGTGGATCTCCCCAGCATTCCTAAACTTTTGCCTCTAAACACAGAAATGCCGCCCCGAAGGACGGCATTTCTTGCAAGGGTTGCTGTCTAGTTGATGATGGCTGCGACCGTATCGTTGTTGGCCAACGAGACGATGCACTTGTCTGGCCCGTTCGGACTAACGGTTCCAACTGGTGCGCAGTTTGAGGACCATCCATTGAAGGTGCCGCTCGCTCCTGGAGTTGCGGTCAGGGTCACCGTGGTGCCAATCGGATAAGTCGCCACGCACACGGAGGTGCCAGTGGAGTCGCAATGGATCGTATCCACAACGCCCGTGGCGGAAGGAGCCGTTACGCTCCAGGTGGTTGTGTTCCTGCCGGCGTTTTCGACAGTCAGCGTCGCCAACCCTGTTCCGATCGGGCCTGCAACTGGGATAACGCTAAACGACGCGGTCCCTGTCACGGCAGTGCCGTCTGGGTTCGAGGTAGTGTCCGTGGCGATAATGGCCGTGGATCCCTGGACCAGGAACAGTGCCGTGGCAAGCCCGGAACCGTTGATGGTGGCAAGCTTTGTGTCGCTGGAACTCCAGGTGACCGTGCTTGTCAGATCCCGGACGGTTGGAGTGGTTGAGAATGTTCCGATGGCGATGAATTGCCCGGTTTCATTCAGCGATTCAACCGTTTGAGAGGCAGGCAAGATGGCAATCGAAAGCAGAGGCTCCGGCGCCGATGTCGCAGCCGGTACCGTGATGGTCGCGGTAGCCGTTACCACGCTTGTGGCTGAATTCGTGTATTCGGCAATGATAGTTGCAGTACCTGGACCCTGAGCCGCGGCAAGCCCGGTGTGGAGGCCAACCGTGGCAACTTTCGTATTACTGGAACTCCAGGTAAGGTTGGTTGCTGTTGTCACGTCCGATTGCAGACCGGTTGTTCCATCCGTGCCCATCGCAATGAATTGGCCGGATTGATTCATCTCCACCGTCTGGGAGGCCGGAAGGACAGCAAGCGACGCGACTGGTTCTGATGCGGCGTTTACGACCGTAAAGGTTGCGGTAGCCGTTACCACACTCGTGTCTGGGTTCGAGGCGATGGCCAGAATGACAGCGGTGCCCTGGCCCACCGCGGTCACAAGCCCGCTGGAAGCGCCCACAGTAGCAACTTTCGTATTGCTGGAACTCCAGGTGGCCGTGGTCGTGAGATTCTGTGTGGCGGGCGCGGTCGAGAATGTCCCGATAGCGGTGAATTGACCCTTTTGACCAGGGTATGCAACCGATTCAAAGCCAGGAATAATGGCCAGCGAGAGCAGAGGCTCCGATGCTACGCCAGCAACTGTCAGGGTTGCCGTCGCCGGCACCACGCTCAAATCCGGATTCGTCGCGATGGCCGTGATCGTGGTCTGGCCCTGGCTTAGCGCCGTGGCGATGCCCGCGGAATCGATGGTGGCAACCAGCGAGTTGGAGGAACTCCAGACAACTTGGCTGGTCACGTTCACCGCAAGGCCTGTGCTGCTATTGGTGCCGATGGCGACAAAACCAATGGTCTGAAGGGTCGATCCAATCGTCGGCAAGGTGACAGCCTGCGAACCGGGAATAATTGACAGCGCCGAGATCGTCGAAGTGGATGGTCCGGTCACCGTAAAGGTCGCCGTAGCCGTCGCCCCAGTCTTGTCGGTGTTATTGGTGACGACGACCGTAATAGCCGTCGCGCCCTGCCCAACCCCTGTGGCAATTCCTGTATTGGGGTCGATGGTAGCGACTTGCGTGTTGCTGGAACCCCATTTGACGCTGTAGCCGCTTACGTTCGCCATGTTTTGGTTGCCCGGTGTGGATGAACTCGACGAGAAGTCGCCGATTGCCATGAATTGGGTGGTTTGGCCGGCCGCAGCCACCGATTGCGAGGCGGGAACGATGGCCAGCGAGAGCAGCGGCCCCGGTGTAATGGGAATGTTCACGGTGAGCGTTGCCGTTCCTGTCACTACCGTGCCGTCTGGATTCGAGGCAATTGCCGTGATCGCCGTTATGCCGTTGGCAACAGCCGTGGCGATTCCGCTGGCCGAATTGATCTTGGCTACCGAGGGAACGCTGGAGTTCCACACTGCCGCATTGATCGTCGCCGAACCGATGATCGCCGGCACACCGGTCAGGTTCACCGTCGTGCCGCTTGCCGTGGTGCCGATGGCAATAAGCCCGGCGGACTGATTAGTTGCCGTGAGCGTCTGCGAGGCCGGAACGATGGCCAGCGACACGATCGGCTCCGGTGTGGTGGGAATGTTCACGGTGAGCGTTGCTGTTCCCGTCACTACCGTGCCGTCTGGATTAACGGCGACGGCCGTGATCGCCGTGGTGCCGTTAGCAACGGCCGTGGCGACTCCACTGGCTGAATTGATCTTGGCCACCGAGGGAACGCTGGAGTTCCACACTGCCGCATTGATCGTCGCCGAACCGATCGTAGCCGGCATATTGGTCAGGTTCACCGTCGTGCCGCTTGCCGTGGTGCCAATGGCGATGAACCCTGCGGTCTGATTGGTTGCCGTGAGCGTCTGCGAGGCGGGAACGATGGCCAGCGATACCAGCGGCTCCGTTGTGGTGGGAATGTTCACGGTGATGGTTGCCGTTCCTGTAACCACTGAGCCGTCGGGATTCGTGGCCATAGCCGTAATGGCGGCTGTGCCGTTGGCAACAGCCGTAGCGACTCCGGTGGCTGAATTGATCTTGGCCACCGAGGGAACGCTGGAGTTCCACACTGCCGCGTTGATCGTCGCCGAACCGATGGTCGCCGGCACACCGGTCAGGTTCACCGTGGTGCCGCTTGCCGTGGTCCCGATGGCGATGAGCCCAGCGGTCTGATTGGCAGTCGTGAGGGTCTGCGAGGCGGGAACGATGGCCAGCGATACCAGCGGCTCCGGTGAGCCAGTAGTGGTTACGGTGTAGGTTGCAGTTCCCGCTACCACTGTCCCATCCGGATTTGTGGCGACAGCTGTAATGGTGGTTGTGCCTGAGGCGACCGCCGTGGCAAGCCCGGTGGCTGGATTAATCGTGGCCACTGCGGCGACGCTCGAGTTCCACGATGCAGCCTTGATCGTGACCCCATTGATCGTTGCCGGCTGATTGGTCAGGTTCACCGTAGTGCCCGATGCCGTGGTGCCGATGGCGATGAACTGGGCCGTTTGATTAACCGCCGTGGCCGTTTGCGAGGAGGGAACGATGGCCAGCGAAGCCAGCGGTTCTCCCGAACTGCTGGAATTGCCAGTAACGGTGAGCATCGCAGTGGCGCTGCTGGAGCCGGCCATACTGGCCGTAATGGTAGATGTGCCTGCTGAAAGCGCGGTGGCCAGTCCGGAAGAACTCACGGTCGCCACGGCAGGCGTGCTCGAGGTCCAGGTCACCTGGGTCGTCACGTCCTGAGAAGTGGTGGGATGGCTCCCGTGGCCGATGATCCCATTCGCGGTAAACTGTACGGTCTGGCCCACCGTTAGAGCCTGTGTCGTCGGGGTGATCTGGATGTAGCCTACTTGGTTATTGACGCAACCGGCAATTGGCAGCATTACGCAAACGAGTCCCAGCGCCCTCAGGCAATCACGACCGAACATGTTTAGCCTCCATGCATTTGTGGCTGACTTTACTCGCCCCATCCGCTGACGCAGCCATGTACACGTTTTAGGTGCCGGATGTTAGTTCAATGATCAACCGGCACCGTTGCCGCGAGAACATCTTCCTGCTTACGGAATCAAGTCAGTCAATAAAACTCTTCCAGGACAGACAGATGGCGATGGACCGAATCGGGTCCCGCCTGGAATTGCAAAATGAACTTTCATCCAAAACTGCTGCAAGTTCAAGGCCAATCCTCATCTTGCTTAAGTGATTTAGAATCCGCCAGGTGAATTCGCCGCAAACTACGCGGGTGTAACCTGCAGTACACGCATCTGGCCGCCTAGATTCTTGTGTTTACAATCAGCCGCCATCGCTCATCCGGTTGCACCTGCAACCCTGCCCCGCTACACTTCCCACAGCATGGCAATCGCCCGCGACAACACTCCGGAACGTCTCGTAAGCGCCGCGCGCGCCGACGAAGAGCAGGGTTTTGAACTCAAACTCCGTCCCCGCTGGCTGGGCGAGTTCATCGGCCAGCCCAAAGCCAAGGAGCAGCTCGCCATAGCGCTTGAGGCTGCCAAATCCCGCGGCGAGGCTCTCGACCACGTGCTCCTCTTTGGCCCCCCAGGCTTGGGCAAAACCACCCTCGCCACCATCATTGCCAATGAACTGGATGTAGGATTCCAGCAGACCTCAGGCCCCGCCCTTCAGATTCAAGGCGACCTGACGGCCATCCTCACCAACCTGCGCGAGCGCCAGGTGCTTTTCCTCGACGAGATCCACCGCATGCAGCCGGTGCTGGAAGAAAAACTCTACACCGCCCTCGAGGACTACAAGCTCGACATCATCATCGGACAGGGCCCAGCGGCGCGCACCCACGTCATGGAGATCCGCCCCTTCACCTTCATCGGCGCCACAACGAGACCCGGCCTGCTGTCTTCGCCCTTGCGGTCACGGTTCGGCATTCTGCTGCGCCTCGAGTTCTACACGGAAGAAGATCTCCGCTTCATCGTCACCCGATCCGCAGAGGTCATGGGCATTCCCATTGACGAGGACGGCGCTGCGGAAATCGCGCTTCGGTCACGGGGTACACCACGCATCGCCAACCGCCTGCTGCGCCGCGTAAGAGACTACGCGCAGGTGCGCGCATCGGGCGTAATCGATCGCCCCACGGCTAACGCGGCCCTCACCATGCTGGAAGTGGATGCGCACGGCTTTGACGAAATTGACCGCAAGCTGCTGCTGGCCATCATTCAGAAATACGATGGCGGTCCCGTCGGCCTCAGCACCCTGGCTGCGACTCTCGCCGAAGAAGAAGACGCTCTCGAAGAGGTCTACGAACCCTTCCTGATTCAGATAGGATTTCTTGACCGCACACCGCGAGGCCGCGTCGCCACCCGCCTCGCCTACGAACATTTCGGCCTGACCATGCCGGGCCGCCAGGCGCCCTTGTTTTGAGTTTGAGAACCGCACCATCGAGGAGAGTTTCTTATGGCACTTACTGAATCCACCATGCTCCCGCTTGGCACCATTGCGCCGGATTTCGCACTTACCGATGTTGTTACGGGAAAGGCTGTCCATCGCGACGGCTTCCGCGGCCAAAAGGCGTTGCTGGTCATGTTTATCTGCGCCCACTGTCCCTATGTCAAGCACATCAATCAGGGTCTCGCGTCGCTCGGCAAAGACTATGCCGGGCAGCCCATCGCCATTGTTGCCATCAGCGCAAACGATGTGGACACGCACCCCTCCGACAGCCCCGTCGGACTCAAGCAGCAGGCAGAGACCTTCGGCTTTGCTTTCCCGTACCTCTATGACGAAACCCAGGCTGTCGCGCGCGCCTATAGGGCCGCATGCACCCCGGATCTGTTCCTCTTCGATGCGGATTTCAAGCTCGTCTACCGTGGCCAGTTCGATTCCAGCCGACCCGGCAACGGTGTACCTGTCAGCGGCGAAGATCTCCGCATTGCCATCGATACCGTTCTCGCCGGAAAGCCCGTTCCCGCGGATCAGCGGCCATCGATAGGCTGCAACATCAAGTGGAAGGTATAAAAAAGAGCGAGTCGGCAGAGTAACTGCCGACTCGCTCTTCTGATCTGAAACTACAAGAGCTGTCTTATCGAACGATTACAACGCCGGCGAACCATCCCCCAGCATCGCTTCCCGCACAATCTTTACCGGCGGAAATCCCTGCCGCAGAAAATCGTTGTGGAACTTCTCGAGCGAGAACGCCGCGCCCTGCTTCTTCTTCATGTCCTCGAGCAGTTTCATAATCTCCAGCTTGCCCAGCGTGTAGTAGAGATAAGTGGGATCGCTTGCCCCGCGCTTCGTCTCCACTACCGCATTCTCTTTCGACTGGTAGCCTTCCTTCTGGAAGAACGCTTCAGCCTCTTCGACATTCATTTTTCCGGTGTGCATTTGAATGCCGACAATGAATCGCGCATTGCGCAGTAGCGCATCCTGCAACTGCCCGAGGCGCAGGAACTTCGATTCGCGTGCATCCTTCGCGCCCGTACCCGGCTGGCCGTAGCCCTCGTCCAGCATCATCTGCTCGGTGTAGTGCGCCCACCCTTCCACGTTGGTGTTCGCGCCCAGCAGCTTGCGCACGCGACTCGGCGCCTGCGGTACCCAGAGGAATTGAATATAGTGACCAGGATAGGTTTCGTGCACTGCGGTTGACACCACCGTGCCCACGTTGAAGCCGTGCATGTAACCCTCGACTTCAGCAGGCGTCATCTTTGGATCGGGCAGCGTCACGTTGAAATAGGCTTCAGTGGCGTGAGTTTCGAATGGCCCCGGCGTGTCCATGCTGGCCGTGGTGATGGCGCGCATGAAGGGCGGGGTCTCTTCAAGAATCGGCCGCACATCCGAGGGGATGGTCACAATATGATGTGAGCGGATAAAGCCCACCAGCCCGTCGAACGTCGCGCGAAACGCATCCATCAACTTATCCGGCGCAGGATGATTTCCGCCTAGTTGCTCCAGCACTTCGGCCGGCGTCTTTGCCGGCTCCAACTCCGCGGCCACCTGCTTGAAGTGCTCCTGGTTGGCCCGCATGTTCGCCCATCCAATCTCGAGCAGCTTGTCCAGCGGCAGACCTACCATCTCGTCATACTGCAGTTTCTTCGAGAAGGTCTCCGCGCCGATGCGGAAGTCGCCATTGGACTTGGCGAGCAAATCCGTCTTGAGCCAGCCCAGGTAACTATTCAGTTCCGCGATGACCGCCGCATTCGTCCGCGCAAATTCCACTTTCAGCACAGGGTCCTTGGCATCGGAAAAAGCCAGCGGTACATCGTGCTCAAAGAAGCTGACAATTCCCGGCAACTGCTCGATGGCAATTTCAGTAAAGATGTGCGGCGGATTCTTCAAATTCGCGCGCGCATTCGTCAGCAGCCCTGGCATCTGCATCTCGCGCGCAATCAGCGACCGCAGCCGCTCATCGGGCGAAGCGAACTTGCGTTCCATCAGCGTAAACGCCGCATTCGCGCAGGTACTCGAATAGTTGTCGGCATTCTGTTCCCACGGGCGAATCGTCTCCAACGTCAAAAGCGCGGAGCGGATGTTCCCGAGTACGATTTCCCTGTCGCCGCGTGTCGTTTGGTCGAGTTCGCCGGCCGGAACCGCTTCCACGCGCTTCTCGAAATCCTTCAGCGCCACAATCTCCGCGTCGATATTCTTGCGTGCGTAGTTCTCCAGTTGCGTGTCGTATTGGTGATAGCCCGCCAGCGTTCCGCTTGTCGGGGAGTAGTGGAAATACACGCTGTCAAGATATTCGTCCGAGACCGTCTGAAACTTCAGCTTCCACGCCGCATCCGCCGCATGTCCGGCTACCGCAAACGACATACACACTCCCATCGCAACTATCGCAAGAGTCCTTCTCATCGCATCTCTTTTCATTCTCAAGGTCACCACACTATCCACTTACCGGCACCGCCGCCAGCTTTTCAAGCACTTCATGAATCTCCAGCAGAACTTCATCCGGCCGCACCGCATTCAGCGGGTATTTCAAGAGCCCCTGTGGCGTGAACTGCGCGCCCCGCTTGGCGTTCTTGGCTACCAGTCGCATCAAGTGCTGCGGATCGACCTTTGCATTTTCCATGAATCGTATCTGCAACTCGCTGCGCCGCCGATCAACTTGCGCAATCCCCATCCGCTCGCATTCCAGGCGAATCATAGCCGCTTCCAGCAGGTAAACGGTGGCATCCGGAGGCGCGCCATAGCGGTCTTCCATCTCGGTGCGCACGTCGCTCACGGCGGCCTCGCTGGTTGCTCCCGCAATCTTCTTGTAGAGGCGCAGCCGCTGATTTTCTTCCGGCACATAGCTCTCGTCCACGCGTAACGCAATGCCCAGGTTCAATTGCGTGGCCGGCCGCTCTTCGCTGCTCTCGCCCTTCATTTCCTTCACAGCGGCTTCGAGCATCGACGTGTATAACTCGAAGCCGACCGCCTCGATGTGTCCACTCTGCTCGCCGCCCAGCATGTTGCCCGCACCGCGCAACTCCAGGTCCAGTGCCGCGATTTTGAAGCCCGCGCCCAGGTCGCTGAATTCCTTGAGGGCCGCCAGCCGTCTGCGCGCAATCTCTGTCAGTTCCTGCTCCGGCGGAATGAGTAAATACGCATACGCGCGCCGGTTCGACCGGCCCACGCGCCCGCGCAACTGGTATAACTCGCTCAGCCCGTGCCGGTCCGCGCGATTGATTAGAATCGTGTTTGCCAGCGGAATGTCCAGCCCGTTTTCAATAATCGTCGTCGCCACCAGCACGTCGTATTCGTGGCGCATGAAGGCCAGCATAACTCGTTCGAGTTCCGTCTCGCCCATCTGTCCGTGACCCACCGCAACCCGCGCCCCCGGCACTAACTCTTGTATGCGCGCAGCAATTTCGTAGATCGACTCAACGCGATTGTGGACGAAATAGACCTGCCCGCCGCGCTCCAACTCCACCTCGACCGCCGAGCGCACAATTTTCTCGTCGAACTTGGCCACCACCGTTTGAATCGCCATGCGGTCTTTGGGCGGCGTCTCGATGACGCTCATATCTCGCAGCCCGACCAGCGACATGTGCAACGTGCGCGGAATGGGCGTGGCGCTCATCGCGAGCACATCGATCTCCTTGCGCATCTGCTTCAGGCGCTCCTTGTGGCGCACACCGAACCGCTGTTCTTCATCCACGACGAGCAGGCCCAGGTCCTGAAACTTGATGTCTTTGGAAAGCAGCCGGTGCGTCCCGATCAAGATATCAATGCGCCCTGTTTCCACCTGCTCGACGATAAGTTTCTGCTCTTTTGCCGAGCGGAATCGCGAAATCATTTCTATATTGATGGGAAAATGCGAGAATCTCTTTTTGAATGTCTCGAAATGCTGAAAACTGAGAATCGTCGTCGGTGTAAGTACCGCCACCTGCTTGCCGTCCTGTACCGCTTTGAACGCCGCACGCATCGCGACCTCAGTCTTGCCATAACCTACATCGCCGCAAAGCAGCCTATCCATCGGCGTAGTCGATTCCATGTCGTACTTGATGGCCCGGATTGCCGATAACTGGTCCTCTGTCTCCGTATAGTCAAACGAGCCTTCAAACTCGCGCTGGAACTCGTTGTCCTTTGAGAAGGCCGTTCCTCCTGCGGTGGCTCGTTGGGCATATAACTTCAATAACTCGGCGGTCATGTCTTCCATGGCCTTGCGAACCCGAGCTTTGGTCTTGGCCCACTGCTGCGAACCGAGTCTGTTCAGTACTGGCGCAGGTCCCGCGTCTGTCGATCGATATTTCTGAATCAAGTCCAATCGAGTAAGCGGCACATATAACTTCGCGGCTTCAGCAAACTCCAGGATCATGAACTCGACCGAGAGTCCATCCTGCTCAATTTCCTTCAGCCCTTGATACTGCGCGATCCCGTGCTCCACGTGGACCACGTAGTCGCCAACGCCCAGGTCGCGGAAATCGGAGACAAAAGCAGCTGTCTTTGAACGCTTCGGCTCGGGCCGCGCCGCCACGTCCGCGTCGTCTGAAAGATCGTTGGCTCCGAACAGAATCAGATTTGCGTCGGCAAAGCTCACGCCCGCCGAAAGCGGCGATCTTACAATCACCGGCACGCGCAGGTCGCCGGCCATGTAACTCGCCTCGTCCAGCACCGTTTCGCCGCCGGGCCGAATGGTGCGGCTGCCCAGGCGATAAGGAATCTGATACTCGCGCAGCACTGTCGCCAGCCGTTCAACGTCGCCCTGGTTCGGAGCCGCAAGCACAATGCGCGTCTCCACCTCCATCAGGGTCTTCAGTTGCGTGGTCAGCGCCGGAATCGATCCATGAAAGCGCAGAGTCGGGCGCGTGTTCAGCTCGATCTCGCCCAGCGTCCGGTCCACGTCCAGCACGTCAATCGCGCCCAGTTGATCCAGGTCGAGACCCATGTGCGACTCAAGCTGCGCCTGCAGCACCTCAGGCCGCAGATAGATATCCTCGGGGCCGATCAGCGACCCGATTCCGGACCGCTCATGGCGCTGCTCGACCTTGTTCCACCAGCGATCGATCTGGTTGCGCACCATCGCCGGCTCGTCAACAAACAGCGCGCACTTGGGTGCGAGCGAAAGCAATGATTTGTTGGCACCGGCTACCGCCGAGAAAAACTCCCAACCTGGAAAGACGCTGACGCCGCCTGCCGCCGCAGCCTCAATCTCCATCTCTCGGGCCGCGTCGTCGCCCTCGCCCTCAACTTCCACGCGCGCCCGGCTCAGCCGCCCATGCACCGCGGCCAGCAGCCGCTCGGTCACCGGCGTTTCAGTCAGCGGCAGCAACTGCGTTTCGTCCAGGCCCGATTGAGAACGCTGCGTCTCCGGATCGAATTTGCGAATGGTCTCAATCTCGTCGCCGAAGAACTCGATGCGCACTGGCCGGTCCTGCTCGGGCGAATACACGTCGAGGATTCCGCCGCGCCGCGTGAATTGCCCAGGCATCTCCACGAGGTCCATTTGCGTGTAGCCCACCGCGGCCAGGTGCCCGGTGAGCACCTCCACGTCCACCTCTTCACCGCGCCGCAGCGTAACCGCTAGGCCCGAATAATAGTCGCGGTCAAAGAGGCGCAACGCCGCCGCTTCCACAGGCGCAATGAGAATTTCAACCGCTCCGGTGGCCAGCTTCCACAGGGCCGCCGCACGCTGCTCCTGCACGTCGGGATGGGGGGATAGGTTTTCGAAAGGAAGCACATCGTGGGCCGGGAGCCGCACCACGCGCAACGGGTCCACTGCGCCGGTCAACTCGCAGCCGGCCCTGAGCATCGGCTCCAGCGCTTCGGCAGCCTTGTTGTCAGCCACCACTACGATGACCGGCTGCTTGGCCGCCCGCGCCATCAGCGGAATATACAGCGCCCGCGCGGTGGCGGTGAGCCCGGACACACGTCTCCGCCCCGTACCCAGGCTCAGGTGCCTGCGAACGCGTTCAAAGCCAGAAGAGTGCTCCAGCTCCGCAAAAATCTCGCGGACAAACGGGAGAATCATGAGTCTTCAGTTTAGCAGCGGAGGCGCGTCGCGTCAGTGCGGCTTGCCGGGCAGCACAAAATGCTCGGCGCAGCGTGGCTCGTAGGAGTCCCCCGGCATCTTCACCGGGCTGTCGTACGCTGCTGGAATTCCCTCGATCAGCCGCTGCGAGTAAAGCGCCCGGGTTCCGCAACTGCAGTAGGCCATACACTCGGTAATGCTGCCGCCGTAGGCATTTACCAGCCAGGTCAGGTTCAGCATTTCGCCAAAGGGAATGGCACGGAAATCCAGGTCCAGCCCCGCGATTAGCACGTCGTGATTCGCGTCCAGCAAGTGCCGCGTGAACAGAAACAGTTCATCCACAAACTGTCCCTCGTCGATGGCGATGCACTCCACCTTCTTGCCGATCTCTTTCTCGCGCACGGCGATGGCCTCGAGAACCTCCCACGGATTGCTCGACTTGAACTCCAGCGCATCCATTTTGCCGTGCCCGTTCGGATTCCGGCTTTCGACCACGCCGGGACCGCCCTTGGTGTCGTCGCTCGGCTTGAGCACCAGCACATATTGGCGCGCATATTGCCTGCGCATTTCGGCTCGCCGCAGCAGTTCTGCCGTCTTGTTACTCCGCATCGGCCCCATCATCAGTTCCAGCTTGCCTGCCACGTGCCCGCCCTCTCCTCGAGAGAATAAAAAACTACCTCTTCCGGCTTCTCATCATATCTTGATGGGGTCTCGCCTGACTCGCCGGCAGTTCTGGAAAACACGTCTCGGAACTTCGCTCTCAGGCCAACACACTCGCCGTATAAACGTTCTCCGGCGCCTGCGGTGGATCGCTCAACAACGACGCTTTCCCCGTGGCCGTCGCGAAATACTCCACCGTTCCGTCGCTCACAGCAAACGGCCCCAGTTGCGCTGTGAACACGTCGCGGCCCGCATGCGCGGCCGTTGCCTTCTGCCATTCCCGCGCGCCTTCGCGCCGGGTTAGCAGCCTGACCTCGCCGCCCTCAGCTAGGCCCGGAGCGTTAATGAAGATCCGCAGGGTCTCGCCCGGTTTGATGAGCGTTGGCCGGGTTGGAATAAACACCCGCGCCTGATTCGCTCCGTCCGCGGCAATCGCAGCAGCATAGGCCGCTTCCATTTCCGCAGGCAACTCACCCATGAACTCCTTTACTGAGAGCCTCAGCCGTTCGAGCGCAATCCGGACTAGCTTGTTCTGCATCGAGGCCAGTTGTCCCAGGTCGTTACGTGTGGCCACCACGGCCTGAAATTCCACCATCGTTGCCCGCACCAGCGGCGCCATCTTGAGCCACAGCGGAACCCCATGCTCCGCCACCTCCGTCCGTGCTTCGTTCTCTTTGCCGGCGGCGCGCAACTCCACCGCCTGCTTTAGAACCGCGTCGAGTTGATGTGCGGTCTCAAACGCGTCGCAGTAGGGAACCATCATCCCCACAAACCCCGCGAAGTACTCAATTCTGTTCTTCTCCAGCGGCGATGCAGCCTCGGCCGCCAGTTGCTTAAACCGCTCTGCCGTTTGCTTTTGCGTTGGCAAAACCGCCAACTCCGGCTCTGACCGCGCATAGTTGAACGCCTCCGAGTAGTCCCCGGTCAGCTCTACGCGATTCGCAAACCCGTCCTTGTCGTAGCTGCCCAGAAACGTGGAGGAGATCGCGTGTTTCCGGTCGCAATTGTCCAACAGGGTGGCAAGTTTATCTGCCCGTTCTCCCGAAGCCTGCGTCGCGGAAAAATTCTTGTAGTGCCCGGTCGCCGTAAGCTTCGCGTCCCAGCCCGCTCGCGCCAGATAAGTCGCTGTCGGGTCGATTGCCCGATGCCTCCAGTGAATCCCCAGCATGCCCTGGCATCCGAAATCCTGCGCCCGTTTCATGTCCATTTCGAAGCGGCTGGCCCGGAACTGCGGAAACCACATGGAAGGATCGTCTTCAATCCAAGGAATCGGCCAGCGCTCGCGGCTCCCCAGCTTGCCGAACGCCTCATTTACCGGGTCCCAACCCAAGGTGTCGCTCAATGCTGAAAAGACAATATCCTCCGGCAGGCGTTGGTGCAGGTTTTCGAAATAGCGTGTTACGCCGCCCCACCCAGCCACCACCAAGCGCTTGCCTGGCGCGTTGCGCTTGAGGAAATCGTGCGCCTGCGTGAACGGCGTTGTCGACAGCGGCACATTCTTTGTGCGCCCGTCCCAGTTGGCGCCCTCGTCCTGCCATAGCCACACGTAGTCCACCATGGGATACCGCTCCAGCAAGTCGGCCAGCCGCCGCTCCAGCAGGTCCCGTCCGGTCCGCGACTCGACAAATCCCCCCGGATGCTTCAGCGCCTCGGGAGGCAGCGCCTGCACAATCTCCGCCGGATTCTTGTAAGGCTCAAACCCGATGCCCGTGCGAATTCCCAGGTCCCCCGCAAAACTGAACGCCGCGCGCATCATCTCCGTGGTTCGCCTGGCGATGTCCCAGTTATCCGCACCCAGCCGTGTAGCATCCGCGCCGAACGTTTCGCTGTCGTAGAATCGCGCCGCTCCCATCTTGAATGTCGATGTCCGCTGCGGCAGATAACCCCAACTCTCCATCGACGTATCTTCCAGGGCCGCCCGGTGTCCGCTGCCCGCAAAGTCGAACGAAAGATACGACTCCGCCATCGGCGCCGGATGATTCTCCGTGTACACATGCATGCCGAACATGTTGAAGCGCATCCGCAGCATGGCCGCGAAGTACGCCTTGAAATCTTCGTCGTTATAAATGCTGATGCAATTAAGGAAATCCGGCCACGGCAGCAGTCCGCGCACGGCAAAGCGCGGAGCGGCGGTCCAGGTCTCTTCCGGCTCCGGCAGCCGCAGTGCCCCGCTGCGATCCATCGGCAAGCTGATGCCGTCAATCCCGAAGACCACGCCCTGCCGCTCAAGAAAATCGAACACAGCGTAGAGCAATGCCTGTTCGCTGGCCGCGAAAATGGTGGCGCCCTCGCCAGCCCGCCGGATGGTGTATTCCTCTGTCCCTTTAAACCTCGCCGCATTTACCGCCAGCGTCAGCACCACCTCGCCGGCCGCACCGCGTTCGCCGGCTTGCGCTACCTCATCGGTCACTCTCAACCCGCGCAGGCCGCTCATGAGTTCCCTTGCGGCCAGCCGCGTCTTCACGCTCTCGCTGCACTGCATGAGGATTGCAATCCCCTTTCGCCCCGTGGTCTCCGCTGCGGAAATGCGCGTTCCAAGCAAGCCGCCCGCCGTCACCATCGCGCCGGTCTTCACAAACTCCCTGCGATCCATCAATGCTGCCCTCCAAGCTGATGAACAAGGATTTTACACGAGGTGTATATCTGCTGGTTTATGCTGTACTGCATCGATAAAGGAACAAACGAAACGGGGTTGAAGAGACTGCAATGACATCACGGGAACGTGTACTTGCTTCGTTGAATCATCAACAGCCTGATCGGGTCGCTGTTGACCTGTCCGGCTACCGCTCCTCCGGCATCTCCGCCGTTGCTTATCCGCGGCTCCGCGCCGCCCTTGGACTCGCGCCGCGTTCCATCGACGTTTATGACCCTGTGCAGCAACTCGCCATCTGCCACGACGATGTTCTTGACCTGCTTGGCATTGACACCATCGAACTGGGCCGCGGCTTCTGCCATGAAGACAAGTGGTGGGCGGACTGGACTCTTCCCGATGGAACCCCGTGCCGCATGCCCGTCTGGGCTCTGCCCGAGCGCGCCGGCGAAGAGTGGCATCTGCGCGCCCCCAGTGGCCGCGTCATGGCCCGGATGCCTGCCGGATCGCTCCACTTCGACCAGGTTTATTGGCCCTTCCTCGACGGCGAGGAAGACCTCTCGCAAATCGAGCCGCTATACCCAGAGCACATGTGGACCGGTGTTGCCTCACCGCCCGGACCCTCGGTTTCAAACAGTGAAGAACTTGCCGCTGGAGCACGCGCCCTCCGCGCCGGCACAGACCGCGCCATTATCGGCCTGTTCGGAGGAAACCTGCTCGAGATGGGGCAGTTCTACTACCGCATGGACAACTTCCTGGTAATGCTGGCCGGTGAGCCGGAGCGCGCCCATCGCTTCCTTGACGCTCTGGTTGAAATCCACATGCGCAACCTGGAGAAGTACCTCGCCGCTGTCGGGCCATTCATCGATGTCATCGTCTTCGGCGATGACCTGGGCGCGCAGAACAGTCCGCAGATCTCCCCGCGCATGTATCGCGAATTCTTCAAGCCGCGCCATGCCGCGATGTGGGCGCGCGCCAAACAGCTCACCAACGCCAAGGTTATGCTCCACTGTTGCGGTGCGGTGCGCCCTTTGCTGCCGGACCTGATCGACGCCGGCCTCGACGCCATCAACCCCGTTCAGATCAGTTGCCGCGGCATGGAAGCTGAAGGCCTGAAACGTGATTTTGGCCGCGACCTCACCTTCTGGGGCGGCGGCTGCGACACGCAGAGCATTTTGCCCAACGCCACTCCCGCAGAGGTCCGCGAACACGTCCTCCATCAGTGCGAAATCCTCGCCCCCGAAGGCGGTTTCATCTTCCAGCAAGTCCACAACATCATGGCCAACGTTCCGGCTGAAAACATCCTCGCCATGTATGCCGCGGTGCGCGAGTACGATGCCCAAAGGAGCAACTAGCTTATGTCTCTGATCGTCTGGGGCGGACTTGCGCTCACTCTGCTGGCGGGTCTCGGCTCCGGCAACTGCTTCCTGCCCATGAAGTTCGTCCGCCGCTGGCAGTTTGAGAATATCTGGCTGGTCTTCAGCCTGGTCTCGCTGGCCGTTGTGCCATGGGCGCTCGCCTGGTCACTGGCCGGCAGCCTGGGCCGCCTGTATGCATCGCTCACGCCCGCTCAGTTGCTGCTGCCCTTCCTGCTCGGCGCGGGATGGGGCATTGCCCAGGTGCTCTTCGGCATCTCCGTTGCGCGGCTGGGCATGGCGCTCGCCTACGCCATCATCGTCGGACTCGGCTCCCTCGGCGGTACACTGGTTCCGCTGTTTTTCCAGAGCCGCGACGTTCTCGGCACCTCGCGCGGCACGCTTATTCTCTCTGGTCTCGCCGTGATGGTGGCCGGCATCGCGCTCTCCGCCTACGCCGGCAGCCAGCGGGAACAGGGCCAAAAGCGTCCCGCCGGTGGCGGTTATGCCTTGGCGTTGGGCCTGGCCGTTCTCTGTGGCGTTATGGCCCCCATGCTCAACTACGCCTTCGCCTTCGGTCAGGACATCGCCATCCACGCCGTGCAGTTCGGTGTCTCCCCGGTCCGCGCAGCCTACACGGTCTGGCCCATCGCGCTCGCCGGCGGCCTGGTTCCCAACCTCATCTACGCCCTCTGGCTGCTCACCAAAAAGCGCACCTGGAGCCTCTTTCGCGGCCCCTCAATCAAGGACGGCTCGCTTGCCGCTCTCATGGGCGTTTTGTGGATTGGCGCAGTCGCCACCTACGGCGCGGCTTCTGTTTACCTGGGCTCGCTTGGAACTTCAGTAGGCTGGGGACTCTTCCAGATCTTCATGATCATGACCGCCAACCTGGGCGGCCTGCTCACCGGAGAATGGACCGCCGCCCCCAAAACCGCCCGCCGCACCCTCTACATCGGCCTCGCCCTGCTCACCGTAGCCACCGCCATGCTGGCAGCCGGAAACAAGTAAAGGCAGTGAACAGGGAACAGTGAGCCGTAGATAAAAGCTCCGTGCCCCATCCATTTCGCGCTTTTTTGCGAAATGGGTGGGAAAGCAACCAACTAAACTCAGCGCACTTCTATTTCCGATTCCCTAATCCCTGTTCTTTCACGAACGAGTAAAAGAAATCCAGCGACTTCCAGAACGAGTCCACCGGCAGCCGCTCATCCTGTCCGTGTGCGCGATCGTCATTCCGCTCCAGCGCAATCGCCGAATAGCCGTAACAGGGAATCCCCGCCCGAGCATAATAGATCGAGTCGCTGGCCCCGTTTTCCATCACCGGCGTTACCGGAACTCCCGGCCAGATCGCCTGGGTCAGCCTGGTCAGCGGCGCAAACACCTCGTCAATCGGCGCCGGTGGCACAATCGCCTTCCGCTCCGGAGCCGTATCGGCAACCTCTCCCACGTCCGACACATACTTCACCGTCAGCTTGGAGTCGCCCAGGAGTTCAATCAACTGCTGCCGGGTCTCTTCCGGCGAATGTCCGGGGAGAATCCTGCAATTCACGGTCGCTTGCGCTCTTTGCGGCAGTGCGTTATTGGCGTGTCCGGCGTTCAGCCGTGTCGCCACGCAGGTCGTTCTGACCTTTGCATTAAAGCTCGGCTCCGCGCTCAACCGCTCTGCCGCTGCCAGGTCAGGAGGCGTGGCCAGAATCGCACGAATGTCCGCCGCTGTTGCGCCAGTCTCCCGCCCCGCCAGCATCGTGAAATATGCGCGCGTCACCTGGTTCAGCTCAAACGGAAAGCGGTATGCCGCCAGCTTGTTCAGCGCGGTTGTCAGTTCGTAGATTGCGTTATCCGGCCGGGGCTGGGAGCCGTGACCCCCGCGGTTGAACGCCGATATCTGGAAGTCCGCATAGATCTTTTCTGTAGCTTCGACGGCTGCGATCACCGTCCGCCCGTCCACCAGTTCCACGCCGCCCGCGTCGAGATTGATCACGAAAGCGGCGTCCACCAGCTCCCGATGCTTCTCCAGCAGCCACCGCGCCCCGTTGAATTTTCCGCCCTCTTCGTCCGCTGTCAGCGCCAGAATCAAGTCGCGTTTGGGCGTGTATCCCTCCCGGTGGAGGCGCAGAAACGTGGCCACCATGGCCGCATCGCCGTCCTTCATGTCCTGCGTGCCGCGCCCGTAGTAGTAGCCGTCCTTCTCCACAAACTCGAATGGATCGGTAGACCAATCCCCGCGCAGCGCCTCCACCACGTCCATGTGGCAAAGAAACAGCACCGGCTTCTCGGATGGCGTCCCTGTCGCCCGCATCCGTACTACGAGGTTCTGCTTGCGCGCGTCCGGTCCCAGCAGCGCCACATCTTCCGCCACAAAACCCGCATCCAGAAACCGCTTCTGCATCGCCGCCGTTCCCGCCGTCACGTTGCCCTTGGCGGTGTCCGTCGTGTTGATCTCGATCAACTGCTTGAAGATCGCGCGCGCCTCTGCGCGATCTTCCGCCGTGGCACCCGGAAGCGGGCTTTGAGCAAAGGGCGCCGTGCCCAAACAGAGGGCCAGCGCAATCGGGACTATCGGGTAAGAAAAGGAGTTAAGCCTCATGGATGCATTGTACTTTGACCCATCTCCCCATCCCTGACGGTGTCAGCGTTCCGATCAGCCAAGTTCTTTCAGTCGCGCATCGGGATTCACCGCCAGCCATCCCGCCGCTCCCAGCACCGCGAACAATGTCGCCGCCAGGAATGAAGCGTCCCACCCGAAATGCGCCGCAAGCAGCGGCGTCAGCGAGGCAGTCACCGCTCCGCCAATCTGGCAGCCCATGTTCATTGTCCCGGAAACAACGCCCGCGTGTTCTCCGGCAAAGTCCGCCGTAACTGACCAGAAGCAGCTCTGCGACAGGTACAACGCGCCCGCTCCGCACGCAAGCACCGCCGTAGCCGTCACCGCACTCTGCGCTCTGGACCCCACCAGCATCAGCACCGCCGTCAAGGCCAGCGCAAACGCCGGCAGAAAGCACCGGCCAACCCGGGCGCTCCAGCGCCTCGCCAGCCAGTCGCTCGCCACTCCGCCCGTCAGCGAGCCCAGGCTCATCGCGATAAACGGAAACATCGAGTAGACCGCGCTGGTCTTCAGGCTCAGCCCGCGCACCTGCGCCAGGTAAATATAGAACCAGCTGAAGAAGATCCACGACACATAGCCGAACGTGAAGTAACTCCCCGTCAGCGCCATCATCTCCTTGCTGCGGAAGATCAGCTTCCACGGCACTGGCGTCCTTGCTTGCTTCGGCATGCTCAAAGCCGCCTCGCCCTCCGGCGCATCTTCGCGTCCGGCCACAATCAGGGCCAACTCACTCGCGTTTACCCAGGGATGCAGTTCCGGCTTGTCCCTGGCCGTCAAATACCACACCCCGCCCGCCAGCACTCCCGCCACGGCGCAGAACCAGAACGAGGCGTGCCATCCATAGCGCAGGATGATGGCCGTCAGCAGCGGTGGCGCAACTCCCGACCCCAGCCCCACCCCGCCAAAGATGATTCCGTTGGCCTTGCCCCGCTCGTTCATCGGGAACCAGCGTTCCACAAACTGGTTTGCCGAGGGAAACATGACCGCCTCACCCGCTCCCAGCGCCACCCGAATCAGCACCAGCACCAGCAGGGCCCCGCGCATGCCGGTGGGCGCCATCGTCGTCAGGGCCGTAAACACACCCCACCACACCACGCAAACCGCCAGCACCCGCCGCGGCCCATACCGCCGGGCCAGCACCCCGCCCGGAATCTGAAATCCCGCGTAGCCAATCAGGAACGCGCTGAAAACCCATCCCAGGTGCGAGTTATCGATCCCGAACTCGCGACTGATCTGTACCCCGGCGATCGAGATGTTGGTGCGGTCCAGGAACGCGATCATGGCCAGCACGAAGATCCAGAACACCAGAAGATAACGAACAGGCAATCCCCGCCCCGGCTCTCTCCGCTGATTGTCCATCCATCTCCCCCGTCCCAGTCTTTGCCCGCGACCGTTCCGTAAATTTTCCGCAGGCGTCCATTCTCACCTCTACCCCCAGGGAATGAACACCAAATTAGGCAGCCACGGTGCATCCAACCCCAACTAACTCAGTTCCCGTGTTTCTTCTGTTCCCTGTTCCCTGTCTCCCCTGTTTGCGCCCCGCGTCTCGATGGATTTATTGTTGTCTCGCACAAATTCACGAGGTAAACGATGAATCCCAGGTTCTTTGCCGCCGCCGTCCTTGCCGTCTTTACTCTTGCAGCCGCAGCCCAGTCTGCTCCGCCGCGCCCCAGGATCACCGGCATCTCCCACTTGGCCGTCTACACCTCTGATATGGCCGCCACCGATCACTACTACCGCGATATCGTCGGCGCCGTCAAACTTCCCGATCTTGAGAACGCGCATGGCGTCCGCTACGCGGTCAGCGCCGGGCAGTTTGTTGAAGTGCTTCCGCTTCCGCCCGGCTCCGGCATCAACCGCTTCGACCACTATGCCTGGAACACGGATAACGCCGAAGGCATGCGCAAGTACCTCGCGGCCAAATCCTGGAAGACCCCTGCCAAGGTGGAAAAGGGCTCTGACGGCAGTCGCTGGTTCGCCGTTCTCGATCCCGAAGGCAACAAGGTCGAGTTCGTTCAGCCCGGCAAAACCCCCGTCTCGGCCCCCGCGGCCATCGGACACCACATCATTCACGTCGGCTTTCTGGTTCACAGCCGCGCCGCGGAAGACACCTTTTACCGCGACATCCTCGGCTTCCGCCCCTACTGGTTCGGCGGCATGACGGACGAGAAGCTCGACTGGGTCAGCCAGCAGGCTCCGGATTGCCACGACTGGGTCGAATACATGCTCTCCGGCGGCCCAGGCGCCGGCATTCCCGCCGAGATGTCGCAAAACACCTTGGGCGTCCTCGACCACCTCGCCATCGGTGAAGTGTCGGTGCCCGATGCCTACAAGGTGCTTGAGGCAGGCAACCGCCTCACCGGACGCCACGACAAAGCGCCCAAGATCGGCAAAGACGGCAAATACCAGTTCAACATGTACGACCCGGACGGTATCCGCACGGAACTAATGAACTTCCACGCCACTGACAAGCCCTGCTGCTCGCCCTTCACGGCCGAAGACCCGGGCGAATAGGCGCAAAGTGGTCTCAGCAACGTAGTTGCGTTATACTGGTTGGAGCCTCAATAGGGCAGGGAAGTCCCTGTCTAAACGGGGCCACTCGGACCGGGGGATACCTCAGTCCAAATCGAGAAGAAAAATGCCCAAGCTGAAAACACATACGGGCGCGAAGAAGCGCTTCAGCAAGACTGGCACCGGCAAAATCAAGCGGGGCCAGACGAAGACGCGTCACATCCTTACGTCGAAATCGCCAAAAGTGAAGCGCAAGTTGGGACGCACCGTCCTGGTTTCCGATGGCGACTACGCGAAGGTAGCGCGCATGATTCCCTACGCCTGACCACCTGCGGCGGGGCGGACCCTTGGATTGGGTTCGGTCTGCTGCTGCTGATGGGCTGAGATGAGAACTTGGCCCCCGCCGGATGCGAAACGCGTTTGCCGCCGGCGAGAGATTCAGGCTTGAAACGAGCGAGTGAAGAGGTTTACCGGTCAGAGTTCATGACCCTCCTGCCTCCAGCCGCATCACCGAACGCAAAATGGAGAATACCCAATGCCCCGCGTAAAACGCAGTACCAAGCGGAGTGACCGCCGCAAAAAAATTCTTAAGAGAGCTAGTGGATACTTCCTTACCAAGTCCAAGCTCTACCAGGCAGCCCAGGAAGCTGTCGAGCGCGGCCTGAAGTTTGCCTACACCGGCCGCAAGCAGAAGAAGCGCCAGTTCCGTTCGCTCTGGATTGTCCGCATCTCCGCCGCCGCCAAGCTGAACAACTTCAGCTATTCGCAGCTCATCAACGGCCTCAAGAAGGCCGGCATTGAACTGGACCGCAAAATCCTCTCCGACATCGCCATCAAGGACGCCGCCGGGTTTACCGATCTGGTGAACAAGGCCAAGGCCGCGCTGGCTGCAGAGGCGAAGGTCGCGTAAGAGCAGATTCAGCAAGTCAACAAAGAGCCCCGGAGCGATCCGGGGCTCTTTATTTGCCGTGATCTATGGGTAATGGGTAACGACTAACCGAGTTCCTCGATCGCGCGATTCGATTCATCCCAGACCGCCAGCCTGATATCGGTCTGGTGAACCCTGTTGAATTCCCGAAAGAGCTTTCGGACCGGCGCAAGAGTCTTACCCTTCTTTCCGAGAGCAGAGAAGTACATACGTGGAGCCAGGACGAGTGCGGTTACAGGAGCATTAGCAGCATCGTCCGGCAGGGTGCCACGGCGAACCATGATCTGGCGAGCCGAGTCGCATTCAAGGAAGAGCTTCAATTGCCGCAGAGCTTCCACGCCCGCGTACCAAGGGTCGTTGGCTTGGTCTTTCACTTCGCAGAGAAAGAATCGGAATTGGCCGTCCGCGCGGCCAAGAAGGAGCATGTCGGCCTCGACGTTGGCTCGCCGGCCGCCTCCTGAGTAGTCGCAGGAAAGCGGGAAGGCATTGACTCCATCGGTCAGCTGCATACCGAGACAGCGGATCTGGGCAAAGTGAGTCACAAGAATTCTATGTTCAATAGTGTGTTCGCCGGGATGAGGCGCATGCCGGTCTTTTCTACGATAGCGCTCCTCGAGCAGTTGCGGATCTATCTCGCGCTTCCATTTGCCGGGGACAGGAAGATTCCACAAAGCCAGCAGCTTTTCGATCCGGGAGTCCAGGTTTTCGAGAAGGCCCCCTTCGAAACAGGCCAGCACATCCCATGAATCTCGCCATGCCGCAAAGGTTGCACTTATCTCCCCCTCTTGTACGGGTGACACATCTTCAGGGGTTTCCAATGCGGGTAGAAACAGGTCGACGAGTCCGGGAACTGGACTCGTAAGGCCAAGTTCACTCTTGATGGATTGGACGGCAGACTTCCATTCTTCTAACGTGGTGGGCCGATACGAATCTCCGACAAAGTAGAGGTTTACGAGAAGACAGGGGCGGTTCAGCTTCTGGCGGATGAAGTAGAGGTGAGCAATGCGGTTCGCCGATTGGTAGAGGGGCCCAGTCCAGTCCGCGTTCGGATCAGCGTTCGACCAGCGCTTTGCTTCTTCGAGAGCGCTCCGAATCATAACGAGCGACTGCGCAGAGGCCTGGCAGCCGCCGCTGCGGACTTCGGGAATGTGGCTTTTGGCCTCGACGAGAACGGCAAAAGGAAAGCTGTTGGGAGCCCCGGTGCACAGCAGGCCAAGCGCATCCCAGCAAGGCCCGCTGGGAGGCCAGAAATTTCTCAACTGCCGCGCGAATGAGCCTAGTCCGATGCCGTCGAGAAACCGGTAGTCCTGATACTCGAGGTAATCTTTCTCCGCGCGCGGCGAAATCCATTCGACAGAGGAGCTTTGCAGGGGCGCTGGCAAAGCTGCAAGCAAGGCCACCGTCAATTCCGACTCGTGGAGGTTGACGTAATCCTGCAACTGGCGCTGGCTCCCACGTGTTGCACGCCCATAGTGGCGCTCAGAAGGCGCCCGATAGGCCCGCAGAACCGGAGTTTCTTTCCAGGGCGGTGGGAGGCAAGCGGGCTTGCTGCCGGCGTTGGCTCGCAATGTGTTGTAGCGGAAGGTCAACTGCCGCCAGTGACCAACGTCTTCCTTGGGGCGAATTTCTGCGGGGCTAAGGTGGAATCTAGTCGTTCCGTCGGTGGTTTGGCGTGACATCTCCTGCAAGGTGAGCGATGCCGGCAGCCGGTACGCACGGCCAGAAGAAAAATCTCTCAGGCTGGTCCGGTCCTGGGAGTCCTGAACAAAAAGCAAAAAGGAATCGAGGCAACGATCGGGAAGAAAGACCATCCAATAATCACAACCATTTGCCATAGCCGATCCTCGCAGGCTGTTCTAAGACGGAATATCAGGGACTTGGACTTGCAACTGATTATAGCCATCCAGCATGTTTTCGATAGAAGACTTCTGCCACACGGGAATCGGTACGACGGTCTAGTTTATGCTGAAGATTACGCATGAATAACGACCCGATACCCAATTTGACGGCATTTGATGAAGCCGCGCTGGAACAGGCGTTTGCCGCGCTGGAACAACAGGCGCGCAACGCTGCCTCAGCGCTCAACGGCGAGGCGGACGTAGAGGCTTTTCGCCTGGAGTGGCTGGGCCGCAAGCAAGGCCGGCTCAACGACGTTTCCGGCCGCTGGCTTAAAGCCGCGCCGCCCGAGGCCAAAAAGGCCCTGGGTGTGCGCTTCAACGCGCTTAAGGCGGTTGTGGAGGCCCTGCTGGATGCGGCCCTTGGCGCCGGACCCAGCGACGCAGCCCTGGCAGCCGAGGCCATCGACATCACCCTGCCCGGCACCCGCCGCCTCATCGGCGCGGAGCACCCCATTACCCGCACGCTGAACGAGATCGTCTCAGTGTTTGCGGCGCTGGGCTACTCGGTCGGCGTAGGTCCCGAGGTCGAGACCGACTATTACAACTTCGAGAGCATGAATTTTCCGCCCGGCCATCCCGCGCGCGACACGCAAGACACGCTGGTTGTCGCTAATCAGGACCGGCGCTCCCTGCGCGAGCGTCTGCTGCTGCGCACCCACACCTCGCCCGTGCAGATGCGGACCATGGAACGGCAGCCGCCGCCGGTGCGCATCGTCATCCCCGGCAAGGTGCACCGCAACGACGCCGCCGACGCCACCCACTCCCCGATCTTCCACCAGGTTGAAGGACTCTGCGTCGATACCAACATCACCTTCAGCGACCTGAAGGGCACGCTCGACCACGCCATGAAGGCGCTATTCGGCTCGGCCGTGAAGACGCGCTTTTTCCCGTCATTTTTCCCGTTCACCGAGCCCAGCGCCGACGTGCAGATCAGTTGCATTTTCTGCGGAGGCAAGGGCTGCCGCAAGTGCAAAAACTCAGGCTGGATTGAGTTGCTTGGGTGCGGCATGGTGGACCCCGCGGTCTTCGCCTTTGCCGCTGAAAAGCAACCCGCCTACGACCCGAAAAAGATCTCCGGCTTCGCCTTCGGCATGGGCGTGGAACGCATCGCCATGATGAAGTACGGCATCAGCGAGATCGGCCAGTTTTATGCCGGAGATATGCGGTTCCTGGGGCAATTCGCCTGATACAGAGAGGCTGCGCACTTGATCGCGGCAAGGGATTCAAATGAACATACTTACCAAATGGCTTAGAGCGTACCTGCCCGGACTTCCGGTGGATGACGCGCAGCTCGCCGAAGACCTGACCCTGCGCGGCATTGCCGTCGAAGGCATCTATCCACTCAGCGAAGGCAACGGTTCTCTCTACGAGATGGACATCACCACCAATCGCGTCGACGCCATGAACCACTACGGCGTAGCGCGCGAGGCTGCGGCCATCTATGGATTGGCGCTGCCCGCTCTCGACTTCCCATTGCCCGACGCAAAGCCTGCGGCGGCGCCCTTCTCCGTGCGCATTGAGGCGGAAGACGCCTGCGGACGCTTTACGGCGCGCGTTCTGCGTGGCGTGAAGATTGGCGATTCAAAAGACTGGTTCCCCGGCGCTGAAGTGCCCACCTACTTTGCGCTGCTCGAGCAGAAGCAGATCTCCAACGCCGTTGACGCCACCAACTTCGCCTGGCTCGCCATGGGCCAGCCCACGCATGTCTTCGATCTGGACAAGATCGAGGGCGGTATCGTGGTGCGCCGCGCGCGCAAGGGCGAGCGCCTCAAAACTCTGGACGGTGTGGAGCGCACCCTCGACCCTGAAGATCTTGTAGTCGCCGACCACGCAAAGGCGCTGGGACTGGCCGGAGTGATGGGTGGTTGGGACACGATGATTACGCCCGCCACGACCAACGTCCTGGTTGAGGCCGCGTGGTTCGATCCCATGGCCGTGCGCAAAACGGCTCGTCGCCACGGATTGCACACCGACGCCAGCCACCGCTTCGAGCGCGGGGCCGACTTCAGCGCAGCGCCCCTGGCCTCGGCCATCGTCAGCCGCATTCTGCTCGCCAATGGCGGATACCTCGAAGGCGATATCGTCGATGTGCAGGTGCCGTCCGCCGTCGCCCGCACCGCAGGCCGAAAGCCCATCGCCCTCGCTCTCAGCGAGGTGCACCGAATCCTGGGCACGACTATCGATGCAGATGGCATCACCGCGGCAACCGTCGAGGGCGTGCTCCTGGCGTTGGGATGCGGGTTGACGAGTCAGCAGGCCAGCGAGCCGGCATGGCTCGTCACTCTCCCCAGTTGGCGTCTGGATCTGGAACGGGAAATCGATCTCATTGAAGAAGTCGCGCGCGTCTACGGCTACAACCGTTTCGCCAACACGCTCCCAGCATTCGGCGAAGGAGTGCAAGCGCTGCCCTGGGCTGAAAGTGAAGCCCTCGTCCGCCAGACCATGCGTTCGGCGGGCTTCCACGAGGCCATTGCCAGCACCTTCTGTTCAGCGGCCGAGGCAGCTCTCACGGCGCCGCAGCCGGGCCTGGTTGTGCCGCTCGGCAATCCGCTCAGCGAAGAGGCCGGTGTACTGCGTCCGTCGCTGGTGCCCGGCATGTTGAACATGATCGCCGGAAACCTGCACCGCGACGTAAGCGATGTGCGCCTGTTCGAGCTGGGAACCGTCTTCAGCGGCACCACCGACAAGGTGGAAGAGCGCCCCGCCGTTGCTTTTGGAGCCGTGGGCAGCTTGCCGGAGCAGAGCCCTCTCCATCAGCCGCGCGCCATCGATTTCCACGATGTCAAAGGCGCGGTCGAGCAGGTGCTTGCGCGCTTTCTTGCCCGGTCAGTTTACTTTGACCGGTTCCCGTCCGACGCCGCTCTTACGCCTCAATGGCTGCATCCCTACCGCGCCGCGCGCGTTGTGGCCGAGGGTGTAACCGTTGGCTGGTTCGGCCAGCTTCATCCCGGCGAGGCGGCTGCCCGTAAATTGAAAGAACCGGTGCTGGTGGGCGAGTTGTATCTGGACCGCCTCTACAAGCTGCCGCTGCGCAGGCCAGTCAGCCGCGACATCTCGCGCTTCCAACCCGTGCGCCGCGACTTTTCACTGGTTCTGGACAAGACCATCGGCTGGGAAAAAATCGACCAGGCGCTGGCCGGGCTGCAGATTCCCGAACTTGTCGACTGGCGCGTCCGCGAAGTCTTTCACGATGCCCGCATGGCCGCCGGCGACTACTCGCTTTTACTCGGCGCCACATTCCAGGCGCAGGACCGCACACTGCGCGAGGAAGAGCTGCAAAGCTTCCAGGAACGCGTGGTTGAAACTGTTGGCAAGGCAGGCGCTCGACTGCGCACCTAGGCATCGATTTGCAGCAATTGGCGCTATACTTGCCCCTAGAATTGGTCGGATAAGTCGCATTTCCGAGGAGGTTTCTCCCCATGTCGCAATCTTTCTGGGAGCCCGATGTAGAAGAAGCAAAGCCGGAGCCGCCGCCTGAGGCAAAGCCGGATACGCGGCAAGATCCGCAAGCCGATGCGTCGCCTGAGCAGCAGCACTCAGACGCGTGCGCCCTCACCCTGAGCGTCGACGATTTTTCAGCGCTGGAGCAGCGGATTCTACGCGCCGTCAACCTGGTCAAGCAGGAGCGGCTGGCTCGTGCAGCGGCCGAGGAGCGCGCCGTGCAGGCGGAAAGCCAATTGCGTGAGCAGGCCCCGCTGATAGACCAGTTGCAAAAGGAACTTGGCACTCTGCGCGACGAGCGCACCCATGTGCGGCAACGCGTCGAGCGGTTGCTGTCTCAACTGGACGCACTCGAGCTTTAAGGGCAGACCTGGGAGGTTAAAGCATGGCTGAGGAACAGCGCGGCGTTGGCGCCGACTATGTCACAGTAGAAATCTACGACCAGACCTATCATCTCTCCGGCCAGGACGCGCCCCACATTCGCGAGCTGGCAGCGCGGGTTGACGCCAAGATGCGGGCCGTTGCCGCGCAGGGCCGCACCGTGGACTCATTGCGCGTGGCCGTGCTGGCCGCCTTGAATCTTGCCGATGAGTTGTCCCTGGTCGGCTCGGCCGATGCGCGACTGGGCCATGCCCGCGCCGTCAGCCTGCGCGGCCTGCTTGACGAGGTGCTTGACGACGAGCGCAAGACCGGATCGTAAACCGGTGAGGTCCGATTTGGGTGCCCGTTTCCCATAAGCGACTCGAAAAGGTAGCACACCGCGCCCGCCTAGCACAAGACTTGTAATTCCTCGCGCCGGCACATACTATCCGCAATAGAAACCGGCCTGCAAAGCAGGTGGGCGATCAACGCTGGTTGAACCAATAAACATGAACAGGGGCTCAACTCGACAATCGGTTCTGTGTGCCGTGTCCGCCAGTCCGGAATGCCTAATGAACCGCGGAGAGCTCCACCTTCCTAGGAAGGGTTCACCAGCGCATCAACCACGGCCCAGCGGGTCGGATTCTATCTCCCCTGCCAAATCTCCCCTTCGCTACGCCGCATAGGCAAATGCCGTATCCTTGCTCAGGTGCATCCAGTTCTCTTCCACATCGGTTCAGTCCTCATCCCCGCTTACGGCGCCTCGGCGGCCTTGGGTGTGGTGCTGGCGCTGTTGCTGGCCCAGCGCACCGCCCGCATCGCCGCCGCGGACCCGGCAAAGGTGTGGAATCTCTGCATAGTTGCGTTGTTCACAGCCTTGATCGCTCAGCGGCTCTTGCTGGTCGTCCTCAACTGGGGCGTATTGCGCATTCACCCTGCATGGATGCTGGGGCTGGCCATGATTCACCATCCGCTGCTTGAGGCTGCGGGAGCCTTGGCCGGAGCAGGGGCATCTTGGGTTTACTTGCGCTGGCAGAAGATGTCTCTCTGGAACACGGCCGATGTGCTGGCCGCGCCTCTGGCTTTAGGGCTCGCCTTCGAGCAAATAGGCACGCTGCTGGCCGGGTCCGGTTACGGGACGGAGTGCAGCCTGCTTTGGGCCGTTACTTACACCAGCCCCCTGACGGCGCGCTGGAGCGGCACTCCGCTCGGCATTCCCCTTCACCCGGTGCAGGCTTACTCGGCTGTCGCCATGCTCACGCTGTCCATCTTCCTGCTGGTCTGGTTGCCGGTTCGGCGGCGGCAGGGCGATTTGGCCGGGATGTGGCTCATGGGCACCGGCGCGGCCATCTATTTTACAGAGTTGTGGCGCGATCCCGAAGGCCGCGGCAGACTGCTTCACGGCGCACTCGACGGGCCGCAGGTGGCAGCCGTGGTCATGGTGTTGGCCGGGGCGCTCGTGCTGCTTGAGCGCAAAAGCCCGCATCATCGCCAGCAGAACGACAACAGTACTGAACAGGGCACGAAAGACGAGGCGATTCATGGCTGAAGCCGAAAATCCTATTGAGCGCACCATTGAAGTGCCCGTGGAGGCCGCTGGTCAGCGGCTTGACCAATTCATTGCAGCGCAACTTGAAGGCGTAAGCCGTTCGCGTGTGCAGATGCTTATGGATCAGGGCGATGTGCTGGTCAACGGCGAGCGCGAGAAGCCATCTCTCAAGCTTCGCGGCGGCGAGAGCATCGCGATTACCGGCGAGCCGCGTCCCACACCCCTCAAAGCCACCGCGGAAGACATTCCGCTGGACGTGGTGTTCGAAGACAAGGATCTGGCGGTGGTCAACAAGCCCGCCGGGATGATGGTCCATGCCGGGTCCGGCCAGAATGAGGATGCGCGCAGCCGGGGAACGCTGGTCAACGCGCTGCTTTACCGGTTCAAAAAGCTCTCGGCCACCGGCGGCGATCTGCGCCCCGGCATCGTGCACCGGCTCGACAAAGACACCAGCGGTCTGATCGTGGTGGCCAAGAACGATCGTACCCACGCGGCCCTGGGCGAGATGTTTTCCAGCCGCCTCATGAAGAAGACGTATATCGCCCTGGTGCAGGGGGCGGTCGTGCGGCCAAAGGGAACCATCAATGCACCGGTAAGCCGCGACCCGGTGCGCCGAACCCGGATGACCACCCAGCCTAACGAAAATGCACGCTCGGCAGTCTCACACTACGAGGTAATCCGGCGGATATCCTGCCGCTTCGGCAAGTTCACTCTGGTGCAGGTGCGCATCGAGACCGGCCGGACCCACCAGATTCGTGTCCATATGGCGTCGATTGGCCATCCAGTGATAGGGGATACGCTTTATGGCGGTGCCGGCCAGCTCACGGATCAGGTGGCTTCTCAGGCAGCGCCGTCCAAGGCCGCCCGGCGCAAGTTGGATCCGGAAAAGCTCCGCTTGGGACGTAACTTTCTGCATGCGGCCAAGCTCGAGTTTACCCACCCCACCACCGGGAAAGTACTCAAACTCGAAGCCCCGCTGCCGGAACAGTTGCTTCAGTTCCTCGAAATGCTCGAACCCGGCGCGGTAGTTCCGGTCAGCAAGTGACCAAATGCCCATTCAGTCCCCAAGGGGATTCCGGCTCAACGATCTGAGCTGAATCGGAGGTTCCCTGGGCCTCAGTAATTGCTAAAATAAGGAAGCTATGACCAATCAGCTCTTCACCACCCCAGCGACAACAATCCGTCGCCAGGGACTCCGGGTTCCGGGCCTCATGCTTGCCGTGGCGCTCGTTTCGGCTGCACTGTACGCACAACAACCCGCGACCCCGCCGGCGGTCCAGCCCGCGCAAACTCCGGCTGCCCAGCAACCGGCCGACCAATCTGCCGGCTCGCAGACCGACATTAGCGCCCCGACCATCAAATTCGGCGTCAACGAAGTCAATCTCATCTTCACCGTCACTGACAAGCACGGGCGTTACAACCCCAATCTCAGGCAGAGCGACTTTGCCCTGCTTGACGATCAAAAGGCGCCGGCCAAGGTGAACTCGTTCCACCAGCAGATCAATCTGCCCCTGCGCGTCGGCATCGTCATTGACACCAGCGCCTCCATTCACTCGCGCTTTCAGTTTGAGCAGCAGGCGGCCACCGAGTTCCTGCTTCAGATTCTCAAGGCCCGCAGCGATCGCGCCTTCGTCATGGGATTCGACGTCACCCAAACGGTCACACAGGACTGGACCAACAACCTTGACGGCCTTGAAACGGGCATCAACCGGCTGCATCCCGGCGGCGGCACCGCCATGTTCGACGCCGTTTACACCGCCTGCCACGATAAGCTTCTTGAGGCTTCGCGCGGCCAGGAACCCGTCCGCAAGGCAATCATTCTGCTCTCCGACGGCGACGACAACCAGAGCCGTGTTTACCTGAACGAAGCCATCAAGGAGTGCCAGCGCGCGGAGACCATCATCTACGCCATCAGCACCAATTGGACGCCAAGCCGCGGCCAGGGCGATAAGGTGATGGCGCAGTTGGCCGGGGACACCGGTGGCCAGGCCTTCTTCCCGCCCTCGGTCGAAGAGATCACCAACAGCTTCAAGGACATCGAAGAAGAGCTGCGCAGCCAGTACGCCTTGACCTATACGCCGGCCGACTTCAAATACGACGGCGCCTTCCGCACTATCTATCTCTATTGCAACGACCGCCGCTATCTGGTCCGCGCTAAAAAGGGATACTTCGCCCCGCGCCAATAAATCCAAAGCGCTCGGAAGCGCATGGTTTAGCGTTTTTGAAGGAGCATGGGCTGTTGCCCATGCTCCTTCAATGTTTCCGGAGCCAAATACCCTCCCCCGCGTATTTTGCGGGAATGGGTGGGAAGAAGATGACCTTGTTCTCTTGCCGGATCAATAGGGCCAAGAACCTACAGTCCGGCTCCTCGATTGATGAAACGAATTCATCGTTCACCACACCATTGATCAGGTCCTTGAAGAGTGGGAAAGCTCATCACCCTTTAAGTGCCTGACCAATAGGACGATGAATGAGGACAGCTATGTGGATGGACGTGATTTTCCTGGTTCTGGCCTTGGCCCCCCTGATGGCAACCAGCCGCCCGGTCTTGCAACGCTTGGAGCGCCTCTCTGCCAGGCAGGATGACGCGCGGTCTATTCGATGACCGCAGGCCCTGCGAGCATCGCCAACAACCCCGCTTCGTCAAGCACGGGGATGTTGAGCTCGCGCGCTTTTTCCAGCTTCGAGCCCGCTTCCTCGCCCGCCACCACATAACTGGTCTTCTTGCTCACCGATCCTGCCGTCTTCCCCCCGGCAGCCTCAATCCGCGCCTTGGCCTCGTCGCGGGTAAGCGTGGGCAGCGTGCCGGTCAGCACAAACGTCAATCCAGCCAACTGTGCCGAGCGCAGCTTCTTCTCCGCCGTCATGTTCACCCCTGCATCCTTCAGGCTTTGAATCAGAGCCAGGTTGGCCGACTGCGAAAAGAACTCGAGAATCGCTTGCGAGATGCGCGGGCCCACCTCTTCCACGCGTTCCAGTTCCTCGGCGTTCGCCCCCATCAGCGCATCGATCGAACCAAACTCCTCGGCCAGCAGCTCCGCGGTGCGCTCGCCCACAAAGCGGATTCCCAGGCCCATCAGCGCCCGCGCCAGCCCGGCTTTCTTCGAGCCCTCGATCTCCTCGAGCAACGCATCCGCCGACTTCTCCGCGAACCGGTCCAGGGCGATCAGTTCGTCTCTCTTAAGGCTGTAGAGATCAGCCACGCCGCGCACCAGTCCGCGATCGAGCAACTGCTGCACCACCGCCTCGCCCAGCCCTTCGATATTCATTACCGAACGCCGCCCAAAGTGCAGCAGGCTCTCGCGCAGTTTGGCCGGGCAATCCACATTCACACAGCGGAAGTCCACCTCCCCCTCCACGCGCACCACTTCGCTGCCACATTCCGGACACTTGGACGGGAACGCGAAGTTCAGCTCGCCGCGCGGGTGTTCGGCGTCTTCCACAACCTCCACTACCTTGGGGATCACGTCGCCGCCGCGCTCCACCTTCACCCAGTCGCCCAGCTTCAACCCCAGCCGCTCAATAAAATCCGCATTGTGCAGCGTGGCGCGGCTTACCGTCGTCCCCCCGATAAACACCGGGGTCAGCTCCGCCACCGGGGTCAGCTTGCCGGTCCGGCCCACTTGCACGGTAATTCCCGTCACCTGGGTCACGCCCGACTTGGCGGTGAACTTGTAGGCGATGGCCCAGCGCGGTGCGCGGCCGGTGTAACCGAGCCGCTGCTGCGTCGCGTGCGAGTCCACCTTCAGAACCACGCCGTCGATCTCGTAGCCCAGATTGGCGCGCGCGGCCTCGGCGCCGTCGATAAACTGCAGCATCTCCTCAACCGAGCCAACCAGCTTGCGCGAGGGGTTGACGCGGAAGCCAAGGGCCCCCAGCGCCTCGAGCGTGGCCCGCTGTCCCTGCTCCATGTATTCCCCGTTGACCAGCAGAAAGTAAGCAAAAAAGACCAGCCGCCGATTGGCCACAATGCCGGGCTCAAGCGTGCGCAGCGTTCCCGCGGCGGCATTGCGCGGATTGACGGCCAGCGCCAATCCCTGCTGCTCGCGCTCCTCGTTCAGGCGCAGGAAGGCGGCCTCAGGCATCACCACTTCGCCGCGCACTTCAATCGCCGGCGGCAGCCCCGCCTTCTTCAACTTTTCGGCAGGGATGGTCAGAGGCACACTGTGAATGGTGCGGATGTTCGAGGTGACGTCCTCGCCGGTCTGCCCGTCGCCGCGTGTAACTCCCGTTGTCAGCCTGGAAACGCCGCCGCCCGCAGGCTCGTAGCGCAGCGCCACGCTCAGCCCGTCGAGCTTCAGTTCGGCCATGAACTCCACCGGCAACGGCCCCGCCAGCTCCCGCACGCGCCGGTCCCAGTCAGCCAGCTCCTCCGCGGAGTAGGCATTGTCCAGGCTCAACATGGCCCGCGAGTGGCGCACTTTCTTGAAGCCCTCCGCCGGCTTGCCGCCCACACGCTGGGTGGGCGAGTCCGGTGTCAGCAACTCCGGATGCCCGGCCTCGATCCTTTTCAGCTCGTTCATCAGTGCGTCGTAGGCCGCGTCCGTGATTTCCGGCGCGTCCTGCACGTAATAAAGGTGCTCGTGGCGGCGCAAGTCGGCGCGCAATTGCTCGGCTCTTATCGCAGGATCAAAGGGGAGGGTAAACGTATCGCCCATGGGGAGGATTATAGGAGGCGGCGGGCCAGGCGAGCGCGGCCAGTTAAGATGGTTGGGAGAACGCTATGGAACCAGTCACTCATTTTCTTACCGGAGCCTGCATCAGCCGCGCAGGGCTGAACCGAAAAACGGCCTATGCCACCGTGGCCGCCGTACTGGCCGCCGAAGCCGGTGATGTGGACATCCTGTGGTCATTTGCCGGGCCGGTGCAGGAGCTCAAGCATCATCGCGGCATCACCCACACGCTTGTCGCCGCGCCAGTTGTGGCTGCGGTGGTGGTGGGCGGCGTGTGGCTGTTTCACCGCTGGCGAGAGAGCCGTCGCCTTCGCACGGCCGCAGCTCCCCATCCAGATCCAAATGCGCCAACGCGGCCGCAACCGCAGCAGGTCCACTGGGGCTGGCTCTATTTCACGGCGCTGATTGCCGCCTTCAGCCACATATTGCTCGACTGGACCAACAACTACGGTGTGCGTCCCTTCTTCCCATTCAATCCCCGTTGGTACGCGGGCAGTTTTGTATTTATTGCCGAACCGCTTCTCTGGGCCCTGCTCTTGCTGGCCATGATCATGCCCTGGCTGTTCGGCCTCACCGACGGCGAAATCGGCGTGCGGCGCAAGCCGTTTCGCGGGCGCGGCTGGGCCATCTTCGCGCTGGTAGGCATGACCGCGCTCTGGTGCTGGCGCTGGGCAGAGCACGCGCAGGCGCAGGCCATGGTCGAGAACACCCAGATCACTTCCGAACCCGTCCGACGCATCGCCCTCGAGCCCTACCCGGTGAACCCCTTCCGCTGGCACGCCATTCTCGAAACCCCGGACTTTTACCAGACCGCCGAAGTGAACTCCCGAACCGGCGCAGTCGATACCGACCCGCGCACCGACACAATTTTCAAGCCATCCGACTCCCCCGCCATTGAAGCCGCCAAGCGTACGCCTCTTGGTCAGGTCTATCTCGATTGGGGCACATGGGCCGTGGTCCGCGACCTGGGCCAGCAGCCGATCGCCGGGGTCGAGCCTCCTCAACTGCCTCCCAACCGCCAATGGACAACGGTCCAGTTCACTGATCTGCGCTTTGCCTACTCGTTTTTGGCCTCAGGAAAGGCCTCTGGCCGCTCCCCTCTCAGCTGCTGGGTTTACATCGTCGATGGCCGCGACGAAGCCGGCGAAGGGATGGGCACGCGCGAGCAGCGGTAAGCTGTTTTGCTGTGAGTTAAAAAATATTTGGCACGGTGAAAGCACCCAGGTTGACCGCGCGGCGCGTGGACCCCAGAATGAATAAGTACAGTTGGACTTTGTGTGTTCTTCCCTGACTCCGGGAGATCACCCCGGAATCCAAGAAAATGAGGCCCTCCATGATTGCCTATCTGCTTTTGCTTGTCGCTGTCTTAAGCCGTCTTCTGCCCCATGCCGGGTGGCTCAACTTCACCGCCGTCGGTGGCGCGCTGCTCTACTTTGGCGCTCGCCGTCCCTTGCGGGAGATGCTGGTTCCCCTGGCCGCGCTTATGGCCACCGACTACTGCCTCACCGTCTACGCCTATCACTACTCCTTCGGCTGGCAGACCTATCTGCCCACCTGGGGCTGGTACATCGCAGCGATGGCCCTTGGGCAGATTCTGCTCAGCACCCGCACCACCTTTGTGCGCGGAGCCGCGGCATCCTTGCTGGGTCCCACCTCGTTCTTCGTCGTTTCAAACTATGCGGTCTGGATTAGCGGCGGCATGTATCCGCGCAACTTGGCCGGTCTTGTCGCCTGCTACACGGCCGCCATCCCCTTCTACCGCAACGATCTGCTCTCGACAGCCATCGTCGTCGCCGTGGCCTTCGGAGTCCCCGTGCTGTTGCGCCGGCTGAGCGCTGCCCCCGGCCAGCCCGTTCTGGTCAGCAAGTAGCCGCTCACAACTTTACCCATCCAAGTTTTGTTTAGCTTAAGTCTTTGCTTCTCATCAGGGCGTTTTCGACTCGAATGTGGACAATACTCCGGGTGCCCCATCCTCGCCACGCTTTTGTTTTTGTGGCTAGGGTGGGTAGCAGTAGCCTGGTATTTTATTGACCCCGCATTTCTGTCTCTTATCAGTCTTCCAGCGTCTTGCCCGCCCGTTTTCTCCGCACCCACCACCAGGCAAAACCAACCGCCGCCAGACCGCCCACAACTGCGGCCGCGGTCAGCGCGTGGTGCTCCACAACCTCCACCGCGCCCGGCCCCAGCTTCAGCACCAGCAGCGACAGCGCCAGCCAGCGCACCATGCGCCCGCAAAATACGGCCAGCATAAATGGCGCCACTCGCATCTCAAACACCCCGGCAGCAAATACAAAAGCCTTCCACGGTGTCGGCGGCGGCAGCATCGAGGGAATCAGCATGGCCAGGAATTCCTGGTTTTCAAACCGGGTGCGCATCCGTTCAAACCGCTCGCGGTTCACACGCTTCAGCAGGAACAACTCGCCGCCGGCGCGGCCCAGCCCGTAAGGAACCAGCCCGCCAATCGCCGAACCACCCGCCGCCAGCAGGCAATAAATCCAAAAATGAGCTTTGTCGTTCCACACATACACGGCCAGCAGCGCGTCCATGGGAATCGGAATTGAGGAGGAGTCCAGCAACGCCGCCGCGCCCACACCCCAAATACCAAACTTGGCCAGAAAAATCACTACAATCTTCCACTTGGCCATCAATTGAGCAAAAAAGTGCTTCAAACAGGTTCCCTTTCCTGTCGCCAATCCGTCCATTCAGAAAGAACCATTGTACGAGGCGCGGCGTCCATCAGGAATCAGGGGCAGTTTGTGCGTTTCCTGTGAACTGGCTCTGGTGGACTGTTTAAGCGGGATGAGAGAATAGAAAGAAAGGAATCAAATCGGAGCAGGCAAGATAGATATACGCCCGGACAGGCTCCTCAGGAACGAATGCCCACCAGCCAAGCGCCGCCCAATATAAACGAGCCCAACGAGCCGCCCCAGGCCAGTCCTGAGTCGGGCCCGCAGCCCGTGGCCGAGACTCCTGCCGCCCTGCAGGAGCCCGCTGAGCGTGTAGTTCGTGGTTCGCGCTGGGTAGATTACGACACCCACGAACTGCTCCAGATGATCACCGAGCTCGAGGATGAGCGCCGCTGGGCTCGCCTGCGAGAGGGAATCTGGATTGCCGTTCTCATTCACCTCGCCTTCCTGTCCCTGCTTACATGGATTCCCAAGTACATCTTCAAGGTGCCGCCCGTCGTCGACCGGGCTAACCAGATTGATCGGCACAAGGACTTTACTTATCTGGATACGCCATTCCAGCCCCGCATAAAGCCCAAGTCGGTTCCCATGAAGCCCCCCACGATCGATAAAAAGACGCTGGAGGAGATGAAGAAGTCCGCGCCTCCGGCACCGGTCGCTCCCGAGCCCGCGCCCAAGCCCGTCGAACAGGCTCCCGTTCAGCCGCCGCCGCCCGCGCCGCCCCCGCAGCAGTCGCAGGTCGAGTCGCCACGTCCGGCTGCGGTTCCCGCCCGGCCCAATTTCGCCATGGGCTCGCAAAATCCCAATGACCAGTTGCGCGAAGCCATGCGCGGCGCAGCCAGGAACCCCGGCGCGGGCAGCGCGGGCAGCCTCGGCAATGACCGGCTCTCCATGCACCCCGGCGCTGGCTCCGGCGGCATCGAGGTCCTGTCGGACACCCAAGGCGTCGACTTCAGCTCCTGGATTCAGCGTTGGCACCATGAGACCGAGCGCACCTGGGACCCGCTGATTCCTGACGAAGTCAACCCGCCGCTCCTCAAGTCGGGCATGGTGGCCATTCGGTTCAAGGTGCTGCCCAACGGACGCCTTATGGATGGCAGCCTGGTGCTCGAGGGCCGCTCCGGCGACACCGCCCTGGACCGTGCAGCCTGGGGCGCGCTCACCGGCTCCAACTACCCGCCTCTCCCCAGGGACTTTCACGGACCCTACCTGGAGCTACGCGCCTTCTTCCTCTACAACATGCAACCGCCACGGTAAGACAGAACCAGAGTTTACATATCCCGATGGCAGTCCATCCAAGTCGACGCGACCTTCAGGGAGCGGCGACCTCGATTGCATTGAACAGGGCACAGTGACTCTGGTTTTGCTCTAAAGCAGCGGTCAGGCTACGGCCTGGGTTCTGTCGAACGCATGAACTCCGCCAGGTACTCCTTCCACACAGCCGCAACCGTGTGTGTTCCGTGGCCGCGGGTGGCATCGGAGATGGGCAGCAGAATGAACCGCGCGTGGGGGATGCGCTTGACCATCTTCTCCGCAATGCCTAGTTCCGGCGGGTTGATATAGTCGTCGGCGGAGTTGATCCAGAGGACCGGCGCGGCGATCTTTTCAAGATTTGGACTGGGATTGTAGTTGCGGCTGGCGTTCCAGTAGTAGAGCATGTCGTTGGCATCGCTTGACGCCATCATGCGCTTCAGTGACGCGTCCACATACTTCTCCGAGGCTTCGCGCGTGGGCGCCAGCTTCTGCATCTGCAGCGGGCTGGAACTCATGACCATGCCCAGTTCGTTGGCGGTGCGCAGGCCCTGCACGGGCTCGGTCTTGTACTCGCCGCCCATCCAGGCGGGATCCTGCTTGATGGCCTCGATGGCCATGTAGCGCATCATGCGGTTGCGGCCGGCGATCTGCACCGGCAGGCACGCAAACGGCGCCAGCGAATCGGCGAACTCCGGATAGGTTTCGCCCCACACAAAGCTCTCCATGCAGCCCATCGATGTGCCGAGAATCAGGCGCAGATGGTCGATCTTCATGGCGTCGAGCATCATGCGCTGGCTGCGCACCATATCGTCGTAGTCGTAGGCCGGGAAATGGGCGTGCAGGCCGTCGGAGGGCTTCGAACTTTCGCCGTGGCCGATATCGTCGGGAAGGATGAGGAAGTACTTCGTGATATCCAGTGGAGCGCCGGGCCCGAACAGCACATCGGCAAACAGGGGGTTCATAAGCGAGTGAGCGTTGCCGCCCGTGCCGTGCAGCAGCAGCACGGCGTTGTCGACATGACCCGCTGCGTTGCGGTGCGGCGCCCCAAGTGTGAGGTAGTGCAGCTTGAGTTGCGGCAGGGTTTCGCCGGTGCCGAAGCGGAAGTCGGGAAGCATGACTGTGCCGTCAAGGGTTGGCCAGGTTTTGGACGCCGGCGCGGGGGAACTCGTTTGTCCTGACGCGGCGATAGCGGACAGCATTAGAGCGACTATGAGAATTGGAGTTGTGCGCATGTGTCTTCAGGACCTCCAGGGTCCTCGCTTTGAGGGTATCGACTGGAGCGTTTGTGCACAACTCGAAACTCTTCCGTTCAAGCTGTGCCGGAGCCACAAAGCGGCAGCGCGACCGCCATTTCCATGCCATCGGCATACGCGATGAAATCCAGGCATATTCGATGCGCAGCCGCTTTCGTTGCGGCAGGACCGACCGGGCGCGGGGCCCTTCCCGCTGAGTAATCTATCCAGTTGTCAGGTTCTCCGGCCTGGTGCCCCATCCTCGCCACGTCTCTTTTTGCGCCTGGGGCGGGACAGCGTCAGATCAATCTCCGCGCTTTTCCATGCGCCAAAGACCATCTCTCGCTAGCACGAGTCATCACCCAACCTGGAAATCACAAAAAGCGTCAATATTCTCATACTGCTGATTTTAAATAACTTATAATAACTTTTAACTGCAGATAATTAAGACGTACGGGCGCATAATCTTTATATGGATCTCTCCACTCAATTCACCGCAAGCCCGCTGAACCATAGAGCCCGACTCCTCAGCAGGCCAGAAGTGGGTACCCCCACCACCCCCCTCCCACCCACCCCCCCTCCCCTATGAAGTGAGAATGTAGTCTGGCCGCCGATGGGTCACTGGGACTCAGGGTATGATTCGATAAAACCTATTAAAATTAATTAGTTACGAACAAATAAAGAAAACTCAGCGCTGGATTTCTCCAAGTCGGCGAAGGAATGGAACCATCGTCAAGCCCTGCACGAAGACTGAAAAAGCGACAACTGCAAAGCTGATCGTAATAATCTGCTCGCGCAGCGCGAAGGTTGCGGGCAGTCCAAGGGCAAGGGCCAGCGCCAAAGCGCCACGCAATCCGCCCCAAAACAGAATGTGCTGATGTTTCCCGCTCACGCGCAGGGAAGATCGCGAAAAGGCAAAGCAGCAGGGATAGATGGCAACCGCGCGGCCCAGCGTCACCAGCGCAATCGCAATTCCCGCCGGAACCCAGATCGCAGCAAAATTCTGCCGTGCCTCGTGCATTCCAATCAAAAGAAAAACCAGTGAGTTCGCAATGAAAGCGGCGTATTCCCAGAACCCATGCGCCGCTTCTTTCCCGCGTTCGGTCATACTGTTCAGCGGCTTGAAATTGCCCATCACCAGGCCCGCGGTAATGGTCGCCAGAACTCCAGACAACCCAAAGTGGTCCGCCAGAAGAAACGATCCATAGGCGGCAACGGTCGTAAACGTGATTTCGACCAGATGATCCTCGGTTCGTCCCGTGAGGAAAAGCGCCCCAAGAGCCACGGCCGCGCCGCAAAGGACTCCTCCAACGATGGTTTTGACCAGCATGGCTGTGATCCCGAAAGCCGTGATCTGCTGGCCTGAAGCCAGCGCGACCACAACGCCGAAAGCAATCGCTGCAGTGCCGTCGTTCAAAAGGCTCTCCGCCTCAATCAAAACCAGAATCCGCCCCTGCGCATGTGCTTCCTTGAAGGTTGCGATGACAGAAACGGGGTCGGTCGCGGCAATCAGTGCGCCAAATACCAGGGCGTCGATCCACTGCCAACCCGCAAAATAGTGCATGCCCGCCGCAGTTACGCTTGCGGAAAGCACAACGCCCACAGTCACCAGAACCGCAATCACTGAAAAGTCCCGGCGCAACTGGCCCCAATGGATATAAAACGCCGCTTCAAACAGCAGCGGCGGCAGCAGTGCCGTGAAAATGAGTTCCTTGGTGAGTGGAATCTCCGGGGTAAACGGCAGCGCTGCGAAGACAATACCTGCCGCAACCAGGCCGACGCTGTAGGGCAGGCGAAGCCGCCGCGTCAGCATCGCGACCACCGCGGCAATCAACAGCAGAAGCGTTCCAGTCTGGAATTGCAACTCCATGCGGGTTGTCGCCCTCCTCGGACGGGTCGGTAAGTCAAACCCAACTTGATGTTAAGAGTACCTTCGCTCCGGCAGCCTGACTACAGCTCTGCGCCAAAGTCTCTTGATTCCGCTATTTTCAATCGTTGTGGCGGCGCGCTAAAATCTCCTAGACCGCCATGTTCAGCCGCTCCGCAGTCCGGGTCTCTTCCACGCCTCTCCTCAGGCGCTTTCGCCGTGGTCGGCCCGACCGTGGACGGCGCTCTTCCCGCCGAGTAATCTAATCCCGTCGATTGCTCTTATCCCAAGCCCGAAACGTGGGGCTTGGGCACACGGATCTCCCGCTGCCGGTGAAATCTCCCCGACCAGCGGTTCCGTGACTGAACTCAAGAGATCCATCCGCCCTGATGCGGATAGAAAGGTCTTTCCCCGATGAACAGTTTTGCCAGCCGTGCCACTCTCACCTCCGGCAATCGCTCCTACACCATCTACCGCCTGCCTGCGCTCACCGAGCGCGGTTTCAACCTCAGCCGCCTGCCTTTCAGTTTGAAGATTCTGCTGGAGAACCTTCTCCGCCGCGAAGATGGCGTGAATGTCACAGCCGGGGATATCGAGTTCCTGGCCAACTGGGATGCCAAGGCCGAGCCCAGCCGCGAGATTGCTTACATGCCCGCGCGTGTGCTCATGCAGGACTTTACAGGCGTGCCCGCAGTGGTTGATCTGGGCGCAATGCGCGATGCCATTAAGACACTGGGAGGCGATCCGGAAAGAGTCAATCCGCTGGTTCCGGCCGAGCTGGTGATTGACCACTCCGTGCAAGTGGACGAGTACGGCACCGCTGGGGCCTATGGCGCGAATTCTCTGCTCGAGTTCCAGCGCAACCGCGAGCGTTATGCGTTCCTCAAGTGGGGACAGACGGCCTTCCGCAACTTTTCTGCCGTGCCGCCGGGAATGGGCATCTGCCACCAGGTGAATCTGGAATACCTGGCGAGGGTGGTGTTTACCACTGAGATCGATGGGGCTTTCGTAGCGTATCCCGATACGGTTGTCGGAACCGACTCACACACCACCATGATTAACGGCTTGGGCGTGCTGGGCTGGGGTGTGGGCGGCATCGAGGCCGAGGCGGCGATGCTCGGGCAGGCCGTGTCCATGCTGGTGCCGCAGGTGGTGGGCTTCAAGCTCACCGGCAAGCTGCGCGAGGGCGCCACCGCCACCGATCTGGTTCTTACCGTAACCCAGGCTCTGCGCAAGTTGGGCGTGGTGGGCAAATTTGTAGAATTCTATGGGGATGGCATTGCCGGTTTGTCGCTCGCCGATCGCGCCACCATCAGCAACATGGCGCCGGAGTATGGTGCGACCTGCGGCATCTTCCCGGTGGACGCCGAAACGTTGCGCTACCTGAGGCTCACAGGCCGCAGTGAAGAGCAGATCGCGCTGGTCGAGGCCTATTACAAGGAACAGGGCCTTTTCCACACCGCTGGCTCGCCGGAGGCCGAGTATACGCAGAGTCTGGAACTGGATTTGGCCGCCGTGGAACCCAGCGTGGCTGGACCGAAGCGCCCACAGGATCGCGTGCTGCTGAAGGACGCGGCTGCGAGTTTCCAGCAGCAATTGCCTGGTTTGCTGTCGCCTACGGCCAAGCCGCTGGGGACGCGTACGGCGGCGGCGTGGCAGCGTGGCGCGGTTGCCGATACGGCCGTCGCGGAGAAGGTCCCCGCGCACGTGCCCACGACTGTTAAGGAACGCTTCAATATCGATCCGGACACCTATCTGGATCACGGCTCGGTGGTGATTGCGGCCATTACGAGCTGCACAAATACGTCGAACCCCTCGGTGATGGTGGCTGCGGGCATCCTGGCCAAGAAGGCCGTCGAGAAGGGCCTGACCGTGCCGCCGTGGGTAAAGACTTCTCTGGCCCCTGGTTCGCGCGTGGTTACGGATTACTACACCAAGGCAGGCCTGCTTCCGTACCTTGAAAAGCTACGTTTCAACGTGGTGGGCTACGGATGCACAACCTGCATCGGCAACTCCGGTCCGCTGCCCTCCGACGTGTCGAAGAGCATTGAAGAGCATGGGCTGGTTGCGGTCAGTGTGCTCTCGGGCAACCGCAACTTTGAGGGACGTGTGAATGTGGACGTTCGGGCCAACTACCTGATGAGCCCGCCGCTGGTTGTCGCCTACGCTCTGGCAGGGAAAATTGGCCACAACTTCGATACAGATTCATTGGGTACCGACGATGCTGGACAGCCCGTTTATCTGAAAGACATTTGGCCGACGCAGGCGGAGGTGGCCGAGGCAATCGAAAAGGGACTGAGCCGTGAGAGCTTTCGCAAGGAGTACGCAACGGCCTCGGATGGCGACGCCAACTGGCAGGGCCTGAGCTTTCCCACCGGTGACGTCTACCAGTGGGAGCCGGACTCGACCTACATCCGGCAGGCACCGTACTTCGACGGCATGACCAATACACCGGCGCCGGTTACGGACATTCTGGGCGCGCGGGTGCTGACTGTGCTGGGGGATTCGGTGACCACCGACCACATCTCTCCGGCGGGGAATATCAAAGCGAATGGCCCGGCTGGAAAATATCTGGCGGATCACGGCGTCAAGCCCGCTGATTTCAACTCGTATGGGTCGCGGCGCGGCAATCACGAAGTCATGGTGCGCGGAACTTTTGCCAATGTGCGCCTGCGCAACAAGCTCGCTCCTGGCACCGAGGGCGGCGTTACGCGGCTCCTTCCGGAAGGAGATGCCATGTCGATCTTCGACGCCAGCGTCAGGTATGCCGAGCGCGGAGTCCCACTGGTGATCCTTGCGGGCAAGGAATACGGCTCAGGCAGCTCGCGAGACTGGGCGGCCAAAGGACCGAAGCTGCTGGGTGTGCGCGCGGTGATTGCCGAGAGCTTTGAGCGGATTCACCGGTCGAACCTGGTCGGGATGGGGATTCTGCCTTTGCAATTTGCGGAGAGCGAGAATGCCGAGTCGCTCGGACTGACAGGCGAGGAGGTCTACGACTTTGCTGGGCTGACGACGCTGTTGGGGGCCAGGCTGGCCGATGGCCGGATACTGAAAGTGAAGGCCACCGATGCCAATGGAGCGGTGAAGGAATTCAATGCCATGGTGCGCATTGATACGCCGCAGGAGATCGAGTACTTCGAGCACGGCGGCATCTTGCAGTACGTGCTGCGGCAGTTGGCGGCGAAGTAGAAGCGCTTCCGGAGATCAACCACACTCTGCAAAAAAGCCACTCCCTCGCGGGAGTGGCTTTTCTGCGCCTCTTGTGCGCCCAGCATGGGCGCACTCTTACGGGTGCAAGTCCCGTCACAAGCTGGTCACAGTGAGTGAAGTGAAGCGCAACTGCATGAGGGTGACCGATTGTGGGGAGGAAGCGTGGATCGAAGCTGCGGGCCGATGAACA